>JAYVBH010000035.1:0-91299 GCA_043750575.1 Cyclobacteriaceae bacterium
TCGGAAATTGATATCATCGCGAAACCGAAGGGCAAAAAGCCTCTCACTATCAACCAGCTTTCTGGAGGAGAAAAAACGTTGACAGCCACAGCCCTTCTGTTTTCCATGTACTTGTTGAAGCCTGCACCCTTCTGTATTTTCGATGAAGTGGATGCACCACTGGATGATGCCAACATTGACAAGTTTAACAACATCATCCGCAGCTTCAGCAAAGACTCCCAGTTTATCATCGTTACGCACAACAAGCGCACGATGACAACGACAGACGTGATCTATGGTATTACGATGGTTGAGAAGGGCATTTCTCGCGTGGTGCCAGTTGATTTGCGAGAACTGGCTTAGTGTTCCTTCGCGCCATAGCATCTTCGCGGTGAACAATCCCGTACGTTCAACTCATTAGGTAGGATGCCAAAGTACACTCCGTTGTATCCCGGCCAATTTCTACTTAATGCCGGAAGTCGATGACTGTCAAATCCTGGCGCTCATTACTCATATTTCAGTGTCTCCGCCGGATTCGTCAACGCCACTTTAATTGCATGGTAACTGACCGTGAGCAACGCCAATACTAACCCTGCTACAACACTCACTGCAAACAACTCCCATCCAATGGTGATTTTTGTATAAAAATCCTTCAGGAACAAGGTTGTGATAGCATACCACGACAAAGGTGCAGCAATGGCAAAGGCAATCATCGAGAGTCCCACAAACTGCTTGTTGAGCAAAATAAAGATGTGGCTCAACTCCGCCCCCATGACTTTGCGGATACCAATTTCCTTGGTTCGGTTCACTGCGTTGATCCCGGACAAACCAAAGAGCCCAAGACAGGAAATCAGAACAGCGAATGCCGTTGACAACCCCATGATACTCATCCAGCGCTGGTACGACTCATACTGCTTGGCGATGTCATCATCCAGGAAAGCATAGTCATAAGGCCGGTCGGGATAAAGCTCCTTCCATATTTTGCTGATCTTCTCCATTGTTCCCGGAGTGTCTTCCGGTGAAATTTTTACCAACATACTGATCAAGTACCCTGCCGCTTCTTTGTCCATGCTAAGGAACATTGGCTCAACGGCAGATTCCAGAGATTGGAAACTATAGTCCTTAACGACACCAATGATTCGGGATCCCTTTCCTACTGAATCTTCCTTCCAATTCAAATATTCACTCAGTGGGTCTTCCCATTTCATATCCCGCACCAACGCCTCATTAACAATTAGCGTTGAACTATCGCTGGCTATGGCCGGGTCAAAATTGCGGCCCATGGCCAACTTAATATCCAGGGTAGGGATGTATTGCGGATCGACAGCATAAACATACGCGGACTTTTGTTCTCCATCTATCTTATAACCATAGCGCGACCAGCCTTGATTAAACGAAGAACTTGTGCCGGCCACGGAAATAATGTCGGATTCCTGAGTTGCCCGCGCACGGAATTGAGCCAGGGTACTGTTTGACTCCTCGGTCCAACCTTTCTGCGTTGGGATAACCAATATCTGATTCTGATTGTATCCCAGATCTTTGGTTGTTACAAAGCGCATCTGCCGGTACATGATAACCGAGCTGATAATCAGGAAGGATGAAAGCGCAAACTGGAGCACCACCAGCGGCTTCGCAAATCCGGCCTGCAGCCGCGAGGTGAAACGGCCTTTTAATACTTGAACAGGACGGAAGCCTGATAGATATAATGCGGGGTAACTTCCCGCAATCAACCCTACCAGCAAAGTTATGCCAAGCGTAACACCCAACAACGCAAGAAGATCGCCTTGAAGCAGGCTTATACCCTTCCCCGTAAATTCATTGAAGCCAGGTAAGAATAGGGCCACCAAACCCAGGCCTACCAACATGGAAATCAAAGCAAGAAGCACTGACTCAAACCCAAATTGATAAATCAACTGGCTCTTTTGCGCGCCCACCACTTTCCTAATACCGACTTCCGTTCTTCTTCCGGTGGAGGTTGTTAGGGCGAGCGAGATATAATTGATACAGGCTATTGTCATGATTAGAATGGCGATCGCGCCGAGTATCAAAGAATACTGGGGATCACTCACCTTGTGCCAGCCAATCTCCTTTTTAAGGTGCATGTCTGTTAGCTGGGTGAATTCATATTCGAACAGCTTTACCTCCGGGGGAATTGGTACCGTTGCCCGATTTCGCCACTTCACAAGCCGGTCCCCCATGTATTTCTCTACCAACTTCCCAAGGTTGCCACGGAAAGCCTCGAGATTGGCATGTGAGACCAACTGCACAAAAGTTGGTGTGTTAAAGTTTCCCCAATTGTCTACGTTCTTGTCATAGTATGGCCTATTCTCCTGGGGCAGAAGAATCTGAAAATCGAAACTCGAATTTGCCGGAGGCGCTTCAATCAAGGCCACGATGGTGAAAGACTTCTCCCCTTCGTTATCGATGGTTACTGTCTTTCCGATCGGGTCCTCGTCGCCAAAATACTTGCGGGCGATAGCAGGTGTAATCACTGCATCTGATTTGTTCTGAAAGAGCTTATCCGCATTTCCAGACAAGAGTCGGAAGGAGAACATTTTGAAAAAATCACCGTCGGCGTAGCTGATCTCTTCAGTAAACACTTTATCCTGATAGCGGAAAATGCCCGTCGCATCCGGGATATATCGTGTGGCATACTCCACCTCAGCCAAATCAGATTTAAGTACGCTCCTGAGGCCGGTTTGTAACCACGCAGACTGTTGGTAGGGGTTTTTTGTGTTATGTTGCCAGGTATCGAATTGTTTCTCCTCTATGCGAAAAATATTCTCCTTGTTGGCATGAAACTGATCAAAGCTTTTTTCATCCTCGATGTAGAGGTAAATCAGGATACAAAAAGCAATCCCGATGCTCAAACCAAATGAATTGATGAAGGAATAAAGTTTCTGCTTTTGAATGTTGCGCGAAGCAACCTTGAAATAATTTCCAATCATGATTGTGTTGAAAAGTTTTATGGTAAACCTATTCCTTAGCACTACCCCGGGCCTGAAAAATTTGACCACATTCCATACAAACCGCCACCGCGCCGTGCGCACAACTTTCCGCCCAGAACCTGCTGCCTTCAAGTCTTCGTCAAACATCTCCATCAGGTCTCCTTCAATGCCTTCATACAGCGCTCCCGGGCAAAACCATGCTAGAAAACGAAGGGCAAAATCAGGAGGCGCAGCCTGTTTCATTCTTGATCAGGAAAATTTCAATTGTGGGATCAACTTCCATAAATCCATCCTGGACTCCTTCATCGCCCGCAGCATGGCCATGCCGGCGTTAGTAACCTGAAAAATTCGCTTGCGCCTTCCACCCCTCGCGTTGGTTGCCCCTCCCATCGAGGACTTCACTAAGCCTTTGTCTTCCAGCCGGTACAGCGTCACATGGACCCCGGAGAGGTTTACCTCACGCTGCGTTCGTTCCTTAATCTCGTTTACAATAGCGTTGCCATACGCATCTTCCTGCAGGATGCCAACCATGGTAAGCACCAATTCTTCAAACTCTCCGAGGTAATCCTTATTCATTGACTTCTATTTGTATACGTTTTGTAAAACAAATATACGTAGAGTTTCTATTTTGGTTGTCAATCTCCCGTTGAACTTTAGTCATTCCGCAAGGTTTTGGCAGGGTCTGTCGACGCTGTTTTCAACGTCTGATAGCCAATTGCCACCATCGCAATCGCCAGGGCAACCGCCCCCGTAAGCAGGAATATCCCCCAGCCAATGGTAATCCGGTATTCAAATGAAGAAAGCCAGTCTTTCATGGTCCACACCGTAAGTGGAATGGAAAGGACAAGACTGGCTAAAATCAGGACTACATAATCCTTTGATAGCAAAAGCAATAAAGAATTCACCGTTGCTCCCATCACTTTCCGGATACTAATCTCCTTCGTGCGCGTTTGCATCGCCAGGGACGCGAGCGCATACAACCCGAGGCTGCCGATTAGGATTGCTAACGCAGTAGCCAGGCTTACCATTTTACCGAGGTTCTGATCATTTCTGTATTGCTGTTTGAGGGCTTCATCAACGAAGGAGAACGCAAATTCTTCAGATCCATTCAGCTTCTGCCAGGCTTCTTTGATTCGGTCAAGTCCCGGCGTAAGCTGACCGGCTTTGATCCGAATCATAAGTTTTGGAATGGGTGAATTGTCAATATTGATATTTTCCATTCCGCTCAAGGCAATTGCAGCATCTTCTACGATAACCAGCGGCGGCACAGCCGTGTATAACGACGTGAAGTTGAAATCCTTGACTACGCCAATGATTTCGTGGTCTACGAAACCCTTGCCAGGTATCCGCTTTCCTATCGCGTCTGTCCAGCCGTACTCTTTCACAAAAGCTTCGTTGACCAGAATGGAACGGCGTTTGTCAGAGGGATTCCTATCTGAGAAGTTTCTTCCAGATGCCATTTCCATGCGCAAAACGGGAATGTAGTCCTCGTCAACGATATTCAGGTTGAAGTTGCGATATACACCTCCGTCGTCGGTATAACCGATGTTGGTCCATGAACCGTTGCCAAAATCATGGGCCGAAACACATATGGCATCAATCTCAGCATACGATGATAACTCGGTCTTGAATTGCTCTCCGATATCAAAACCAAGTTGTATCCGTTGCGGCAAGCGCTGGCCCTGAGGTACTGCGAGTTGAACAACGGCAAGTTGTTCTTTATTAAATCCCAGGTTCTTCGATTGGAGAAACTGAAGTTGCTCCCGCATGATCAGTGTACTGGAAATCAGAAAAATGGACAGTACCAGCTGTACCCCCACAAGGGCCTTGCGAAAACCCTGCTTCCCCTTGGGGAGACCACCCTTTAGGATAGCGATTGGCCGAAATGATGAAAGTACGAAGGCCGGGTAACTGCCCGTGACAATCCCGATTACTGTCAGCAAGACAAGGGCCATGGCTACTAAAAAACTGTTGAGCGGGAATTCCAGTTGCTTGCCGGCAAGATCATTGAAAACCGGAAGAACCAGCCGAGCGACAACAATACCTACAAGAATGGAGATCATTGTAATCACGATTGACTCACCTATAAATTGCGTAATGAGCTGTCTGCGTTGGGCTCCCACTACCTTGCGGATGCCTACCTCCTTTGCCCGGTGAAGTGATCTGCCCACGGAGAGCGTGACAAAATTGATGCAGGCTACGAAAAGGATCAACAAGGCAATCGCTGCAAGTATGAAACTGTACTTCGGATCGCTTACAGGTGCAATTCCAACGGGCAACGAAGTATCCAGGTGAATGGCGCGCATAGGCTGCAGATTGACTGCATATTTGCTATTGACGAAATCTTCCTCTCCCAGTAAGGTTCGGAACACGGCAGGGAATTTAGCGGTGAGTTCTGCGGGATTGATTCCCTCTTGCAGAAGCACATAGGTTTCCGGAATAACATTGAACCAAGCTGACGTTAGCGTTCGCTGGTTGTAGAGTCGAGGATAATTCAGCTCTGAAATTAGGAGGTCGAAAGTAATACTGGAATTGGTGGGCACCTCAGCGATACCCTTCACGGTAAAATCCTCGAATCGCTCCTCCAACTGGATGGAAAGTACTTTGTTGATAGGATTCTCCGAACCGAAATACTTCGTAGCCATACGGTCACTCAAAATCACATTACTCTGGCCTCGCAAGGCCGAGGCTCGGTCGCCCTGCAGAGGAAAGTCGAATACATCAAAAAGATCCTGGCCGCCAATCGTCACCTGCTCATTGAAGCGCTGCGATCCGACCTTGACCTGTGCGCCGAAGTTATTCACGCGTACCTGGCTGATCACTTGAGGAAAATTCTCTTTCAAGACGGGGCCCATGGGAAAAGGTGTCACCGTGTTGATGAACAGTTGCTTCTCGCCCCAGTCCTCCCTGACGTGAACACGGTAAATGCGATCCACCTTGGCATGGAAGCTATCAAATGTCCACTCATCGTTGACAAACAGGGCAATAAGCACACAGCATAGCACACCCAGGCTAAGGCCTACCACCAGGATGGCTGAGTGGATTTTATCGCGCCAAAGCGTGCGGATAGCAATCGTCAGGTAGTTTTTAAGCATGCTGGTTGTGTTTGGTAGCCATCTCCTAATTATCGGCCAATCTTGCCAAAAGATTTGACCTATGCTATTAGCTCCTCATTAGATGACCTGAAGCGCGGAATAGTTGTAGTGAGTTAGGCAATTGAAAAGCAAAATGCACAAGTGCCCGAAGGCGGGCAGCTTCTAACCTCAATTGGGCACAAAAAAACGGGGGCAGATCAATTGCTTGATTGCCCCCGTCTTGTTGCACGCTAGCCGTAGCCCACATACAACGCCAAGCCAACTCTCGAAACTGAAACGTGCCCCAACAACCTTGCGGCTGCTGTTCTCGGTCTCGCGCTCATGCTTGTTGCCCGAAGGCCCTTACATTTGCGCAACCCTGCCCTCCCGACTTTTTTAGCATTACTTTCCGGAGAAAATAACTTTTGTTTATCGGTTTTGCATGATCAATCTGTTACGATCGACTTGATGATATGAAGATACTTGGATGACATATTCCCACCAATAAAATCTCAAAAAAGAACTGCACAACTTTTCAACCGAGTTATGCACACTTCATTCCAATAACTCTAGCGTAGTTGATATTTGGTGACTATTCAGTTTAAATCACAAAGGGTTTAAGACTTTAAATCAGAGAGTTACACTTAGTGAAAAATCTATAAGTTTCCTTTTCGTACTTTGAGATTCAAACAAATACCAACGACTATGCGGTGGACAGGCAGGAGGCAAAGTGGTAACGTAGATGATCAGCGTGGCAATTCAAGTGGTGGGTTTCCGGGAGGGTTACTTACAAAAGGTGGACTTGGGACGCTGGCAGTTGTGCTTATTCTCGGATGGCTGACGGGTACCAACCCCCTTACCATGCTCCAACAAGTTGATTTATCTGCCGGTGGCACTCAGGAGCAACCAGTCGCCGCAAGCCCGGAAGAAGAGGAACGGGCAAATTTTATCCGGGTAGTTCTAGCCGATACGGAGGACGTATGGCACACACTCATGCCAGACTACAGGGAACCAACGCTTGTTCTATTCGCCAGCCAGGTCCAATCTGCCTGTGGCCAAGCGAGCGCATCCTCCGGGCCTTTTTATTGTAGTGAAGATGAACGCGTCTATATCGACCTCAGCTTTTATGATGACTTAAACAATCAATTGGATGCCCCTGGTGATTTTGCTCAAGCCTACGTCATTGCACATGAGGTCGGTCACCATGTGCAGCACATCCTGGGGATTACCGACAGGGTACACGAAATGAAAAGTCAGGTAAGCGAAGAAGAGTACAACCTGTTGTCAGTAAAATTGGAATTACAGGCAGATTTCCTTGCTGGAGTATGGGCACACCATGCAAACCAGATGAAAAATATCCTGGAACCGGGTGATATTGAAGAGGCACTGAATGCCGCTTCACAAATCGGTGATGACCGGCTTCAGCGCAAGTTTCAAGGCACTGTAGTTCCTGATTCATTCACACACGGAAGTTCAGAGCAGCGCGTCAAGTGGTTCAGAAAGGGATATGAAACTGGCGATACAAAACAAGGCGACACGTTCTCTGCTGAAATCCTTTAGGCTTCCAGCGACGCTCGCCGATCTCGGTTTCTACTTGCGCTAACCATTAACTGCTCGCCACTCTATTCATACCTCAGCGAGTTGACCGGGTTGTCAACCGCCGCATTCCAGGTCTGCGAACTGATTGTCATCACACCCAGGACACTCATAATGGTAACTCCGGAAAGCAAAACCCAAAGAGAGATGGGCGATTTGTAGGCATAGGAATCCAAAAAGAGATTCCCCATCAAATAACCAACCGGAGTTCCAATCAATGCGGCAATACCAATCAGGATCAGAAATGACTTACTGAGTAAGAATACCACTTCGAATGAACTGGCGCCCATCACTTTTCTGATCCCAATTTCCTTCATTCGTGTCTGGGTAGCATACATCGCCATCCCAAGCATGCCCAGACATGCGAGTGTCACTGCCAAGAACGAAATGTAGCCGACAATCTTGAGTACATCCACAAATCCGGAATCGGTGTAGGCCTGATCGATTTCTTCTGACATCATTTGCCATTCCAACGGGTGAACAGGGTCCACCTTTTTCCAAATAGGTTCAATTGCTGCAGTTACCGCCTTCTTCTGTCCGGAAGCAATTTTAGCGCTCAGGTAGCCAAACTCCTTTGTATCGTATCGCAAGGCAAGAGGCCCAATCTCATAATTCATCGGTCGGAAATGGAAATTCTTTACTACGCCGATTACCGAAAGCAGAACGGAGTCATTGACTACAATAGCATGCCCAATTGCAGATACGGGATCTGTGAGACCGAATGACTCCAGGGCCCGCTCATTCAGAATAACATGCCGCTCTCCACCACCTTCGCGTGAAGGGTCAAAATTACCGCCAGCCAGAAATGTCAACCCTAAATTGGCAATGTAATTTTCGTCCAATCTGAAGTCACGCATAACAAAAGGTTCGCTCTCCAATGATCTTTTGTAATCACTCGACCCATCCTGCCAGGTACCCAGTTGATGTGATACTCCTCCAACTCGTTCAACACCCGGAATATTTCTAAACTCATTGGCCAATTTTTCAAACGGTATCCCTTGCAAACGAACATTCAGAATATTCTGATCATCAAAGCCATAGTCCTTGGCCAGCATGTAGTTCACCTGATTGAAGATGACGAAGATGACGATGATAAATCCGATGGAAAGCGTGAATTGAGCAACGATCAGCGTCTTCCGAAGCGATTGACGTGTAAACGCTTTCAATTGCGCGTTATCCTTGAGAACGCTCGCTGGCCGCAAGGCCGAAAGGTAGCCAGCCGGCAGCAGCCCGGCTATTACCCCAACCCCAATAGCAAAGAGAACGAAATAGACATATAACACTTTGGTCTCAGTCAATTCAGTTGAGAACTCCTGAGCCAAATGAAGTTGTAAGTAGGCCGGTCGGAGCAACTGCAGGATCATATAAGAAAACCCCAGGGCAATCAGGGAAAAAACGACAGCCTCTCCTACAAACTGGGCAAAGACCTGAACTCTTCTGGCTCCAATTACTTTTCGAATTCCAATTTCTCTCGCTCTCGACAATGATTTGGCAATCATCAGGTTCGTGTAATTAAAGCACGCCATAACCATGATAATGCCGACCAAAATGCAAAGGAAGACAACCAGAATATACGGCATCCCCGCTCCCATTTGATTCGAAAGCATTGGACCCGGAGTAAGCTCGCTCAATGGAATTGTAAAAAAATCGTACCCTTTGTCCCGAATTTCCAGTTTAAGATTTGCATAGTATTTACCGGACATGGAAGCCAGGGCAGGCGCGACCTCCTCGATGCGCTTTCCTTCCTTGAGTTTGAAATACACATAGTTGCCATAGTAGTTATTCCAGTTGTCAAGCGTGGCTTCGATTTTTCCACTCTTTTCCAACAAGGGCAACAGTGCGGTAGATCCAAGGACCTCGAAGTCAAAGTGAGTCCTACCCTTAAACTTTTCAAATACGCCCGTAACCTGAAACTCACCATACTGGGGGATGGAGACGGTTTGACCCAGCGGCTCCCGGTTTCCAAATAGCTTTTCAGCGGCAGTATGTGTTAGCACCAGGCTGTTCGGCTCACGTAACGCCGAAGACGGGTCACCCTTCGCCAAGGGAAAGTTAAAAACCTGTAGGAACGCTTGATCTGCGAATAGCCCCCTGACAGGAACATTCACATTGTCATACACTACATCGCCATTCAACTCCCTATTAACTCTAACTACATTTTCCGTAAAAGAATACTCATCAGCCAGTACGGTGCCCAGTGGGAAAGGTACCGAGGCGTAGGGCTCCTCTCCTCCCTCCGCGCGCAAGGCGTTTGTATTCACTCGAAAAATGCGATCTGCATCTTCATGAAAATCATCATACGTAAATTGCTCCTGAATCACCGTGATGATCAACAGTCCAAGGGACATCGAAACGGAAAGCCCAACCAGGTTGATCAATGAAAAGGTGCGGTTGCGGACAATGTTTCGAAGCGCGGTGATGACGATGCTTTTGAACATATAAACTTGGTTTCTGTAATTGCTCTAAGCTGTTAGACGGTACAGACTCAAGTTTGGTTGCAACTGTCCAGGCTATTCGTACCGAAGTGATTTTACCGGGTCAGTAGCTGCCGCCCGCAGGGTATGGAAACTTACGGTCAACAAAGCAATGATCACAACAAGTGTACTTGGAAGGGCAAAAAGCAGCCAGGTGAGCGGTATTCGATTGGCAAACTCCTCAAGCCAGCCACTCATCACCCACCATGAGGCAGGAACAGAAAATAGAATGGCCGCACCTACCAAGATGATGTAATCTCTTCCAACCAAGGATAGTATGCTCAAAATAGATGCCCCCATTACTTTTCTTACACCAATCTCCTTTGTTCGTTGAATGGCGGTAAGTGATGACAGACCAAACAACCCAAGGCACGCAATGAAGATGGCAAGGAAAGCGAACATCGCAAACACTTCGCCAAACTGCTGATCTGCCTTGTATTGGTTGTTGTATTGGTCATTCAGGAAGAAAAAGTTGAAGGGATTTTCAGGAAAAAGTTCCTTCCAATCTTGTTCAAATTTCGACATGGATGCCTGGCTATTGGAAGTATTGAACCGAATTGAATAGAAAGCCTGGGGTGCCTTATTGTAGCGTAGAATAAGGGGATCAAAGGCTTTCTTCAACGATTCCTGCCTGTAATTCTTCACGACACCTACAATTCTAAATGTGTCCCCCCAAAAGAATATTTGGTCATTGATGGCATCCTCCGCTTTGGCAAACCCCAACAATCGGATTCCGGACTCATTCAACAGCACGCTCGATTGCTCATTGGCCATATCCCCAGAAAACGGGCGACCCGCCACCATCTCCAATCCATATAATGAAATAAAATCGTGATCCATGTAAATTACCCGATACTGGTTTGACTCTTCATCCCGTTGCCTGAGCAAACGGATTCCGCCCGCATTATCTCCAGCGCCTCCGGGCACTTCAGTTGATGCGCAGACAGAGGCCACTTCACTATGTTGCAATAGCCGCAGCTTGAAGCCTTCATACTTTCCAACATAGGTTGAGTCCACCACATTGGGCCCACGAACAACGACAACTTGGTCAATGTTGACACCGAGCTTCTGGCTCTGCATGAAATCAAGCTGTTGATATACCGTGTAGGTACCCACAAGGAGTGTAATTGATGCGATAAATTGCACCACCAGCATTCCCTTCCTGAACCATACACCCTGGCCGGTGTTCTTAAACCTGCCTTTCAGAACTTCAACAGGGCGATAGGATGACAGCACCATAGCGGGATACGCTCCGGACAGCAAAGCGCCTCCTGCAATCAGTCCAAAAGACCAAACCCAAAATAACTTCTCTTCAAACAAAGCATAACCAAAATCCTTTCCCGTCAGGTTACTGAACCAAGGCATTATTAGGGAAACAATAGCAAAGGCCAAGGTTACTGCAATCAGATTCAGAAGTAGGGATTCAAATAAGAACTGCTGAACAAGTTGTAGACGAAAGCCGCCCATGACTTTTCGAACACCCACTTCTCGCGCCCGCTCAATGGATTTCGCCGTTGAGAGATTGATGTAGTTGATCCAGGCGATGATCAAAATAAGAACAGCGACAATGCCAAGAAAGTAAACCGTATTCCTGTCGCCGTTGGCCTCAAACTCCCCTATAAAATTCGAATCAAGGTGGATACCAGATACGGGTTGAAGATGAAACACCATACCTGCGTTGTATTGCTTAAGGTCCGCCCCTGCTTGTTTTTCTACAAAGACAGGAAGTTTCTCTTCCAGGTTTTCAGCGCTTGCTTTGTCATGGATTCGGATGTAGGTCAAAAAACCGTCCCATTGCCAATTCGTCATCTGGGATTCATCCCGAAAGTTGGTAAGCACGGCATAGGTTGCAAAGGAGAGTAGCGCATCAACTTTCACATGAGAGTTCTCAGGGAGGTCATCAAACACCCCTGTTATGACATAATCCGTCCGGCCGTTGTTTCGGAGGGTTTTCCCCATCGGGTCAACTTCACCAAAGTATTTCTTGGCCAAGGAAGTTGAAATCACCATTGAGTTCAGTCCTTTCAACGCAGTAGAGTCAACGCCTTTTAGCAGCTGATAGCCAAACACGCGAAAGAAATCCTGACTGGAATAGTATATACCCTCTTCTTTGAAATAAGTATCGCCTAGCGAAAGTTGCGCATTGCTCTTGGTCAGTCGCACATAGTGTTTCACTTCTGGAAAATTGGCCTTTAGATCTGGGCCAATTCCCAAACTCCCTGCCGCCCACTGGGTGGAGAGCTCTCCTTTGTCGTAACGATCTAGCTGAACCCGAAATACAGTGTCTGTATTATCCCAGAATTTGTCGTAGCTCAACTCGTAAATGACGTATTGCGCAATGAGCATGCAGGAAGTCATCCCAATCACTAATCCTGAAATGTTGATCAGGGTAAATACCCGATTGCGGGAAAAATTCCGCCAAATAGATACCAGGTAGTTTCTGAGCATGGTTGAAATGGGTTAAATAGAAATACTCACCTTGGCTCCATTGGTTACAGCGACTCTGAATTACTCATACCTCAGCGATTCAATCGGATCCGCCAACGCGGCGCGAATGGTTTGAACGCTCACGGCCAAAATGGCAATTATAACAGCAATGACCATTGCTGCCACAAACAAGAGCGGGTTCAACGCCATACGAAAGGCAAACTGATCGAGCCATTGACTGGCCAAATACCAGGTAACCGGCGTAGCCACCATGCAGGCTACAAATACAAGGATAACAAACTCGCGGGAAAGGAGACTGGAGATACTTAAAACGCTTGCACCAAGTACCTTCCTCACCCCAATCTCTTTCGTTTTTGCCACCACGAGAAATGAAACCAGGCCAATCATGCCGATGACTGCGATG
Organism: Cyclobacteriaceae bacterium; assembly: GCA_043750575.1. Classification (GTDB taxonomy): domain Bacteria; phylum Bacteroidota; class Bacteroidia; order Cytophagales; family Cyclobacteriaceae; genus ELB16-189. The sequence goes on from JAYVBH010000035.1 coordinate 12,923, forward strand.
ACGATGGTGATGATGGAAAATACTCCAAGGACCCTGGCCAGTTTCTGCTCCGCCTGATACTGCTTTTCGAATTGGTCATCGAGGAAGAAGTAGGTGAATTCATAGCCCGGAAATGATCGCGTCCACAAAGCCTCCAGCGTTGTCACCAACTCCTTCGTGTCGGCAGCATGGTAGCGCACGGCAAAAAGGTAGCCTGGGTTGTAGTCGAGCGTGATAGGTCCGATCTTCTGCTGGAGTCCTTCATGGTGATAATCGCGAATTACACCAATGACTGTTCCCTCCGGCTGTTTGGAAGGTGACGTGATCTTTTTTCCAATGGCTTCCTCCGGTGAGTTCCAACCAAAGATCGCTACTGCTGTTTCATTCAGCACAAGTCCATTTTCCAGTTCATCCAAGTGATCCCTGCTGAAGGAACGTCCGGCAATCACTTCAAGACCAAGGACGTCAACGTAATTTTCGTCAACGCCCATGTACTCAACGCTCACCGCATCATCACCCGATTTTCCTTCTGGATAAGCCACTTGCCCCTGCCAACCATGTGTCCCTGGTACTTGCTGGCTGCGGGTAACACCGGTCACCATGGCGAGGTTTGCGATTTCATTTCTGAACGATTCCTTAGGCTGTTGGTTGTCTATGTTCACCCTGACTGAATTAATCACAAAAACCTGTTCCTTTTCAAAGCCCAGATCCTGTCTTTCCATGAAGTTGAGCTGCTTAATGACGACCAGGGTACCCGTGACCAGACAAACTGAAACAAAGAATTGAAAGACAACCAAAAATCTCCTTACGCCTATCCCGCGGCGGCCTGAATGCATTTTACCCGAAAGCACCTCCGACGGGCGCAATCCAGATAGTACCCAAGCGGGGTAATAGCCAGCAAGCATCGCAATACTTACAAGGAGAATCAGCATTCCAAGCAGCATACTGCTTTGCGACAGAACTGACACGCTATAATTCTTACCTAGCAACTGGTTGAACATAGGGAGCAATAAGCCGACCAAGGTTAGTGCAAGCAACAAGGACAATGCAGTAAGCACAAAAGACTCGCTGAGAAATTGGCCGATGAGACTGCTTCGGCTCGATCCAACCACTTTTCGAAGGCCCACTTCCTTGGCACGGAAAACTGACCGTGCGGTGGCCATGTTGATGAAGTTGATGCAAGCTAAAAGGATAACGAAGAACGCTATGCCGGAAAGCAAATACAACCGGTCCATACTCCCCTTGGGTCCCATTCCATTCCCATTTTTCGATTTCAAATAAATATCTGGCAGTGCGTCATACATGACAAGGGCCTGCACGCCCCAGTTCTTGAGCATCTCTCCAGCCCTGTCCATGTAGATGTTTTTTGATTTTTCGGAAAAAACTGAAAAGTCAGCGCCCTCCTTGAGTAAAACATAGTTGCGGATGTTGATATTACCCCAGCCTTCATCGAAGTTGAACTCCGGAACAAGCGTCATGTAGGTCGAAAAAGAAAGAAACATTTCCGTCTGGATGTGCGACTGAGTTGGGATATCCTTCATAATGCCGGTCACGAGCATGTTGAGGGTGTCGGCCATAAGAATGGACTTACCAAAGGCATCTCCTCCCGGGAATAGTTTAGCAGCAAGTGCCTCGGACAAGACAACGGAGTAAGGTTCTTTCAGCGCTGTCTCGGGATTGCCCTTGACCAACGGAAACGAAAATATTTTAAACAACTCCTGGCTGGCAAAAAAGCTTTTCTCACGGAAGCGCTTGTCATCCAGATTTATGTGGAGTCCGGAGAATCGCGCATAGAGGACAGCTTCTACTTCTGGATAATCTTTCTCAAGGATCTTGCCTACTGGCCACCCGTTCGTGTCGTTTGCACCGTCAGGCTCAGACCCTGCGGTGAAGAAGGCGGTATTCACCCGGTAGATCCGATCGCGTTTGGCATGAAACAGATCGAAGGATAGTTCATCCAGTACGAAGACCATAATCAGGATTCCGGCCATAAGTCCAAGCGCCAACCCGAGAAGATTGACTACTGCATAGCTCTTAAACCGCAGCAAAGACCGGAAGGCTATTTTAAGGTAGTTTATGAGCATGGTTCAATTAGTTTACGTTGGGTGTTCGCAAGCTTAGTGCCAATACAAAATCATCCTTTCACTGCAATTTAGACTCTCGTTGCTGGATTGATGTTCTATTTCGGCCTTTCCCGTCCGCTCGCGGACATGGGGAAGTGTTACGTGACAAGGTATCTTAGGGCCTAAGTGCCGCTCGAATCAGTCAACAGTCCCTTGCCTTCCCGCAACCAGACCGCAGTCGCGGAACGATGTGGCGGGCAGGCACCCCGCACTTAGACACCCAGACGCCTGAGCACCAGCACATCATTAAACCACCCAAAATCAAGACAGATACTTCCTTTAAGCATTCAATTGCCTATCTTTGTAGCTGGCAAATCGGGCACGACCAGCTCCTGCTGAACTCCCCCAGGACCGGAAGGTAGCAAGGGTAGGCGGTTGTAGCGGTGCGATGTTCGGTTTGCCTCTTTTTTTGACCAGGATTTTGAGGATTGAGGGATTATAGGATTTAGATTCTGGTTGGCGGCCAACTAATGTGATCTCACGGACTAATAACCCAACAAGCTCAATTTCTGGTAATTATGATTTTATTTTTTGGGGGACAAAAATTCATCCTCTCTTCTGAAGCATGAATTCCTTATGCTGGCTTGAATCATGGGTCTCTAATGGCCCCAATCGAGTAGATTTGCTCTGAAATCAAACAACACAATGAAGTTCTTTATTGACACTGCAAATCTCGCCGAAATCAAGGAAGCCTATGACCTGGGCGTTCTTGACGGAGTCACTACAAATCCATCGCTGATGGCCAAGGAAGGCATCAAAGGGGCTGAGAACATCAGGGCACACTACAAGGCGATTTGTCATATCGTTGACAACAATGTTTCCGCTGAAGTCATTGCCACCGACTATGAATCTATTCTGAAGGAAGGCCGTGAACTGGCTAAGATCGACTCAAAGATTGTCGTGAAGGTCCCCATGATCAAGGACGGCGTCAAGGCGATCAAGAAATTCTCCAGCGAAGGTATTCGCACCAACTGCACATTGGTATTTTCCTCGGGCCAGGCTATCCTTGCAGCAAAGGCAGGAGCTTCATATGTGTCGCCCTTCATCGGACGATTGGATGACATCTCCCAGGATGGGATAGAGCTCATCGCACAAATGCGGCTCATCTACGATAACTATGGCTTCGGTACCGAAATCCTTGCCGCAAGTATTCGGCATACCATTCACCTTATCAAGTGTGCAGAGATTGGCGCCGACGTGGCCACATGCCCGCTCAAAGTTATCACGGACTTGCTAAATCATCCACTTACCGATGCGGGGCTTGCAAAGTTTCTTGCCGATCACAAGAAAGTCAATGGGTAATTACTAATTAGCCATTACCAATTATGTTCTCCACAGATCCCGTTGTTCGTGTTAAAGATGTCTCTATCTTCCAGGGGCAGCAGGCAGTGCTTCAGGATCTCTCTTTCGATATTGAAAAGGGGGATTTTGTCTTCCTCGTTGGACGGACAGGTTCTGGAAAATCATCGCTACTAAAAACACTCTATGCTGACCTTCCCTTAAGGTTGGGGGACATGAATGTTGCAGGCTTTAATATCCGTGGGCTAAAGACTCGTGAAATCCCGCAACTGCGGCGAAAAATTGGAATCATCTTTCAAGACTTCCAGCTTTTTCCAGATCGGTCAGTGGCTGAGAATCTATTGTTCGTCCTGCGTGCTACCGGTTGGCGCGACAGCATTAAGATGAAGAGCCGGCTTGTTGATGTTCTCATGCAAGTGGGACTGGGATCGGTTGAAAAAAAACTCCCCCATCAACTCTCAGGCGGTGAACAACAAAGGGTTGTCATTGCGCGGGCACTGCTGAACGAACCGGCCATTTTGATTGCGGATGAACCCACGGGTAATCTGGATCCGGAGGTCTCTTCAGGAATTCTACGCCTCTTCCAACAAATCAACAGGAGTGGAACAGCCGTATTGATGGCTACCCACAGCTATGGGCTCATCAAGAAATTTCCAAACCGGGTATTGAAATGTGAGGACGGAAAGATACTGGACTCCAATAAGGATCCTATCGAACTCAAAAGCGAGGAAGACTTCTAGCGCTAAACCTCCGCCCCTTCTGCCGACTTCTTTTTGGACTCTTCCAGTTTCTGAATTTGCTGATTGAGCAGGTCGATGCGAACCAACATGTTCAACACCAGCGCATCCTTGACTTTCTGTGAAGGTCTCTTCTTTATTTCTTCAGCGAGGACGGCATACATTGCGTCTAGCTTTTCAAAATCCTGCGTGAATTGATCATCGGAAAAGAGGGCATCATTCCGGATAAGGGATACTTTTTCGGAAATCTGGGAAGAATAGTAGGATTCAACATCCAAAAACTCCTGCTGGTTTGCCAAATCCTCATTGTTTACAACAGGCAGTCGCTGTGCAACAAAAAGATAAACTGAAGTCGCCAGTAGAAAAACCGCTGCTGAACGCCAAACCGTCAACGAATCCCAAATTCGAATCTGCTTAGCGCCAAAGAGCCGCCTTTCAATCCGAAGCCAAATATTTTCAGACGGCGTTTTGTCGTCAAGGCCATTGCGGTTATCCGTAAAGAATTGATCCATCTTGTCGTTGCTCATAATTTACCTCCTTCCAGGATCTCCCGGAGTTTCTTTTTCGATCTGTTAAACTGCGATTTTGATGTGGATTCCGAAATACCGAGGATTTCGGCAATTTCACTATGGTCATACCCCTCCACCAGGTACAATGAAAGAACTGAACGATAACCATCTGGCAGCAAGGCAATCGCTTTCCTCACATTTTCTACGGAGAATGGAAATTCACGTCCCTGGTCTTCAGTAGGATCCGGCACATCAAAATCCTCATTGTCAGGAAGCTGCTCCGTCCTGTTCTTTTTGATTGCGTTAATGGATTTGTTCACGACAATGCGCTTGAGCCACGAGCCAAAGGGCGCGTCCCCCCGGTAATAGTGCAGATTTCTGAAGGCGCTAATAAAGGCCTCCTGAAGGGCGTCCTCAGCCTCCCCGGTATTATTCACGATTCTGAAACTCACGTTGTACATACTGCGGGCATAGAGCTTATAGAGACGATAAAACGCCTCCCGATTGCCCTGACGGCATTGTTCTATGAGTTCAGCATGAGGATGGGCGATCGTCGTATTCAAACTCATTTACTAAGCCTAAAAGACACCCCACAATTGGAAAGGTTGCATCACTTCAAAGATGCCAGATTCTGTTTGGCGCCCTCAAATTTTGGGTCTGCTTTCAAGGCATCCTCGAAGCATTTCTTCGCTTTTACCGCGTCCCCCTGGGCCTTATAAGATTGGCCCTTAAGGTTCAGCAAGGCCGCTTTCAGTGGGTGTTCTGTCGCAACACCCTTGGCATCGTTGAAGTTAACCTTTAGCGAGTCAGTCTGAGGCTTGGAGAGAAGAATGTCTACGTTTACCAGAGATTCCTCATATCGTTTCAAGTCATACTGCAGGGAAGCCATCTTGAACAGCGTGGAGACATTATTATTAATGAGATAGAGGCTCTCGTAACTTTGAAAAGCCCGGTCTTTGATGTTAAGACCTTCATAACTTATTCCCGATAGTTCCAAGGCTGCTTGATTCCTTGAGTTTCTGGCCAGCAGGTCATTGCATATCAGGGCGCATGAGGTGTACTTCTGATTTTCGTAATAGAAGTAAGCCAAAGCAAAAATCAATGAGTCGTTGCTAGGGAATTCAGTGATGAGATCATAAAGTGCATCCTTCGCCACGTCGTAGTCACCCCATCGTTGGGCGATCCCATACTTTCTACCAAAGTGCTCACCAAAAATTGTGGAAATGGAAGGGCCGGGTGCAGGCTGTGCCTGTTGGGCTGGCACCGGTTCGGGTGCAACAGGTGTCGGCGTCTTTCCCTTGGACTTTTGCGCAAAAACAGCTGTAGCAGCTAATGTTAGAATAACAGCAAAGAGATACTTCTTCATGGAATATTATTGGTTAATTCAATTGGTTTGATTCCTTTTTCCCTGGCAATGTTCTGTAGAAATATGATCGCTTCATCACGGTCGTTACGGATTTCACCATCCAGTATTGCATCTTTAACCCGATCCTTAAGTTCTCCAATAATCGGGCCAGGCGGCAAACTGAACATACGAATAATCTCATCTCCTGTAACCGGTGGCTGGAAAGTGCGCACATGATCTTTCGCCTCCACCTCCACCATCTTCTGCTCAACTCTTTCAAAATTAGTGAGGTACTTCTTTACTTTGTCCGGGTTTTTGGATGTAATGTCTGCCCGGCACAATTTCATCAAGGCTTCCGTGTCCTCCCCTGCCTCAAACAGCAAACGCCGCACCGCAGAATCCGTAACATCATAAGCTAAAACGATGGGGCGAAGATGAAGGCGGACCAATTTCTGCACGAACGTCATCTTCTCATTCATCGGAAGCTTCATACGGCGAAAGATTCCGGGAACCATACGCGCACCTTTGTCTTCATGACCATGAAATGTCCAGCCATGGCCCGGTTCGAATCGCTTGGTTAATGGCTTGGCAATGTCATGGAGAATGGCAGCCCACCGCAACCACAGATCGTCCGACATCCCGGATACGTTGTCAAGTACTTGTAAGGTGTGATAAAAGTTATCCTTGTGCGCTTTGTTGTCGATATACTCTACACCGTGCAAGGCGATCATCTCAGGAAAGAACTGCTTGAGCAGGCCGCTATGAAAAAGCAGTTTGAAACCATAAGAAGGAACAGGTGACAAGATGATCCTGTTCGTCTCTTCAATCGTACGCTCCATCGAAATGATTTTCAGGCGGTCCTGGTGATTTATGATTGCCTGGAAGGTATCCGGTTCAATGTCAAATTGCAATTGGGAAGCAAATCGAATCGCCCGCATCATCCGCAACGGGTCATCCGAAAACGTGATGGCAGGGTCGAGTGGCGTCTTAATCATCCCCTCCCGGATGTGCTCAACACCTCCAAAAGGGTCCAGCAGATCGCCAAACCTTGCTTCATTGAGGCTGAGGGCCATTGCATTGATGGTGAAGTCACGGCGCTGCTGATCTTCCTCTAGCGTTCCATCCTCAACGATTGGCTTCCGTGATTCATGCCTGTAAGATTCTTTGCGAGCCCCGACAAATTCAAGCTCGTAGCCATCATGCTTGATCATGGCTGTACCAAAATTCTTGAATACGGTAACCGGCTGATTAAACTTTGCTCCGACTCGCTCCGCCCATTCAACGCCGCTTCCAACGCAGACAAAGTCAATGTCCTTGCTGGGGCGCTTAAGAATCAAGTCCCTCACATAGCCACCCACAACATACCCGTCCACACCCATTTCCCGGGCCACAGCTGCAACCACCCGGAAGATCGGATGTTGGTTCAATTCCGCAGAATAATTCATTTTCACCCTCTTGGCAGCCCTTTTGTCGGGCAAAGGTAAGGTTCCGGAGGGTGGATAAAAAGCGACCTATTTGCTATGCGTGAAAGTCGGGCAGGGAATCAACTTTCCGCGCTTCGTTCCCCTTGATGAATGGACAATTTCAAGCTTGTACTTAATCGCCAGTTCATGCGTTCCTCCGGAAATGCTACCCAGGTCAGAAACCGTGAAATCATAACTGTACATGATTTCCATTTTGGGAAGCTGAAATCCCAGAATCACAACGACGGCGTCTTTGCTCATATAATCTTTTACCTCCTGCTGGATGGGTATGCCACGATACCAAAGCCCAACCACGATTGGCTCATACAAGAAATAGGCACCTATATCCAATTGATCGAACTGTCCCTGCCGCTTGTAGACAAAGGATGGTGAGAAGACAGCTTCCTGGCTCCGCTTTAGAAGGCCGTTGCTAAGAGGAATCCGGATCCCTCCGTGAATGCTTGTTTTGATCGGTAAGACGGATTCCTGGTTAAGGAGGGATCGGTTGGGTTGATTCAAGTGGCTTGCGGAGAAGCCAATCCAAAAGGTCTTGTTGTAAGCCAATATTCCAGAATTAAAATCAAAATAGCTCGACATTCCAAGGTTGAACAGGGCCGGATCATCGCTTGGTACCTGGGCCTTTGAATCAAATTGGAGCTGGTCGCCGAAGACTAGTCTGTTATAGTCGATCGTGCGGGAAGCATAGCCAAAACTAAGTCCTGAAGCGATCACCCACTTGTCGGCAACGACTACCCGATAGGAATATAGGAAGTTAAACTGTGATGACTTCATACCTGCAGTACCCGCCTGATCCATGCTTACCAAAAAACCAACACCACTGTTGTAAGATTGCATGTTATAATCATATGACAAAGCAGTCGTCACATACCCGCGCGCGATATTAGGCCACTGATTTCTGTAGTTCGCAATGAACCGATGGTCATTGGTCGTCCCGGTGAAAGCAGGATTAAGGTAGAGGGGCGCTGCATAATACTGCGAAAACTCTGGATCCTGTCCACTGGCCAAAGCCGTGAGGCCGACGAATGCAAATAGTAGAAGAGCTCTCATCGGATGAGGTTAATATCGCCAGTTCGCACAATCCGTTCACCATTGTCGTACATGGCCGTGATCTTGTATACATAAACATCCTGCGGACATAAATTTCCGTTGTAGTATCCATCCCATCCTACATTCGGATCCCTGCTTTGGAATAGCATCTCTCCCCATCGGTTGAACACAAACATTTCAAACTGTGTCACGCCAATCATCAGCGGCAGAAATATATCGTTCTTTGTCCCAACCCCTCCTCCACCCGAACCTCCTGAGGAGCCCATAGTGGAAGGTGAAAAAGCGTTGGGAACCAGGATTGTCCCACCATTCTCAACTTGGACTGCCTTCTGGACCCTTGCCGTGTCGGTGCAATTGTCTGTACTGATAGCGATCAGAGAAATATCATACCCACCTACCTTTTCATAAGTATGCTGCGGTTCAACCAAATCAGATGTAGTGCCGTCTCCGAAGTCCCAAAGAAACCTGCCAGCATCAAAACTGTTGTTCTTTGTATACAAAACACCGCCCGGGATGTACAACAGTGTTGGCTTCACTTCAAATTGGGCGCTGGGCTTTGCATACACTTCAACGACTGCTTGTTTTGTTTCGGTAATCACCTGGTTGGTAATATTTGAGCCTGATAGTGACACTGTGTATGTCCCTGGCTCAAAGAAGGTATAGGTGGGGTGAATGGCATTAGAAGTTGCTTGTCCATCTCCAAATCGCCAGACATAGGAGTTAGACTCTGCATATAGTGATAAGTTTGTGAAGTTCGCGGTCAAAGGCGCACAACCCGAAGGAGGATCAAGGCGGAAGTCAATCACAGGGGGTACGGCCTGAATGGTCACTGTTTCTGTATGTGTCTCCGTACAAACATTATTGATAACCGTGAGCATAATCACGTAGGCGCCATAGGTTGCATAGGTATGCTGATGATTGACGGCCCCTGTGGAAGAAGTCACGCCATCACCAAAATCCCATAGGTAGCTCCAGAGCCCAGGGTTTGTTGTATTGGTGATGAATACAGTCGAAGAAGGTAGCGACTGGACAGCCGGCGTCGCAGTAAAAGAGGTGTTAATCACATCACGGGAAGGCACGACCAGGCTCTGGGTGGTCACAGAACTCGTACAATTCGCGATGTTTCGGTTATCGAGGCTAATCGACAAGTTAATATCCAATGCAGCACGACTCACTTCATATTCAAGCAGATCATTTGTCCCAACCGTATTGATCATGGTTAACCCATTCTCCGCAACAAGCCAATGATACTCCAGTCCCTTTTGCAAAGCAGACAACCGTACACGCATTCGTTGGCAGTCAAAGATCAGCGTATCAATGGTGAAGGCAGAAGTCGGTACAGGGTTCACCCGTATAGTTCGTGTGGAGTCACCGAAGCAACCCGTTGACAAGGTGGTTGTCAATTCAACCGAGAAGTCCTTGATGGTAGCTCCGGTATTCGTGAAGAAGTGCGTGTAACCAGGAGCGGTACCGGTACTAACGTCTGAAATTAGGCTAGATGCATCACTTACCCGCCACCGGTAATCCGCAGGGCTCAGCGCTTGCGTAGCCCCATCAACAGCAAAATTGACTGAGATCGGTGAACAGTTATCATTGAAGGGTGAATAGTTCGTCGGGAAGAAGCCGGACCATGTTCCGGGAAAAACAGTCACGGTAACCGACGGGGAAATAGATTCACAACCGTTTACCGTGACGACACGAAGGCGAACGTCGAGAGATCGGTTCGCTATGGATGTATTCGTGTATGCCCGCACAAATAAATTGGTAAAACCGGGATCCGTGGGCAATTGTGTCCCTACTATTTGAAAGCCCGCTCCATTGTCTTCCTCCCACACAAAACGATCAACAATGTCAGGTTGACCAAGAACAGAGGTGTTGGTATAGGTCACCGACAGCACACTGCATCCGGAAAGTGTGCTGGGTGAGAAGGTTGCGTTCGGCAACGGGTCTACAATTACCGGCACGACCAGCATGTCCGTACAAGAATTCTGGTTTGTTGTGACCCGCAAGGCAACCAAGTACGTTCGTGCAGGACCAAGCAGGCGGCTGAAGCTGGATTGATTGTCAAAGGCCGGGTCATTGGTGAAAGTCACACCATCATAGTCGAAGTCCCACTCCCGCAGCGCAATCGATTCTCCATTAACAGGCGATAGCGTTGAAGATTCACTAAACACAATCGGTATCCCCTGACAGCTTCGCGTTGCTGAAAATGATGGAACCGGATTTTCATAAACAATCACCTGAACTTCATCCATGGAAAGACACGAAGTAGCATTGTCACGAATAATCAACCGGGATCGGTAGATACCCGGTGCATTAAACACACGATCAAATCGCCCAAGGGGCACATTGGAAAAGGCACCCAGCGCCGGAGACTCAAGAACCAGAACATTGTTTTCATCATAGAACTCCCATCGCCATTGCGTGGTTGGAAGTACAGTGCCCACAGATACATCATTGAACCGTACCTGGAACCCGGTAAAGGGAGCTGTGGACCGTTGACAGAAGAAGGGCACAATCGGGTTGTTGCTGAAGTCGGTGGTGGCAAGTTGCGCGACCAGAGAAGGAGAAATTGTTATTACAGCATCAAACACAGATTGACAGTTACCCGCAGCATTTGCATCCCTGACAGAGAGGCGTATCAACTTCTGCCCCGCAGTGGCATAGATAAATGTTGGATTGGTAGCTGTCCTCGTACTCAGCGGAGCACCTGCTCCTGTTGCATTGTCAAAAAACTCCCATTGATATTGAAACGAAGCTCCACCAATGGGCGGCGTGTTGTTATCGAAGTAGATAAGATCATTAATACAGAACACCGTTTGAATGGGCCCGCCGGCACCCCCAAGACGCGTATCATAGTCAGCCTGAGGAGAAGGCACAATCACGATTCGTGCTCTCGTCACCTGAGGAGGATTATCACCATTTACAAGATTCCCACCCACTGGATTAAAGGCATTGCCATCAAGGAGATTATTGTCGAAAGGATTACACTGGTTCCAGTTCTTCAGTGTGATCTCAAACTCTTTGCCGATATCGGCGGGTGCTGCTGCTGGAACATTAATTGGTAAAGTGACTTGCCCTGGGGCAAGGACCGGATACATGGGATTGCGTACCGGTGCTGGGTCTAGATAGGGAAAGCCGCCCGGGCTGACTCCGTTCACTTGCATCCCCGGTATCTGGTTTCCAGGTAGACCCGTGCCATATAGCCATTGAATCCATCGCGGCTCATTGTTCTCCCGTGTTGCACGCGGAAAGCAATTCCAGGTGCTGTTATCAGTAAACTGAAGGTTTGTAGCAAAGCCAGCACAGACGCGGATGGTCCCTGGATTAATAGAAGCAATATCATTTGTCCACACAATGACTTGTGTATTGATGGGCACGACACTTCCGCGGGGGTTACAGGCATTTGATGCATCAATTACAACATCGTAGCCGCAATTGACAGAGGCTAGCGGGTAGGTATGAGTCATCGTGACGCCAACGGCGCCCACCTGTGTAAACGTCTGCTCTGGAGTTCCATCACCCCATTGAACAAAGTATTGGGTACCTGGAACAGAGGAGAGGTATATGGTTTGAAGATTGGCAGTAAACGGAGCACACCCGCGGCTGCTCGTCAAGAACGCGAAGCCTGGCTCAAGGATGCCGCCGCATTGACTTTGAGCAGCTGAGTTGGCAATAAGCAACAGCAGCGAAATAAAAACACTTCGGGTAAACCAAACAGAATAGACCATAGTTGATTGTGTAACAATCAATTAAGGCCAGCTTAGACAATGATAGATTAGCGCAAAAGGCTCTAGGAAACCGGCTAAAGAGGTGAACAGTCTATACGGCCGACAAGCCGCAGATTTTGAAGATCAGCGGCCTACTCTACTTACCGTAGAACCCGGCATTGCGACCACCTGTAGGGCAGGGAATCAGGCGATTCCTTTTCTTGACGCCCCGACTGATCGGCTTGGCACTAAACTCGTACATCAGTGAGATTTCGTGGGCTCCTCCTGAAGCGGTCGCGATCGGCGAGATATTGAAGTCATAACTGTATCCAATCGTCATCTTCCCCATGTACATACCCAGTTCCAATACCAGAGCATCGTGATTCACAGTTCCGATAACACTTTCTTCCCAAGGTTTACCTCTATACCACAAGCCAATAAATACCGGATCGATATGATAGTTGACTCCAAAACTAAATTGAGTAATATTTCCCTGCGACTGGTAAACAAATGAAGGGGTAAAATAGGAAACCTTGCTGGATGTCCGCATGCCACCCGAGAGCGGGATTCTCGCACCCCCGTGGATGGTGACTTTCATCGGAAGCCGGGTCACATCATTGACGATCGACATATTCGGTTCATTCATGTGATTGAATGACCCTCCAATCCAGTAAATGGAGGAATACAACAAAAACCCAGCGCTAAAATCAAAGTACTGCTGGTTGCCTAGTGCGTTGAGACTGGGATCAAGTGACTGGTTGTTGTACTCCAAGCCATCACCCAGCGAAAGTTTGCTTCGGTCCAACCCGTTGATGCCGTAACCAAAGGCAAGACCTGGAGAAAATACCCACTTGTCGCTAATCCTAATCTTGTAGCTGTACAACAGGTTTACGTTTGTTGTCCTCCACCCTGCCGATCCCATTTTGTCAGTAGTAGCCAGGATTCCAAATCCGCTATTCAACTCCCCCACCCATATATCGTAAGAGAAGGCAAAAGTTGAAAACGCTTGTGGAAGGTTTGGCCACTGAAGTCGATGGTTTAGTGTCAGTCGTTGTTGTGGCGTGTTGCCCGTAAAGGCAGGATTCAAATAAAGCGGAGACTGGTAGTACTGTGAAAATAGCGGATCCTGCCCATGGGCACCAATTGCCATCAACAAGAACACTCCAATACATAAAATCCTATTCCGTCGCATCCACATAAAATTACCGGATCATGGTGACATCACCAAGTTGAGTTGACCGCTGACCATCTGAAAGTCGTACTGTAAGCTTGTACACATAGACGCCAGCAGGCAGTAGTCTACCATCGATGTTATATCCATCCCATCCTGTATCTGACCTATTGCTCTCAAAGATCAGGTTACCCCAACGGTCATAGATCTGCAGGTTGAATTCATCGGCTCCTTTAACAATAGGCAGGAACACGTCATTGAACGTTCCGCTTCCACCGGTGCCACCTTGACCACCTGAAGGACCATTTAGACTTGGCGTGAAGGCGTTAGGGACTTTTGTTACCCCACCCTGCCGAGCCTGAACCTGGTGTTTCAACGTATCTGAACACACCACGCCATTCCCATGGTCAAAGTTGGCAAACATAGTCAAGTCATAAAGGCCTTCCACTTTGTAGATGTGTATGGGTTCCTCGTACGTACCCTTTGTTCTTCCATTGTGCTCACCTGCTGGCACGGAGACATCGGTTGATGGAGCAGCGGGTCCGGTCAACACATCACCGTCGCCAAAGTCCCAGGTATACTGCAACTTGTCAGGGTCGGTACTAAAATTCGTAATCTGAAGCTCAGTGTCCGGCACGAATACCACATCGGGGCGGGCGTCGAAGGAAGCGAAAGGTTTGCCAAATACACTGATTTGCACAGGTGTTGCCGTAACCGTCTGCCCAGTTTGTGAACTTGACGACCTTAACTTCACCGTGTACTCGCCTTCTGCGGGGATATTGAATTCAGGGAAGACTCCACTTGAAGTTGCGACCAAACGGTTGTTCTGATCCACCACCGTCCACTCAATGATATCGCCTGTTATTTCAGTGATCAGCGGATCCGTATTAACCCGAATCTTCGCAGGGAAGCACGATTCCTTTGGATCAACGTCAAACTTGGCAATCAGCGGAGGCAGGATTATGCTAATCGGAACCGTAAATGTGGTCTTACAAAGTGCAGACTGTGTATTCGTTACTGTGAGCGTGATATCGCGCGGACCAGGGCTCACATACCTGATCGTTCCAGGTGCTGTTGATGAGAGGGTCGGTGGTTGAGCATCCGGTCCAAACACCCAATCATAAGTAAACGCAACTCCATCAATGATCGATGATGTATTTGTGAATGGAACAAGTGACTCACCATTGATGAACGGTGGCACAACCCCTACTGTAAACGCCGCAGTGGAACTCCTAAACACTTGGATAGGCATGATCACATCAGGAGCCGGGCAATTGACGTTCCCAGTCCTGTAGATGACTTCATATATAATGGGATTCGCTGCAGTTGTATTCGTAAGTGCAAAATTCATATTGAATGTGCTTCCCATGACCGTTTCAGGAATCTGCCCTTGTACTCGGAAAGACCAGTTCTGGAAGGTAGTCCCTACACTTGAATTCATAAAGGAAATAGTCTCCCCACTACATATGGATGATCTATTTGGGAGTACGTTGGTAATTACATTCGGGAAAATGGTCACCGTCTTAGCTGGCGTCGTCTTAAAGCAGCCAGGGAATGGTGCAGGTAATTCCGTTTGCATGGTCACCGGATAATTCAGGGTGCTTGACGGGCTCAGGTTGGTGTAGATGTGTGAGATCGTCTGGTTAGGAACATTGGCGGTTCCGGTAAAGACGACGTCAGGTGAGTCACCAAAGCGCCACGTGTAAATGGTTCCAACTACCTCGTTGTATTGGAAGGTTACAGCATTCGGACTGCATGTAGCAACCGGGGTAATGATGGTGAAGTTCGGATCCGTGTCACCCACGTTTACCACGAAGGGTACATTGAATGGCGTCGTACATCCCAGGCCATCCGTGATTGTCGTAAGTGTGTAGGTCGTTGTCACCAGAGGAATCTCAGGTAATACCGCTACCGGAGGTTGATTTGACTTAACAATTCCAGGACCTCCGGAATTGTAGGTGAAGTTGAACGGCGCCCTTCCTCCAATATTGAGAACAAGGTATTCAGTGCTTCCCTTACAGATGAAATCAGGTGAAGGTGTGTTGAGCCAATTTGCGGTTATCTCAGGTGATACCGTTACGATCATAATCTTATTGTCACCTACACAACCTAAACCGGGCCCGGGGCCTGTTGGGGTAATCGTATAGGTTAGCGAAGCCTGGAAACCGAGTGTATTCACCATAGGTTGGAGAATCGTACTTCCTGATCCGGTTGCTGGAACGCCAAGTCCACTTGGATCATCCACCGTCCACGCAAAAGTAGCAGCCGCCACATTGCTGGTCAAAGGGATGTTGAGCGAACTGCCATGACAAACCGTGACGGTTGTCGGAACGCCCACGACTCTTGCTTTCGGATTTACCTGAACACTTACGGGTACCATCGTTCCAGCACATCCGCTCGCCTGAGGTGTAACATTGTAGGTTACAGTTTCTACAATATTTCCGCTGTTAAACAGGATTTGGAATATACGGTCGCCCGCTCCGGCGCTCTCTCCCGTGATCGTTGCTGCCGCAGTAACAGTCCAGGTGGACACAGTGGTCGCAACGTCTGTTGTGAGTGTAATATCGATGATATCTCCGCTACATATCTGGGGTTGAGGCGATGGCACTACAGTAGGCCTTGGATTGACGGTGATAATAATAATAACATCATCGCCAATACAACCTGCACCACCATTAATCCTGGGACGGAGCGTATAGGTCACGGTCTCCGCAACCGTGCCTGGATTACTTAGCACATTGTTCAACGTGGAAGAATTTGCAAAGATTGTTCCATTGGCTGAGGCACCCGTAACTCCACCTGTAGGCACTGCTGTGACCAGTAGGAATTCGATTGACCCAGCAGAAGGTGTTGTAGGCGATGTCAACGAAATCGCTGCGGCAACCCCTTCACAGATCGTCTTGATGGATGTGGCCACCAGCTTAGGCTTGGGCTCGACCGTCACAACAACTACCGCAGCTGTGCCACTACATCCTAAGCCAGCGCTTGCGCCGCTTGCCATCGGGGTTATGGTATATGTAACTGTTGCTGGTGAGTTTGATGAATTAACCAAATTGTCCGTGATCTTAAAATTCTCTGCAAGACCACTCAGCGCCGGCACAAAGCCGGTGATTTGCGTGCCAATCGATGACACCGCAGTATAGTTGAATGTGATTACGCCAGCTGTGGGTGTCGTTGGTGAGATGAATTCTATGTCGGTCAGATCGGTACCATTGCCGCTGCCACTGCAAACTGTTGGCTTCAGGCTAATTGGTGCAGCCGTAATGGTCGGTTCAACCGTGAGGATGATATCTTCCTGGGGGCCTATACAGCCTGCTGCCGAGACAGGTTCCACGCGATAGGCTACCGTCAAAGGTCCGTTGGTCGGGTTGCTGAACTGGTCTGTTCCAACAAAGTTGGTGGCCACAGCCATTGCCGGAAACGCCACGTTGGTACCTGCAGGTACGAGTCCGGCCTGAGGCGTAACACTAATGAGGTTGTAAGAAACCGCCGCCACACTCGAAGCCGTCGTCGAGAAGAGAATACCTGAAGCTCCATTGGTACATACCGTCCTGTTGAGTGCATTCGAAAGGTCAGGTGAAGGATTGATGGTCAGTGTAACTGTTCCCTCCGGTCCTACGCAACCGGCAGCGGAGACGGGAGAAATCTTGTAAGTAGCGGTCAGCACACCACTAGTAGTATTTACATAAACATCATTAAAGATAGCGTTAGCCGCTTTGCCATTGCCAATACCAGTATTGGAACCACCGGCGGTAAGGCCAGGGAACAGGATAGAATTCACATTGTAGGTCGTTGCTCCTACCGAGCCTCCTGCCACACCCAGCGTCACACTGGACGGCAAGCCGCTGCAAACAGGTGTCGGGTTCAGCAATGGATCAAGTGTCGGCTCAGGATTCACGACGACATCGTGGTCGAGCGAAGCGCCTACGCAACCGGTGGCACTTGTACCCCTCACGGTATAGCGAACGGTTACCGGAACAGCCGATGCGTTGGTGAACCGGTCATTCCTGACGAGGTCGATGCTACCTACTGCGCTAACCGCCGCATTGCCACCCATCGCCGTAAAGCCGGCAGGCAGCGCAACACCAAACGGTCCACCAATGCTGTACTGGATCTGCATCAGCTCGTAGCTGGCTGCATTCACCGAGGTGCCATTGGTTCCCAAAACGATGTTGACAATGTTGCTGCCTGAAGTATTGGAGCTGCACACGGCGGGGAATCCGGGGTTCGATAATACCGGTTCGGGATTGATGGTAAACTCTACAAGGCGCGCATCACCGATACATCCGTTGGTGCCGTTGGGCACTACGCTGTAGGTAACTTTCAATGGCGTGGCTGTCGTGTTAACATAAGCATCCGCCATCAAGACGTTATCGGCAGAGCCACCTCCGCCGATGAGACCGAGTGGGCGGCCTCCGGTGATACCGGCGTCTTTGCTGACGACAGTAACATCATAGCTGACCGCACCGATAGAAATGCCGTTGGTCGACAAGAGTTTGCCATAGGCTTCACCACTGCACTTCGTCTCGTTGAGTGTGGTTGCAACAACAGGCTCAGGCTGGACGGTGATGGAAATCTGGAAGGTGTTTCCGGGTGCACCATTCGTTCCTGTCGGCGTAACCGTATAAACGATCACTTCATTTGCGTTAGTGAAATTCGTGAGAAGGTCCGTAATAAATGCACTGGCCTGCGGGGCTATGCTTTCACCGGTCACATTGGGATTAGCGACAGCAAACCAGCTGAAGGTTGCTGACTGCCCATTGCCCAGCGTGTTCAGGTTGTTCTGAAGATCGTAGGAAGCGGCAATACCACTGCATACTGTTGCCACATCGTTGGCACCCAATGGCTCTGAGCGAATGGTGACGGTGATGGTGAACGGATCGCCCAGAACACCATTGATACCTGTCGGGATGACTGTATACACGACCACCTGGTCTACTCCAGTGACGTTGTTAATGACATCCGAAACCGTACCTGTAGCCTGAGGTGCGAGACTCTCGCCGGTTACCAGCGGGTTATCAACAGCCTGCCATACGAACGTTGCAGGGACGGCATTACCTCCGCTGTTGACGTTGTTCTGCAGATTGTAGTTGATGTTTACATCGCTGTTGATGGTTACGTTGTCATTAAATCCAACCGGCTCGGGAAGGACCGTCACCGTGATGATGAACGGGTTGCCTGTACATCCGTTGGTCCCTGTCGGGATCACCGTATACGTTACCACCTGGTTGGCATTTGTGACGTTGTTGAGTACATCCGTAATGATAGGTCCTGCCTGTGGCGTTGTGCTCTCTCCTCCCACGTTGCTGTTGATGGACGCCACCCAGCTGAAGTTGGCCGGCAGGTTGTTGCCGATGGTATTGACGTTGTTCTGAAGATTGTAATTCAGGATGATGTCGCTGTTGATATTCGCCAC
This sequence comes from Cyclobacteriaceae bacterium, assembly GCA_043750575.1. Taxonomy (GTDB): domain Bacteria; phylum Bacteroidota; class Bacteroidia; order Cytophagales; family Cyclobacteriaceae; genus ELB16-189. The sequence goes on from JAYVBH010000035.1 coordinate 31,743, forward strand.
ATCGTTCATTCCCAAAGGCTCAGGCTGCACCGTTACCGTTATGGTGAACGGGTTGCCCGCGCAGCCATTGGTACCCGTCGGTGTCACCGTATAAATAACAAGCTGGTCGGCATTGGTAACATTGTTAAGTGCATCGGTGATGATCGGTCCACCCTGTGCTACTGTGCTCTCGCCAGTGACGTTCCCATTGGGTGCTGCCACCCAGCTGAAGTTGGAGGCAAATCCATTGCCCAGCGTGTTGACGTTGTTTTGAAGGTCATACGTAACGGTCGCATCGCTACAAATGGTTTTCACATCATTCAAGCCTACGGGTTCAGCGCCAATCGTAATTGTTATGGTTTTGGGATCGCCGAGGCAACCGGCGGCTGTTACCGGAACCACGGTATATACTACGGTCAAAGGCACAACACCCGGATTGGTGAACAGGTCACCCGCGAGGTAGTTAGGTGCAACCCCCGCGGCCGGTACCACGGCATTGGCTCCGGCAGCTACAAGACCTGGAGCTATCACAATGGAAGTAATGTTATAGTTAGCGGCCGCCGCTGAAGTCCCGGTAGTCGTTAGCGAAAGACCGGTAGCGATATCGCTGCAGCGTGTGGCATCTAATCCGTTGGAGATAACGGGTTCGGGATTGATGGTCAAGGTTATCACCTTGGCATCGCCACTACAACCGGCGGCGCTGACGGGAACCACCGTATACGATACCGTCAACGATGACGAGGTAATGTTGGTGAATGCATCGGCAGCCAGATAATTGGATGCAACGCCGGCTGCGGGAACGATGGCATTGGCTCCATTGGCCAACAATCCTGCGGCGATGGTTCTGTTTGTAATGTTGTAGGCTCCTGCCGCGACCGACGTACCGTTTGTGTTCAATGCAAGTCCCACGACGGCATCACTGCAGACGGAAGCATCAAGTCCATTGGCAACGACAGGTTCGGGATCGATGGTTATGGTAACCACGACCGCATCGCCAATACAGCTGGCGGCACTAACCGGAACAACGGTATAGGTCACCGTTAGGGGAAGCGCGCCCGTGTTGGTGAACCGGTCGGCCGACAAATACCCCGTGGCCACTCCGACAGCAGGAACAACAACGTTTGTTCCAGCGGGCGTCAGTCCGGCATCGATGGACCTTGCGGTAATATTGTAGTTGGCCGCGGCAACCGAACTTCCGTTTGTCGCCAATGTCAATCCGATAGCCGTATCGCTGCAGCGTGTGGCATTGAGCGCCGGAGAAACGACGGGCTCCGGGTTAATCGTCATCGTGATAATCCGGGCATCGCCCAAACAACCACCCGCGCTGACCGGCACAACCGTGTAGGTAACGGTGAGCGCCGCACTGGTCGGGTTGGTGAACAGGTCATTGGCCAGGTAGTTGTTCGCCACGCCGGCGGCGGGTACGACGGCATTTCCGCCGGCCGCAACTAAACCGGCAGCAATCGTCTGACCCGTGATGTTATACGTGGCCGCAGCGACGGATGTACCGTTGGTATTCAAGGTCAGTCCAACCGCGATATCACTGCATACGGTAGCATTCAATGTTGCCGAAACAACCGGTTCAGGATTGATCGTAATGGTAATGACTTTTGCATCCCCCACACATCCTGCTGCGCTGACCGGAACCACCGTGTACGTTACGGGGAGGGGAATGGAACCCGTGTTGGTATACTGGTCGCCAATCAGGTAGTTGGCAGCCACGCCATTCGCTGTAACGACAGCATTGGAACCCGAGGCCGTGAGGCCTGCCGTGATATTGCGGGCGGTAATGTTGTAACTAGCTGCCGCCACGGAGGACGGATCGGTGTTCAGTGTGAGCGCAATAGCCAGGTCACTACATTGTGTTAGATCAAGGGTATTCGAAACTACCGGTTCCGGTGCAATCGTGATGGTAATGACTTGGGGATTACCAACGCAACCTGCCGCGCTGATGGCAACCACCGTATAGTCAATAGTCAGCGGCAATGCTGTCGGGTTGGTAAACTTGTCGAGCGCCAGGTAGTTTGCCGCAACAGAATTGAAGGGCACGATGGCATTGGTGCCGGCAGCTACAAGACCTGGCGAAACGGCTATCGCCGTTACGTTGTAGCTAGTCGCTGCTACCGATGCGCCCGTGGTGTTCAGCGTCAACCCTGTGGCGATATCACTGCACACCGTAGCGTTTAGTGTCGTCGCGACAATAGGTTCCGGACTGATGGTTATGCTGATGACACGCGCATCGCCGACACAACCATCGGCGCTTATCCCTACAGCGGTGTAGGTTACGATAAGCGATGCATTCGTTGTATTGGTATACACATCAGTACCCAAATAATTGGCCGCTACGCCCACCGCCGGGACAGCCACGTTGGCACCACCGGCAACAAGGCCGACGGGAATGTTGATCGCAGTAATGTTGTAGTTGGCGGCAGCAACCGATGTTCCATTGGTATTCAGTGTCAGGCCGATAGCAACATCACTACAGATGGTCGTATTGAGTGCTGCTGAGACGACAGGTTCTGGATTAATTGTCACGATAACCGACTTGGCGTCACCGAGGCATCCTGCCGCACTGACCGGCACGACGACATATGTAACCGTTCTTGACACGCCTCCCGTATTGGTAAACAAGTCGCCCGTCAGGTAATTGGCGGCGACACCATTGGCGGGAACTACGGCATTCGCACCGGCGGCGGTGAGGCCTGCGGCGATGGTGATACTGGTAATATTATAGGAGGCGGCAGCAACGGAAGCACCAGTGGTATTCAACAAGAGGTTGGTGGCAACATCGCTGCATTGTGTGAGGTTGAGCGTGTTTGAGACGACAGGCTCCGGAGCAATCGTCATGGTAATGACGCGCGTGTCGCCAACACAACCAGCGCCACTGGTTGCCAAAACCGTATACGTTACCGCCACGGGCAGGGCACCGGTGTTTGTGAATCGATCGGCAGCAAGGTAGTTGGCTCCAACCCCATTGGCAGGAACAGCTGCATTGGTTCCCGCAGGTGTGAGCGCGGGGTCTATCGTGCGGCTGATGATATTGTAATTGAGTGCAGCCACTGAAGCACCATTGGTATTCAATGTCAAGCCGGTTACCGCATCACTGCAGACCGTAGCATCCAGCAACGGTGAGATGACAGGCTCGGGATTGATGGTCATGGTTATGACGCGCGTATTACCAACACAACCTCCCGCGCTTATTCCGGCTACTGTATAGGCAACAGTCAGCGGAGTGGCCATGGGGTTCGTAAACACGTCGGCGGCGAGGTAGTTGGCAGCCACACCATTTCCTGGAATGACCGCATTGGTGCCCGCCGCTACAAGACCCGGGGCGATCGCGATTGCAGAAACATTATAGTTGGCGGCAGCTACGGATGATCCGTTCGTATTCAGTGTGAGCCCAACGGCAAGATCGCTGCACAACGATGCATCGAGCGTCGTTGAGATAACAGGTTCAGGATTGATGGTTACGGTGACCACGAGAGGGTCACCAGCGCATCCCGCGGCACTAACAGGCACGACGGTGTAGGTAACAGTCAGCGGCAGTGCACCGGTATTGGTGTACACGTCTGCTGCCAGGTAGTTGGCAGCCACGCCATTTGCGGTGATCACCGCGTTGGAACCTCCAATGGTAAGACCGCCAGAAACACTCCGTGCCGTAATGTTGTACGTCGCCGCTCCTACCGATGTTCCATTGGTATTCAGTGTTAGGCCAATCGCCACGTCGCTGCACTGGCTCAGATTCAAGGCATTGGATACGACGGGTTCCGGCTGGATGGTGACCGTAATCGCCTGCGGGTTGCCGGCGCAACCTGTTCCGCTCAGTCCAACGACCGTGTAGGTGACGGTCAGCGGAAGCGCACCAGTATTGGTAAACCGGTCGGCCGCGAGGTAGTTTGCCGCCACGCCGTTGAATGGCACGGCCACATTCGTGCCTGCAGCGATCAATCCCGGGTCGATGGCACGGGCGGTAATGTTATAGCTGGCCGCAATGGCCGAGGTTCCATTGGTATTCAGAACCAGTCCGGTGACAGCGTCACTGCAGACGGTAGTATTCAGGAGTGTTGATACAACAGGCTCCGGGTTGATGGTGAGGGTGATGAGGCGCGAATTGCCAACGCAGCCGGCTGCACTGGCGGGGATTACCGTGTATGTAACCAGCAGCGAACCGCTGGTCGTGTTGGTGAATACATCGGCTGCCAGGTAGTTCGCGGCCACACTGAATGCAGGCGTTGCAGCATTGGCGCCGCCAGCAACCAATCCGGGGGCTACGGTAGAGGCAGTGACATTATACGTTGCCGCAGCAACAGAACTTCCATTGGTATTCAGCGTGAGTGCCGTTGGTACATTGCTGCACAACGTTGCATCCAGCGTTGCCGATACCACCGGTTCCGGATCAACGGTCATGGTTACAAGCACCACATTTCCAAGGCATCCTGATGCGCTCACCGGAACGACAGTATAGACTACCGTCAGCGGAAGGGCGCCGGTATTGGTGAAGATATCTCCTGCGAGGTAGTTGACGCCTACTGCGTTGCCAGGGACAACTGCATTGCCCACAGCGGCAGAGAGACCTGCTGCAATGACAACGCCTGTAATGTTATAGTTGGCTGCTCCTACCGAAGTACCATTCGTATTCAATACCAATCCTGTAGGCAGGTCACTGCACACGGTGCCATTGAGTGTTGGTGAAAGCACCGGCTCCGGATTGATGGTCATAGTGATCACCTGCGGATTGCCGATGCAACCAGCAGCACTTCTTGCTGTAACCGTATACACAACTGTAAGTGGCACGGCACCTGTGTTGGTGAACCTATCGGAAGAGAGATAGCCACTGCCCACATTCGTTGCGGGCACAACAGCATTGGCACCTGCTGCCACCAAACCCGGATCGATCGTGCGGGAGGCGACACTATAATCGATTGCCGCGATGGACGTTCCATTTGTAGCGAGCGTAAGTCCAACCACTGCGTCACTGCATACCGTACCATTCAGCGTGGTAGCAACAACCGGCTCCGGGTTGATGGTCATCGTGACGACGCGAGGGTTACCCAGACATCCGGAAGCACCGACACCAACGACGGTATACGTAACGGTCAGCGGCAACGCGCCTGTATTCGTATAGGTATCGGCAGCGAGATAGTTCGCGGGGACTCCGTTGGCAGGAACAGCGACGTTACCTCCACCTGCGACCAATCCACCAGCTATTGCTCTTGCTGTAATGTTGTAATTGGCAGCGGGTGCCGAGGAGACATCCGTGTTGAGGACAAGGCCGAGCGGCAGATCACTGCATACTGTGGCATCCAGGTTGCTGGCGACGATAGGACCAGCATCAATGGTAACTGTAATGACCTTCGCGTCACCGAGGCAACCTCCGGCACTCACCGGAATCACGGTGTATTGAACCGTCAGTGACAGGCTCGTGCTGTTGGCGAATGTATGGTTCGACAGGTAATTGGCGGCAACGCCTGCAGCGGGAACGGCTACGTTACCTCCTGCTGCGACAAGGCCGACAGAAACTGTCATCACTGTAATGTTGTAGTTGATTGCTGGCTCCGATGTGCCGTTTGTTCCGAGGACAAGGCCGGTAGCCACGTTACTGCACTGCGTCAGGTCCAGCGCATTGGACATGACCGGTTCAGGATTGATGGTCACCGTGATGACCTGTGCGTTACCGATACAGCTGGAAGCGCTGAGTGGCACAACCGTATAGGAAACTACGAGTGGTGTGTTACCTGTATTGGTGAATCGATCGTTCGCCAAATAATTGGTGGCTATGCCGATGGCCGGCACGACCGCGTTGGTTCCTGCGGCTACCAGTCCGGGGTCAATGGTCCTTGATGTGATGTTGTAGTTGAGTGCGGCGACAGAAATGCCGTTGGTATTCAATACCAATCCTGTTGCCAGGTCACTGCAAATGCTGGTACTGAGCGTTGCAGATACAACAGGCTCAGGGTTGATGATCATCGAGATCACGCGCGCGTCACCGATACAGCCGGCGGCACTTACGCCCACCACCGTGTAGGTTACCACCAGCGGTGCGGGGCCGGTGTTCGTGTATGTATCCGTCGCGAGGTAGTTAGCGGCCACGCCGGCGGCTGGAACTAGCACGTTAGCGCCTCCCGAAATAAGACCACCGGCTACGCTCCGGGCAGTAATGTTATAGTTCGCTGCGGCGATGGACGTACCATTGGTATTCAAGGTGAGGCCGATGGCCACATCGCTGCATACGCTGGCATCCAATGTTGCTGCGACTACGGGCTCGGGATTAATTGTTATGGTTACGATAACCGGATCTCCGGCGCATCCAGCGGCGCTAACCGGGATTACGGTATAGGCTACGGTGAGCGGTGCCGCGCCCGTGTTGGTAAACGCATCGTTGGCCAGGTAATTGGCTGCTACGCCAGTAGCCGTTACCAGCGCGTTGCTGCCGCCGGGTGTCAATCCACCCTGGATCGTACGTGCGGTGATGTTATATGTTGCTGCGGCAACCGATGCGCCGTTGGTGTTCAGTATCAATCCCGTGGCAGCATCGCTGCACACTGTTGCATTCAATGCGTTGGAGAGTACAGGCTCGGGATTTACTGTAATGGTAATAACCTGTGGATTGCTGATGCAGCCTGCTGCGCTCACACCCACAACGGTGTAGGTAACAGAGAGCGGAAGTGCGCCGGGGTTGCTGAACCTGTCAGAAGCGAGGTACGCCGAGGTTACTCCCACTGCGGGTATGGCCACATTCGTTCCTGCGGCAACAAGTCCGCCATCAATGGTCCGTGCGGTGATGTTGTATGTAGCCGCCGCGACGGAAGCGCCATTGGTCGCTAGTGTCAACGCCGTAACCGCATCACTACAGACACCGGCGTTGAGCGTTGTAGAAACCACCGGCTCCGGGTTGATGGTCATCGTGATGTTGCGGGTATTCCCCAGGCAACCGGCGGCGCTCACCGGCACAACGGCGTAAACAACCGTGAGCGGTGAAGCACCGGTGTTGGTATAGGTGTCGTTGGCGAGGTAGTTGACTGCAACGCCAGCGGCAGGAACAACGCCATTGCCACCACCGGCTGTGAGGCCAGGAGCAATGGTGACACCGGTAATGTTATAGTTTGCGGCAGCGACCGAAGTGCCGTTGGTAGCGAGGTTCAGCGCAACCACCTGATCACTGCATACGGTAGCATCGAGTGTCGTTGCTACAACAGGTTCGGGATCGATGGTGATGGTAATCACCTGAGGAGAGCCTACGCAGCCGGAAGCGCTGGTACCGACGACGGTATATGTAACCGTAAGCGGAAGAGCGCTCGTGTTGGTGAAGGCATCGTTGGCGAGATAGTTGGCCGCCACTGTATTGGCAGGAACAAATGCGTTGGATCCAGCAGCAACGAGTCCGCCGGAAATGGTTCTGGCGGTAATGTTATAACTGGCTGCTGCTACGGAGGTTCCTGAAACACTGAGGGTAAGTCCTGTTGCAACATCGCTGCAGCGCGTAGCATCCAGTGTGTTTGCTATGACCGGCTGAGGATTTACCGTAATGACTACCGTTCGCGGTGTACCTGGACAACCGTTTCCGCTGGTGGGTGTGATGGTGTACGTCGCCGTGATCGCCGCGTTGGATGTGTTGTTGAGAATATCGTTGATGTGAATCGTGCCAGCCGGTCCGCCGGGTACACTGCCTGCCGAAGCAGAGCCCTGTACCGAGGCATCCGACATCACCGGCGCAGGCCATGTGAATGAACTGCCTGCGGGGAAAGTCAGCGGACTCAATAATATCTCATAGTTTGTCGACGCAGCGCTGCAAATGGTTTTTGTCTGCGGGACGACCAGAACGGGTTCCGGATTTACTGTAACCACCACATCCTGAGGCGTGCCTGCACAGTTGGGAGCTGCAATAGCGACCGGCGTGACGCGGTAGGTCACTGTTCCTGAGAAGCCGGATATGTTGGTGAGCACTTCGTTGATGTTGCCGTTGCCCGTGTTGCCCACAAGCGTACCGGTAATGCTGCCGGTGACGTTGATCACCGTCCAGTTGAATGTGCTGGGCACCAACACGGATGTGGTGAACACTAGTGAAGGCGTATTGCCGCTGCAGATTGTGTTCGTGTTCAGTGACGTCATCACCGGGCGGTCGGCAGCCGATACCGTCAGTGTTACCGGTGATCCCGAGCAACCCGAAGCGCTTACTTCGTTGAGTGTGATATCGGCGCTGGCGAGAAGACCGAAGTCAACGGTAATGGTTTGGAGCCCTACCCCACTGGAAGCGCTGACGATGGTGGCGCCGATTGCAGACCAGTTGTAGGTGGATGTAGGATTGAAGATACCTCCAGGCACGCTGAAGTTGACACCCGATTGGCTTTTGCAGACAACGCCTGGGCCGTTAATGGTGAGAACACCGGGAGCCGGTGCGACCGTAATGACAAGGCTGTTGGCAGAGCCTACGCAACCGAAGGCATTCCTTTCAACAACAGAGATAGGGCTACCTGCATCCACGGTGGGGAAGCTGAGCAGTGCGAAGAAGTTTGTGGAGTTTGTGCCACCACCGCCGAACAAAGTGAACTGCGGCGGGATGGTCCAGGTATAGGTAGACCCCGCATTGGGCGTCACCTGATAGAGGATGATGTTCGTGGCGTCTACGCAGACAGTTCCCGGACCGCCGATAGGATTGGCAACCGGCAGCGGGTTGATGGTGATCACCACGGTTCTTGGCGTTCCCACGCAGCCTGTTAACGTGCTCGCAGGCGTAACCGTATAGGTAGCTGTGATGGGCGCGCCGGTTACGTTGGTAAGGATGTCGTTGATGTGTGTTGTTCCAGCAACGCCCATTGGTACGTTGACACCCGGACTACCTTGCGGAGCGCCGCCTGACATGACCGGCAGGCCCCAATTGAATACTGTGTTGGCCGGTAAGTTTGCGGGGCTCAATAATATCTCTTTGTTGGCAGCCTGGCCGCTACATATCGCTTTCGTCTGACCCGCGGGGATGACCGGCGCGGGATTGACGGTGATCACCACAGTACGTGCAGTACCCGAGCAGCCCGCGGCTGTTGGGGTGACCGTATACGTTGCTGTGATCGGAACTCCTGTTGTGTTGGTGAGCACCTCGGTGATGTGGTTGGTTCCAGCAACACCCATCGGCACGTTGACGCCAGCTGTTCCCTGTACCGGTCCGCCCGACATCGTAGGGATTGGCCAGTTGAAGACTGTACCGACAGGCAAGTTCAACGGCGTCATCAAAATCTCTTTGTTGACCGCGTCACCGCTACAGATTGTTTTCGTCTGACCGACGTTGATCACTGGCGCAGGTCTGACGGTAATGACTATGTTCTCGGTAGCACCTGTGCATATCCCCAATGCGCCACCTGGTCCGCGTGGAGTGACGGCATACGTAACGGTAATGTCTGCTCCGGTGGTATTTGTAAGGACGTCACCGATCTGCGCTGTTGTTCCGGGGAATGCCCTGGCGGTACCAGGTCCTGCCCCATCCGGGTCGGGCCAGCTGAACAACGTGCCGGCAGGGAGACCTGCAGGTGTTAATGTGATGGGATGGTTTACGGCAGCACCACTACAAATTGTCTTTGCCTGCAGCGGAGTAACCACCGGCGCCGGGTTGACGGTGATGACAACGTTCTGCGTAGCGCTTGCGCAGCCAGCAGCGCTGGTCGCCGTTACGACATAAGTAACCGTTGTATTTGCTCCCGTGAAGTTGGTCAGCACATCCGTGATATGCAGCGTACCAATTGGATCAGCAGCAATGCTTTTGGCGGTAGCGGGGCCGGCTCCATCAGGGTCCGGCCAGCTTAGTGTGGTGCCTGCAGGTGAGTTGGCCGGAGTCAATAGTATTTCACGGTCTACAGAAGCGCCGCTACAAATCGTTTTCACCTGGCCAACTGTGAGGACAGGCGTTGCGTTCACGACGAGCGGAGCACTATTGAATGGAACTGCACCAGCGCATAGTGTGACTGTATTCTTTAGTGCAGTAACAGTAACAACATGCGATCCAGGAGCGCTGCCCCAAGCCGTATAAGGAGGTGACAATGTAAGCACCCCTGCAGCATCGCTGGCAAGTCCGTTTTGTGTGAAGGGTACACCGTTGACGGTATACGAAATATCATAGGTCTGAACGGAGTTCGGGAGCAGGTCCAGGATGGCATCTGGAGGATTGGTTCCTGCCCCGACGTGACAGACTGCTGCCGTGGCAGTAAATGATTCTACGGTTGGAGGCGGCGTGGCAATGATGTTAACGGTGGCCGTACCTCCCATCGATACTGAAGCACAGCCGTTGGCATCGGTCAGTGCGGTGAGCTGGTAGTTCTGACTGCCCGGAGGCAACGGAGCAACGATGGTATAGGTAAGGCTGTTGTGACCGACAACTGGCAGAGGACCTTCAACCGTTCTGGTAATTGTGAAATTGAAAGGAGGTGTTCCCGTCAAGGTCCAGACGATATCGGGTGCGGGGTTACCGGAACAGACGGAACCTCCGCCTGTTGGATTGGCAGCAGTCGGCAATGGATTTACTGTAACTTGAATTTCGTTGGTGACCGTAGCAACGCATACGCCTGATGAAATCTGTCGGCGATAGAATTTGGTTGTTGCCAATACGGGGGGATCGTATGTAGCCAAATTGTTAATGCCGGCTGCGGCGGCGAAACCAACGCCACCACCTGTATTTGATTCCTGCCAAAGGATAGAATATGTTGAACCATTCCCTCCACTCGGTGGTGTTACTTCGGTAAGAATAGCAGGATTCTGTCCCGAGCAAATTGTTTGGGGATTACCGATGACGCCAGGGACAACTGCATTATGTACCGTCATCTCGATGACGTTCGAAGCCAGAGAACCAGGAATACAAACACCTGACGTATTAATCCGGCGATAGTATGTTGTAACCGCCAACGGTGCAGGAGGGTCGTAGGTAGCTAAGGTTGCACCACCAATGGTATTGATATCTGCGCCAAAGTTATCCGTACTGATTTGCCAGGTATATGCCGGAGTCCCCGTACCCCCTGAGCCAGGGGTCACGCTTGTCATTGCGGCTGGGTTTGTTACACCATTGCAGAGTGTTTGAGGATTGCCTATGACGCCAGCAACGACCGGAGTATTGACCCTGAACTCAATAACATTGGAATTGACCGTTGCGCAAGAACCCGATGTAGCTTGCCTGCGGAAGAAGATGTTGGATGCTATGGCGCCAGGATCAAAGACGTTACTATTTACACCCACGTTAGTTACGCCAAGCGTAAAGGCCGCATTGGTTGCTGATTGCCACTGATACGTGACTGTGCCCCCCGGACCTCCACCCACAGCATCCAGAGTGCTAGTGAACGCTGCCGGATCCGTGCCGCTGCAAACCGTAATTGGAGTGGCTCCCAAAGGATGAGCGATGGTACCGGGAGTATTTGTGTCATCTATTCGGATAGTAATTGTCTGCGGAAGACTCGTACAGTTGTTGCTTCCCTGCGTGACGGTTACATAACGTGTAAATGTCTGACTGCCAGCTACTGCTTTGACAATTCTATCGCCTACTGGGCCTTCTGTGACTGGGTTGAATGTGTTATCTGCTGATGTAGCCTGCAATACCGTGGTAAGACCAGCATCTTTGTACCAGGTATAAGTAAGTGCGCCAGTCCCAACTCCCGTTGCAGTGATATTGAAGCTTGCATCGGCGGCCGTTTCGCAGAGTATAGGATTGTTTACGGTTGGAGGGTTGGGCCTGTCAATGATTTCAACCCAGTCCAGACTGATTTCCACTGGTGCCGCAGCTGGATATGGATTGCAAAGATTCCAATATTGAAGTGTTACATAAAACCTTTGACCAACAACATGATTAGCTGTTGACAAAGTAGTAATTAACTCACTTATTACTCCGGAAGTAGTCGCGGTTGGCGGAACATTAAGCTGAATAACACCATTAGCATCAGGTATACCTAATCCTCCAGCTCCTGCAAACACATAGCCATTCGCCATAGGTGTGGCATTTGGCGAGAAATCTGTGATTACTGCATTTGAGGTCGTCAAAACAGGGTTTGGTGCCAATCCTGGAGATAACACCCCTGTAACAGGATCCGTAACTTGAGTACCATTTATCCGCACATCTCGAATGTTCCCTTGCGGAGTTGGAGATGTAGATCCACCGTAAATGATCCTCACCCACCTCTGCGTACTGTTTACTGGAGTGGGGAACGCACCCTGAGCAGGCGTTGGCAATACAGTTCCATTTCCAATGCAATTAAATATAGACGTATCTGTGAATCGTACCCCCACATTTGTTCCAAGACAGACAAGATCACTAGTTGGTGTTGCTGGAGGAACTGTTGGAACCATTGATAAAGTCCCTGTATTCTGATCATCATAATCAAAAGAATCAAACGCCTGTGATTTTAAATTATTCCCAAAATTGCAATCGAAGAAAGCCCCATTAAACGGGCGAGCGACAGCATTGAAATTACATCTCCCTGTATTGTCCGGGTAAATAAACGGACTCTTTGTAGGATCAACTACTCCAAGAACAGGATCAAAACTTGTGCGAAATGTTAACAAAACTTCTGGGTCGCTGGTGCCACTGAATATATTAGTTATGAAATTAGCGTTTGGTGTGCCCGAGCCATCCGAAAGGAACCCCGATGGTGCGGAAGTTGTCAACGCAGGATCATTCCAAGCAATAATTAGCAGATTGTTTAAAGTAACCCAGTTTGTACTATTTCGAAACCGCAAAGTATAGCGGTAGGTCCATCGCCAAAAGGATGTATTGACAGGTGAACAACGGTCGGGTGCAGCAGCGTTTCCAAAACTCAAGAATTCAACATCGACACATCCAGGAACATAATTATTCGAAGATGCTTGATTTGCGAATGAGTCTGCATTTGTAGTACCTGCTCCATTTTTCAGTGTACCGGGGTTACTAAAGGTTAATCTAAGCACTTCCCCAGGTTTGAGATAGGGTTCTGACGCAGTATGGCCGGCCAAGCCAGCCAAATTAAAATTGACCAAGACCCTGCCAGTTGGTAAACCTGTCAATACCGAGGTTATAGCACCCGGAATTGGCACCCCATTAATACTCAAACTCCAATCTCCAACAACTGTAGTACCACTTAGTGCAGCCGCAAACGTAACAATGGATTGTTGCTGACTTAACGTTTCATGCCTGATTGTAGAAAGCGCAGGCTGCGCAAGCGCTCCAATCTGGAATAAGAGTAAAAACCCTATTGAAAGAAATAGACTTTGGAAGGAGTATCGGTACTTCATTAAATTTGTTCGGTCGCCAGTGCTTATATACATCAAAGGGATCCATTTGTAACCAAATGGCTATTTGGGTATCAAGGTCCCTAAAGTCCTCAAATTCGAAATAATTTCAAAGGACTCATCGCTCACGAACCCAAATAATCTACCTTTGCGACCAAAATTTTGGCCTCCATGACCTCCTCTGCCAAGTACATCTTCGTCACCGGTGGCGTTACCTCCTCGCTTGGTAAGGGGATCATCTCCGCCTCCCTCGGGATGCTACTTCAGGCGCGAGGGTTCTCGGTAACGATCCAGAAGTTTGACCCTTATATTAATATAGACCCGGGTACGCTTAACCCCTACGAACACGGGGAGTGCTTCGTAACCGACGATGGGGCCGAGACAGACCTCGATTTGGGCCATTATGAGCGGTTTTTGAACATCCGGACCTCCCAGGCCAATAACATCACCACCGGTCGCATATATAATAATGTCATCACCCGCGAACGGAAGGGCGAGTTCCTTGGCAAGACCGTGCAAGTCATCCCGCATATCACCGATGAGATCAAGCGCAACATCTACCTCCTCGGCGAAAGCGGCAAATACGACTTCATCATTACCGAAATAGGTGGTTCCGTCGGAGATATCGAGTCTTTACCCTTCATTGAAGCCGTCCGTCAGGTGCGCTGGGACCTGGGCTCTAATCACTCACTCGTCATCCACCTTACTCTCATCCCCTACCTAAAGGCGGCCAAGGAGCTTAAGACGAAACCTACTCAGCACTCTGTCAAGAAGTTACTGGAAGAAGGGGTCCAACCGGATATCCTCGTCTGCCGTACGGAAATGCCGCTGCCCATGGAGATACGGAAGAAGGTGGGGCTGTTCTGTAACGTCCAGCTCAATTCCGTCATCGAAGCCATCGACGCCGATACCATCTACGATGTCCCCCTGCTCATGCGCAAGGAGAAACTCGACGAGCGGGTGATGGCAAAGATGAAAGTCACTTCCAAACACGATCCTGATCTTGAAGATTGGAAAACCTTTCTTGGAAAACTTAAGAACCCGGCGGATGAGATCCGCATCGGACTGGTAGGCAAGTATGTCTCCCTGCCGGATGCCTATAAATCCATTGCGGAATCGTTTATCCATGGCGGCGCAGCCAACGACTGCAAAGTCAACCTCACCTGGATCTCTTCAGAAGAGATTTCGAAAGAGAATGTTGCTGAAGTGCTTGGCGGCCTTCACGGCGTACTCGTCGCACCCGGCTTTGGTGAGCGTGGCCTCGAAGGCAAGATCGAAGCGATACGTTACGTCCGTGAAAACAAGATTCCATTCTTTGGAATATGTCTGGGTATGCAGTGTGCTGTCGTAGAGTTCAGCCGTAATGTCCTCGGCCTTGCTGCGAGCACTACCGAGTTGGATCCAAAGACCAAACACCCCGTCATCGATATGATGGAGGAACAGAAGAAGATTACAACAAAGGGTGGCACCATGCGCCTTGGTTCTTACGAATGCAAGCTGAAGAAGGGTTCCAAAGCCGCCGCGGCCTATGACGAACTTCTTATTAAAGAGCGTCACCGTCACCGTTATGAGTTCAATAATAAGTACCTCGATCAGATTGAAGAAGCGGGACTAAAAGCAGTAGGAATAAACCCGGAATCCGGTCTCGTGGAAGTCGTTGAACTCAAAGACCACCCCTGGTTTGTTGGCGTACAGTTTCACCCTGAACTGAAGAGCACCGTACTCAATCCCCACCCCCTCTTTGTTGATTTCATTGAGGCTGGAATGAATTATAAGAAACTGAATCCCTGATACTTAGACATCTATGGACCGCAACTCCGCCATTGGGCTTACGCTAATTGCCGTATTACTGCTTGTGTACTTTAACTTCTTTGCGCCGGAGCCGCCAACGGAATCAGGGGCTCCTGTAACACAAAGTATTACGTCCGGCGATTCGAGTATGCGGGCGATGACGCAGGCAACCGACTCCGCCTCAGGTACAACAGCCGGCACAGCACCTCTCCTTTCTTCAGTAGAAGAAAAACTCACACGCATCGAGACGAAGGAACTCATTCTCACTTTTACCAGTCGCGGTGGTATCCTGAAAGAAGTGGAGCTGAAGAAGTTCAAGACCTACTATCAACAGCCGTTGCTCCTTGTAGGCTCCAACTTCAATGCATTCAAGCTCGTTGCCACGGTCGAGGGTAAAGACGTTGACTTGTATACACTGCCCTACGCTGTGGAGAGTCGCACCATTGGGGACAGCACGATTGTTACGTTTACAACAACCTTGGGTGAAAACAAATACCTCAAGAACATTTACAGCATTCCCGGGTCGGGCTTTTCCCTTAAGTACCGGATACAAACCTCACAACTTGGGAACTCATTCAACGGAGAGCATATCACCTACACGTGGACCGACTTCATTCCAACACAAGAAAAAGACATAGCCGATAGTCGCACGAAGACAAACATCAACTACTACACAGCAGCGGGTGAGTTTGACGGGCTGAGTGATACTTCTACAGACCCGGAATCGGAGACGCTTGCCGAACCAATTAAGTGGGTAAGCATCAAGCAGAAGTTTTTTACGAGTGCCATCATCGCCAACAAGTCGTTCAGCGGCGGTGAGATCAGCACACACGCCAACCTCGCCGATACTACGGTCGTCAAAACTGCCAATGTCATCCTGCGCATTCCGAAAGCGGATGTGGTTGGCAATAAGGCTGGCTTCACCTATTTCTTCGGCCCTAATGATTACAAGATTCTCACCACCCTTCCTGACGAATTCTCCCAGAACCTGTACCTGGGCTGGCCTCCGGTGATCTGGGTTAATAAGTACATCATTATCCCCATTTTCCACTTTCTCGAGCGGTTTATAGGCAACTACGGGGTGATCATCATGATCCTGGTAGTGATCATCAAACTCCTTCTGACGCCACTCTCCTACAGTTCCTATTTGGGAATGGCCAAGATGCGCTTGTTGAAACCAGAACTCGATCTGATCAAAGAGAAGAATGGTGATAACATGACGCAGACACAGCAAGATCAGATGAAGCTGTACCAGCAGGCGGGAGTAAACCCATTCAGTGGGTGTATTCCGCTTATTCTGCAGATGCCAATCCTCTTTGCGATGTTCTACTTCTTCCCGGTGTCTGTTGAACTCCGGCAACAGCCGTTCCTCTGGGCGAATGACTTATCTACCTACGACTCCATCATGAGTCTTCCGTTTACGATTCCGTTCTACGGAAACCACGTCAGCTTGTTTGTGCTGCTCATGACAGCCTCTACCCTTGTGTATACCTGGCAAAACAACCAGCTTACGTCCGCGACAGGCCCGATGAAGTCCATGTCCATGATCATGCCGGTCATCTTCATGTTTGTGTTGAATTCATTCTCTGCCGGCTTAAGTTTTTACTACTTCGTCTCCAACCTGGTAACATTCGCACAGCAGGCCATCATCAAACGGTTTGTGGACGAAGACAAGATCAAAACGGTCATGGAAGACCACAAGAAGAAAATGGTCTCGGGTACGGGTACAAAATCCAAATTCATGACCAAGCTGGAAGAGGCGATGAAGGCGAGTGAGGAAGCGAGGAAGAAGAAAAAATAGGATCAGAATTCTAGAATTAGAGAATTTTCAGAATTGTTGAATTCGTGAATGAAGAATAATGAACTCACGTCGAGGTGAGACCCCTAAAGGCTAAAAGCCAATAGCCAAGAGCGGACAATTGGTATATTTGAGATTGGAATACATCGAAACGAAAAAAGAAATAGCTTCAATTGGGTAAGATCATAGCCATAGCGAATCAAAAAGGGGGTGTCGGCAAGACTACTACTGCCATTAACCTGGCGGCGAGTTTGGCGGTGCTGGAGCAGAAGACGCTTTTGCTGGATGCGGATCCCCAGGCTAATTCCACTTCCGGTTTGGGTATTGACCCCAATACCGTGAAGCTCAGCATCTATGAGTGCATGATTGACGAAGGTAACATTCACGAGGCCATCATGCCGAACGAAATAAAATACCTCAGCGTCCTCCCTTCACACATCGACCTGGTCGGCGCCGAAGTGGAGATGGTGAACATTGACCATCGCGAAGAGCGCATGCGCAACGTGCTGGTTAAAATCAAAGACGAATACGACTTCATTATCATCGATTGCTCACCTTCGCTGGGGCTGATTACCATCAACTCACTCACGGCGGCAGATTCGCTTATTATTCCTGTGCAGTGTGAGTACTTTGCACTTGAAGGACTCGGCAAGCTGCTCAATACCATCAAGATCATCCAGACACGTCTTAATCCACAGCTTGAGATCGAGGGCATCTTGCTCACCTTATATGATTCCCGGACCTCTCTGGGCAATCAGGTAGTCGAAGAAGTGCGTACACATTTTAAGAACATCTCGTTCAAGACCATTATCCCCAGGAACGTGAAGTTGAGCGAGTCGCCCAGTTTTGGGCTACCGGTGATTGTTCACGACGCAGAAAGCAAAGGAGCCATCGCCTATCTCAACCTTGCGCATGAAATCCTTGACAAAAACGGCTTAAGCAAATGATAAAGAAGAAAGGACTTGGCCGGGGGCTCAGCGCGTTGCTGAGTGATACGCCCGAAACAAACAAGCTGGAAGAAGCCCCTGCTCCTTCCGGGTCAATGAATGAAATTGCCATCAGCGAAATCGAAGTAAACCCCTACCAGCCACGGAAAGATTTTGCGGCAGAGGCATTGCAAGAACTGGTTGACTCAATTAAAGTTCACGGAATCATCCAACCGGTGACTGTCCGGAGGTTGGCCCGCAATCAGTATCAGCTCATTTCAGGAGAACGTCGCTATCAGGCAGCGCGGCGTGCCGGGCTCAAGACCATTCCTGCCTATGTCCGGTCCGCTGATGATCAGCAAATGCTGGAGATGGCACTGGTGGAAAATATCCAACGTGAGAATCTTAACCCGGTAGAAATTGCATTGAGTTATCAGCGTCTTCTCACCGAGTGTAACCTGAAGCAAGAGCAACTGGGCGACCGTGTTGGGAAGAGCAGAACAAGCGTAACAAACTACCTGAGGCTGCTTAAGTTGCCCCCGGTGATTCAGATTGCCTTGCGCGACAATAAACTTACGATGGGCCATGCCCGGGCAATCATCAACATTGAAAACCCGGATATCCAGTTGGTCATCTTCAAGCGCATTATCCAGGACGATCTATCGGTACGTCAGGTAGAAGAACTCGCCCGGTCCCTTTCGAAGTCCAAAGAAAAAGGTGGTGCTTCAACAACCCAAACCCCTTCCCGTGAGATTTCTCAGCTGCAGGGCAAGCTTTCCAACTACTTTGGCACGAAAGTTACTGTGAAGAGTGACGGCCGGAAAGGTGAAATTAAAATCCCCTTTCTTTCCATCGAGGACCTTAACCGGATCCTCGATATCTTCAAACTTTAACGCATGTGGAGAACCGGGTTTATCCTCTTTGCCCTCGCACTTACTTCAGCCGCCTTTGCACAGGTGGAAGACACTCCTATTGACTCCACGAATGCTACGAGTGATTCATTGATCATCCGGAAGAATGGGAAGATCATCACAGCGAAGCAATATGCAGAACGGTACATTCCGCGCAAAGCCCTTCTTTTCTCCGCTGTTTTTCCGGGTATGGGCCAGGTGTATAACAAGAAATACTGGAAACTTCCGATCGTGTATGGCGGATTTTACATGCTTACCTATGTAGCCTTTGGATATAATGACCTTTACAATAAATATAAAACTGAACTGTTTGAAGTTGTGCGGGACCCAAAGTTTATTCCCCCGAGTGGCTATACAGAATCACAACTGCGATCGGTGACGGAGTTCTATCGCCGGCAGCGCGACTTCTTTCTGATTCTCGACGGAATGTGGTATTTGCTGCAATTGGTCGATGCCCACGTCGACGCCCACCTCCGCGACTTCGATCTTAACCCTCAACTCAAAGTAACGCTCGGCCCGAGCATCCAGCAGAATCCCCTATATGGCCAGGTTTCCGGAATTTCACTGACAATTAAATTCTGAAAGGCGATGAATATCCTATTGATCGGATATGGTAAAATGGGGATGGCCATCGAGGATATCGCGAAACAGCGTAACCACGTGATCGCGGGCATTCATGATCCTTCAACGGGAAAGACTTTTGATTTCAAAAACCCGGTGGATGTCGCCATCGAATTTACAACACCAGAATCGGCTGAGGAGAACATTCGACTATGCATTGATCATCACGTTCCGGTACTCTGTGGTACCACCGGCTGGCTGGGCAGAAAGAAGGAAACCGATGAGTATTGCCGACAGCATGAGGGCACGTTTTTCTACGCGTCAAACTTTAGTTTGGGAGTGAACGTATTCTTTGCCCTTAATGAGCGGCTGGCGCAACTGATGCACCGTCAAAGCGGTTACGACGTTCAGATCGATGAAATTCATCATACCCAGAAGAAAGATGCGCCAAGTGGCACGGCCATCACACTCGCCGAAGGCATCCTCAAGCACCTGCCGTCCAAAAAACAATGGGTGAATACTGAAACCCGAAAGCCGGAAGATCTCGTTATACGATCATTGCGGGAAGACCCGACGCCTGGCACACACACGGTAACCTATCATGCTGAAGTCGATGACATACAAATCCGCCATACCGCCCATTCGCGCGAAGGCTTTGCGCGGGGTGCAGTGGCCGTCGCCGAGTGGTTGCCGCAACAACAGGGCGTTCTGGGGATGGGTGACTTCTTAAAGTTCTGACTTCGGATTATTTTACTTTTATTTGCGGGTCTTTTATAAGCCATAAATACAAATCATGAACTGGAAGTTTTGGAAATCATCCCCTGCAGCAGAAGCTGCCAAGAAGCCCAGAAAATCTTTTTGGAGGGAATGGCTTGATGCCGTGGCATTCGCCGTGGTCGCCGCCACGTTGATTCGATGGCTGATCATGGAAGCCTACACCATCCCCACCCCCTCCATGGAAAACTCCATGCTGGTTGGGGACTTCCTCTTTGTGAGCAAGTTCCATTACGGCACAAGGACACCTAAGACACCGCTGCAGATTCCATTGACGCACCAGAAAATCTGGTTTACAGAAATTCCTTCTTATGTTGAATGGATCCAACTTCCGCAGTATCGCCTGCCGGGCTTCTCGTCCGTTAAACGCGAAGACGTAGTTGTATTCAACATACCCCCCAAGGAGTTGAATGATGGAAAAGACTATCCCGTCGACCTGAAGACAAACTACATCAAACGATGCGTAGCTATTCCCGGAGACGTACTCACCATCAAGGACCGCCAGGTATATATCGGCGGCCAGCCATTGAATGATCCGGAGAATATGCAGTTCAGCTATCTGGTTTATGCCAAGGACGAGATCAGTGCGCGAAACCTCGAAAAGCTTGAGCTCGACCCGGATGATTACAGTTTCCTCGGCCGCCCGGAGGAAAATCAGGTTGTTTACCAGATGTTCCTTACAAAATCAAAGGTTGCAGAATTGAAAACAGTACCCTACATCACGGCGGTGGTAGATGACAGCCGCACGCATGATGGTCCTGACTACCGGATCTTCCCGAAATCCAAGCGATCCTCCTGGAACGGCGACAACTTCGGTCCGCTGACGATGCCTAAGGAAGGGATGACCATTGCAGTGAATGACTCAACCCTCGCGCTTTATGGCGAGACAATCACACTTTACGACCACAACGATGATGCTGTTGTCAAGGAAGGAAAGTTGATGATTGACGGGCAGGAGGTAAAAGAATATACGTTCAAGCAGAACTACTATTTCATGATGGGCGACAATCGGCACAATTCGCTGGACTCCCGTTATTGGGGTTTTGTTCCCGAAGATCACATTGTTGGCAAAGGGTTCTTCATCTGGTTGTCGATCGACAAGTATGGCGGCTTCCTCGATAAGATTCGTTGGGAGCGATTCTTTAATTTGATACGATAGGGTGTTAAACAGTTCAAGGTTCAAGGGGTCCTTTGCCACGTCCTTTAGGGCGTGGAAAAAATAATAAAAACAGAATGGGCTTTAGCCCAAACTCTTGCACTTTGTTGGTGTTTGCGTTGGGTTTGTGCGGGGTGGCGCCAAACAATCAGAATTAAATTCATTGTGACTTCCTTGATCATAAATGTTGGTAAAGAAGTGTGTGCGGCTACTTCAATCCATCCTGCGTTTCATGTCTTTGATGCGTGAGCCGGCGGAGCTTCCCCAGTAGTAGGCGGCGATGGCCAGGACGATGTCACGGACGGCGGCGCGGCTTTCGATGAAGATTTCGCGCATCTCGGCGGGGATGTTGCCCCGGGCGGAGACGACGACGGTGTAGACAAAGCATAACAAAATGATCAGTCCGAACAAGGTCATGAACCAGTCGATGTGTCCCGCCGCAGCAACGAATTCTTTTTCCCGTATGCGGGCACTCGCCCTGTCGGCGATCTCCATGTCAAGGGCTTCCAAATCTAGTTTGTAGATCTCTATAAATTGTTTCCTGTCCTCTTCATCCAGAATGGTGGCGTCGCCCAGCACGATTTCTTTGATTCGTTTGAGCAAGCGTACGCTGGGTACCAGGTCGCCGACACCTTCGAGGACATGGCCGAGGTTTTTGTCGGTAAGGAATTTTCCGATGCGGGTTTCTTTTAAGGGTTTCATAGGTTTTTAAGTTGAAGGTTCAATGTTCAGGGTTCAGGGTTCAAGGTTCAATGTTCAGGGTTCAGGGTTCAATGTTCAGGATTCAATGTTCAAGGTTCAATGTTCAAAGGTTTAAGGTTCTCTGATGCAACGATGGCGTCTAGTAGTGTCATGGCAATCTGGTTCTGACCGTCGTCGCTCAGCAAAAACTCCGCCTCCTTACGATTGTCGAAGAAGAGATTCTCTACCAGGATGGCGGGGCATTTTGTCTTTTTCAGGACATAGAAGTCTTCCTCTTTGTCCAGTTCAATATCGTTGGGATTTGTGCGGAACCGGAACTGGCTCAGTCTGCGCTGATAGGCTTTACAGAAGTTCTGTGCTACTGCGTCACTGGACGTCGTTCCTTTCGACGTGTAGACCGAAAAGCCCGAGCCCTTGCCGTGTGCTCCCGGCGGCATCGCATCGCTATGGATGGACAAGTAAATGCAGCGTTTCTCTTCAGCCTGGAGGTGGTTCGCATAGGCGACACGTGCTTTCAGCGACGTATCACATACGGGATCGTGGACCAGGATGTGATCAATGCGGGTGAGAAAGAGCAGCTCTTTGAGCCTGGCGACAATCTTCCGGTTGTTTACGCCTTCGTAGAATGTTAGTCCGTCGTCGAAGACATGCATCTTGCCCGGCGCTGTTGTATATACACCGTCTCGCATGCCTCCGTGGCCTGCGTCGAGCAGCCATAGGTAGTTACTTTTTTTCATGGTTGTTGTGTTTTGCTGAGTGGAAGGAAGGAGTCAGGAGTTAGGAGTTAGGAGTTAGGAGTCGGGAGTCGGAGTCAGGAGGGCAGGGGTGAGTAAGTCCCCTGTTTTTTTCTCCTTTCTCCAACCCCCTACCCCCTACTTCTTACACCACCTTATCCAGCGTTGTCTCGTTTTGCGGAGTATCAAACGCCGTCACGGAGATGGTGCTCCCTTTTGCGGAAGGGTTGGCCTCCGTGGTCGTGTACACCCATCGTTCAGGGACTTTGGCATCCTGGACCGCGAACCCTTGTTCAACCTGGGTGTCGTTCGGGTCGAAGATGGTAACGCGCACACGGGTCACCTTGAAGTCATCCGTAGCGTCGATCACGATGCTGTCGCCAATTCCCCCGTTGTATTCGGCGACCTTGATCTCATTCACCTGGGGTGCGTTGAGACGGTCGCTGAGTGCTACGAGGTAGGCACTGTGCTTTCTTGGGGTTATCCCCTTCTTGTACATCTCCTTTGCCAGAGGATCTTCCATCTGCAGTTTCGCGTAGTTCACGCCACGCTGGAACCGGGTGATGAAGGTCTTCTGATCATCCCTCAAAGGGTTGCCCTTTTCGGGAAGGTTGACCATGTACATTTTCCCCCGGACCTTCCGGTAGGAGTGCGTCTCGCCCATCTTGCCGCTGATAGCCTGCAGAAGAGCATTGTTCTTAATTTTTGTCATAAAACTTTATTACATTGATTTCACATCGTCATCCGCTGCATCATCGGTCGTTGCTGCCTGGCCTTTTGAAACAATGTTTCATTCGGTGCACCTCAAGGTCCTGCGGCAACTGCCTGACGTACTTTGTCTGCAATGCTTGATGCAAATGTGAAGCGGCGCGCGAAGGCAGTGGCCGAATTGCGCACAACTCTGCCTCATTGTGTCCAACTCTGTCCAACTCTGCCTTAAACTGTCCGATTCTGCATTTAGGGATGCCGGTGAGCACCTGCGTTTGCAGCGCGTTTTATTGGGAAACAATGGGAATTAATGGGAATCCTCTGGGGATTAATGGCCATCCATTGGGAAATCACTTGATCGATCCATGATCGATGCTTAGCCGATCCTTGATCTACACTGAGAAATCAATAGGACTTTAATAGGAAACGATTAAAAAACCAATGGAAAGATTTGGATCGAAAAGAAAAAAAACTTTACATTAGCTATCTCAGGCCATTGTCCGTAAACCAGAACGCTATGGAAAAATCAGAAGAAAAGAAGGAGAGAGAATTACCTCCGATTCGAGCCTACACCTTTGGGCAGCTGACGGACATTTTGGGTGTACCGGCGAGAACTTTGCGGCGGTGGCTAAAACTGCTTGAATCCGAAACCGGTCCACGCATCGGACATTTTTATACTCCCCGACAAATAAGGATTATTTTCGAACGCCTCGCCTTCTCGATTGTCTGGCTCTTCACCCTACTCTTTGAAAGTTTGTTTGGAGATCCTTCGGGTGAGGGTTTGGATAAGAATGAGGGTAAGTTGAAATAGTGAGCGGCTTGCCCCGATGTAGCGTTTCGCGGAATCGGGGTGATCGTTGGCCAAGCGAAAGTTGAAAGGTCAAAGTTCAAAGTCGAAGGTCGAAGGTTTAATACTTATTGTCTGGTAGTACGCTGACCTCGGGGAGCGACTGCCAAGAGCGAATAGCCAACGGTCAACAGCCTTTCCAAGTTCACCACACGATTTCCTCCACACCCTTACTCTTCAAATACGCATTCGCTTTGCTAAAGTGTTTGTTTCCAAAAAAGCCGCGATCGGCGGAGAAGGGTGACGGATGTGCGGACATCAGGACGCAATGTTTTGTTCGATCAATGATCTCTCCTTTTTTCTGCGCATAGGCTCCCCAAAGGAGAAATACCACACCGGTTTTCTCCTCACTTATTTTGCGAATCACTTCATCCGTAAATGTCTCCCAACCTTTTTTTTGATGGGATCCTGGAGATGAGCCGCGCACGGTAAGCGTGGCGTTGAGCAACAGCACTCCTTGCCGGGCCCAGCGCTCAAGGTTTCCCGTATCGGGGATAGGTTTACCGAGGTCCTGTTTGATCTCTTTGAATATGTTGACAAGAGATGGTGGTGTCCGCTGACCATCCCTTACGGAGAAGCATAGCCCGTTAGCCTGGCCGGGGCCATGATAAGGATCCTGCCCGATGATGACCACCTTGATATCTTCAAATGGGCAAGCATCAAATGCACGGAATATTTCTTTCCCGGGGGGATAAACAGTTTGGGTAGCATATTCATCTCTGACAAAGTGCGTCAGGCTGAGAAAGTAAGGCTTTTCAAACTCGCCCTTTAGCCGGCTTCTCCATGAGTCGTTGATCTTTACTTCGGGTTGCATAGCGATTCAGGTTCCAAGTACGGCTATTAAACAGAAAAATTTGATATTTTTGAGATAATGGTAACCGAAATCACAAAGGGCATCAAAGTTACAGTAGAGACAGAGTACCAGCCATCGTATTCCAGTCCCAGCCAATACCATTATGTGTTTACCTACCGGATTACGATCGAAAACACCGGGGATTTTACCATTCAGCTCAAGCGCCGGAAATGGCATATTTATGATGCCGGTTTTCTATCACGGGAAGTCGAAGGCGAAGGGGTAGTCGGGCAACAGCCTGTGCTGGAGCCGGGTCAGGCCCATTCTTATGTGTCGGGGTGCAACCTAAAATCCGGCATCGGGAAAATGGTAGGCTCGTATTTGATGGAGCGTATTGTCGATGGAACCACATTTCCCGTCAGCATACCTGAATTCAGCATGGTAGCCCCCATGCGATTGAACTAACTTTAGACAAAACAGATCAGCGTGCCTTCGTTCCACCAGGTTACCTCCTACATACGTCACTGGCTTTACGAGGTAGACGACCACTCGGTGCACTCCCCCTATTTCTACGATTTGTACACGAAGATTGTAGCGAAGAAGCATGCCGATGATCTCCCCGCCCTGGATGACCTTCGCCGTGATCTGGAAGCGAGCCGCGTGGTGCTGAAAATCGAGGATTTCGGTTCGGGTACTAAGGGAAAGATTGTGCACGAGCGGACCATCGGGGAAATTGCGCGCACCAGCCTGACCCCATATTCTGTGGCGATGTTTTACCTGGACTTGCTCTACTACTGCAACGCCACACGTGTAGTTGAACTCGGAACCTCCCTTGGACTAACCTCCCTGTATATGGCGCAGAAGAAGAACGCCATGATCTATACTTTTGAGGGAAGTCATGCCATCGCCAACACGGCGATAACCAACTTTGAATGGGCGGGAAAAACAAATATCAAACTAATCGAAGGAAACATCGATAGTACGCTGTACCGTTTCCTGGAATCAACCGAGAAAGTTGATTTTGTCCTGATGGATGCCAACCACCGGTATGTCCCAACCCTGGAATACTACCGCCTTTTTTCACGCCGGCTCAAATCCAGCAGTTTGATGGTCATTGACGACATCCATCGTTCGGAAGAGATGGAGAAAGCCTGGGATGAAATCCGTAACGATACGTTGGTCTATGGCAGTGTCGATTTGTATCGTTGTGGGATCCTCTGCTTTGACCCTGCCTTGAACAAACAACATTACACCTGGTCCTTGAAATAAGGGGTCAACAGGGCTAACTTGCGGTCAAAACAGCCCTGATTATGGAGTCGACCGAACCCACCCAACCTACAAAAAGCAACAAGACGGGCGTCATCATCGCGCTTCTGTTCATCGTTGTTCTTATCCAGAGCGTCAAAATATACTTTGACTACACGGACAAGAAAGAGATAACCGAGCAAAAAGCGGATGTCGAGGAAGATCTTGCCGGGACCATGCAGCGTCTGAAAGAAATCCAGACAGAGCTGGATCAGAAAATCGCCGAAATACAAAAACTTGGTGGTGACGTAAAGGAACTGCAGAAAGCAAAGGGCGAGGTAGACGCACAACTCAAGCGCAGTGTATCACGAAGTTCCAAATCCATCAAGGAACTTAAGGACCGCGTGGAGGGCTATGAGGAATTGTTAAAAATAAAGGATGACGAAATCGAGAAGCTGAAGGTGACCAACCAATCACTCTTTAGCGAGAACCGTCAACTTAAAACACAAAAGAATGTGCTCAACGATTCTATCACGCGCCTGGCCACAACCAAAAATGAACTCGCTGGGAAGGTGGCCTTGGCCAGTCAGCTGAAAGCAGAAAATGTGGCAGTCCTGTCAGTTAATTCCAAAGGCAAGGAACGCGATTCACCATTCCGGGCCCGTCAACTTGAAAAGTTGAAAGTTGAATTCAACCTGGCTGAGAACAAGGTTGCGCCCATTGAAGGGAAGAAGATTCTGATCCGCGTTGTAGACGAGAACGGGCAAGTGATCTTTGATGTGGCCAAGGGCTCGGGTACGTTCCTGTTCAACCAGAAGGACGAGTTTTATACATCGGCCCAGGAGATTTTGTTTGACAACACAAAGCAAAAATTGAGCTTCCTGTATGAGAAGGGATCTGAATATGCTTCGGGGAGCTATACCGTGGAGATTTATGCGCAGGACTATTTGATTGGGACGGGGCAGTTTGTTGTGAAGTAGGTGTTGGGTATTGGGTGTTAGGTGTTGGGTGTTGGGGCCCAGCTAACCTCTGGCGAAGACTGTCAACATCCAAAGGGGGCGCCAACAGCCCTTTTTAGCCTCAAAATGCCAATTTTACCCCTTTTTCGGGTCCTCAGCACTTGAAATACCGATTTTTCCCCTATTTTTGCGCCTCATTTTAAAACCAATTAGTAAAACATGAACAACTACGAGACGGTATTCATTTTAAATCCCGTTTTGTCTGAGGACCAGGCAAAGGATACTGTCGATAAGTTCGTGAAGGTGTTAACCGGCCACAAAGCCAACATTATCAATGTTGAGCAGTGGGGACTGAAGAAGATGGCTTACCCCATCCAGAAGAAGTCAACCGGATTCTACAACCTCGTCGAATTTGCGGCAGCTCCGGAAACCATTGCAACCCTTGAGACAGAATACAGAAGGGACGAGTCAGTAATGCGCTTTCTGACCATCAGCCTTGACAAATTCGCTGTGGAGTATAACTCCCGCCGACGCAAGGGTGAGTTCAACAGGAACAAAGGAACCAAGGCGCCGCAACAAAAAAGAGAAAGGGAGGAGACACGCTCATGACACTCGTAAACGAATCCATCAAGCGGGCAGAGATTAAGCCTAAATACTGCCGCTTCAAGAAAAACGGTATCCGGTACATAGATTACAAGGATCCTGATTTCTTATTCAAATTCATCAACGAGCAGGGAAAGATTCTGCCCAGCAGACTCTCCGGCAACAGTTGGAAGTATCAGAAGAAAGTTGCTCAGGCCATTAAGCGTGCACGCACGATCGCGTTGCTGCCGTACGTGGCGGATGCATTAAAATAACATTTAAGAACACACCATGGAAGTAATATTAAAGCAAGACGTTACCGGTCTTGGATATAAGAACGACGTCATCAAGGTGAAAGCCGGCTACGGAAGGAATTATCTCATTCCAACTGGTGTAGCCCTGATTGCCAACGAAGGCAACAAGCGCATGATCGCCGAGAACGTACGCCAGATGGCGCACAAGGCGGCCAAGATCAAAGATGAAGCGGCCTCATTGGCTGAGCGCATCGGTGATATGGTGATCGAACTGAAGACCAAGGCTGGAGAGACCGGCAAGATTTTCGGAGCCATTACGAGCCTGCAGGTTTCAGATTTTCTGAAAACTAAAGGGTTTGAAGTGGAGCGCCGTAAGATCTCCTTCAAGGAACAACCGAAAGAACTCGGAGAATACACTGCACTCCTCGACCTTCACAAGGAAGTGAAGCACGAAGTGAAAGTGAACGTGACCGCCGAATAAAAGGTTAATTAGCATTCATGAAAAAGCCGCTCGAACTGAGCGGCTTTTTTTTATTGTTATGAGCCTATTTCGTTTCAATCTGGGTCAGCAGATCTGCATACCATTTTTCGCCATACTTCCGTACCAACGGGTCTTTGAGAAACTTGTACAAGGGTACTTGCAGAGATTTGCCAAAGGAACAAGCGGCAGAGCAAATGCTCCACTTATGGTAGTTGACCGCCTCAAAGTTTTTCTTTTTTGTGATACGGATCGGATAGAGATGGCATGAAATGGGCTTACGAAAAGGCGTCTTCCCATCAAGATAGGCCTGTTCAATCCCACACTTCAGGATCCCTTTTACATCGTAGTGGGCATAAGCACACTCTTTACCACCTATCGTTGGGGTTGAATAATCACCATCCTCATCAAGGATATAAGGGCCCTGCTCGGCGATAGCTTTCTTTCCCTCCGGGGTAAGGTAAGGGGCCACGGCCTGCTGGATCTCATGCATGACCGGAAGTTCATCTTCCTCAAGCGGCGCTCCCAACTCGCCCTCTACGCAACACGCCCCCTTGCACATCTCCAGGTGACAGACGAACTCAACGGATTTTATATCGTCCGAGACCAGGACCTCTCCTACCTTCATCATGGGCTTACGGGGTTTACTTTGCTTTTTGGGTTTCGCCTTTTCGCTTTTCATAGAATGCTTTGTCGGCAATATAGCATTGCCGTTCGATCTCCGCATATACGTTTTGATCCTTGTCCACCCAATGGATGGAAAATGTCTTGGTAGCGTGTCCGCATTCCTTTACCTGGGTTCTGATGGTCGCGACATCCTCCGGCGTCAGCTTAAGCACTGCGAACAACCGTGTCTTTCCAGGCCTCCGAAACCGGATGTGCGCATTCTTGTCCCAAACAACAAAGTTCTTCCCCAGGATCCTCATAAGCATCAGCATATAAAAGGGATCGGAGGCTGAAAAGAAACTCCCTCCGTAGATTGTGCCGACATAATTCCGGGTCCACAGGTTCAAGCCGAGTCGAAGGTGTATTTCCGAAGAATCTGATGCCCAGAAGAGTATCTTTCCACCAGTACCCAGATACATGGGATACCAGTTCATCAATCTACGAAACATCCCACTTTTGAAGGACTCCTTCTTCTCTGTTTTCATAAATTCAGGTCGCATATCCTTCAGGTTAGAATCGCCAAAATTATCATGTAAATCATCAAGATCATTGCCTCGGCGAGGTTAACTTGCACCCGAATTTTTGAATGGATTATTTAGACAACCTCAACCCTCCGCAGCGCGAAGGAGTTATCAACACCGAAGGGCCCTGCATGATCATCGCGGGAGCCGGCTCAGGAAAGACCAGGGTGCTCACCTACCGAATCGCCCACCTGATCAAGGAAAAGGGAGTGGATCCTTTCAATATCATGGCCTTGACCTTTACGAACAAGGCATCACGGGAAATGCGTGAGCGGGTTGAGCGGGTGGTCGGGCAAGATGCCAGGAATCTCTGGATGGGTACCTTCCACTCCGTTTTTGCACGTATCCTGCGGGCGGAAGCACACCACCTGGGCTATCCCAACAGTTTCACCATCTATGATACCGATGACTCCAAGTCACTCATACGGCAGATCGTCCGGGAGATGAATTTGGATGACACCCAATACAAAGCAAATATAGTCTACAACCGGATTTCATCTGCCAAGAACCGCCTTGTATCCTGGCAAGAGTACCTGGCCAACCCCTTGCTGATGGGTGATGACGCGTCCAACCTGCGTCCTGAAATAGGGAACATTTACAAGAACTATGCGCTGCGCTGCTACAAGTCGGGGGCCATGGACTTCGACGACCTCCTATTCAATACAGACAAGCTCTTCAAGGAACACCTCGATGTATTAAATAAGTACCAGCACCGCATTCAATATGTACTGGTTGATGAGTTCCAGGATACCAACCTTTGCCAGTATTTCATCGTCCGCAAGCTGTCTGCCGTCAAGCAAAATATTGCCGTGGTGGGTGACGATGCGCAGAGCATATACGCCTTCCGGGGAGCGGACATCAGCAACATCCTCAATTTCGAAAAAGATCATCCAGACCTGCGGATCATCAAGTTGGAACAGAACTACCGGTCGACCAAGAGCATCGTGCATGTGGCCAACTCCGTTATCGCCAGGAACAAGGCCCAACTCCCGAAAGATGTCTGGACAGAAAATGAGGAGGGAAATCTGATTGAGCTTATCAAAGCGGTATCGGACAACGAAGAAGGTAAACTGATCGCCACTTCCATTTTCGAGGAGAAGATGCAGCATCAGCTGAAGTTCAGTGACTTTGTTATACTCTACCGCACCAACAGCCAGAGCAGGGCCATTGAAGAGGCCTTGCGCCGGATGAACATCAAATACAAGGTGGTTGGCGGCTTATCATTTTATCAGCGCAAGGAAATTAAGGATCTCCTTGCCTATTTGAGATACGCGATCAATCAACAGGACGAAGCCTCCTTCAGGAGAATTATCAACCTGCCCAAGCGTGGGATTGGTGACTCTACTGTGGACAAGATTGTTGTTGCCGCCAATGACCACGCCATCTCCATTTGGGAAGTGCTTCAGCATGCCTCGTCGTTCCTGGGCGGTCGGGCATCTGGTCCCATTGAGGATTTCGTGGCCATGATCTCGCGCTTTCAGATTGAAATCCAACGGCTCGATGCCTACGATGCTGCCTCAGAAATCGCCAAGGGCTCCGGGCTCTTGCGTGAGCTCTACGCCGACAAGACAGTTGAGGGCCTGAGCCGATTCGAGAACATCCAGGAATTGCTAAACGCAATCAAGGAATTCACGGATGATCCGGAACGGACTGATAAAGGTCTTGGCGCCTTTCTTCAAGAGGTGTCTCTGCTCACCGGCCAGGATGAAGACAAGGACAAAGATCCCGAAAAAGTGACGCTCATGACCATTCACATGGCTAAGGGACTCGAGTTCCGATACGTGTACATCGCCGGGATGGAGGAAGACCTATTCCCATCGCAGATGATGCTCAGTAGCCGGGCTGAACTGGAAGAAGAACGACGGTTGTTTTATGTCGCCATTACTCGTGCTCAGAAACGCTTGTTCATGTCCTATGCGCTCACCCGCTATCGGTTCGGGCGACTGAAGAACTGTGAGCCCAGCCGGTTCCTGGATGAAGTCGATTCGCGCTACGTCAAAGTCAGCACCAAGTATGCGGGGATCAATTCGGAGCCGCAGAGTCATTCGCAGTATGCAAAGAGTTTTGTCTCGGGGATGAAGAAGACGATCAGTTCACAGCCCGTGGTGCGCCCTACTAACTACAGGCCCCCTGCAGATTTTGCACCCAGTGACACAGCGGGACTTGTGCAAGGGATGCGCGTAGAGCACCCCAAGTTTGGCTTTGGCAAGGTGGTGATTGTAGATGAAACCGGAGCAGACCGCAAAGCCAGGATCCAATTTGACGATTTTGGAGAGAAGACCTTATTGCTTAGTTTTGCCAAGTTAAAGATACATCCCCCTACCCCCCTGAACACGTAGTCATGATTGGAGAATACAACTCGCAGCGTCCGCATATAATTCTTAAAGAGTACGGAAGGAACGTTCAAAAGATCGTTGAATACATCCGGACGGAGCCAGACAAGGCCAAACGGACTGAAATGGCCTATACGCTGATTGAACTCATTAAACAACTTAATCCGACAGTCCGCGAGTCGGTAGAAAACCCTCAGCGCCTTTGGGATGACCTGATGATCATTGCCGATTTTGACCTGGATGTCAACAATCCATTCAATCCACCTGATCGTGACATCCTCAGCAAGCGACCGAAAGGCGTACCATACCCTCAGACGGATGTACGCTACAAGCATTACGGAAAGAACATTGAGCGTCTCGTGAAAGAAGCGATGAAAAAAGAAGATCCGAAAGAGCGTGAAGACCTGGTGATCTACCTGGGTCGCCTGATGAAGACTTTTTATGGCAGCTGGAACAAGGAGACATTGGATGACTCAGTTATCCTGAAAGACATTGCGCTGATGTCGGGTGGAAAACTTACGATGAGTCTTGACAAAGTGCGGGAAGAAAATTTGTTTGAGCAACTCTACCGTGAGCGTACCAACAAGCCAGTTCGCCCTCAAGGCGGAGGCGGGCATTCCAATCAGCGTCAGGGTGGCGGTGGTGGTGGTGGCGGCAGGCCATTCAAGAAACGGTTTAATCCCCACCGCAGAAGAGACCAATGAGTTCGTTTCGAATTCAGGGAGGCAAGCGCCTCCACGGAGAAATAACCCCACAAGGCGCGAAGAACGAAGCACTTCAGATTCTCTGCGCTACCCTTCTTACCCCCGAGCCGGTAACCATTCACAACATCCCGAATATTCTGGATGTCAATAAACTCATCGAATTGTTGGCAGATCTCGGATGCGGCGTAGAAAAACTTGACAACCAATCGTATCGGTTCACAGCTTCGAAAGTGAACATCAGTCATCTCGAAACAGATTCCTACAAAAAGAAAGCTGCCTCCCTTCGCGGATCCGTCATGCTTTTAGGTCCAATCCTGGCACGGTACGGAAAGGCGAGCATTCCCAAACCCGGCGGCGACAAGATTGGGAGACGCAGGTTGGACACGCACTTCCTTGGATTCCAGAACCTGGGGGCAAAGTTCAACTACGACGCCAAAGACAATTTTTTTCATATTGACGCGTCTGAACTAAAAGGATGCTACATGCTGCTGGACGAAGCCTCCGTGACCGGCACAGCCAACATCATGATGGCTGCTGTACTCGCCAAGGGAACAACCACGATCTATTACGCAGCCTGTGAGCCATACTTACAGCAGCTTTGCCACATGCTCAACAGGATGGGCGCAAAGATCAGTGGCATTGGCTCCAACCTGCTTACCATCGAAGGGGTCTCCAAGCTAAAAGGTACGGAGCATACCTTGCTTCCAGACATGATTGAGATCGGCAGCTTCATTGGTCTTGCTGCCATGACGCAATCAGAGATCACGATCAAGAATTGCAGACTCGATATGCTTGGGATTATCCCGGAGACATTCAAAAGGCTTGGCATCAAGATGGAATTCCGGGGCGATGACATTTACGTACCCGCTCAGGATCATATTGAAATTGAAAGCTTTATCGATGGGTCGATTCTTACGGTCTCCGACGCACCATGGCCGGGATTTACCCCAGACTTGATCAGCGTCGCTCTGGTGGTAGCCACACAGGCGAAGGGCACGGTTCTTATCCATCAAAAGATGTTTGAAAGCCGTTTGTTCTTTGTGGACAAACTGATAGACATGGGTGCACAGATCATCTTGTGTGATCCCCATCGCGCAACGGTTATCGGCTTAGACAGAAAATATCCCCTTCGTGGAATCAAGATGTCTTCACCTGACATTCGCGCTGGAGTGGCCTTGCTAATCGCCGCACTTTCGGCTAGCGGTGAAAGTGAGATTTCAAATGCTGAACAAATCGACAGGGGCTATCAGGATATTGAAGGTCGGCTTGTCAAGTTGGGCGCGCAAATCGAGCGCGTGCGTTAGTACCGGTTTTTGCTTTAGCCTCTCTCCCACTTTGTTTAAATCCGATCTTCCGCATCGGTTCCTTTGATGGATTGAACATTTCTTTTAAATATTCAAAAATGATTCTGATCTCATTGTCGTGCTTGCCAACTTTTTTCTCCAATTTCTCCAACTTCAGAAGCGCTTCTTTGTGGTCCATCAAGAATCGTCGAAGCTTCGTAAAAACCCGAATGATGTGAATGTTGACCAGAATGGCGCGCTCACTGCTTAGAACACTTGACAGCATGGATATTCCCTGCTCCGTAAATGCATGTGGCATTTTCCTTGTACCACCCCAACTTGATGTTCCAATTTGGAACATCAAGTTTTTGTGTTCTTTCGGGGTCAGTTGAAACATAAAGTCAGGTGGAAATCGCATCTTGTTTCTGCTAACCGCCTTATTCAAATTGCGCGTCATCACGTTATACAGGAGAGCCAAATCCTTATCCAGCATCACCTTTTGTCCACGAATGAAGTGGATCTTGCCAATCACAGAATCGTATGTTAGTTTCAACTTCTTACTCATTAAGCAAAACTAGGCGCGACAGATATCCGTTTCAATCCTGTTTTCCTGAGTATTTCGTGACACCAGTGACCTTGCGCCGAGCGCAATCGGCGGTCAAAAATCCAACTTCACTCCCACCGGACAATGATCTGACCCATGATGCTCATTGTAGATCATCGCGTCTTTTACAGCAGGCATCATGCGTGTATCCACCAGAAAGTGGTCGATGCGCCAGCCTACATTCTTGTCACGACCAAACGTAAAATAATTCCAGTAGCTATACTTGGCCTCGTTTGGATAAAAATGTCGGAACGTGTCGACCAGGCCGCCTTCCAACAGGCGGGAGAATCCGTCGATCTCACGTTGTGTGTAGCCCGCAGATTTGTTGTAATTTTCTTTAGGGTGTGCCAGGTCAATCGGCTGATGTGCTACATTCAAATCGCCGCAAACAATCACAGGCTTACGTTTCCTGAGCCACGCGATGTAGGCGCCAAACTCCTGATCCCATCGCTCCCGGTAATCCAGCCGTGCCAGCCCATCTCCCGAATTGGGCGTGTAAACAGTTACAATAAAATGTGTGACATATTCAGCCGTGATCACCCTTCCCTCCTGGTCAAATTCTTCATAGCCAATATCATAAGTGACGTTCACGGGCTCTTCTCGTGTAATGATTGCAGTGCCTGAATATCCTTTCCGGGCCTTGGAAGAATTTACGTAGACGTGATAGCCTTTGAGTGCAAGTAATGTCTCCCTTGCTTCATCTTCGGCTGCTTTTGTTTCCTGAAGACAGATGACATTCGGATTCATTGTCTGGATGCTCTCCAGAAATCCCTTCTTGATTATGGCACGAATG
Organism: Cyclobacteriaceae bacterium; assembly: GCA_043750575.1. Taxonomy (GTDB): domain Bacteria; phylum Bacteroidota; class Bacteroidia; order Cytophagales; family Cyclobacteriaceae; genus ELB16-189. The sequence goes on from JAYVBH010000035.1 coordinate 67,075, forward strand.
CCGTTGACATTCCACGAAACAAAATGTTGTTGAGCCATGCAGGGGATTAAAACTTATGTCTAACGAATGCTTCGATGGCCTCATACTCCGCCAGTCCAAGTTGATTGTATGCAGAGGCTGTCGCATGATTGCGGTCTTCGGCACGCACCCAGAATTCCCGTTGATCGGTACCCGGAAACAGAGCGCTGTCCTTCTGAGACTGATGCTTAAAAACAGCGCGACGCTTCCTGAGCAATTCATCCGGACTTAAGGGTACCGCCATCTCAATCTGATCGATATCCCACTCTTGCCAGGCGCCACGGTAAAGCCATACGAAGCAGTTTTTCATCCAGGATTTTTTCTTCAGCCGCTCAATTGCTTTGAAGATTGCCGCAAGACATACGCGGTGAGTTCCGTGTGGATCTGACAAGTCTCCCGCAGCATATATTTGGTGTGGCTGAACCTTCTCCAACAGGTCCACGATAATTTGAATATCCTGCTCTCCGAGTGGTTTCTTCTTCACCTTTCCGGTTTCATAAAACGGCATATCCAGGAAGTGAGCCTGAGAATCCGGAATTCCTGTATACCGGCATCCCGCTTTAGCTTCTCCCCTGCGAATAAGCCCTTTGATCGTCATGACTTCCTGGCTATCGACCTGACCCGGTTTCTTGCCCTTGATGGAGGAAACAATTTTCTTATAAAACTTTTCTCCGTCAGATTTCTTGAGCCCAAATGCATCATTGAAGTCGCGAACAAAGTCGGCAAACCGGACTGCGTCATCGTCAAACACGGCAATGTTGCCAGATGTCTGGTAGGCTACATGCACTGTATGCCCCTGATCTACCAAGCGTATGAATGTACCTCCCATCGAAATAACATCGTCATCTGGATGGGGGCTGAATATCACAACACGCTTCGGGAATGGCTTTGCCCGCTCAGGACGGTTAGAATCATCGGCATTCGGCTTCCCGCCAGGCCATCCGGTTATGGTGTGCTGCAACTCATTAAATACCTTAATGTTTACCTGATAAGCTGATGCATACTCACTCAGGATATCCCCCATGCCATGCTCCAAGTAGTCATGGTTTGTCAATTTGAGTATAGGCTTCTTCACGGTCTGACAAAGCCATACGACAGCCTTGCGGATGAGCCCATCATCCCACTTGCAGTGATCAAGAAGCCACGGGGTCTTCCGCTTGGTGAGGTGGGATGCTGCCGCCTCGTCCAGTACAACGAGCACATCGGGATGCCTTTGCAAGTAGGTGGATGGAACCTGGTCAGTAACTGGGCCTTCCACGGCACGTTGAACAATTGGAGCCTTTCCCTCACCCCAGGCCATCATAATGGTTCGCTTCGCCTTCAGGATCGTTCCCACGCCCATGGTGATGGCCTTTCTAGGCACATTCTCCTCCCCGAAAAAATCACTGGCGGCGTCATTGCGCGTCACCTGATCAAGGGTGATCATTCGTGTACCGGACCGGTCTGATGAGCCTGGCTCATTAAAACCTATATGCCCCGTCCGGCCAACACCGAGCACCTGGATGTCAATCCCACCATTAGCCTCTATCTTCTTGTCGTACGACTTGCAGAATGCCGCCACTTTGTCTTTGGCAAGCTTCCCGTCGGGGATGTTGATGTTCTTTTCAGGAATATCAATGAGGTCAAACAGGTGTTCGCGCATAAAGCGGACATAGCTCTGGAGGGAATCCGGCTGCATCGGGTAGTATTCATCCAGGTTAAAGGTGACGACATTGGCAAAACTGAGACCCTTGCGGTGCATTTTGACCAGTTCAGCATAAAGGCGCGTTGGTGTTGAGCCTGTGGCCAGACCTAGCACACACGTCTTCTTTTCGCGCTGCCGCTGCCGGATCAAGTCGGCGATCTCGTTTGCAACAAAAACAGAAGCTTCATCCGATGTTGCAAAGATCTTTGTCGGCATTCGTTCAACAGAGGCATCCAATACCATAATCTGATTTATTGAGTTGTGTAAAATTAGTTTTTCTCACCATTGTTCTGAATAAAATCACCATAACTTTAACCCATGAATCTTCGAACGGAACTGACTGTTTCAGCAGGACCCTGGAGTCTAGACATCGGCGATCCGGTGCTTACCTTGGGCTCTTGCTTTGCGCATTCCATAGGCCAGCGATTTTTTTCTCATAAGTTCAGGGCCGTCGTAAATCCCTTTGGAACCACCTATCATCCATTAGCCATCCACCGGCTTCTTGACTATTCAATTTTCAAAGAGTACCCGGCTCCCCACACCTACCTGACCAATCAGGACACTACTTACACCTATGACCTTCATTCCTCCTTCGGTGGGCGTAGTCGTGAGAATCTTGAACTCGAGGTAAATAACAAGATCAATGAGGTTCACGATGCACTTAAAAATTGCCGGGTCCTCATACTGACTTATGGAACAGCCTGGGTCTACGAACGCAAGGATACCGGTGAACCGGTGGCCAACTGCCACCGCATGCATGCCTCGCTTTTCACAAAGCGATTAACTTCCACGCAAGAGATTGTGGACTCGTTCAGGAAAACGAATGAGGCGCTATTAAAAATTAATCCCGGCATCAAGGTAATTCTTACCCTCAGTCCAGTCAGACACCTCAAGGACACGATCCCGATGAACAGTGTCAGTAAGTCCATTGTCCGTGTGGCCTGCCATGAACTCTCTGAAGCACTTGACCAGGTCGACTATTTCCCAGCTTACGAGCTCCTGATGGATGACCTTCGTGACTATCGCTTTTACAAGGAGGATCTGATTCATCCCACACCTTTGGCCGAACAATACATTTGGGAGAAATTTTCAACGGCCTACTTCAGCCCTTCCGCCATGAACTTTATTAAGAAGTGGGAAGCCATCCAGCTGTCACTTCTCCACCGGCCTGTCCATCCAGAAAGCAAAGCGTACCAACAATTTCTTACCAAGTCCCTGCATCAACTTGAAGAGCTCCGTTCAGTTGTCGATGTGGAACGAGAAATCCAGGAGCTAAAATTGGGACTCCTTCATCCATCCACGACGGCCCCATGAGCACATCTCCAGATGTTAATGCTCCCAACCGCCTGGCACGTGCAACAAGCCCATATTTGCTGCAGCATGCCTATAACCCTGTTGACTGGTTTGAATGGGGACCCGAGGCCCTCGAACTAGCTGCTCGTGAAAACAAACCTATTCTGGTGAGCATAGGTTATTCTTCCTGTCATTGGTGTCATGTGATGGAGCGTGAGAGTTTTGAGAACGCGGATATCGCCGCCCTGATGAACGAGCACCTTGTCTGCATAAAGGTTGACCGTGAAGAAAGGCCAGACATCGATCAAATTTACATGGATGCTGTTCAGGCGATGGGACTGAACGGTGGCTGGCCCCTTAATGTATTCTTAACACCGGATCAGAAACCGTTTTACGGTGGTACTTATTTCCCGGCGAAGAACTGGGGTCAACTGATTCTTCAACTTTCTAAAGCATTTCAACAGCGCCGAAGCGAAATAGAAGAATCGGCCAACGACCTCGTTAAACATTTAAACAACAGCGATCTAAGTCGTTTTACCGGCGAGCCAGGACCCTTCCATCCAGGGGATTTCCATACGCCGTTTGCCATCCTTGAAACTAAGTTTGATAATGTCTATGGCGGGATGGAGCGCGCGCCAAAGTTTGTGATGCCCACCGTCTGGCAATGGCTTTTGCGTTATCACCACCAAACCAGAAATCCTGCAGCGCTCAATATGGTTTTACTTACCCTTCGTCAGCTGGCTGCTGGAGGAATTTATGACCAGTTAGGAGGAGGTTTTTCGCGCTATGCCGTGGACGGCAAATGGTTTGCTCCGCACTTCGAAAAAATGCTTTATGATAACGCACAGTTGTTAAGCCTGTATTCGGAAGCCTACCGTGTTTCACCAGATCCCCTGTTTCGGCAGGTTGTTTACGAAACAACAGGCTGGCTTAGGAAGGAAATGAAACACCCGGAAGGCGGGTACTATTCTGCGCTCGACGCTGATTCTGAAGGATCGGAAGGAAAATTTTATACCTGGACTGACAAGGAACTGGAAGAAGTATTGGGTGAACAGGCTGGCTTGATCAAGCAATACTATCAAACAACTGCGGATGGAAACTGGGAGCACGAACAAAACATTCTCTACCGAACCAACGCTGCCCTGGTTTCGCTGCCACCCGATCAGGAGGAAGCGCTTCGATCTGTCAAAAGCAAGTTGTTGAGCCACCGAGATAAGAGAATTCACCCAGGCTTGGATGATAAGGTTGTAACGGGTTGGAACGCGATGATGATCATCGGGCTTACTGACGCCTATAAGACATTCGGCGATCCCTCCTTCCTGGATGATGCTATACTTGCCATTCAGTTTCTGGAAAAAAGGGTGATGGAAGGACTTCGCGTCTATCGAACCTTTAAGGAACGGCGGAGTCCCAATGAAGGGTTTATGGAAGACTATGCTCTGCTTATCAGCGCCTACCTGTCCTTGTACGAGTGCACGTTTGATGAGGCGTGGATTCGTAAGGCAGAAGAAGAATGCGCCTATGTAGTTGGCCAATTCCGAGATGAAAATGACGGGTTCTTCTTCTTCTCTGGCACTTCCGCAGAAAAGCTTGTCGCCCGGAAGAAGGAGATATTTGACAATGTAATGCCTTCACCTAATTCCGTGATGGCCCGTAACCTTTTTCGGTTGGGCATCATCCTGGACAGAGAGGAATGGAAGCAGGATGCCATCGAAATGGCCAACTCCCTCAAGAAACTTATTCTGCAAGAGCCTACGTATATGTCCAATTGGGGAATGCTTGCTTTAGAGGTTACGGTTCCTTTTTATGAAATCGTCATCACAGGACCCAATGCTATGGGCCAACGAAAGAAGATGGCATCCAACTTCCTCCCGTTTAGTCTGATGATGGGGTCGACGCAAGGATCAACGCTTCCGCTGGTAAAAGATCGGACAAGCGGTGGCAAAGACATGATTCATGTATGTGTGGAGAAAACCTGCAGGCTGCCCGTTGACACCGCTGCGGAAGCCTTGGAAATACTATCTTCCCACCCGTCATGATTCAGCCTTGAAGATGTCTTCACATCCAAATCAGACCCAGCCAGTGCAGCGAGATCAAACGATGTTCGCTGAACTGATCATTCCTGTTCCGGTCCGAAAGTTATTTACCTACCGGGTACCTGCTGCGATGAATGGAATTGTGAGATCAGGCCAACGGGTAATTGTCCCCTTCGGCGCCAGGAAGATTCTCACCGGAGTCATTGTGAACCTTAGCAACCAGCCACCGACAGATTTCGAAGCCAAGTACTTACTTGAAATCCTGGATGAGGCTGAAAGCATTACGCCTCAGCAATTGCAGTTGTTTGAATGGATGGCGGACTATTATATGTGTTCCATCGGAGAAGTGTTGAATGCCGCTTTGCCAGCTGGCCTTAAACTTTCCAGCGAGTCAATGGTTCAGCTGCATCCGGCATTCATTTTGGAGGAATCTCCATTTGATTTCTCCGAGAAGGAGCGAATGCTTATCAACCAACTGAAGACTGAGACACTTCCCTATACGGAGGTGGTGCGCCTGCTGGAGGCTAAGTCTATCTACAGTCTGTTGAAGTCATTATCATCGAAAGAGGCGATTATTCTCTTTGAGAAGGTGAAGGAAAAATACAAGCCAAAGACAGAAAAACGTATCCGGCTTCAAGAAGGCTATACGCACAAAGATAAGCTGGAACAACTTTTCGAGACCCTCTCCACCAAGCCCAAGCAAGAAGCAGTCATCCTCAAGTACCTTCAAGTTGCCCCTGTCTTCCAGGATCCCGAACTCAATACCGTTGGCATTGCGAAATCAGCATTGTTAGATGAAGAAATTTCTGAATCCTCACTTCAGACCTTGATCAAGAACAAGATTCTGGAAGAGTTCGAGCGAGTCGTCCCGCGTTTCGAAATAGAATCACCTGACGCAGCTCATCCCGTACTCTTAAGTGAATCACAGGAACAAGCACGAAACAAAATTCTTGAGAGTTTTGAAAAGCAGGGTGCGGCACTTCTCTATGGCGTAACGGGCAGTGGAAAAACAGAAATTTACGTTGACCTGATCCGGCGGGCGTTGGACGGCGGGACGCAAGTTCTCTATCTCCTTCCAGAAATTGCCCTGACCACGCAAATCGTTCATAGGCTTAAAAAAGTCTTTGGCGCCTCCATGGGCGTCTACCACTCAAAGTTTTCAGACAATGAGCGCGTGGAAGTATGGAACGGTGTGCTGAATGGCAAGTTCCGGTTTGTTGTCGGTGTACGATCCGCGGTATTTCTTCCCTTTGACAATCTGGGGCTAATCATCACCGACGAAGAGCACGATCCTTCCTACAAACAACATGATCCTGCGCCGCGGTATCTTGCCCGGGATGTAGCACGCATGATGGCACAGCAACATCATGCCAAGGTGCTTATGGGCACAGCAACGCCTTCATGCGAAACCTACTATCAGGCGAAGACCGAAAAGATTGGATTTGTCCAGCTACCGGAACGCTTCGGCGAGGCGCAACTTCCCGAAATTGGCTTCGCCAATGTGTCCCAGGAAAGAAAATCCAAAACGATTAAAGGTGAATTTACCTCTGCCTTGCTTCGGGAGATTAAAAACACCATTGAAGCAAAGAGTCAGGTGATCATGTTTCAAAACAGACGAGGGCATTCCCCTGTGGTGCAATGTGAAGATTGCGGGTGGATTCCAAAGTGTATTAATTGTGCCGTTAGTCTTACCTACCACCAATACCGTCATGCCCTGATTTGCCACTACTGTGGATATCGCAAGGAGCTACCTTCAAAATGTCCAACCTGCAGTTCAAAGCGAATCTTAACCCTCGGGTATGGTACCGAGAAAATGGTAGAAGAACTTGCCCTGCACTTTCCAGACGCAAAAATCAGCCGGATGGACCTTGACACAACGCGCACAAAGTCCGGCTATGAAACTATCCTCGGGGACTTCGAGAAGGGAGAAACTGACATTCTCGTCGGCACACAAATGGTCACCAAAGGGTTGGATTTTGATCGTGTGCGCCTCGTAGGTGTATTCGATGCAGACCGGATGATGCACTTTCCGGACTTCCGTTCCTATGAGCGTGCCTTTCAGTTGATTGTTCAGGTAAGCGGCCGCGCAGGAAGACGCGGCAGTCCGGGCAAAGTGGTAATCCAAACTTCCAATCCACAACACCCGCTGTTCACCTATGTGGTTGATCATCGCGTAACCGATTTTCTGGAAGAGCAATTGGCGGATCGGGCCCTGCACAACTACCCTCCTTTTTCTCGCCTGATCGAGATTACACTCAAGCATATTGACAAGGGCCTGGTCTCTCGGGCCGCGATGCACGTGGTGCAGATGATCAGAGAAAAGGTAGCAGGAATTTCAATTCTCGGTCCTGGGGAGCCGGCTGTTTCAAGAATCCGAAATGAGTACCTGAATACGATACTGATCAAGATACCCAGGAACCAAGGCAAATTGAGCGCCATCAAGGATAGCCTCTTGACCATTGGCGATCAACTTACGGAGAACAAGATTTTTCGAAACGTGAAGATTGTCTTTGATGTGGATCCGGTCTGATTGCGTTTCTATTAATCGGCAATACAGATCACGGGGCACAAAGACCACATGGAAGCGCTTCCCGAGTTAAGAAAATCCTAGCTCAGAATATCCCAATCATTCAGCGCCGGAATCGCGTGGTGTGCCGTAAGGTCAAACTGACTCGGAACAACCGAAACATAGTTGTTGGCGATGGCCCACTCATCATTATCTTCACCTTTGTCGAAATTGACAAAATTACCAGTCATCCAGAAGTACTTCCGGCCGTTCGGATCGCGGCGTTCATCAAAGTCTTCCACCCATTTGGCATTCGCCTGACGACAGATCCGGATTCCCTTGATTGCTTCGTTTCGCCTTGGAGGAAAATTGACGTTGAGTGCCACTCCTTTTGGCATTTCCTTTCGCAACACTTGTTGGGTGATCTTCTTTACATACTCCAGCGCGTGTGAGAAGTCGGCTTCGGCGCTGTAATCGCAGAGTGAAAAACCGATCGCCGGCGTTCCTTCAATAGCCGCCTCAATAGCTGCGGACATTGTCCCCGAATACAGCACGCTGATTGACGTATTACTTCCATGATTTATTCCACTGACTACAACATCCGGTTGACGTTGATCCTTCAAAACATAGTGCCGCGCCATCTTAACGCAGTCAGCAGGGGTGCCCGAACATTCAAAGGCACGTATCTCATCAAAAATTTTGGTTTCCTTAAGCCTAAGCGTATCCCCCACTGTAATGGCATGCCCCATGCCCGACTGTGGGCGGTTTGGTGCCACGACCAGGACTTCGCCCAATTCCCGCATCACAGCTACCAAATGACCAATTCCAGGCGCTGTAATCCCATCATCGTTTGTAACCAATATCAAAGGCTTGCTCATCTTCTAAAGTGTATTATAGTATTGTATTATCTGGGTAAACTCATTTCTCTCGGTCAGGTCCAGCTTGTTAGACTTAATGTATTTCTCTACCAGGCTCCCTTTGTTGCCCATGAGGCGAATCAAGTCGGCGCGTTTGCCATCAAAGGGCTCAATCGTTCCAGTCTCATTCAGCAAGAAATAGTGGTAAACCAATACGAGTCGGGTTGAGGTGCCGTAGCTATAAAAGGAATTCGAATAATTCCGATACTCAACATTCTCCCGGCACAGCAGCGTCATCTTCCCCTCGGCAAGTAGCTCAAAAAAAACGGGGGCCTTATACCCTGAAGAAGTTGCGTAGGGTATAGAATAGAACTGCCGATAGCGTTTAGAGGTTTGATCAAAGATCTCAAAAAAAGTCATCTTACGGGCCGAATATGATTCAAGTCTCTCACCTGTCGAGAATTGAATTACGTCGTTTTGTAAATCATACATCACACTACCCTTGAGGGTATCACCGGACTCCAGAACGATCTTTCCATCATGCCAGAATTCAGATGGAAATTTTTGCGCATTACCTGTCCATCCAAAAAATAAGACCAGTAGAAGGACGATCCACTTCATAGTTGTTTCAGAATCGTGTGGCCCAGTTTATCACGCTTGGTGGTGAGGTACTTTTCGTTGTGCTTATTCGGCACTGTCTCAATCGCCACATTCTCCACGATCTCAAGACCATATCCCATCAGGCCAACCCGCTTTTTGGGGTTGTTGGTGATCAACCGGAGTTTGGAAATTCCAAGGTCGTTCAGGATCTGTGCGCCAATGCCGTAATCACGATTGTCCATATCGAAGCCCAATTGAAGATTTGCCTCGACTGTATCCAGTCCTTCCTCCTGGAGCTTGTAGGCTTTCAATTTGTTCAGCAGGCCAATGCCGCGACCTTCCTGCTTCATGTATAATACTACACCAACCCCTACTTTATCGACCATACGCATAGCATCATGCAATTGCGTTCCGCAATCACAGCGGCACGATCCAAAAATATCTCCGGTAACGCAAGACGAGTGAACGCGAACCAATACCGGCTCATCCTTCTTCCACTCTCCTTTCATTAAGGCCAGGTGTAATTCTCCGGTATCAATCTGCTCATAGGCCGCCAGTCTGAAGTCGCCATAATTTGTAGGCAGCGCAACGTCCACGCGGCGGCGAACCTGGCATTCAGTACGGAGCCTGTAGGCAATAAGGTCCTTTATGGAAACCAGTTTAAGCCCGAAGCGCTTGGCAACGACCTGCAATTCAGTCAGACGAGCCATCGAGCCATCCTCATTCATAATTTCCACCAATACACCTGCGGGCCGAAAACCTGCGAGTCGTGCGAAATCGATGGCTGCTTCTGTATGACCCGACCGGCGGAGCACGCCTTCACGCTTGGCACGCAAGGGAAAAATGTGGCCAGGCCTGCCTAACTCCTCCGGCTTTGTCTCAGGATCGGCAAGAGCCTTGATTGTTTTAAAACGATCATGGGCAGAAATTCCAGTGGTACATCCATGGCCGATCAGATCAACTGAGACCGTAAAAGGCGTTTCATATACGGCCGTATTCTTACCCACCATCAAGTCGAGCCCCAATTCTTCACATCTGTCCTGGGCCAGCGGAACGCAAATCAGACCCCTGCCTTCGCGTGCCATAAAATTTACGATCTCCGGTGTGATCGCCTCAGCAGCGCAAATAAAGTCTCCTTCATTTTCCCGGTCTTCATCATCGACCACGATGATCAGCTCACCATTCTTGATGGCCTCAATTGCCTCTTCGATCGTATTCAATTTGCTGTCTTCACTCATCGTATTTCTTTCCTGTTTAACAAATTAACGTTTTTCCTGGTTCTTACCGGGCAACAACAATGCCGAGTATCTTGGCCAAATCGCGCTCAGCCGTCTTTAGCCCTTCCTGCTGCCCCAGGCATTTATCCACTTCTTCCCAGTCACCCTTCAGTTCCCATGTGCGCAGTTTGTCCAGGTTTTCTTCCATCATCTTTTGAACTACCCGGAACTTGAGGCGCAGGACATTTGTAAGGGCCATATTATGCAAAATTTCCTCTTCGCGTGGAAAATAGATATGAAACTTCTCCTTCCAATGTGGGCTTATTTCATAGCGCGACGTGATCAATTCAGTTACCACCTTCTTTGCCTCAGCGCTACCTGAATCAAGAAAATGTCTGCTATCCGGCACTTTGCCTTTCTTTAATTCCCGTTCAAATTCATCATGGATCTCCCGGAAAACAATATTTGAAAACTCCACATCCTCGACCTCGTGTAAAAGAAAATCTACCAGCCGCTGATCTTCCACTGCGCGGTCTGCGTAGTTCAGCAAGAGGCGAATCGTCTCGCGCTCCTGGTAATAGATCATGTCTTTCGGATCTGCAGGAGGCGGAACCGCATTTTGAACTTCCTCAAAATATGAATCGTGCTCCAGCGGAGGCGGAGGTCCCTGCTGCTCATCACGTTCCCGCTTGCGACGTTCCTGGACAAGCAACTTATTAAGCTCGCTCAGCAAGACCTGTTCACCAATCTTGAGTTGGTGACTGGTCTCCTGTAAATACACTGAACGTTTTACAGGGTCAGGAATCAACGAAATGCTTCCGATGATTTCCTTGATCGATTCAGCCTTTCGTATCGGATCATTTCCTGCCTCCATGGCATACAATCCAGATTTGAACGAAATGAAATCCTGCGTTTTTGTCGCAAGATATTTATGAAATTCGGTGGTGCCCACCTTTCGTGAATAGCTGTCCGGATCCTCGCCATCCGGCAGCAACACGACACGGACATTCAGTCCGCCTTTAAGAATCAAGTCAATGCCGCGCAGGGCAGCCTTGATGCCGGCAGCATCACCGTCAAATAATACAGTAACATTTTCTGTGAACCGGCGAATGAGTCTTATCTGCTCTTCAGTTAGCGCTGTTCCGGAAGACGCAACCACATTCTCAACGTCTGCCTGATGCATAGACAAAACATCGGTATACCCTTCAACGAGGTAACAGGTATCCTTTTGTCGAATGGAGTTTTTACCCTGGAACAATCCATACAACACATTGCTCTTGTGATAGATCTCCGTTTCAGGAGAGTTAATATACTTTGGCTGATTCGGTTGCTTGCCCATCATCCGTGCGCCAAAAGCGATGACCTTCCCAGACATGTTGTGTACCGGGAATATCACGCGACCCCTAAACCTGTCATAGACACGGCCCTCCTCATTCTTCACCACTAACCCGGCCTTCTCCAATAATTCTTTGTTGTAATTCTTGCCAATGGCCTCATCCATAAGATGAGACCATCCCTCGAGGGCATAGCCCAACTCAAACTTCTGAATTGTGCGATCGTTAAATCCCCGCTCACGGAAGTAGGTGAGACCAATGCTCTTCCCCTCTTCGTTGTTAAATAAGTTTTCCTTGTAGTAGTCTTTGGCAAAATTCATGAGGATATACAGACCTTCCCGTTCGCTCTGCTGCTCGCGGGCTTCCGCCGAAGCGACGTCCTCCTTTATCTCTACTCCATATTTTTTGCCCAGAAACCGAATGGCCTCCATATAGCTCATCCCTTCGTGTTCCATCACGAAGGTAATGGCGTCGCCCCCCTTTCCGCTGCTGAAATCCTTGAAGATGCCCTTCGCCGGAACAACGTAAAACGAGGGAGTTTTCTCGTTATTAAATGGGCTCAGCGCCTTATAATTCTGCCCCGAACGCTTAAGAGAAACAAAGTCACTGATCACATCGACAATGTCGATGCGGTTCTTGATATCATCAATTGTTTCGCGGCTGATCAAGAGAAGGGGAAGACAAGTAATCTTTAAGGCATCAAAGATAGCTATTCACCACGCAACGAAAGCCCTTCCCCCGTACCAAAAATATAAATTGAAAAAAGTACGCCAGACCGCGATTGCCTTAGTCCTAACCCCTAAATTCGCCCCATTAAAGCCTCTCGAATGACTTCCGAAGACATCCTCAAAGCCCTCTCTACCGTCAATGACCCTGACCTGAAAAAGGACCTGGTTACGCTGAACATGATCAAGGATGTTTTGGTGGAAGGTGATTCAATCAGTTTCTCGGTGGTTTTGACCACACCCGCCTGCCCCCTTAAGGAAATGATCCGCAAAGATTGCGAAAAAGCCATCCGATTGATTGCGCCACCCGAGGCCAAACTAACCATCAGGATGACCTCGAACGTTACATCCGTTCGTGATAATGCAGTCACATTGCAGGGCGTGAAAAACATCATCGCTATTGCATCGGGTAAAGGCGGCGTAGGCAAATCGACCGTCACCACCAACCTGGCCGTAGCATTGGCACGGTCCGGCGCAAAAGTGGGACTGATCGATGCGGACATCTTTGGCCCATCGATCCCCGTGATGTTCAACTGCGAAAGGGAGCAGCCAGAAGTTCAGGTTGTCAACGGCAAGAACGTCATCGCACCCCTGGAACACTATGGTGTCAAACTCATGTCGATCGGGTTTCTCGCCCCCCCGGATAGCGCCGTAGTATGGCGCGGTCCAATGGCTAGTTCCGCATTGAAACAGTTCATTACTGACACTGTGTGGGGAGAGTTGGACTACTTGTTCATAGACCTTCCCCCCGGCACCAGCGATATTCACCTTACCCTGGTGCAGACAGTGCCCGTCACGGGTGCTGTTATTGTTACGACGCCTCAAAAAGTTGCACTCGCCGATGCGACCAAAGGGCTTGCCATGTTTCAGCAACCGCAGATCAATGTTCCTGTTCTTGGCGTCATTGAGAATATGGCGTACTTCACACCTGAAGAGTTGCCCAACAACAAGTACTATATCTTTGGTAAGGACGGTGGAAAGAATTTAGCCGAGAAATATAACGTTCCATTCCTGGGTCAGATTCCGCTCGTGCAGAGCATTCGTGAAAGCGGAGACAGCGGCCTTCCGGCAGTGCTGAAGGACGGGGTCACAGGGAAGGCCTTCATGGATCTCGCGGAGGCATTAGCCCGCCAAATTGCCATCCGAAATGCTACCTTTGCAAGCACAAAGAAAGTTGAGTTGACCACATGACCACCGCATTCAAATTGAACGCCGAGGAACTTACCCAGCGAATTGAAAACTCGCTTGACAGCATCAGGCCTTATCTGGAAGCTGACGGCGGCAACGTGCGTGTTGTAGAAATCACGCCCGACTACATCGTCCGATTAGAATTTGTTGGCAACTGCGGAAATTGCCCCATGTCAACAATGACGTTTAAGGCGGGAGTTGAGGAAGCCATCAAGCGCATGGTTCCGGAAGTTAAAGGGATTGAGGTGATCAATCTGACGCTGGTATAGTATCCTCCTATTCTTCAGGTTACCCCGCCCCTTTTGTTGGAATTTATAATAAACATAGTGGTCCTCCGTTAAGCCAAAGCCTGAAGTAGCTAAGGAGACAGGGAAAACAGGAAACATGACTCGCAAGATTACGGTAGTCCTTCTGAGTTTTATCTCCCTGCTTTTGCCTTTCCATAAGGCCCTTGCACAGGAACGCTGCTCCACAACCAAGTACGAACTCATCCGAAGGTCAAAAAGGCCAGCCCGTGAAACCCCTGAACAGTTTGAACAATGGATGCAGTCTCGAATCGCGAGCCAGGCAATCAATCAATTGCCATCCACCGCTTCACTGTACACCATCCCGGTCGTTGTCCATATCCTGCATAACGGAATTTCAGATCCAACCAACATCAGCGAAGCACAAGTCCTGTCGCAAATTGATGTGCTCAACGAGGATTTCAAACGCTTAAACCTTGATGCCGGCAATACGCCCACTCAATTTCTTCCGGCAGCAGGCAGCCTCGATATTCAGTTTGTACTGGCAAAGCGAGACCCGGAAGGACTACCCACAACTGGCATAACTCGAACGCTGGCCACGAAGACCCAATGGACATTGGATGATCAATCAGATTTTAAAGCATTAAGCTATTGGCCGGCGGAAGAGTACCTGAATATCTGGGTCATTAATTTTGGAACCAATGATATTGGGTTCGCACAGTTTCCGGTATCGAGCACGCTGTCTGGACTGGAACTTGCATCGGAAGACCGATTGACGGATGGAATCGTAGTACACTACCGCGCATTCGGAAGTATCGACGACGGGGCGTTTAATCTAGACTCACGCTTTAACAAGGGACGCACAGCCACACATGAGATTGGACATTTCTTTGGACTCCGCCACATCTGGGGGGATGTCTCCGGCTGTGGCGACTCTGATTTTGTCCCTGACACTCCCCCGCAGAATAGCTCCACTTCTTTGTGTCCGACACATCCTCAAGTTTCTTGTGGAGGAAATAAGATGTTCATGAACTACATGGACTATACCAACGATGCCTGCATGAACATCTTTACCACCGGACAGTTTTCCCGCACACAGGTCGTCTTGGCAGAAAGTCCGCGGCGAGTCAGTCTTACCACCTCCCTCGGCGCGACAGATCCACTTGTCACTTCAAATGATTTTGGGATTCGCTCCATAATATCACCAACAACATCCATCTGTACCACCCCACTGATTCCACAGCTTGAGGTTCGAAACTATGGGACCAACACAGTCACCGCTGTTACAATAGAACTGACTGTTGATGGTGCCCTGACGCAAACAAAAACTTTTCCATTGAATGTGGCGCCCAACCAGCTCGCCATCTTGGATTTTGATCCGATAACCCTTGCGCCAGGATCAACTCAACCAGTCGACTTTGCTATTACAATGACCAATTCAACCACAGATGGGAACCCTGGCAATGATGTGAAGACAGTTTCAGTCAGTGTCCCCCTAACAACTTCTCTACCAATCTCCGAACCCTTCACTTCCACACCTGCGAATTGGTCAGTTTCCAACCCTGACAACCTGATTGGCTGGACCAACCTGGTAGCGCCTGATGATTCTCCTTCCAATCGTGCCATGTCGCTTGACTTCTTCAACTACGAGAATGAAGGTGTTCAGGATTGGATCATTACACCCGCCTTTGCCTTGACAACGCCAGCCTCTTCACAGTTAAGGTTTGATATTGCCTATGCGCAATATCCTGGACAAAGCGGCGATGCGCTGCTTGTTTATGCGCTTCCCGGTTGCAATCCCGACTTATCGGAAGCCATACTCCTCTATAGCAAATCCGGTACAGCCCTGGCCACAGCCCCATCCACAAGCAGTCCATTTGAACCAGCCAACGCATCCCATTGGAGAAAATCAGAAATCCTATCGCTCAGTGGACTTAACACTTCGGTACCCTGGCAACTTGCCTTCATTGGAAATAATGGCTTTGGCAACAACCTCTACCTTGATAATGTCCTTGTCAGTGAAGACGAACTTAATGACATCGCCATCACCGGCATTGCAAGTCCAGGTATTGTGCATTGCCTGCCTAATCCCGCCATAACATTTTATGCCTCCAACCTGGGAACCTCGGAGGTGACAAGTTTCAGAGTTGATTACAAGGTGAATTCCGGAGCTTCACAGACGCAGCTATTCTCCAGCATCCAACTGGCTGTCGGCGAGCAAAAGTCGTTTGTCCTAAATCCGGTGTCCTTAAGCACAGGTACAAATGAGATCACCATTACGCTCTCCGAGCCGAATGGGATCGCGGACATCCCTTCCAACAATACACTTGTCGTCACCTCTCTGTTGGATCAATCTCAAGACAGTGCGCCCTTACGCATGACTTTTGACAATGCTAAGGAAGTTCCCTGGCATATCGCCAGTCCGTTCAATTCGCAAACGTGGGAACCAACGACCACTACAAAGGACCAGTCACTTACGTATCGGTCATATACCAATACGCAACTTGGGCAAGAGTCTTGGCTGGTAAGCCCCAATCTTGACCTTTCGTCTGGTACCTTCAGCATGTTCTTTGACGTCAGCTATGCCCAGAATGTGCCTGCCGACGATCGGCTGCGCATCCTGGCATCCACTGATTGCGGGGTTACATATGACCTCGTCCTGATGGACCGTACCGCCAGCACGTTTACTTCCGCGAGCTCATCATCCGAATGGTATCCTGGCACGGATGGAGATTGGAATCGGCAGTATGTGAATCTTTCATCCCTATCCGGACAAAAGAATATACGAATCGCCTATGTCGTGCAAAACGATAATGGAAACAATCTGTATGTCGACAACATCGAACTGTTTGCCGGGGATGACACCAATCCCCCTGTTACGACAGCCTCCTACCAACTCTATTATTCATCTCAAAATACCAATTCAGATATTGCCCTTACGTTCAATCTCACCGAAAAGCAGGATGTCCGTGTTCAGATTTTCGGTATGCAGGGCAACCTGGTAGCAGACAACATTCTACCTGAAACACTCAACCAGACGTATAACTATGACTTGAGCACGCAGGCTGCCGGGCTTTACCTCTTCCGGTTACTTATCGACAATCAGCCCTCCGTAACGAAAGTTTTCATCGGGCATTAACAGGAATTTCTATCTTTGGATGGATTTATAACGATGAAAAAAACAAGGGTAGCCATCCTGTATGGCGGACGTTCCGTAGAGCATGGGGTTTCCATTAATTCAGCCAGAAATATTGCTGAATACATTGACCGAAGCCGGTTCATAGTGGTCCCCATCGGGATCACTGAGCAGGGAACCTGGCACCTCACAAAGACAGTAACAAAGGACATCCGCACAGGAAGACCACTGACCGCCAACCTGAATCCGCAGAAACCCTGGCTACTGGATGGATCAAAAAAAATCAAATTCGATATCGTCTTTCCGGTGTTACACGGCACCGATGGTGAAGACGGAAGCATTCAGGGATTCTTCAAGAGCCTGACAGTGCCCTTGGTGGGCACAGGCGTTTTGGGATCCGCGCTTTCCATGAATAAGATTGTAGCCAAGCGGCTTCTGAAGGAGGCGGGTATACCTGTGACCGAATTTATTCCCCTTTGCTTTTCTGATCCGGTCAAGCCAACATTTGAAGACATTCAAAAGGCCATGGGGTTACCATTCATGGTAAAAGCAGCAAGTCTTGGTTCTTCAGTGGGCGTTACGAAAGTGAATTCAAAAGCAGAATTTGCCAAGGCTATCAAAGACGCTTTTCGCTACGACCAGGAACTTCTTTTTGAGCGCTATGTCAAGGGCAGGGAAATTGAATGCGCCATTCTTGGAAACGCACCCCCAAAAGCTTCCATGCCTGGCGAAATTATTATCAGCAAGGAATACGAATTCTACACTTTCGATGCCAAGTATGTCGACAGCACCGCCGTGTCGATTAAGGTTCCGGCCATTCTTCCCAAGGATCAAGTGGATCGGATCAGGGAACTTTCTGTCCGTGCTTTTCAGGCATTGAAATGCGAAGACTATGCCCGCGTTGATCTCTTCCTGTCAGAGAATGGTGAAGTCTATGTCAACGAAATCAATACCATCCCCGGGTTCACGAATTCAAGCATGTTTCCGATGATGTGGCGTGAACGGGGAATATCGTTTACAAACCTGATCACGCGACTGATTGCCTTGGCACAAAAGCGTCATCATGCTGCGGGTCGGATCGAACATCAATTTTCATCTTCACTCAAATATTGATGAACATTCTGAAAATAAAATCCTTCCTGACATCCAATACCCTCGGAGCAGTTCTACTCCATGCAGGAATCGCCATCTCCATTATCTTCCTGATTCTAATAGTCTATTTCTACATGTTCTTACCCAACACCACGAACCATGGTCAGGTAGTTCAGGTGCCTGATCTTCTCGGGAAAAACATCTATCAAGTAGAACAGGATCTGACTCCACTCCTCCTCCGCTTTGAAGTAGGTGACTCATCCTACTCACCTGATCAACTACCCTTGACTGTATTCGCTCAGGTTCCCAAAGCAGGCCACTATGTGAAGGAGAATAGGAAAATCTATCTAACAGTAAACCGTCGTTCACCACCTACTTTGCCGTTGCCAAATTTGTTTGGAGAAGGAGGGGCTGGATCATTGGAAAATGCTGAAGCCGTGTTGAAGAGTGCAGAACTGGTACGTGGCCGCATCATTTATAAGCGAAGTCCCAATTATCACCTGATTATGGAGCTTCGTTGGAACGGCCGCATCGTAACCCCGGGAACCCGGGTACCCAAAGGATCAACCATTGACCTTGTAGTCGGGGATGGTGCAGGGCCCAGGGATTTCGTGATATCAAATTTTCTTGGAATGCCATATGAAAATGTGCTGCTGCGCCTCGGAAACCTCAGTTTACACCTCGGATCTGTGCAAATTCCAGAGGATGTAGATACCACAGGCATCGTTAGTTACGTTATCAAGCAGGTTCCTGAACCTGGCGATTCGGTAAGCATTGGTGATCCGATCGATTTGTGGATTGGCCCAAAAGGTTACCAATTCAAGGATCCGGAGGATAACTGACATGTACCCCGCGAGGAGCGTGAAACGAATTGCTGCACTTATTATTGGTATCCTGGCATTATCAGCCACTGCTATTGCCCAGCTCGTCGAATACCCGCTTCCCTCCAATGCTACCGTTCGGAAGAAACAAAAAGCGGCAGCGGCCACGCACACGGCAGACCCTACCTTCCTTCCATTTTGGGACGACTTCTCTTCATCCGACACACTACTTCGCGACAGTTTATGGCTCTACGGAAACTCCGTCTTATTGAACAACGGTTTGGGCATTCGTCCTCCCTCAAAAAATGTAGTGTCATTTGATGGCGCAGACTCGCTGGGAAAGCCCTATGATGTCAACGATGTTCTGGCCAAGGGGTTTGCAGACCAACTAACCTCACAACCAATCCGAATGGATCTGGTAGATATCTCACTCCAAAACACCGTCTTCCTCAGTTTCTTCTATCAAGTGCAAGGTCGTGGCGAGCCCCCTGATCCCGGAGATCAACTCATTTTGTCGCTCAAGGCACAAAACGGACTTTGGGAAGATGTTTATGTTTTGGAAACAAATGTCACGATGGAGCCTGATGTTTTCCAGCAGGTCATTGTGCAAATCAGTGACCCTAAATTCTTTCATGATAATTTTCAATTTCGGTTTTCAAATTACGCCCGTCTCTCAGGGCCCTATGATACCTGGAACCTTGACTACGTTTATTTGAACAGCGGCAGATCCGCAACCGATCTCTATTTTCCAGACCGCACCGTGTCTACCGCATTCACCTCACTGTTCAAAGATTATTTCTCAATGCCGGTTAAGCACTTTTTGGAAGATGTCCCTGGCAACCTAAGTTCCCCTTCAGTCGACTTGTACAACTTAAAACTATTTAACGTCCCGGGCGGGGATCCTCACGTTCAGCCAATTAACTATACCACGAACGCCCAGATTACCTCGCGGGTAGCTGGCGCCACATCCAGCACAGAGATTAAGTTGGATTCAGCTGAGTATCCCGGCTCCGATTTGTCGGGACTGCAATACCTCACTGTAACACTCAATAAGGTACCCGATGTCGCTGACTTTGATCCACTGGCCGATTCAATTCACATCCGATTGAAATACGGAATGGCGACAAAGGATAATATCCCAATTTCCCTTACGGGAGATTACGATCCAGCCATTTATAGTCCCATTAACTTTCGCTACAGCGACAGCCTGAATGCTGACTACGTCCTATCTTCCTATTATGCCTATGATGACGGAACTGCTGAATATGCTGCAGGACTTAATCAGGCAGGTTCCTTTCTGGCATTTCTATTTGAAATGAAGTCTCAGAACCCGGATACGCTTGTGTATGTTGATATCTATTTCCCTGAATTCGGAGACAATACGAGTCAATCCCTAAAGTTGCAAGTCAGAACCATTCTCACCGATAACACAGCGGCACCCATATTTGAGGAGATTATTGTCGTAGACCGTAAAACGAAGAACACTTTCACGCGCTACCCGTTTTACCGGCCCGTACCTGTTGGTGGCGCATTCTACATTGGATGGAAGCAATTGTCCAATGTATCCATCCCTGTTGGCCTTGATAAGAACACAGACAACGGCAGCAAGATTTTCTACAATACCAATGGGACATGGATTCAAAACACAAACGTGCACGGCACGATCATGGTCCGGCCCGGTTTCGGGAAAGGTGACGGGAGTACTATTACCGGGCTTCCTTTAGAGCGCGATGCCACTGTACTATACCCAAATCCAACATCAGGAATATGCTATCTGAAAGGCCACCCGGAGTCTTTGGAGGTTTACGACATCACGGGAAGAAGAATTGAAGTTGACCTTGAGGCCTGGGGCGCAGATACCCGAATCTCATTTGCCTCCGGTGTATCCGGTTTAGTTCTTGTCCGATATGCAATGAATGGACAGGCAAAAACTCAAAAGCTCATGGTGCGGGCGGAGTAAAGACAATAATTTCGATCGGTGCCGGAGCAAAGCTTATCACAAAAACAGCCAACGCAAACCAACCCAATAATTTTCGCTCTTCACTGAGAGGCTCCTCAATTTCACAAGGGGGATGCTGGATGCCAATAAACCTTCCAATCAAGAAGGCAAACAGAAGCCAGCCGGGATAGCCCTTGATGCCCGGTATTGCCCACGCCAGGAAAAACTGAGTTGAAAAGATTACCATGGCATACAGGAGCGTATCCTGCCATTGCTTGCGAAGCCCCAGCAAGCTGACATAAAGAAAGCCAATGTACAGCAGGGTGTACCACATCGGATCTTTGGCAGGACCAAAATACGTGAGTGAACCAAGGCCGGCATAAAACAGGAATGCTATGAATACGATGGAGGCAACCTTCCGGTGGCCCTCATATCCAAGCAGCCCGTATAGCACATGACCACCGTCAAGCTGACCAATGGGAAGCAGGTTTATGCTTGTAAAGACAAGAGCCAGGAATCCCGCGAATAGGTATGGATAGTGGATGATCTCATGCACATTGGGTATCCGGCTCGCATCACCCACAAATTCTTCAAAAAAAATGAAAAGCAGGTTCTTTCCGATAACGACATCCACTACCCCTGATGAAAGAAAAGAAGATGTGTATACGTAGTCTCCGTACGCGAGCCCATACTTCTCATACTCAGGGTGAAATTGAAAAACATATTCTGGCGGCGGCAGTGTGGCAAATCCGTACCATAGAACACCCAGGGTAGCAAAAAATCCTGCCAATGGACCCGCAATTCCGATATCGAAATTCTGTTGCTTACTCAACACCCGGCTTTTCAGTCGGATAACTGCACCAAGCGTCCCAAACATTAGTGGGATTGGTGGAAGTGGCAGGTAGTAGGGCAACGTAGTCCGCACCTTATAGTGGATAGCGGTGAAATAATGACCAAACTCATGTACTGACAAGATCAGGAGAAAGGGAACTGAATAAGGCATGCCACTAAGAAAATCGGACCATGTGTATCCTGGCATAAGGATCGATTTACTATGGATCCATTCTGCACCCGCCAGGGTAGTTGTGACAAAAGTCAGCAGGAACAATCCGAGGTGAAGGGCAATTTTCTTGGGAGTCAATTCCATAAGGTGGCTAGCACGTGAACAAAAAATGGCGGGGTTCAGCTTGCCTTACACAGATGCTATTGAGCCAGGCGGCCAGCTAACGCAAGTAAACCAAAAAAGTGGGCCCTGTTGGATTTGAACCAACGACCACCTGATTATGAGTCAGGTGCTCTAACCGTCTGAGCTAAGGGCCCAATACTAATACTCTAAATCTTCTCAGGCCACCAGATCTGAGTCAGTCCCGATCACTATCGGGATAACCGTCTGAGCTAAGGGCCCAAAAAAGAACGCAAGTTTACGGATTTCTGCTTAATCCTAAGGGTAATTGGGTTGACATTTAGCTCAAAAGTCTCCCAATCGAGCTTTGATTCCTTAACACCCGTATGGTAGTTCCTTCCGCCCATAAAATTAAACATCGCCGATATTCGCCAGTTAGGAAAAATGTGCTAAAATTGAACCCATTAACCAAAACTGCCTCTTACACACTTGATGAATTAGGCCTATATTTGGCCAGGCATCTGAACCCATAGCTAATTAATAATACCTTCTATGAAATTGAAACTGAACACCTTACTACTTGCCGTTTTGGCGCTAGGCATTCTCGCTTCCTGTGGCTCCGGAGCTAAAAAGGAAGACTCCTCTGCTTTTGAAGACGCCAAATCGCTGGATGAGCAAATTACCCACTTGATTTCCGACGACTTTCCAAAACCTTCAGAGATTCCTTATGCGATAATGCAGACGGGCGCTGACTACAATCAAAGCTTGATCAATGGAAGGGAAAACCTGGAAAACTATATAGCTCAGCCGGACAAAGCAGCGCTCAACCTGGGCGTTTATGCTGCTGATATGGGGTATCTGGTTGCTTATGACAAAACACAGGAGACCATTGACTACTTCAATCTGTGCAAGCGGATTGCTGATGAATTAGGTATCATGGGATCCTTTTCACCAGGAATGGTGCAACGGGTAGAAGGCAACATTGGAAATAAAGATAGGCTGACAGAAATTCTTGACAGCGCCGTGAATGATGCTTCCCAGTATATGGGTAACAACAGCCAAAGTAAGCTCGGTGCCTTGATTGTAACCGGAAGTTTCGTTGAAAGTCTCTATCTCGCTACAGGCATCATAAAGACCTATCCTAAGGAAGCTTTCGCAAACCCTAAGCAAAAAATGCAAGTCCTCACGCCGCTGACGATCCTCATCCTCAAACAAAGAAAATCCGTTTCTGAGGTCATCACTATGCTGAAGAAAGTGGATCAAACTGAAAGCGTAACAAAGATTGTTAAGGACTTCAGTGAACTGGAAGCCAGCTACGCTAGTTTGGCTCCGCTTGAGGAGCAGATCAAGAGTGGTGACGCGAACCTGACGTTTACTGATGATACGCTGGCGGGCATAACAAAGACCATCGAAAAGATTCGTTCCGATATTGTGAAGTAGTCCTCACTAAAGAACATCAAAGGGGATTGGCAATGACCAATCCCTTTTTTATTTTAGAACTTTAACAGTCTCTCAGACGCCTAACCTCCTCCACCATGAGTGAACCTGTCTTAAAAGCGATTCTTCGGCTCTTTGCGATCGTCGCCAAAGAAGATGAGGTCACCCAGCATGAACGGGACCATGTCCTCGCTTTCCTTCACGATCACCTCGGAAGAAAATCAGTCATTGAAAGCATGGCATTCTTTGATGCCTACACCAAAGATCTCTCTCCTGATCAGGAAAAAAACGTTAAGGACCTGTGTCATGAAATCAATCAGGATGTCACACAAAAACAAAAGGCAGTAATTCTTCTTGAATTGTTGAGCGTTGTGCTGGCCGACGGCGTTATCTCTGACAAGGAACGGGCGTACGTTCAAATGATTGGCACGGCCTTAAATGTAAGCGCAGAAGAGATCGATCTCATGACGGTCTACATCCTCGGCCATACGAGAAGTGCCTTTAATTCTGATAGAATTCTTGTGGTTGACGCCGTACCCGAAAAGCCCGGGCCCTGCAAGCACATCTATAGGGAAAAGCTCCAGGGCTTCATTGCCATTCTTCACCTCATCAATGGCGACCTCTATTTCTTCAAATACATTGGCCAGGAAGATGTTTACCTCAATGGTGTCCCTCAGAAGTCAACAAACATCAGCCCACTGGCTCGGGGAAGCAGCATTCGCTGGGAAGGAACCAACATTCGTTGGGAGGGAAATGATCCGGTTTACTTTGGTGAAATCTTAGGGCAATTCAAGAAACACAGCACATCGAGCCGCACCACTTTTGAAGCCAGGAACATCTCCTATCAGTTCAAGAATGGAAAACTTGGGCTCAGAAACGTAACCCTGGCCGAAGAGTCTGGCAACCTCATCGCCCTTATGGGGGCAAGCGGCGCTGGAAAATCCACGCTACTGCAAGTATTGAATGGAACTGAA
>JAYVBH010000036.1:0-25573 GCA_043750575.1 Cyclobacteriaceae bacterium
GGGCATGCTTTTGAAAATCATTAAAAAAGCAGACTGGCAATTTAAATTTGAAGGGTTAAATTCCTTTTATAACTTTCCCCGGACAACAATGATTTGGGAATTAGTCAATTTGAGAATTTGGGAATGCGCGTATAGAGCTCACAGATAATACGCAAGGTACCCGAAGAGATTAAGCTGAAATGAGCTAGTCTGACTCCTCCGTCAGGATTTCAACTACACGGGGCTTGTCTTTTTCAAAAATGTGTAGCCTGACACCGGGAAAGATGTCATTCCGGAACGGATATAGACTGGTAAAATTTTCTTCTGTCAGAAAACAAGGGATCCCATAGGCATCCAATTTAGTTTTGGCCAGGTTGGCCTGAATGCCTGTGTCATAGGATTCATAAATGATGATCTTCTCTTCGTTCATGAATACAAGTTCACGCAAAGTCGCGAAGAACGCTAAGGATTGTCAGAAGATTTTGAGAGAGGTCATCGATACAGAGCCCATGGCCAGTTTGTCGTTGAAGAATTCGACCGACTCCTTTTTGTCTTTTAGCCCAAGCGTATAGAGCAATGGAAAGTAATGCTCTGGGGTTGGTATGGCGAGCTTTGCAGCCGGACCCAGCGATTCATACTTCAGCAGGGCCGCATGGTCCTCTTTCTCAATGAGTGACTTGAAGGTCTCGTTCATCTCGATGGCCCAGTCAAACCCGCTGTTTGGCTCCTGCCAGTTAAGCAACTTCAGGTTGTGTACCATATTTCCGCTTCCGATAATCAACACTCCTTTGTGGCGTAGCGCAGCAAGTTCTTTGGCCAGTTCAAAGTGAAAGGCTGCGGGCTTGGAGTAATCAATGCTTAGTTGAAGTACCGGAATGACGGCTTCAGGAAACATGTGCCTTACTACAGACCATGTTCCGTGATCGAGGCCCCATTCGTGATCGAGTTCTATTTTTGATTTTGTAGACAGCGATGCGATTTCTTCGGCAACTGCGGGACTGCCGGGAGCAGGATAGTTGACATTGAATAGCGCTTGCGGGAATCCATAAAAATCATGGATCGTCCTGGGGTTCTCCATTGCGGTAACAAATGTTCCATCTGTCAGCCAGTGCGCTGAAATGCAAAGTACGGCAGCGGGCGGAGTAAGGGAGTGTCCAAGTTCAGCCCAGCGCTTGCTGAACTCATTGTCTTCAATGGCATTCATCGGGGAACCATGTCCTATAAAGAAGACGGGCATGCGGGTACCTTGCGTTGGCAGACTGTCGTGGAGGCTCTTGAGATTTCTGAGATTATTCATGCCTGGTATGCTAACCTTATTCCGGCTCCTTAAGTTCTGGTATCGTGTTGAATAATCGCTGATTTAGGCCCAAAATGAGCAAATGATAACTAATTTCGTTGCCTTGTAACAAACCCCTCCACCCAACGTCTAGCCCCTGTAATCGATGACCTTGGAAACATTCCAAAACATGGTTTTTCCCGTTAAGAACAAGCTTTATCGCTTTGCGTTCAGGCTTTTGGGGAATAACGAGGAGGCCAAGGACATTGTTCAAGAGGTTTTTATCAAGGTGTGGAATGGGAGGGAGCAGTTGGCCGAAATTCAGAATATGGAGGCTTGGTGTATGCGGATCACCAAAAACCTCTCATTGGACCGACTGCGCCAACAACAACGGAGGCCTACCGATTCAATTGAAAAGGGAATGCACATTTCACATAATAGTTTATCACCGGCAGAATCGACAGAAATAAGTGAGAGCATGAAACGTATAGGTGAATTAATGGCTGCGTTGCCTGAAAAGCAGCGGCAGGTGATGCACCTCCGCGATATTGAGGGGTATAGTTACAATGAGATCTGTGAGATACTTGAAATTGATATGAGTCAGGTTAAAGTGAGTCTTTTTAGGGCTCGGAATGCGGTGCGGGAGAAACTACAAAAAATGGATTCGTATGGACTTGCATGAAGTAGAACAATTGCTGGAGAGATACTGGCAATGCGAAACATCGGTAGAGGACGAGCAGAGACTGCGCGATTTCTTTGCCGCTGGAAATATTCCTTCCTCCCTGAAGGGGCCGTCTGATTTGTTCCTGTTCTTGAGTGCGGAAAAAGGAAAGACATTGGCATTAAATTTTGAAGGAACTGTAACAAAGAAGCTCAAGGAGCGTCGAGGAGGAAAGGTTATTCACATGCTCAGTTACGGAAATATGGCGAGGATTGCGGCGGGAATTGTGGTTGTAGTAGCTGCCACTTTTTTGATTCGCCAGGAGATCAGGAAGTCATACCCCAAAGAGCTTCAAGATACTTACTCCGATCCGCAAATTGCTTTTGAAGAAACGAAGCGGGCGCTGCAGATGATCTCGAATAGTTTTGGTAAGGCGAAAAAGGAGGCTAGTAAAATACAAATGTTGAACGAGGCAGAGAAAAAGATTCAGATAAAACCCCGGGAAGAGAAAATAAATATCTAATCAAGTCGTCTATTGTAATAGGAAAAAAGTAGAAACCGTTTAATCAAAGTAATATGAAAAAAGTAATGATGGTAGTTGTGATGTTGGCTGGGTCGGTGGCTGCACAGGCACAGAGTGACGCGGTAACAAAATTCTTCAGTAAGTACCAGGACAACCCTGAGTTCACACAAGTGACGGTCAGCAGCAAGATGTTTGGATTGTTTACGAACATGGATGTGGAGAAACCTGAGGATAAGGAGATCCTGGAGGCAATTAGCAAGATCAAAGGACTGCGTGTGCTGGCCAAGAATGATGCCCGCGATTCGCGTGAATTGTACAAAGAAGCGCTTTCTATTGTTCCCAAGGATTATGAAGAGTTAATGTTCGTCCGTGACAAGGATCAGGATATGAAGTTCCTCATCAAGGAATCGGGTGGAAAGATCAGCGACCTGCTGATGATCGCTGCTGGAAATGATGACTTCAAAATGTTAAGCCTCTTTGGAGAAATTGACCTGAAGAAGGTGAGTAAGATTGGCAGCAAAATGAGTATCGATGGGCTTCAGCATCTTAACAAGATGGACAAGGGCGATAAGAAGAAAGAGGGCGAAAAGGAGTAGTTCTCCATTCTTTTCAGGAATTGGAAACCCCGCATAGGGGTTTCCGTTTTAACATCAGGATTGTTAGTTACTTTTAGTTTCCACATCATGAAAAAGATCATTCTCTTCATTTTCTTGCTTTGCTTTAGCTGGATGGTCCTTGCCCAAAGTAAGACGACCCTGGCCCTGCAAGAGAACCATGAGGAATCCCTCAATCTCTATTTCTATAAGAACACACTGCGGATGCTGAATCAGCAGGAGAATAAAGAATTTGACCAGCTTATTGAGAACATTGAGAAAATGAAGTTCTTGATGATTGACAAGGCGAGCGAGAAATTTGGCTCAGCTGATTACGGTAAACTCGTTGGAGAATATAAAAAGGAAGCGTTCGAGCCGATTGTGACCAGCCGGATTGATGGCAGGAGCTTTGATATTTACCTACGGGATGCCAGGGGAACGAAGGCGGGGACCATCGTTCTTGTGAATGATTCCACGAGCTTGTTTGTGCTGGATATTGTAGGTACCATTGATGTAAGCAAGGTTGGATCGCTTTTCTCGGCAATAGATGGAAGTACAGACATTGGCAAGAAGATACGAAGCTTTGCAAATCAGAAGAGCGACACAGTTCGAGGAAAAAAGAACAAGGAAAGAATAAACTAATCTACGGCATTTGGAAACGGTGTTATCCATTCAACAGCTAACCAAGAATTTTGGAAGGCTATGCGCAGTCAATAAACTTGATCTGGAGGTAAAGCGTGGCCAGGTCTTTGGTATGCTCGGCCCCAATGGCAGTGGGAAAACCACAACTCTCGGGATGCTAATGGGGGTAACAAATCCAACATCAGGTTCTTTTACATGGTTTGGTCAGACGCCCACCCATCAACTCCGCAAGAAAATCGGCGCTGTGCTCGAGCACCCCATTTTTTACCCCTATCTCAGCGGGCAGAAGAACCTGGAGCTAATGGCTTTGATCAAGGAGGCCCCCGTTGACAATATTCCGAAGGTGCTGGAGCTTGTTGAATTGGACCAAAGGAGACACGACAAGTACAGAACTTATTCCCTGGGGATGAAGCAGCGCCTGGCGATTGCTTCAGCCTTGCTGAATGATCCCATTGTTTTGATTCTGGATGAGCCAACCAATGGACTTGACCCCATGGGGATCGCTGAAATCCGTGAGATCATCAAGCGGATTGCGAATGCCGGAAAAACAATTATCCTCGCGAGTCACCTGTTGGACGAAGTGCAGAAGGTTTGTTCCCATTTTGCGGTCCTTCGCAAAGGCAACCTGGTGCACTACGGCCCTGTAGATGATGTTGGTAAAGGGGAAGAAACGGTTGAGGTGACGGCATTTCATGATGACTTGCCAATTATCCTGGAAACATTTCCCGGAACAGCTGGTTTGCGCAAGGACGGCACTAACTATGTTGTGAAGATGAAGGATGGGTTTCATAGCCTGGATCTCAACCGGTTCCTGTTTGATAAGGGAATCGTGGCCTCCCACCTGGTGACTCAAAAGAAGAGCCTTGAAAAACAATTTTTGGAAATTCTAGCCGAAGCCGATCATGCTGCACTTGCTAAAGGTTGACCTGAAGAAACTTTTCGATTACCGCACCTTTTG
Source organism: Cyclobacteriaceae bacterium (assembly GCA_043750575.1). GTDB lineage: Bacteria > Bacteroidota > Bacteroidia > Cytophagales > Cyclobacteriaceae > ELB16-189. The sequence continues at coordinate 4,633 of JAYVBH010000036.1, forward strand.
GATCATCTGCGGACTGTATTTCTTTACCCTTTGCATGGGTGCTGCCAGCGGCATGGAGTTCCTCAAGTGGCTCGCTCAAATGATTGAAGGGTTTGGCCAGCAGATCAACATTACCCGAATTCCACTGTATCATTTCCCAGACATTTGGCAGAACCTCGCCTGGAGCGGAGGGCTGCTCAAGATCGGCCTCGCCATTATGACCGTGATCTCGATCACTAATGAATACACCTATAGGACCGTTCGGCAGAATATCATAGACGGATTGAGCCGGGAACAATTTCTGCTATCAAAAGTGATGACCAACCTTGTTCTTAGCGCAGTGAGCATGGTCATGGTCTTCTTAATTGCGGCAGTTGCAGGCCTGATCTATTCACCAGCCCTGGACTTCCCTTATGGATTCACAGGAATCGGCTTTTACCCTGCCTATTTTTTGGAAGTATTCGCCTTCCTGTCTTTTGCCTTGATGCTCGGGTTTTTCATCCAACGTTCGGGTCTTACGATCATCTTGCTATTGACTTCGTTTTTGATTGAATTGATTATCAAGAAGAACATTGATGATTACGTCCCTGGGATTATTCCCTACTTCCCGCTGGAGTCGATCATGAACCTGGTGCCGATGCCGTTTGCCCGGTATGCCTTTCAGGAGATACGGGATTATGTGACGTTTAGTTCCGTGGCAATCGCGCTGGTCTGGGCCGTGCTCTTCAACTATTTCGCCTATCTGAAGTTGAAGAAATCGGACATCTGAGTTAGCTACAAGCTGCCAGCGCGCAGTTCTAAGTTTTGACTCTCTGGTGTTAGCAGTCTTTCGATTCGCAGGGCTCGTTCTCCCATTCCGTTTCCAATGTAACGTGCTGGATGTTCCGGTGGAGCAGCTCGTGCCTGAACTTCTCTTTGATTATGTGCTCCTGTTCGTGCGCCAGGTTTCGTTTTAGCACCAGGTGAGCGGTCATTGCGTTCTCCGTTGAACTAAGGGCCCAGACATGAACATGATGCAGGCCAGCTACACCTTCCAGCCTGAGTGCCTGATCGTTTATTTCTGTTACCGAAACATTTTGCGGAACGCCGTCAAGTGACAGCTTCAGGCTTTCCCGGAGTAAACGCCAGGTGCTGATAAGGATTACGATGACTACAATGAGACTCAAGGCGCTGTCTATCCAATACCAGCCTGTAAAGATTATGGCAATTCCGCCCACCACAATACCTGCCGATACAAGCGTATCGCTTAACAAATGCAGATAGGCACTCTTGATATTGATGTCTCTTTCTTTTTCACTTCTAAAGAAAAGGGCTGTGGTACCATTGATCAAGATGCCGATACCCGCCACGATGGCTATCGTTGAACCGGGCATAGGCTCGGGGTCAAATGATTTGTGGATGGCTTCGAAGGCGATAGCGCCAATAGAAACGAGCAGGATCATAGAATTGAATAAAGCCACGAGAATAGATGTCTTACGATACCCGTAGGTGTACTGCTCATTTGCTTTCACTTTGAGCAGACGGAACGCGACAAGTGATAAAACAAGCGTGCCGACGTCCGCGAGGTTGTGCGCTGCGTCAGAAAGGAGAGAGAGCGAGTGGATGGAGAAACCGACGCCGGCCTCGATGATGACAAAAATAAAATTAAGCCAGATGCCTACGGTAAACGCAGTAGTGACCTTGGACCAGGCAGGAGTCGGATGGTGATGATCGTGTCCCATCAGTACAAAAGTAGAGAAAAGTAAGGTGTCCGTTAAGGCAATTTCATTTTATCCCGTTGACATTGATGGAAAGGAGGGCTTTCATGGGTGTTTTGTGTTTTGAAAGGCCGTTTCGCCAACTAGCGTCAGTTGAATGTTGATAACGTTTGGATGTGTGCAGTAGACAACCTTGACATAGTTCTTATTTTGCATTGCGATGACAGCTTCAAACACGTTGTCGTAATTTTCATTCGGAGCAACTGCCTGCATCGCGTTGATCATGGCTTCCGGTCGATCTTCCCGGATCAAGGCATTGAGTATTTTTTGTTCTATTTCCTGATACGACATCGACTTACCGCTTAATAATAGCCGCAACACCCATGCCGCCTCCTGTGCATATCGAGATCAATCCAGTGCCGCCGCCCTTTTGCTGGAGCAATTTTGCCAATGTGCTTACGCAGCGAGCGCCCGTGCCCCCGAACGGATGCCCTAACGCAAGACTGCCTCCTCTAACATTCATCTTGTTGCGGTCAATCGAGCCGAGTGCCCGATCGAGGCCGAGCTCCTTTTTGCAATAGGATTCACTCTCCCAGGCTTTTAATGTACAGAGTACCTGACCGGCGAAAGCTTCATGAATTTCATAGTAGTCAAAATCTTGCAGGCGAAGGTTGTTGCGCTTCAGCAACTCGGCTACTGCTGCCGCCGGCGCCATCAGGAGTCCTGCACCGCCGCCGACATAGTCGACCGCAGTTGCCTGCACATCTTGCACGAATGCCAGGAGAGGAAGATTATGCGTCTTGGCAAACGATTCTGAAGCAAGGAGCACAGCACCGGCGCCATCGGTGAATGCAGTGCTGTTGCCAGCGGTGAGGGTCCCTTTGTCACTTCGATCGAATGCAGGCTTCAGCGTGCCGAGCTTTTCCATTGTTGTATCTGCGCGAACCATGGGATCGCGAGCAACTCCTTTGAATTCAAAAACAAGGTCCTCGTAAAATCCCTCTGCATATGCTTTCGCTGCCTTCCCGTGACTTTCAAATGCAAGCTGATCCTGTTCGGTCCGGCTGATCCCCCATTCTTTAACCATTTTTTCTGTATGCTGTCCCATGGAGAGTCCTGTTTGCGGCTCGACGATGGCTGGGTAGGCGGGAGTCAGGTCACGTAATTTTACAGTAAGCACCTTGGAAAGCCGCTGACTAAAACTCTTCGCCTGGTTAATATCAATAAGTTTCCAGGCCAGGGCGCGTTGTATCATGATGGGCAGGTCACTGTTCGTGTCACTTCCTCCAGCAATTCCACAGTCTATTTGGCCAGCTGCAATTTTTAGTGAGATAAGATTTAGCGTTTCCAGGCTGGTTGCACATGCCCGCTGCACGTTGAAGGCAGGCGTAGACGGGTGGAGGGTACTTCCCAAAACTACTTCGCGACCGATGTTCCATTCAATGGAGCTAGTCATGACCGCACCCAGGGCCACATCGCCGAGTCGCCGGCCTTCCAGGTTAAATTTTTTTGCCAGCGCATTGATAGTGGCAACCAACATTTCCTGATTGGTGGTCCGGCTGTATTCGCGGAAGGATCGGACAAACGGCGTCCGCAGTCCTCCAATGATACCTACCCGTTGGGCGTTGTTCAGCATGTTTGGGGCGTTAGGGTAATATGAAGGGAAGATATCAAAATTTGCTGATAGGCATTTTCAAAATGAGATGCACGGGGTGACAAAATTTTGGAGTTGTCTATTCAATCGTGTACATTGAGTAATAAACTTATGGAATCGGCATCATCAATTTATACACTTGTGGCTGCGAAAGCAGCGGAAATAGAGGCAGAGTTGATAAGTCTGAATCGGTGGGATGCCCAGCCCCTGCCAGAGGATAAGTTCGAGGACATGGGCGCTTTCGGTTCCCGAACGATGGCCTTTGAGCAATGGATTCAATTCATTCTGTTGCCGCGGATCAAGCAAATCATCAGTGAGCAAGGAGAGTTTCCGGAGAAAAGTAGTGTGGCCACTTATGCGATCCGGAATTTTGATGGTGACCCTGCTGCTGAGCGTCTATGCGATTTGCTTTACGACCTGGATCAGATCTTCAATAAGTAGTCTGAAGACCACTCCTTTTCTTAAACCGTAACATTTTGAATAAGGGATAGTGCGGACATTTTTTAGGAAGCCGCCCGCATTTCGCTGATCATTTCGCGTTCGCGGTACGTAAACCCGGGTTCTGCGGGTGTCTGCTGCGCGGCCATAAAATCTTCCAAGGAAGTATAAAAGCGAAGCCGGTGTTTCCAGATCAGCTTCCCTCCAATCGATTGCTTGAGTTTGCGCATGGCCACTGTACCATCCAGCCAGTACAAGTCACACGGCTCCTGGCCGGGGTAGGCCTCGATGTACCCGGGCATATGCGGAATTGAGGAGTACTCAAGCTTTCGCTTGACCTCCTGACGAAAATCTGACTTTCCTGATATGTATACGGTTGTCCAACTCATAAAATATTCAATCCAAACAAACTGGAGTTTTGTTTCGGGTATTCACCATAAAATTTGGTACTCACCTCGAATGGCCGTTAACTATTCGTCTGCTCAAAAAATGGTGACTCAAGTAAAACTCAACGGCTTCATTATAACGCAAAATACGCTAAAGAAGTTGCTCTTTGCTGGTGAAGACGAAGGAGTTAATAAAATGTTAACATGATCTTTGTGGTATTTTGTGCGTCTTCTTTGCGTGCATCTTTTCACGCAAAGGCCGCGAAGCTCAATGCAAATTCCGCAGAGAGGATACTTTATCTGTCTAATCGGACAACATCTATTTTGCGTTTTCTTTCCGTCTCCTTAGCGGGCATCTTTTCACGCAAAGGCCACGAAGCTCAACGCAAATTCCGCAGAGAGGATGTTTTATCTATCTAATCGGGCGGCATCTATTTTTTCTCTGTCTTCTCCATGGGAAGCTCTTTTATGCGGCTCCATTCCTGGATTGAGCCGTCATAGAGTTTCATGTTGTAACCCAGGATCCTTCCGGCCATGTAAACAACACTAGCGGTTTGGCCGATGAAGCAATAGACTACCAGTTCTTTTTCTGTCGTTGCAACCGGTGTAAAATATGACTGCAACTGATCTGAAGGTTTGAAAATAAATGTTGCGGGATCAAGCATCTCGGTGTATGGAATATTCTGCGCACCGGCAATGTGACCATCACGCGGTTGTCCTGCCGGGTCACCGTCGTAGATAGGCTTCATCCGGGCATCGACAATAATCGTAGATGTTGAGTGAAGGTGTTCCTTTACATATTCCTTATCCACAATTAACGGAGATGTTACCGCGTTGAACTTTGCTTTCTTGACCACAGGCACATCGGCGGTGACCGCGAAGCCTGCTTTCTTCCATGCCTCCAACCCGCCATTGAGGAACATCACTTTACCCTTCATGCCCATTTGTTCAAGGACAAGAAAGATTCGGGTGGTCTGACTCACTTCGTTTCGGACATGACAAAGAACCACACGGGAGTCGTTAGAAATGCCGATGGATCCAAACAATTCATTTGCTTTTTCCAAGTCGGGTGCGTTCATGGAGCCTTGGGGACTATCCGGAGAGACTGCGGAGGGCCATATGTATCGCGCACCCGCAATATGCTCCAGGTCGTAGTCCAGCTTCATTTGATTTGGCTGAAGAATGACAAGGTCAGGATCGTTCTTGTGATCGTTTAGCCACTGTGGCGAAACCAGGAGTGATTCCTGTCCGTGGGCGAGGAGGACAAAGAACAGGAATAGAATTGAAATGGCTGCTTTCATGGCTATTGGAGTTTTTGAGGAGCTATGGTAATTAAATTCTTCTCTGTTGAATGCTAACGATAAAACGAGAATGAAGTTGGGTATTTCCTATTTCGGGGTAATTACCGTGTTCTTCTTAACGATTTCCTCGGCTCGGAAAAGCATGTCAGAAGATTGCAATAGCTTATTCCGCAGATCCTGCCTCAAGCCTGAGTTTTCCTTCAGGTATTCCCGCACAGCGTCAGCAGCCTGCCCTGATTGATACTCCCCAAGTGTAGCATCTAACCAAGCTTTGGGAAAGAAGATATCTCCAGTTCGTTGAAGTTCCTCCAGCATCATCAGACTAGTCTTTACATAACGTACAGAATGTTCAGCCCGGAGGGGGTGGTGAAGTAGTCGCAGTCCCTGAAGTACCCACGGCTCATGTGTGCGATTCTTTTTGTCTGAAAGGCTTTGAAAGAATTGATCGCGGATAGCCGGATCGGGAGAAAGAGCAGGGATAACAAATTCCATTTCAGCAATTCGGTCTGGGTTTGTTATTTTCGACAACTGTTGTTTTAGTACTTCCTGATAACCGTCTGCCTCACGCAAAGCCAGCGCATAGGCAAGTTGAATGTAGTCACGTTCTGATAGTTCAAGGCCGACGGTAATTTCTTTCGTCCATAGTTTCTTAAGATTCGTATTGCCTTCCGGCGTATTGGAAGCGGCCCGGTAGGTATTGAAAAGCGTACGCTTAATGGAATTATCTTTCTCAATGATCAACCTTTTGAAAAGATGGTCGTTGATATTTTTCCCCATCAAAGCGCGATGAGCGGGAGTGAGGAATTGCCAATAGGTTTGGGTCAATTTGTCAGCGAGGTATACCAACAATAAGGGATCAGACTCGGTTTCTATTGCGCCGATTAGATTATTCATCAAGAGGACCGGATCCAGCTCGCCGCGAAGAAAGATCTCCCAAACATTCATCCACATTCCTGCACGCACTTCGGTATCATTTTGTTTGGGAATTTCTGCCAGCAGAAATTCTGGTGAGGAATGAAAGTAACCGTACCCTTTGCCCTTGTAGTTAGGGATGATAATCATATTTGATTCCACCCATTTTGTCAATAAGGGTTTTGAGGAATTTCGGAACGTCACTTTCTGTACGATATCAATGTATTTTGTCTTTATCTTGTATTCAACCGTTTGAGGCCAAACAATCCCTGACGTATCATTGGCTATTGCAAGGAAGAATTTGCCATCGGTCGCCTGAGTAACAGCGATCTCGGGCATTCCACCTGTCTTGATCCAAGCGTTGTTCCATGTTTCCAGATCCTGTTGGGTGTACTTCTTCAGGCTCGCCACGAGGTCGTCCCACGTTGCATTCTTATATGCGTAGGTAGTAAGGTAATCGCGCAATCCGAGCTGGAAGTTATCCTCGCCCATCCAAGCCTCAAGGTTGCGCATCATGATCGGAGCCTTCTGATAGATGATGGCACCGTAAACGCTTCCGGCATTGCGCAAGTTGTCCAGCGGTTGTTGAATCGGGTGAGCACCCCTGCTGCGGTCGATTTCGTAAGCGGATGGATAGTGATCCAGCAAGAACCTCAGCTCATGATTGAGTGTAGGGAACGATGGGCTCACCATCTTGGCGGCCATGAAATTGGCGAACACTTCTTTTAACCAAACGTCGTTGAACCACTGCATGGTGACGAGGTTGCCAAACCACATGTGTGCGGTTTCATGGGCGATCAGGCTCGCCCGACCCATTTCTTCGTTGATGGATGCGGAGGGCTCCAGGAACAAGCTACTTTCCCTATAGAAAATATTACCGGGGTGTTCCATCCCACCAAATTGGAAGGCTGGCATCAGCGCAAAGTCAAATTTTTCGTATGGATAATCTATCCCGGTATACTCCTTCAGCCACACCAGAGACTGCCGGTGGAGTTCGAATATCCGGGCGACATTCCTTGCTACCTTGATGGAATCAGTCTCCCGGTAATACATGGTCATGCCGGATACAGGATCGGTTGCCTCCTGAAAATTTCCCACAGCAAATGCAAACTGGTAGGAACTGGTAGGCTTCGTGTCGCTGAAGCGCAATCGCTTCTTGTCATTCACGATTTCGGTAGATGTGATCTTCCCATTTGACACGGCTTTCCAGGAAGCAGGGAGGAGGAGTTCAAGCCGATAGATTGCTTTCAGATCTGGCTGATCAAACACCGGAAAGCATGTTGATGCGCGGCTGGGAACAAAAAGTGTGTATAAGTAATCGTCGTGGCGGTTCAACGCCGCCTCCCCAGCGGTAAAATCAATTGTTATTGCGTTGGACCCGTTCTTAAGTTGATCGGCATCAATCAGGATATGCTCGCTCTCGTAGCGGATCTTGACAGCATTACCATTGACGAGGATGCTCTTGATTGATGATGCAGTGGAGAGAAAATCCAATTGAAGATCGGCCGGTGTTTTCTTCCAGTTGAACGAGATTGTTGCACGTGCGGGGATGCTGTCAGTCCTTGACGGTGGAATGTCGAAGAAAAGATTATACTTGACATTTTGAATGGTATTCTTCCTTTCAACGGCGAGTTCCAGGGGAATGCCGGGCACAACGCTCTTCTTTGTTTCGCATGCCGCAAGGGCAAAGAGGATGGGGAGGAGACTAATGGAGCAGCGTCTAAGATTCATCAGACAAGAGAGGCTTATAGCCCTTTAGATGTCATGCCCCCGTCGACAAGAATATTTTGACCCGTGATGTAGCTGGCATGGTCCATCGCCAGGAAGGCAGTGATGCCGGCGACTTCACGAGGTTGGCCAACCCGGCCCATGGGGGTACGGGCAAGAATCCGTTCAAGCCGATCGGGTTGAGTGAGCACGGGCTCAGTAAGCGGAGTTTGAATGTACCAGGGAGAGACAGTATTAACGCGGATCGTGGGTGCCCACTCGACAGCGAGGTGCCGCCCAAACTGAATAATTGCCGCTTTGGTCATGCCATAAGGTGGCCCACTTTGTACATCGATAGACCCGGCTACCGAAGCGATGTTGATCACACTCCCGTTGCCCGATTTTTTCAGGAGGTCAAAAGTTGATTGCGTGAGGGCCATCATGGCAAACAGGTTTGTTTCAAAGAGCTTGCGATACTCTTCTTCGGCATATTCGGTAAATTTCTTCCTGATGTTGGTGCCCACGTTGTTTACGAGGACATGTAACATACCCCATTTTTCATTCGCTGAATAAATGAGCTCTTGGCGAAACAGCGGGTCTGTGACATCCCCTTCAAGATATGAGGCCTTTGGATTTTTTTCTGCCAGGCTAAGATCCCGGGCCACGGCGAGGACGTCCGCACCCAGCGTGACAAACTCATCCACGATGGCTTTGCCGATTCCTTTGGTTCCCCCAGTGATAATGGCCGTTTTGCCTTGTAGAGACCAGTTTGTCATGATAAGATTTGTGTGCGGGACGAAAGTTAATTGTTAATGACTAATTGTCAATCCAGGGTGTCCTACACCTTAAGGTGCAGGACACCCTTCCGTCATGCCACGGAGCATGGACTAAAGTCCTCTGAAATCTTCTTTTCAAGTCTGTGAGTGGGGGTCTGGCAAATTGCCCGGCCATTGCCACGGCCTTCAGGCCGAATAAGGATGCATGCTATTCCTTCTGGGCTTAACTCAGTTATTGATTGTTTTCCCGGCTTTAAAGCCGGGGCAAACGGGGGAGTGAGCACGACTTTTGAGATTCATCTTCCGCATGGAGGACTTTTCAGTGTTGACTATTGGTATGACTTTCAATCGTCTTGAAGAGCATGGACTAAAGTCCTCTGAAATCTTCTTTTCAAGTCTGTGATGGGGGTCTGGCAAATTGCCCGGCCATTGCCACGGCCTTCAGGCCGTGGATAGCAAGTTCCATTCATCACAGGGCTTTAGCCCACTTATTGTGCGTTGTCGTTGCGCAGGACAAGGAGAAAATAGTTCTTTTCGATAGGGATATATCCCTGATCATAACAATAGTAGTAGACGGCGCCGTCGCGGCCGGGGGAGACGGAGGTATGATAGCGGAAGTCAAATCCTTGTTGTCTTAAACGGGCAGCAGATACTTTGATTTTTCCGCCCGGATTAAGTTCGTCGAGAATGCGTCTGTTTTTGCGCAATATATTGTTGACTTCCCGCACATGCTTGTTGGGTTCACTGTTCCGGCGGTTGTTGTGCGTGCTGCGGCATTGGTCGGAGCAGAATCGTTTGTCGATTCTGCCCAACAAAGGTGCCTGACACTCAGTGCATGTTCGCTCTGCCATGATGTGAAAATAGAAACCCGGGCAATCAATTGAGAGTCATTGGCTGTGCGGAAAACCTGATGATCGATCAATTCAGGCGCGCATATCCGAAAGTATTCGTTTTAAATCGGGTCAGGTTCTTTCCCTTTTGCACGTTTGTGACGGCGGGCAAATGTCCCGCATCGTTAAAACCAAAACAAAATCTGTATGAAAAGTTTACGCAACAGTGTCACCCTCATCGGCCGCCTGGGCAAAGACCCGGAGGTGAAGGTGTATGAGAAATCGAAGAAGGCCTCCTTCTCAATTGCCACCACCGACGCCTACAAAAATGTAAAAGGCGAAAAGGTGGAAGACACTCAATGGCACAATGTCATCATCTGGGGCAAGCTTGCTGAGGTGGCGGGGAAATACCTCAAGAAGGGAAATGAAGTCTGCGTCGAGGGCAAACTCATCCACCGGGCATACGATTCCGGAAAGGGTGAGAAGAAGTACATCACTGAGGTTAATGTGAATGATATGTTGATGCTGGGCGGGAAACCGAAGGAATAAATTGAAGATGCATCAATTTGAACATTTGAAAATGGGAAGGGGTAAACAAGGGGCTCCGGCCCATTTTCAAATCTTTACCTTGATGGAAGGATTATCAACTTAATCCCCCACCCCTTGACGCCTCACTACTTTAGCACTTCAACACCTAAACACCTCAATACCTCAGAACGAGTACTTGAGCGTCATCCCAAACGTAAACTTCTTAAAGTCATCGGTCAGGTAAAATTCCGGTATCACGCTGAAGCGACTGTTTGGGATGGAGTGTGTAATGAAAAATTTCGCAGTGTTGCCGGTGAAATAGTTTCCGCTGTTTCGGACCAGGAAGCCAATGCCGAGCCCGCTCCAACTTGGCTGGGCTGTCTTGCGGTTGAAGTTCTTTTCAAAACCCGCAGAGAGAAAGCCGTTGATGTTTGTGGCAAATCCATCCGTTGTTTGTTGGGCGAAGAACAGGTTATCATAAATGAGTGAGGTGCGGAAATTTGGACGACGAAACCGATCTCTGAAATTCAGGGCGAGTTTGAATGAGAGTTCAGGATAAAGAATATTTTGAACCAGTCCGACGCCTCCATAAATGCCAAGGGAAATCTGATCGCCCGGATGCACGTAGTTAACGGCACGCTGGTCGATCCGTTGATTACGGACAATGAATTGTGATTCAATGCTCTTTCTTCCAAGTGTTTTCATTCCTTCATCAGCGCTCATGGCTTCTGCCACGATGCCAAAGTCCACGGAAACGATGCTTTCCATGGCTGCGAAGGTCGAAGCGTAGACCTTTACATTGTAGTCCTTCGATATGAGATGCAATTCCCATCCTGGAGGAAGCAACTCCACAATGCCTTTGTCTTTTATTATTGTCATGGTCGTCTGCGGCGGGTCCATTGGGCGAATCGAGACTAGTTGTTTTTCGCCGAACGGTTTTGTTCCAATCCCAACTTCCTTCCAGCCTTCAGGCATGATGTGCATTTCGATGTGGAGGGGTTCTGATTCTGCCAGTGGCTTCCCAGTGCTTTTCTTCACGTTGCCCAAGGCTTCACCGAGGGTCTTTGAAAAAATGCGCACGAAGTCTGTGGACTGCGCATAGTTGCGCATTTCGAATACAACCATGCCATTGAAATCGGGCAGCTCCACGCGAATGGAATCAGGATACAACTTGAATTTGGGCTGCGCAAGGCTTTGAACGGTAAGGCCAAGCAAGAGAAATGTGGTGAGGCAGATGGGTAATCTCATGAGGTCGTGATTTATCAGTTATTGATGCTGGCCAGGGTAGTGATGGGTGTGGAAGATGATGTTCCAATCGCCTCATCATCCTCACCCTGAAAAAGACGCATCTTTAGTCGTCCTTTCTTCTGGGCTGAATGGTCGGCGACGGTCAATGATTTCCCAAGAATCACCAGACTGGTCGGGGGAGACGCTGGCTCATTGATTGGATCTATCTGTTCTATGGGTGTCGCAACAATTACTTCCGTTTGTGGTGTTTCTTTAGCAACCTCAGTCTGAGGCAGAGAAGGGTTGGGTTCAACTGGCTCCTTGCCTCTTACAATCATCGCGGGTTCAGTCCTATTCAAATGTTTTGCTACACGAGGCAGTTGGACAGGAGCCTGGTTTGCTTCGGGACATTCAGCAATCAAGGCGGCTTGATTTGTTTCTTTTGGCCTGACTGCGTTTCGGGTTTGTTCCAGCGCCAGGTCAAGTTCACTGATTCTTGCGCGTAATGCTACTCGTTCAGTTAGTTCAACGCTATAGAATATAATCGCCACTGCCAACGCCAGGGATGCGGCTGCATAATAGACGACGATGCGTCGTGCTGGCTTTGTGCCGTGAAACCGGATTGAAGACCATACCAGTTCTTTGTCCCACGCCTGTGGCGCGTGATCAAGATCTTTTATTTTTTCCCGGATTCTCAATTCATCTTCATGTTCCATAGTGAAACCCCTCCTGGGTTAGTGTTTTCTTAAGAAGTGTCTTTGCCTTGAATAGTTGTGTGCGCGATGTGCTCTCGGATATTTCAAGCATGCCTGCAATTTCCAGGTGCGTATATCCCTCAATCACAAATAGATTAAACACCGTGCGATATCCATTTGGCAATTCAGAAATAAAACGGGAAATCTCTTCGGCCGGCAGTCCGCTGAATGCACCGAGGTCAACAGGGTCACTGCCCTCGCCGAGGGTCTCCGTCATATTGAAATTGTGTCTGCGACGAAGCCACATGAGCGCTTCATTCACGACCACCTTTCGTATCCAACCTTCAAAGCTCCCTTCTCCACGGTCGCTAAAGCTTGAAATGTTGGCAAACACTTTCGTGAAGGCCATAATCAGCACATCCTCACTGTCGACGGTGCTCTTGATGTAACGGCTTACAAGTCGGAACATCGGGTCTGCATAGCGCCCAAAGAGCGCTTCCTGAGCCTTTCGGTCTCCAGTCTTGCAGCGTTCTACGATGTCCGGCTCTTTCAGAATAGGGGGTTTACGGCAAAATGCAGAAAAGGGTGTTCGCGTTGCCTAGGGTACGGGAATAATTTGTTTGATTCGGTGATTCGGTGATTTGGTGATGGGGGATAGGATGTATCTTGCCACTGAAATGAATGCTTTAATCCACTAATCCTTGAATCTTTGAATCATGATTAGTTTTGCTTTTCCCCTCTTTCTTTGGGCCCTGACCGCACTTGCGATCCCCATCCTCATCCACCTCTTTAATTTTCGCAAAACCACCCGGATTTTCTTTTCCAATACCAGGCTCCTGAACCAGATCCGGCAGGAGACAACTCAGAAACGGAAACTAAAACAATACCTCGTACTGGCCTCGCGCCTGTTGTTTCTCTTCTTTCTGGTTATCGCCTTCGCCCAACCATTCCTGCCAGCTACAGAACAAATCACGCCGGGTCGTGAAGTGACCCTTTACCTGGATAATTCTTACAGCATGACCTCCGCAATTGGTGACCAAACCCGCGCCCTTGATGCGGGGCTGAATTTTACGCGCGAAGTTGCTTCGCTCTTTCCGGCCGACACCCGTTACAAACTGGTCACTAATGACTTTGCACCATTTTCCAATTCCTATAAAACCAAAGCCGAGCTCCTTGATCTCCTGACTCAAATCAGACTTTCACCTGTCTCTCGTACGTTTGCCGAAGTGCGTGATCGTGCGGCTGCTGGAAACAATGAACTATTCTGGATTTCCGACTTTCAAAAGTCCACACTGGATCTTGCCTCCGTCAGGACGGATAGTCTCCAGTCGTTGCACCTGGTGTCCATCCCGTTGAATCAAGCCTCGAATGTGTTGATTGATTCTGTCTATCTGGAAGATCCGTTTGTCGTGGGTGGCCAAAGGAATATACTAAACGTGCGGGTTCGCAATGCAGGGATGAAAGCCCGGTCGGGGATGGTGATCAAACTATCCATCAACGACATTCAATCCGGTTCAGCCTCCGTCGATCTGGAGCCCAATGCGACGGCAGCTGTAAAATTTGACCTTGCCCAGGGTCTGAGCGGAATGAATCGCCTGGTTTTGAGCTTCACCGATTTTCCCGTGAGTTTTGACAACGTATTTTATCTCACCTTAAATTTTTCGGAACGGATCCGCGTGACGGAGATCCGGAATTCATCGGGTTTTATTGAAGAGGTTTTTGGCAATACGGCACTCTTTGCCTACCGCGCCTTTACACCTGGCAATGTTGATCTGGGAATCGTCTCTCAATCAGATCTGGTCATACTCAACGGGATTGACAACCTTGATGCTGGCCTGGCTGGCGCATTGAAAGAATATCAGCAAGGACCCGGAACAGTTTTCCTTGTTCCATCAAGCAAAACTGATGGTACTAACCTACGTTCCCTTGCCGGCAACCTCCCGCTTCGTGCTGCAGGCGCAACCACCATGCAGGAACTTGATAAGCCGGACTTCCAGAATCCTTTCTTTGAAAATGTGTTTGAGGAGCGTTCGACAGTTCTGGCCATGCCACGCGCCAAGTCTGTCCTTGCATGGGGGGATGATCGATCAGCCCTGCTTTCGTTCAAAGACGGAACACCATTTCTCTCCCGGTCAGGAAACACATTTGTACTGGCCGCACCCCTCGAGAATCAATTTTCAGATTTCCAGAGCCACGCCATTTTTGTACCAGTAATGTACCGGATGGCAGCCTCGGGTCACCGAATCAGCCAGAAGCCATATTATCTATTGAGTGAGAGCATCGCCACCCTTCAAATGGACAGCCTGGCTGGTGAAGCTCCCGTCACCCTCTCTGGCAAGCAAGAGATTGTCCCGACGCAACGCCGTAGTGGAGACCGGGTTGTTCTGGAAATACCACGGTTTTCCATCGATCCGGGCTTTTATGTTGCCAGGATTCAAACGGATACCCTGGGAATGATCGCCTTTGATATGGATAAGCGTGAATCACTGTTGGACCAATGGACAGGGGAAGAGGTGAAAACCATGCTCGGGGGCGGAGATAATGTTTCAATTTTCCGTCCGGCGGCCGAGGGTTCTTTCAGTAACGAAATAAAAGAAAGATATTTGGGGCGGCAATTGTGGAAGTATGCCCTGGTTGCCGCCTTGCTCTTCCTCCTTGCTGAAGTCTTGCTCATCCGGTTTTTGAAGTAAATCAACTACGCCTGAATGAAGATCCTGATCCAATCCGCCAAAATCCTGAACGCGGGTTCTCCGTTCCATAAAAAAATCAAGAATGTACTTATTAACAATGGACGCATTACTGAGATCGGCGACAAGAAATATTCCGCTGACAAAGTAATCGATGGGAAGGGGTTGATTCTGTCAACAGGATGGTTTGACTTAGGCACCTACGTAGGCGACCCAGGCTTTGAGCAAAAAGAAGACCTTACCTCCGCCGCGCGTGCAGCTGCCGCCGGAGGATTTACCGGCCTGGCCATTCTTCCCAACACCAACCCAAGCGTTCAAACCAAGAATGAAGTACGCAATGTATTGGGTGGCAACGACAAGCGACTGGTTCAATTTTTCCCGCTGGCTTCTGTCACGCACAATAACAAAGGTGAAGAGCTGACAGAGATGATTGATCTTATGGAGGCCGGTGCCGTGGGATTCACGGACGGACTAAAAACCGTTTGGCACACCGATATTTTCCTCAAAGCACTTCAGTATCTGCAAAAATTTGACGGCCTTCTGATCGACCACCCGGAAGACACCTGGTTGAATATGTTTGGTCAGATGCATGAAGGAGTAAACAGCACGTCACTGGGGTTGAAGGGCATGCCCGGCATAGCAGAAAGTATTGCTCTGAGCCGAAACCTTGATCTGCTCAGGTATGCAGGCGGCCGGCTCCATGCGTCAAAGCTGTCCACGGCCAAAAGCATTGACCTTGTGAGGATGGCGAAGAAGAAGGGGATTAGCATTAGCTGTGACATCACTAGCTATCAACCGCTGTTTGAGGATAGTTCATTGGCTGACTTTGATACCAATTTCAAAGTGAATCCTCCGCTTCGTGAAAAGACGGACAACGCTGCGCTGATCAAGGGCCTGGCAGACGGCACCATTGATGTGATTTGTTCAGGACATGTGCCGCAGGATGAAGAGTCGAAGAGCCTGGAATTTGATATGGCCGACTTTGGCATCATCAATCTACAAACCTTCGCGTCGAACCTGACGAGTTTGTCAGTTGAAGTGGGTTGGGAGGAGTTGATTGAAAAAGTAACAACTAACCCAAGGAAGCTTGTGGGTGTGGCAGTTCCCAAAATAGAAGTAGGTGAGGCGGCCGACCTTACCGTGATTGATCCTTCGCTCGAGTGGGTGCTTGACAGCAAGACCAACTTGTCAAAGTCCACGAACTCTCCCTGGTGGGGACAACCGATAAAAGGGAAAGCGGTTGCCGTATTCTGCAACGGTAAGAATTCTTTCGATGCTAAATAAAATGTTTACTTCCCCGCTCGTCCGGGTGGGGAGTCGGTATGGTGTGATCGGCGCGGTGCTC
The DNA here is from genome assembly GCA_043750575.1 of Cyclobacteriaceae bacterium. Classification (GTDB taxonomy): domain Bacteria; phylum Bacteroidota; class Bacteroidia; order Cytophagales; family Cyclobacteriaceae; genus ELB16-189. The sequence goes on from JAYVBH010000036.1 coordinate 20,795, forward strand.
TGCGTGGGATTCATGATCGCCCTGTACTACATGGGCAAGCACCCGTTTCTGATCAACCCGTTTGTTGACCCCCGAATACCAGTCTTCGCGGTGATGATGCTCTTCTTCCTCAAGGAATTCCGTGATTTCCACCAGGGAGGCACGCTGTATTTCTGGCAGGGGATGATCGGGGGATTTTTGTTTACCGTGGTTTGCGCGCTGCTATGCTGGTTGGGCATCGTAGCCTTCGCCGCATTTAATCCGGAATTTGTCACAGACTTTATTTCGCTGGCATTGACGCAAACGAAGTCCTTTTCACCGGAGGACATCGAACGGATCGGCAAGGAGGTTTTCGCTCAGAGTCTTGAGGAGTTGAAAAATGCCGACCGCTATTTTATGGCCAGCCGATACTTCTTTCAGAGCTTTATCATCAGCTTCTTTGTGAGCATCATTGTCTCTATCGTCCTTCGGAGGACCCCCAATCCTAATTAGTCACACTTTCTCGTTTGGGATTATTTCTTAGTACCCTTTGTGTCTCCTTCGTGATCTTTGTGACCTTGCTTCCTGCACCCACTTTCTTAGTGCCCTTTGTGCCTCCTTTGTGATCTTTGTGACCTTGCTTCCTGTACCCACTTTCTTAGTGCCATTGTGTCTCCTTCGTGATCTTTGTGACCTTGATTCCTGCACCCACTTTCTTAGTGCCCTTTGTGCCTCCTTCGTGATCTTTGTGACCTTGCTTCCTGCACCCACTTTCTTAGTGCCCTTTGTGTCTCCTTCGTGATCTTTGTGACCTTGTTTCTTGCCCGCCAGCCCCAATTGACCAATCATAATCCTGCGCACGTCCTATTTCATTAACCCAATAAACTCTGTAATTTTAACACACTAACCCTAACTAATTGATAAACCATGGAAAATCAGCAAACCGCAGAAGCCGAATCACCCACACTGGTGAATCACGCCATTAAGCACGGAGTAATTCTGGGCGTTATTTCAATCCTCCTCGTAATCATTTGTTATGTCGTCGACATCTCATTGATGGTCACGCTCAAGTTCATGGGCTTGGTGTTGGTTATTGGTTTGGGCTATGTGATCTATGCTGGAATCAACTACCGTTCGGAAATAGGTGGATTCATGCCGTACGGAAAAGCGTTCATGCATGGCCTTGTGGTGTTGGCCATTTCAGGCTTGATCGGTACAGCCTTCAATATTTTGCTTTACCATTTGGTTGATCCTGAACTGCCTCAAAAACTGACGGATGCTGCCATTCAGAATACAGAAGAGATGATGGCCGGATTCGGCATGCAACAAGAGGCGATGGACCAGGCCATTGACAAGATGCGTACCGATATGGTCGATCAATTTTCAATTGGCGGCCAGGCTTTCGGTTATGTCAAGGCAATGATTGCTTACTGTATCATTGCGCTCATCACCGCTTTGTTTGTCAGAAAGAATGTCCCCGTGGAAGCTTGACCAGGATTACCTTGATTAACCTGATTGACCTAATTAAGTCGGTGATCCGGCCTCTACGTTCAGACTTCTAACTATGATTCATGACTTCTGACTCCTAACTCCTAACTCCTGACTCCTGACTCCTGACTTGAAAGACTCCCTCGACATCTCCATCATCATCCCCGCCAAAGACGAAGAGCAATCCATCCCTGAGCTGGGCGCCTGGATTGACCGCGTTATGAAGGCAAACGGGTATTCCTATGAGGTTATCTTCATTGATGACGGGAGTTCTGACCGCACGTGGGAGGAGATGGTGAAGATAAGTGTCATCAACCCGTCTTTTCAAGCCATTCGTTTCAACCGGAATTTTGGAAAGTCTGCTGCCCTGCACACCGGCTTTCGGGCGGCGCAAGGAGAGGTGGTCATCACCATGGATGCCGACTTGCAAGACAGTCCTGAAGAAATTCCTGGGTTGTACAAGATGATCCGGGAGGACGGATTTCAGTTGGTTTCTGGCTGGAAGAAGAAACGGCATGATCCGATTTCAAAGACATTCCCCTCGAAGTTTTTCAACTACGTCACACGCCTGATCTCCGGCATCAAGTTGCATGATTTCAACTGCGGCCTCAAGGCGTATTCCCGTGTGGTGGTGAAAAGCATTACTGTGTACGGCGAGATGCACCGTTATATTCCAGTCATCGCCAAGTGGGCGGGCTTCACGCGTGTCGGCGAGAAAGTGGTTGAGCACCACGAGCGCAAATATGGGACAAGCAAGTTTGGCTGGGAGCGCTTTGTGCGCGGGTTTCTGGATCTGCTCACGATCACGTTTGTGGGCCGGTTTGCACGGAGGCCCATGCACTTTTTTGGAGCCTGGGGAACGGTATCCTTCGTGGTGGGTTTCTTTTTTACGATGAAGATTCTCTGGGACAAGCTCGATTCGGTTTATATCTCTCACATTCCCTTAAAGCGTGAAATCACGCAGCAGCCCATTTTTTACCTCGCGCTTGTCGCCGTGGTGTTGGGCACGCAGTTGTTTCTCACGGGCTTCATCGCCGAATTGATTGCGCGGCAGTCGATTTCGAAAAAAGAGTATTTGATTATTGAAACTCACCCTCCTAAAGTCTAAAGTCTAAAGTTTCAAATTTCTCGGCCTCGAGGATCCCATTCGCCCGGAAGTTCCCAAGGCCATCGACGAATGTATGCGCGCCGGCGTTCAGGTGATCATGATCACCGGGGTCTTTTCTGGCTGTCATCCAGGAACCAAATTATGCGGCCATCATCATCCTGCTCATCGCCTTTCTGATTCTGGTGACGATTATCACCGTGCCGGGACTGCGTGAACTCTTCAGCTTTGAATTGCCGGGCTATCGGACATTGCTGCCCGCCTTCCTCGCGCCCCTGGCGGTCCTCGAAGGACTAAAATTCTTGCGACAAAGGAAGATTTCCCGATTGCAAATCCGCGACAACCTCGCATATTACTTTAAAAAATAATTCGTACTTCTGCCTCCGGCTGGATCTTTCGCCAGAATATTTTCATTCATCAAATGCTGAATATCACGCAAGGCTGTATCGTGTGAGCACTTCGCCATCTTCGCCCATTTGGAGGAAGTCAGATTTCCTTCAAAATGATCCAGGAGTTTGTTCAGTATAAATTGCTGTCGGGCATTGAGTCGGGTACCTGAATGGGCTTCCCAAAACTTAGCTTTTTTCATTACGCCTTCCAGTGTTTCGTCTGACGCGGCCAACGCCCGGTTTAGACAAGCAAGGAACCATTCAAGCCAGGTAGTGATATCAAGGGTTCCTTTTTGAGTTGCCTCCAGGATATCGTAGTAGTCATTTCGTTCCTTTCTGATCTGTGCGGACATGCTGTAAAAGCGTTGCATGCTTTCATCCGAGCGCGCAAGTTGCATGTCGGCAATGGCGCGCGCGATCCTGCCGTTTCCATCGTCAAATGGATGGATGGTAACGAACCAGAGATGTGCGACGCCGGCCTTCAAAACAGGATCGATGTCAATGGTGTGATTGAACCATTTCAGAAACGCGGTCATTTCCTTTTTAAGGACGCCCGACTCAGGTGCTTCGTAGTGAATGCGTTCCTTTCCCATCGGCCCGGAGACCACCTGCATGGGATCTTGCAGGGTATTGTCGCGCCATGCGCCCACTTTTATTTTTCGGCTCCCTTCCGAAGCCCTGGCGTTGGTAGGCATGCCGCTACGACTTGCCGGAAACATGGCCGCATGCCAGGCAAACAACCGATCTGCAGTAAGTTCGTTTTGGTATTGCTGCGTGGCGTCCAGCATCATTTCAACAATACCTTCTACATGTCTGTCTGCTGGAACCAGACCGGCGATATCCAGACCTAGGCGCCTGGCAATGGACGAGCGAACCTGATCGCGGTTTAGCATTTCACCTTCGATCTCACTTGATTTTAACACATCGAGTGTCAGTGTTTGCAGGCTGGCTTCATTTCGCAGGTTAAAGCCAAGTGCTTCCATGCGTCCCGTCAGTTTTCCTTGTTTGTGGCGCACGGTTGTCAAGGTCTTGGCCAGTATTTCCTGTTGCCATTGAAATTCAGGCCAATCCTTTCGTTGATAGATGTACTTTCCACGCATATTATGCGTCGAATATAGAGCCTCTTCTACGCATTTGCAATATTTTGCCTGATTCAGCCTGTATATTTGACGCAATTGTCGCGAAGAATAGGCAGGTTAATCGACGCAAGGAGGAGCTTACCCGCCTTGCGCCACCGCTGCGTTAAGGCGCACGCGGTCGCACTGAGACAGCGCTCCGGCGGGCGAGGCCCACAAATCCTAAAGAAAATGCTTGTTCATAAACGCGCGACCTGAACCGCTCTTCAAATATTTTTCGAAGTTGTAGGCTTTGTATTTGTCTCTGAATTCAATCGTCAGAATAACAGACACCGGAAGTCTCGACTTGGTAAAGTGAACAGTTCCATGTTCATGTCTGAGCAATCGATCACCAAAGTTACTTGTGCAGCCAGTATAGGTTTTTGTGTCGGAGCATCTTAGAATGTAAACAGTCCAGGTACCCATGAACAAAAAACAAATGAATTCTGGAGATAGTCTGAGATTTCTGTTAAGGAAAGTGTGATCATTTTACCGCCGTTGCTCCGCCTCGGAGCTATGGAAGAGGCCGCCTACGCTGAAGCTTCGGTGGCCGCTGTGGACAGCGTCCACCGTAGCCCGCCGGATTGAAGTTTGAGATTTGAAATTAGGAGGAGCCTTAAAAGCGAAGCCCGCCTTTGGCCGCCGTAGCTTTAGCGAAGGCTGGTTTACGTCAAGGCAAAGTTGGGAGGTTGAGGAAGACCGCCGTCGCTCCGAGGCGGAGCTA
>JAYVBH010000037.1:0-89047 GCA_043750575.1 Cyclobacteriaceae bacterium
ATGAGTCGTCCTGGAAAAAGTTGACACAAATTTAGTCGACTTATGATAAAGAAAGAAAAGACAATTAATCGTTACAGCGAAGCATTCAAGCAGGAAGTAGTTCAGCAAGTGGAAAGCGGACAGGGTAGTGTCCAGGATCTGAGGCGTAAGTATGGATTGAGCACTAATACCATACAGTATTGGATCAAAAGAATGGGTAAATTGGAATTATTACCAAGGATAATTCGTGTGGAAAAACCCAATGAGAAGGACCGGATCAAGGAACTGCAACGTCAGATTCGGGAGTTAAAAGAATCACTTGCTGATACCCAGGTCGATTACCTCATAGCAAAGAATCAATTCTTAATTGTCTGCGAGGAACAAGGCTTGGATCCAGAAGAGGTTAAAAAAAAACTAAAAGCAAGACCCTCATCAAAACAGTAGATGACGGAATCAGTGTTGTCCGTGTTTGCAAAAAGATGAGGCGCAGTCGTCAAAGCTATTACAAGGCACTTCAGAGTAGGGAGAGAGTAATGTCGGATAGCAATGCCTTGTTGGAATTGGTACGTCCTATCAGAGCGTACATGCCAAGGATTGGGGGAAAGAAACTCCATTTTATGCTTCAGGACAAAATGAATGAAAAGGCTCTTAAAATTGGCCGGGACCGCTTTTTTAACTGGTTACGCGAGCAGGATTTATTGATTCGACCTAAGCGAATGTATATTCACACTACTCAAAGTAATCATCGTTTTTGGATTCATGAAAACCTAACTCATACCATTACCGTGGATAGCGCTAATAAACTTTGGGTAAGTGATATCACTTACATTCGAACACGGGAAGGTTTCTGTTACCTGGCCCTGATAACAGATGCTTACAGCCGAAAGATTGTCGGCTACGACGTAAGTGATTCCCTAGAATTGGAGGGTTGCAGGCGCGCGCTTAAGACAGCCATACAAACAGCCAGCAATTTGAATCAGTTGGTGCATCACTCGGATCGGGGCTTTCAATACTGTTCGAATCAATACACGGATCTTTTGAAGGAAAAAGGCATACAAATAAGTATGGCAGCCAAGGGCAATTGTTATGAAAACGCCTTGGCCGAACGAGTAAATGGAATACTGAAAAATGAATTCAACTTGGATTTTACTTTCAAAACAAAAGAACTAGCCTACAAAGCAGTTCATCAATCTATATATATTTACAATCAGCTTCGGCCACACTGGGCAATCAACTTATTAACCCCTCAGGAACGTCATGCTGCTTAGGAGTTCAATTGTTCAACCGTCAACCTATTTCAGGACAAGACAGCAATAACAAACTTCCAATATCCAACACTGAATATCCAATAACGAAGTTTGGAGCCCCCTCACTTGGATGTTCGGTGTTCGATATTGGATGATGGAAATTTTGGGCCGCGATCGTGGCCATGTACACAAGCCTCTTCAATATGACTACCCTCCTCCCCCCTCTCAGTCCCAACTCATAATTCATAACTCATAATTCTTCATTTTGCCCCCACCCCCTTCTCCCCTAAAGGGGAACTCTGCAATAACAAACTTCCAATATCCAACACTGAATATCCAATAACGAAGTTTGGAGCCCCCTCACTTGGATGTTCGGTGTTCATTATTGGATGTTGGATATTTTGCCCTCTTGGAGACTCCCCGGATGTATTTCCGATCCCTCGGACTTGAATCGATCCAATCTCATTCGGCGTTCCTCCAGTTCACTAATGATCTGATCAAGCAGTTTCAAATCTTCGTCTGTCAATTCGATTGGCCGGTCCATTTCATTCATTGAGTCAGCCCGGTGAAGCCCTTCATGATAGGCTTCCCACATCTTGGTCTCCGGATTGTAGAACTGAGTCGCCTCCTTTCCCAAAAACAGTTTGTAGTCCATCTTGGGTTTTCCGGCAATCAGGTAACCCGGGTAGTAGAATTTGTATCCGCGGACCTTCAAGGAATCAATCGCGATCAACATCAGGTACTTTCCCAGGCTATATTGCTTGTACGCCGGATCAAAGAAATTCAGAATTGCCGCTGCTGAATCATTGCCCACATCAAAATACCCGACCGCGATCAGTTTTTCTTGATCGTAAATTGAAATACACTTGGTTTGAAAGATGTTGTCGGCCGCCGGCGGATCATCAAAAAGGTACTTATGAATGGTCTCAACCGCTTCAAACGTGATCGACTGATGATAACGCGCATACAGCTCCTCGTAGCCGGCATCCGGACTCCTGAAGTCCTCGATCACTATTTTAAACGATCGGTTGATATTCCGGATCCGCCGATGCGAACGACGGTCCTTGATCTCCGCCAACGGCATACGCAGCCAATGCACCCGCGGATAGCCATCCGACGAAAGATGACTGGTGGTAAACACAGTCTGGTGCATTCTGAACCAACCCAGCGTGAGAAAGGCATCCAATGCTTCCCCGGTCAAAGTACTCGGGGTGATGGACTCATGATACGGTTTCATACGCAAGGAAGTGCAAGTTGATTACAAGTTCTTTCTTTCACCGGATAATTCATCACTAATCTATCGTGTTTTCTATTTTATGTGCTGCTCCTCCCCGCTGGTCCGGACTTCCGGTACTTCCAGTCCGTGACCCATTCGAAGCAGGGTCTAGTTCGGAGGCTGACCTTTGGTCCATTCCGCACTTTGTTGTCACGCCCTTCTGGGCCGGAACAGGTCTGGGAAAATTTTCAAATTTTACTCTTGTAATGCTTCCATATCACCACTTTCTAAAACACCCGCTTGATAATCAACTCAGCGATTGTAGTCAGATGATTCTCCTGGGGGTCTTTATCCAGGTATCTCTTCAATTGCCCTTCACTAATATCCACACGGTAAAGCAACTGCATCACGGTAGCATCTGCCCTTTTCTCTGACCGCTGAAACTCCCTCACGATAGCTTCATGTATTCGCGCAAAGTCTGGCTCCAGGGCCTCACAAAATCTGCGGAGAAATTACTTTGCTGAAAATCTTTTGCCAGTTGAACTTTGAAGGCTTCGAATAAGCCCTTGCGGGTGAGGTGAGTATTAAGGTGTAAGAGATTTTGCATTGGGTAAACAGCCGTTAGCGGTGGTGACGAGAGGGCTGTCGAAGATAATGAATCTGACTTAAAGCCTTAGGCGAACTCCGCGTGCATTCCTCTGCCCTTTGCGTTAAAAAGCCACGCGCGATCACCAGCAATCTTAAACCCAAAATACCAAATCAACATCCTACATTGCCTTTTCGCCCGTACCTTCATTCATTCATTCAAGGTTAACATAAACCTAACCTTGATTCCAGAATTCGTATCGCGCAAAAAGCTATTTTGATGACTTCCAATAAGCACTATGAAAGAACTAACAAAGAACACGCTTAAAAAGTGGGGCCTCAAACTCAAGAAAAGCATCGACAAGATGTCGGAATCCAAGGCGAGCCTGGACCCTCTGAATGGCTGTATACAAAGTGGAGATTTTGACGGAGCCATTGCTGCGTTGCAAAGCTTGAGGAAGACACGGAAAAAGTTGAAGAAGAACGGGTGAGAGGGAGGCTGTTGGCTATTGGCTGTTCGGTGTTGGCAGGTTCTCCCCGGGGGTCATAGTATTGGCTACGATGGAAGAGCGGGTAACCACCGCAGCGGCGCAGAGACGCGGAGTACCGCTAAGATTTTCTTGCGCAATACTGTAATGATTCCTTTGCGGAACTTTGCGCCGTTGCGCCTTTGCGGTGGTTACTCACTCCCCCGGGATCAACTACACTAAGGCGGCGTTTTCAAACAGCACCACCTTAAGCCCTTTGGGGATCTTCACCGACGAAAGCTGATCGTTGCCAACCCAAAGTCAGAAAACTCATATTTGCCGGGTCCCAGGAAGTTGTACGCACCCGAAAAATTGTCCTGGTAGATCGTGACAAAAGGACCTGCGGGTTGCACCTGCGCTCTTTCAATGATCATGGAGGGGAAGTTGAGCGTGTTCCATCCAAAGCCTTTGGACTTGAGTTCTTGCGGACTGATATCCTTGGTAATCACCAGGGAGTTGCCCTGGAAGTTGTCCTTCGCAAACAGCGTGACTTTCAATCCAGTGGGCACCTTGAAGGAGGCGATGCTTCCGGCCCCATTCACGGTCAGCTGTCTGTAATCGTACTTGCCCGTTCCCAAGTCTACGTGCGATCCGGAGAAGTCATCGGTATATACGGATACCTGTTGCGCCTTTGACAGCAGCGGGGTGATGGCAAGCAGAAGGATTGCAAGTAAAGTAGATTTCATGGGGTGATCGTAGATGTGCGGTCGAAAAGATAGCAGGTCTGCCATTGCGGGTCAATAGGCTGAGGAATGATTTCACGACTGACACATCCCCGGCCGTTGGTGTTCCGATGTCTCAGAACGAAAACGGAGGTTGAAGCGGATAGCCAGCTAACTGGCAGTAAGAAGTAAACGGCAATCTGTAAATTGTAAACGGTGCATCATTAACCGCGAGGCGCACCCTTAAAGTCAAATGTATGTACTTAACTTCTGATTGAAATCCCTACATTCAATGACTTGTCAAACATAGGAGGCACGCAGGCGCGAAGGAAAAGCAAAGAAAAACGGGAATACCAATTCCGGCAGACTTTCAACTTTCGACCTTCAACTTTCGACTCTCAACCTTCGACTTTCAAAGCAAACTCCTATCTTTAATCATTCAAATAAGTTGAATACCAACACTTCAACACCCAACACCTCATGCCCCTTACCCCCCGCAACACCCACCGCGACATCGCCTATTTCTTCCTCGGCCTGATCATCGCTTTTTCCATTTCCGGAATATTTCTCAACCACCGCCAAGCCTGGCATCCCCGCAGGTATAGTTATAGTGTTGTCGAAATTGCACTGCCGGGTCAAATCATAAAGGAACAGGTAACAGATACTTTCATTACCGATTTTGGAAAAACACAAAACATCGAAGATGAACTGCGGCGCTTTGCTGTTGACGACAAAAACACGTTGAAAATCTCCTACGTCATGACCGACGTGACGATAGACCTAGCTACCGGAAAGGGAAAAATTGAACGCTATCGGGTCACTCCGATATTAGCGCAGATGGCGCAACTTCACCAGGATACTAGCAAATGGTGGATCTACTATTCCGACGTGTTTGGTTTGGCGATGTTTACCATGGCGATGACCGGCATGTTTATCGAAAAGGGAAAGTTCAGCTTTCGCCAGCGTGGCTGGTGGCTGGCACTTTTGGGTATGATCTTTCCGTTAATATTTCTCTTCCTTTTGTCTTAGTTATACTGCATATGGGGGTATAATCTCTTCCCCTGCAATGGTTTTACGGGGGCGTCAACTACAATACTCCCCTGTCGGGTTGTTTATTGACGGTTGTCGATTAATTTCACCTGCACAAAAGCCATGAGAAAGTACGCCACCCTTGTCTTTTTGCCCCTGCTCCTTTCCTGCATGGGCTACAAGGAACTTCCTGTCGAGTACGATTACAGTTACCAGGGCAATTTCAAGAGGTACCGGACTTTTGAGATCATGAAGCCTACAAGTCTTACAGATTCGAGCACGCTTACCACAGTGGTAGAAAAGTCGATCATTTCCAGGATGAAGTTTCTGGGTTACCGACAGGTAAACCACAGGCCACACCTGCTAATCTCGTTCAGGATGTTTACCGATAGTCTGAGGCTTACGGGATATACCCAGCCTGACATCGAGGAGTGGGTGCTAACACAAAAGGAAGACCTGGACTACGACAAACAGAAATTTGACCTCAAGACAGGCACGCTGCTGATCCAGTTCTACGACCGCCGGCAGAACCGGTCTATCTGGCAAGGTTATGCGACAACCCTTTATGGAACCATTGATTTCAACAACAACCGCCACCTGAAGAATGCGGTGATCAGCATCCTTGATAAATACCGATTCTGGGCCGATGGGTTCATTGAGGGCACACCTGTTGCTCCTGAGCAAAAAGGACTCTAGTCCTGCCCAAATTCTTCCCATTCGGGGTTTTTCTTTATCAAATTAGTTCTACCTTTGCCCACCCAAAATAGCCCCTGAAAGGTCAGCAAGGCGGTTTTGGGAGTAACTGCCCGATGGTGTAATTGGCAACACGCTTGATTTTGATTCAAGAAAGTCCAGGTTCGAGCCCTGGTCGGGCAACAATAATTGAATGGACTCCACCCTGCTATGTCAGTAAAAATATTTTCTGGTCAAGCAACCTCCTACCTGGCGGATAAGATCGCGCAGGCCTATGGAGAGTCGTTGGGCGAGGTGAAATACCAGCAGTTCAGCGATGGCGAGATGTCGCCCTTTCTCGCTGAGTCCGTCCGGGGTCATGAGACCTTCATCATCCAATCTACCTTCCCGCCTGCTGATAATTTCATGGAGCTTTTGCTCATGATCGATGCAGCCAAACGGGCAAGCGCGGAGTCCATCAACGTTATTATCCCCTACTTCGGATATGCGCGTCAGGACCGCAAAGACAAACCCCGGGTAGCCATTGCCGCCAAGATGATTGCCAACCTGTTGTCAGCCGCCGGAGCCACACGCATCATGACGTGCGACCTTCACGCCGACCAGATCCAGGGCTTCTTCGACATACCCGTTGACCATTTGGATGGCGCGTATATCTTCATTCCCTATTTGAAAGGACTCGGTCTAACCAACATCATGTTTGCAAGCCCTGACGTTGGTGGCATCAAACGGGCGCGCTATTTCGCAAAGCATTTTAATGCTGACCTCGCTGTCTGCGACAAGTACCGGAAGGAAGCCAACAAGATTGAGTCCATGCGCCTGATCGGTGAAGTGGAAGGCAAGGATGTAGTTCTTGTGGATGACCTCGTCGATACGGCAGGCACCATCTGCAAGGCAGCGATGCTCCTGAAAGAAAATGGTGCCAATTCAGTGCGGGCGGTGTGCACCCATCCGGTGCTGAGCGGCAATGCCTATGAGACCCTCAGCAATTCGGTTCTCGAAGAAATTGTTGTCACCGATACCATTCCGCTAAAAGAGCAAATCAGCAAAATCAAAGTACTCACGGTATCAAACCTCTTTGCGAAGGCGATTCGGAAGATTCACGACCGCGAGTCCATCAGTTCACTTTTTATCAAATTGTAATTCATTTTCTTAAACTAAATAAACACTATGAAAACCATTGAGATTATAGGGTATCAAAGAGCAAATCTCGGTAAGGCCGCTGCTGAAACGATACGAAAAGAAGGCCTCGTGCCTTGCGTGCTATACGGCACTGGAGAGCAGGTTCATTTCTCCTCTCCCGTCATTTTATTCCGTGACCTGGTGTATACCAACGAAGCGCACTTTGTTCACTTGAACATTGAGGGCGACGAGTGCCAGGCTATCTTACAAGAGATTCAGTTTCATCCTGTGAGTGAGATCATCCTTCATGCTGACTTCCTCCGCATCAGCGAAGACCGCAAGATAAAGATGGAGATCCCCACCCGCCTCGTCGGCAAGGCTCCCGGTGTGGAGAAAGGCGGTGCGCTCGTTCGCAAGCGCGCGACGCTGAAAGTAATCGCTTTCCCGAAAGACATGCCAGACCACATCGATGTGGACTGCTCAACGCTTGACTTCCACCATGCCATCAAGGTTTCGGATGTTAAGATTGACAACCTGCTGTTTGCTGACCCCCCACAAGCGTCTATCGCCGTGGTTGAAGTGCCGCGTGCCGCTAAGCTTGCTGCTGAAGATGCCGCTAAGGCCGCTGAAGCTCCAGTTGCTGCAGCCGAAGGTGCTGCTCCTGCCGCAGGTGCTCCTGCTGCCGGCGCTCCGGGTGCTCCTACTCCTGCCGATGCCAAGAAGGGCGAGGCTCCGAAGAAAGACGAAGGGAAGAAGAAGTAACCCCCGAACAAGTCGGGGGCAAGCCCTCACACTCCGAATAATCCCGTCTGCCGAATGGTGGACGGGATTTTTGTTTGACACCTGCGCATAACTGATAAACCTGTATTTTTGATCCTATGAAGTTTCTTGTCGCCGGCTTAGGCAACATCGGTCCGGAGTATGAATTGACCCGGCACAACATCGGGTTCCTTACCCTCGACCGACTGGCGGACACACATAAGATTGCTTTTACAACCAGTCGTCTTGCTGACAAGGCCGAACTGAAATACAAAGGGAAGCAGATCCACCTGATCAAGCCGAACACCTACATGAACCTTAGCGGCAAGGCTGTGGCGTATTGGCTTAACAACCTCAAAATTCCCAAAGAGAACCTGCTCGTTGTGGTCGACGATATTGCGCTTCCGTACGGCGTGCTGCGCATGCGGGCACAAGGGAGCAGCGCGGGGCACAATGGGTTAACAAATATTGAGGAGACGCTGGAGGGCAGGAACTATGCGCGGTTACGCATGGGCGTCGGAAATAATTACGCCAAGGGCCAACAGGTTGATTTTGTGCTTGGGAACTTTGAGGGGGAAGAACTCAAGACTTTACCTGCGTACATGGACAAAGCGATCGAAGGAATATTTGCGTTTTGTACGATGGGGGTGGAAAGGGCGATGAATATGCATAATACAAAGTCGAAGGTCTAAAGTCGAAGGTCGGAAAGTTGAAGGTCGAAAAGTCGAAGGTCTAAGGTTGAAAGTTGAAGGTTGAAAGTTGAGCGGTCTAGAAATATTTTCGCCAGTCAAACACAATACGGGCGCCGATGAACCAGACAGGCTTGAGGGGCTGCATCGTATCCGTCCCTAAGGAACTAATCAAAAAGGCGTTGCGCGGAACATCAACGCCTGCCGTAAACTGGATAATAAGGCTGGAGCTTTGGTTCATTGAAAACGTCCTGAGCGGGCGGTATTCAAGGAAAGGAAAATCATACTTAATGGAGCTATATCCGATCAATTGCGTCCCACTGGGTGCTTCAACCAAAATAGCATCGTTACTCAGTGACTTGGTTCCGTAATAAGATAATCCAATTTCCCTCCCGAGGACGAATTGAAACCGACCAATGCTGGTCTCTATCCCCGCCTGCCAAGGGATCGCTCCACCGTTTACTGCGGCCACTCCCATCTTTTCGGCGGCCTTAGGGGAGAACAAGTAAACGATTGGCGCTACAAGCACAAGATCACCTGGTATCACCCAGAAGGGCATCCGAAACCTAATATCCCATGCCGCCCTCGCGGGTATCGCCGATGAAACAGCGCCAGCCGGAGCCAGGGACTGATCGCCATTATAGGTGTGTGACGACGAAGCATCCTGCCGCAGCCCCAACTGAAGAAAGACAAGTCCATCTCCCGCCTGGTTGAGCACACCATCAAGACCGAGGCCAAAACGAACATTCGCCTCCAGGCCACCGACAAATCCGTGGTTGTTCTGCGTGGTTCCAAAACCACCAAACGCACTTGCCATGTTGACGGATGATGAGAGGCCATAGAACATCCCCAATTCTGAACGAAACCGCGGAATCTCGCCGATGCCTACGGCTAGACCGGGAACAGGTGTATCCCGCAATACCTGTGGGAGATAGGTCAAAACCTCCCGTCTCATGTTGATCGTATCGTTTCGAACAGGATGAGGCTGAAAATTATTCTTGCACACGTTAAAGGTGTCAGGAAGAATTTCCTGGGCTGTGATGCTTCCTTCATTTCGAACCTTTATTTCTCCTGTGTAAGTCTTAACCAATTGACTGACACTCTTGGCAACGGTGAGCGCAGCTACTTGCGAATCTTCGGGACGCATGAAGGCATCTCCAAGGAGGATGAGCCGCTCGCCATCCCAAGTAGTAACCTCCAAACCCTTTTCGTTATAATAGTCGTGCGTTCCCTTACGCACCGAGGCAGCACCCCACGTACCTGCCGTATGGCCCGAGGCAAACACGTCTTCAAGAAAATGCAAAGCAAATGCTTCATCCGCAAGGGCCGCCAGGATAAGGGAAGATTTGTCTGACGGCGACAATCCTGTGCTACGGGCCCGTGCCGCCTTATACAAGGCACTGGTATGAAACCACGAATACATACCCAACGCGTTAAGCGCGGAACCGGAGGCATGACAGAGTGCAAAATAATCTTCCGCGCTGGTACTGATATCCGGTCTTGCAAGAAGAAAGTGGACGTTGTTGGAACCGGCACGTGTCGCGTACTCATCATCTGCCCGCTGCAGTCGGATATCCGAATTGCGTATGTCGTTAATATGCTGACTCCGGTTCTCCGATTCCTTGATATCAACTTCAAGTTGAGCGGCGATATGGGCAACATTCAGAATCCAGTCGCTCTTGAGTACAATTTCAAGCATCTCCTTGGGTGAGCAGCTGTGGTCACCGGAAATAGCCGCCCAGGCTGCATAATCGATGTGCGTGGGATTTACGCCTTGACCAACGTCTATTATCGATTCCGTCAATCTTCCTTCATAACCCACGCGGGCATTGGCCCACATTTGGTCGAGTATCTTTCTTTGCTCAGGGCTAAGATTTTGAATGGCCTGAAGCAGAATGCGCCGGTGTTCCGGATAGACCCAGGCATAACTTTGAACCACCGTAAAGCAAAACAAAAGTAAAACAAGAATCTTCCTCAAAACAATCTTCATGAACAGTGTTGATGTAAGTGTCAATATATAAAATGATATTTATTACTCAGGCTCCCTTAGGATCCCGGCGCAACATCTTTCAACTTCAGGATAAAAATGAAAGGCCAGTATTTTCCAGTAACAAGCATTGTCTTCGTTGCGGGATGCCAGGCGATACCATTCATTACATCCGCCTGAGGATTTAAGGCTCTTGCCTGTTGCGCCAGGGTGGAGAGATCCAGAAAGCCCCTGACAACTCCTGTCTTCGGATCAATCTTGGCGATCAGGTCGGTTCTCCAGACGTTGGCGTAAATAAAACCATCTGCGTATTCCAGCTCGTTCAATTCACCAACGGGCTTGTCGTTAAATACGACAGAAACGCTGCGAACAGGTTTCAACGTTGCTGAATCAAGGAAGGAAAGCTGGTTCGTACCATTGCTCATGATCAGGAACTGACCATCTGTTGTCAAACCCCACCCCTCACCAGGGTAAGTAAACTCACCTATCTTTTCAAAGGACGGAAAGGAATAAATGAATCCCGCCTTATTCTTCCATGTCAATTGAAACACCTTGTTATTTAATATCGAGATGCCCTCCCCGAAATATTTCTTATCGAGCACGACTTTCTTCGTTGCCGCTCCGGTCTGAATATCAACAATACCGATCCACGACTCCTCTTGTCCGGTACTTTCATACAGCTGTCCCTGATGAATCAATAGCCCTTGGGTAAATGATTTGGTGTCGTGGGGCAATGAGCGCTGGAGCGTGTATTCAATTCGTGGAACTTCCTGCACTTTTTTTTCACTTTTAGGCGCGCATGAAAAGACAACCATGCTGAGCGCCATGTAACAAAAAAAGGGGGATTGAATTGACTTCACGCTACTTCTTCGGTTTGTAAGGTCTGAGTTCGTTCCAGCGGTCGATAAACTTCACCGCTGCGTCGACTGTGCTTTTGCTAGCCGCCGCTCCACGAGCCGCAGTTGATTCCTTTGGATCCCTAACACCCCATACTCCCGTAGATGACATCTCAGCGGACGACGTCTTCTTTCCCGTTTCTTTGGCCTTCAATCCTTCGGCAAGGAAAACAAGGTTTGCGGTTGGGTCGCCTGCATTTACCTGGGGCAACATCGCTTGCATGTGAGGCGGGAGGGTTAGTACGGCTGGCACCGCTTTATCCAACTGCACAAGCGACGGCATCAGATAAAGTGAAGAGGAAGTTTCGCCGGTTCCTCCATGCCGGTCAAACATGGCTGGCGCTGTGGAGGGCGCTTGTCTTTCCCGGAATGGCGATGTCGCCTGCTCAAAGACGACGGCGATACCAGGTGTTGTTTGGTTGATCTTGTCGACCAGCAAAGTGGTGGTTGCGGCATTGCCGCCATGAGCATTCATTATTATGAACCGTTTGAATCCATGGCTAATCAGGCTTTCAACAGCCTCCATATGCACTTGGATGATCGTCTCTGATTTCAAGGTAATTGTTCCGGCAAACCCCATATGATATGGCGACTGACCTGCCATCAACACCGGTGCAACAAGAATGTCCCGCTGTTGGGCAATCAGCTTGCATTGCTCCACGCCGTTGATGAAGTCCGTCCCCATAGGGAGATGGTATCCATGTTGTTCCATGGCCCCGACAGGAATGATAACCATATCAGAACGCGTCAGTAAATCATTGACCTCTGGCACGGTCATGTGGGGAAGGTAGTTCTTCACCTTCTTTTCATTCCACAGCGGGTTTGTTTGCGCGACCCCCTCGCAAAGCGAAAGACACGCGAAGAAGAATATGATTTTGGTTTTCATAGGATGTGATTCAATCATGGCAATTTCGATATTATTCAATCGTCAAACTAACTCAATCGGTCGCTATCGCATGATATAGCTGTTCCATGCTTCCAGGGCTGCGGGCATTTGCTCCCGGCCCAAACCAATACGCGCATGGCGGTTTCCAAAATCAAACATCTCCGAAGGCAGCAGCATGACTCCTGTCTCCACGACAAGGCGTTCACAATAGTTCAGCGTGGGCTCCTGAAGGTTAAGTCGGATGAATGCCGTGGAACCGGCCTGGGGCATGGGTAAGGTTATAAAATCCTGATGCTTCTTTTGAAAAGCCAGGAGGATTTCGAGGTTCGCCCGAATCTTTCGGAGATTTGGATCAATGAACTTGCTCGTATGACGGAGCGCAATTAGTGAAAGCACTTCACTCGTTGCACTATTGCAGATGGTCAAATAATCTTTGTAGGCAACGATCTGCTCTAATATTTCTTTGTTACTGGATGCGAGCCAACCCAACCTCAACCCTGCCAACCCGAATGATTTGGCCATGCCCCAGAGAGATACGGCATTCTCGTACAGGTCACATAAGGAGGGGCTGGATCGTGAAGGGTCATGCACCAACCGGTGATACATCTCATCTGAAAATATTACAATACCATGCTCCCGGGCAATCCCGATTATTTGCATGATTTCCTTTTCCGAAGGAAGAAAGCCCGTAGGGTTATGTGGAAAATTCAGGATGATCAGCTTTGTCTTTGGTGTAACCAACCGCCGCAAGTCAGCCGGATCAAAGTGCCAGGTTGACTCGTCGGGTTTCCAGTAACTCATGCGACACCCCAGGCTCTCCGCTACCTGATACAACGATTGGTAAGCCGGCGACATACACACAACATGATCATCCTTTTCCAGCAACACGTTCATCAGGCAAAAGCTGGCCTCTCCCGGGGACAACACAATTATATTTTCGGAAGTCATCGAGGTGTACTGGCGTGCGATCTCTTCCCGAAGCTGTGGAAGGCCCTTCGATTCTGTATATCCAAGCTTCAGGTCATGCCAGAGTCTTGATTCTTCTTCCCCCGCGCATTGGAGCACATAGTCCAGGCTCATCCCATCACAATCGGAGCTCGATAGCAGGTATCGCGCGCTGAATTCGTACTTCGCAAAGTATCGTTCCAGCTTAAACTCCTTGATTCGCATACTTGAAAGTCCGGGATTACTTGCGTCGCTTCTGGCAATCGGCAAGCGCCTTTTCGGCCTGGGCTTGCGCCTGCTCCGCCTGGGCCATTGCCGCCCGTGCTACCTCTGCCGATCGTTCGGCTGCCATCCTTTGTTGTGCGGCAATCATTGATTGCTGCCTGGCCTCGCCTTCAGCCGCAACAGCACGGGCGTTTGCACTTTCCAATACCTGGCTTGCCTCCTGCGCTTTTGTGTATTCGTAAACACCGAATGCCAGTGATCCGATCGTCACCAGAATCATTCCTATTTGTCCTGCTTTCATATTCAGTTTATTCGTTGTGATTGCGTGCTACCAAATTACCACCCGGATGCTATCTGGCCGGTACATTGCATCGCCCGGCTTAATACCAAATGTCTTATGAAACTCAGGCATATTGCTCAGCGGGCCAATCACCCGGTATTCCGGCGGGGCATGTACA
This sequence comes from Cyclobacteriaceae bacterium, assembly GCA_043750575.1. Classification (GTDB taxonomy): domain Bacteria; phylum Bacteroidota; class Bacteroidia; order Cytophagales; family Cyclobacteriaceae; genus ELB16-189. Next base: position 13,903 of record JAYVBH010000037.1, read on the forward strand.
TCGGTCATGATTTGTCGCGCAAGAGATTCATCTTTTGTATTGATCATCCAGGCGTATGCATATCCGAGGAAGAACCGCTCGTCGGGTGAGAGGCCGTTGATGATTTGATTTTCCTTGTACTGGGCGGTCTTCTTGAATGCCTCGTACCCCATGATCACGCCGCCAAGATCGCCGATGTTCTCGCCCTGGGTGGCATCCCCATTTAAGTGCATGCTATCGAGCACAGTATAAGCGCTGAATTGATCAACAATACGTTTTGTTTTCGCCAGAAACTTCGCCCTGTCTTCGGCTGTCCACCAGTTGTTAAGATTTCCGTTCTCATCATACTGACTCCCCTGGTCGTCAAACCCATGGGTAATCTCATGACCGAAGGTGGATCCGCCAATAATTCCATACAAAATGGCATCATCGGGCATACGGCCTTCATAACCAGGCACCAGGATATTGCAGGCCGGAACGGCGATCTCATTGTTACTGGGGTTATAGTAAGCATTGTACGTTTGCGGATACATGCCCCACTCGGTGCGGTCAACAGGCTTTCCGAACTTGGCCATCCGGTAGGCATGGCGCCAGGCGTTTGCCCGCAAGACGTTGGCACAATAGGAATCCCGGTCTACCTCCAGTGCACTCAAATCTTTCCACTTGTCGGGATAGCCCACCTTCATGACTATCTTCGAGAGCTTGCGCTGCGCCTTGGCTTTTGTCTCGTCGCTCATCCAATCCAGGTTGCGGATCCGTTCCGCGTAGACATCGCGGATGGAATTTCCAATCTCAAGCAGCTTTTCCTTGGAGCCTTTGGGCAAATACTCGTCTACATACACTTGTCCGATCAGTTCGCCGAGATACCCATTCGTCTGTTGTACTACGCGCTTCCACCTAGGTCGCTGTTGCGCGACACCATTCATGACCGTAGAAAAAAACTTGAAGTTCTGCTGCTCAATGCTCTTGTTGAGGTACGGCGCATAACCGTCTACCAGGTTCCAGATCAGGTAGGCTTTCCATTCTTCGATTGAATAGCGGCGCAACAACTTACTGAGTGCGCTGAAGAACTCAGGTTGTCCAACGATGACGGTATCCGCGGAAGGAATTCCCATGGCCGGAAGCATCTCGCCCCAATTGATGGAAGGCGTGAGCGACCGGAATTTTCTAACACTCATCTTGTTATAGTTCTTGACAGGGTCTCTTAGGGCCTCCAGTTTTCGCGAAGCCTGAGCGAGATCCGTCTCCAGCATCAGGATCGAAGCTGCATTTTTGCCCGCAGTGGATTCCTCTTGCCCGATGAGGCTCAGCATCGTCTGCACGTGCTTGACGTATTCATTTCGTATGTTGACCGTCCGGTCGTCTTTGTTGAAGTAATAGTCCCGGTCACCCAGTCCAAGCCCACCCTGACCAAAGAAAAGCGCATACTTGGTACTGATCTTGTCATCCTGCCCGACATAAAATGAAAATGCAGGCCTTGTGCCGATGGTGTGAAGATGGGCCATTGCCGCAAGTAGTGAAGGAAGGTCCCTCACATGAGCAATACTATCGAGTTCTGTTTGCAACGGCGTTAGTCCGGCTTTTTCGATGGCGACGGTATCCATTCCGGAAGCATAGAAATCACCGATCTTTTGTTTGTTGCTGCCCTTTTCAGCTTTTGCATTGGCCGATGTCTCACATACCCGTTTTACCTGAGCATTGATGGTATCGCCGATCATGCGCCACAGGCCATTGGAGTCTTCAGAGGGCGGTATCTCGTTTTGCTTAAACCAGGCGCCGTTGGCATAATGAAAGAAGTTATCTCCCGGACGAACCGTTGAGTCCCGGTTGATCACCAGCGGATCAGGAGGGGTTACATCCGGCTTTTTCTCAGGGGCACCGCAACCGGACATGATAACAACGCCAGCAATTGAAATAAATGTAAGTGCGCGCAAATTCATTTTTGGGGTAATTCAGTGAATAGTTTTTCTAAGGTACTCGTTTCAGGGCAGCTCGCTGCAGGTTACTGACGGAATAATTGATCACATCCGTCCCTCGCGGTAGTTTCTTGCCAGAGGTCACATCAAAAATCAACTTGTCATCTAGCAATTCATACGTGGAGGTCAACAGAATATTGAACTTGAAGACCCAGGACTAAAAGAATAACAAGGATCAGGAATCCCTGCATCCGATACGGTGATTTCATTTGACGGCCTGTGTTTGCCATTTTTCAATTTCCATAAACTCCAGTTGCCGGAGCGCCTCATGGAGGCTATGCGTAATAGGACCCGGCCCCCCATCGCCCACAAGCCGCTCGTCGACTTTGACGATAGGAAGGATACCTTTTGTTGTGCTGGTCAGGAAAGCTTCTTTCGCGAGCGACACATCATGAAGTGTCACTGTACGCTCTTCCACCTTCATTAGCTTCTTTGCTACCTGAAGCACTTTCATCCGCGTGATGCCATGCAAGATATGCTTGTCGGAAGTGACCAGTGTTCCCTCCCTGGTGATCAGGAAGAAATTGCAGCGGGGAAACTCAGAGACTTCGTCATTCAAATGATAGAGCACATCAGCCGCGCCGTTCTCTTTCACTTTTTTCTGAAGCCACACGCCCATGATGTAATTGATGGTCTTCACTTCGGGAATGTCGCGCTGGTAGGGATACGTGATAATTTTAATGCCATCCTCGACTTGCTTCTGCGTAGGGAGCACGAGCGGATGCTGGGTGATAATGAAATTGCCTTTCACCGGCTGATAGGCATCTGGTGAATAGCCGCCGGTGAGAATCATCTTGATGCCTGCTTCTGACATCTTGTTGCGATCGATGAGCTCGGCAATCACAGCACGGAGCTGTTCGCGTTCCATAATTCCCTGAAGTCCCATGACTTCGGCGGAACGATAAAATCGGTTGAGGTAGTCGTTGAGATACAGCGGCACATGGTCCTTGACCCGGAAGAAGTCAAAAATTCCATATCCACGCTGGATGGCCAGGTCACTAACATGCAGACTGGCGCGATCCAGTGGGATAAATTCACTATTTAGATAAGCATCCATGCTAGTTGCTGATGGCGTTGTATTTCTTCAAGATAGGAATGACTTTATCCAAAGGCAATGCCTCAATCTGATGATCATCCTTCCCCACAGTAGTCGTTGCCGCAAACAAGGAGTTGATGATTGCCTCTTCGGTTGCCTCAATGACGGCGAGGAAAAGCGGAGATACCGCATCGTTGCTAAGAAGTGCTACAGATTTCGTTCGCTCTTTTGAATCATGAGGAACGCGAAGAGACGGGTCGGTTGAAAAGGCAATTACATAATCGCCGCTTCCGTTGGAGCCAATGCCTCCGGTTTTTCCTAATCCCAACAGCGCACGCTTTGCCAACCGCTTCAGGTTACGGCTATCCAACGGCGCGTCGGTGGCTACTACGATCATGCAGGAACCATCCGCCCAATCGTTAAGCTTGTCACTGAGGTAAAATTTCTTCAGCTCCTTTCCGACCGGCGCGCCATTGATCTGCAGCACGCCGCCAAAATTACTTTGAACGAGGACACCCACCGTGTATCCACCCAGGTTCTCTTGCAACTTACGCGAAGATGTGCCTATGCCACCTTTGAATCCAAAACACACCGTGCCAGTACCGGCGCCCACACACCCCTCTGCAATATTTTCTGTGCTCGCGCTTTTCAAGGCCTGCAAGACATGATCTACCGAAACAGGTCTCGACCGAATGTCGTTGAGATAACCATCGTTTGTTTCTCCCACAACCGCATTGACAGACTGGACATTTTCATTGCCAGGGAGTTCAAGGGTATACTTGATCACCGCTTCCATGGCCGTTGATACATTCAGCGTGTTGGTTAGTATAATTGGAGTCTCCAGGTTCCCCAGTTCTTCCACCTGCGTGCTGCCAGCCAATTTGCCAAACCCGTTGCCGGTGTAAATGGCTGCCGGCACTTTTTCCTGGAATAGGTTTCCGCTGTGGGGAATTATTGCCGTCACGCCGGTCCGAACTCCTTTTCCGGATGCCAGGGTCGTGTGGCCTACGGTTACTCCTTTCACATCCGTGATTGAATTTGTTTTTCCGGTTGGCAAGACGCCGATGCGGACGCCGAAGTCTCTGGCTCTGCCCCGCTGCTGGGCTTGCAGGCCAACAGAAAGGAAAATGAAGGAAATGATGCAAAAGAGGCGCATGTTTTTTATCGAACGCTGAACGGACGAAGATAAAACGTTACGATGGATTTCCGGCTAGCGGGCTTTGGTATTCCTCTCACTGAGAATGGCGTGTTCCAGTACCCCGAGTTAGCTGCACGGGTGCATTTCATTGCCTCACCGACACGTTGATCGCTACGGGGCGCTGCGCTTGGGCGGTACGACATTTCATAGGAGGGCTAACCCGTTGAAAGAAAACCCCCGCGCGGGTGGAAAAGATCCGACCATACGAATCTGCGTCAATTGGTAACAACCCAGCATGGCTGGTAAATAGAAATTCGTAGCTTCCCGAATCAATGTATTCCCAAATCTTTCCCCAAAAGCTATGTCATCGGTTATAACAAAGTTCAAACACACTACCCGACTGCTCATTTTCTTATTCCTTCCGGTCGGCCTCTGCGCTCAGACATTTGACGAAACGTACAACCAGAAGATTAAAGAATATACAACGGACACGCGGTTTCTACCTGCTTCCGTATTGAACCTGACCGATGACCCGACAGTACCTTCACCCCGCAAACACTTTGGTGATATCATTGGCGCGCCCGGTGTCATGCATCATACGTCAGAAATCTATGGCTACTACAAGAAACTCGCGGACGCCTCCCCTTACCTCGACATGCAGCAAGTCGGAACCACGGAAGAAGGCCGACCCATTCAACTCGTGATCATCGGAAACGATGATGCGATGAAGCGCCTCGATCATTACAAGAAGCAATTGGATATGCTGGCTGACCCGAGGAAAGTCGGAAGTCAGGATATTGCAAAAATCATTTCCGACAGCAAACCTGTCTTCTACCTGAACGGTGGACTTCATAGCCCGGAAATGGGTTCACCTGAAATGCTCATGGAGCTGGCCTATAGACTCGTCACAAGTCAGGCGGATGATATTAAGACGATTCGAGACAATATTATCATCCTGATCAACCCGGTATCAGAACCTGACGGGCGCGACAAGCAGGTGGACTGGTACTATCGCTACACCAAAGCACGGACGGATTTTGAAGACGGTTTTCGCCGGTCTGCCCCCTACTGGGGAAAGTATGTCTACCACGACAACAACCGTGACGGCATCCAGATCTCCCAGCAAATCACCAAGGCAATTTTCAAGAGCTATTATGAATGGCATCCAACAGTAATGCTCGACCTGCATGAATCCGTTCCACTCATATATATGTCTACCGGAACCGGCCCTTACAATGAAACCATCGACCCGATCACTGTCGGCGAATGGCAGGTGATGGCCAATCACGACGTGACAACACTGGCCGCACAGGGATTGCCCGGCGCTTTTACGTGGGCATTCTACGACGGCTGGTGGCCGGGTTACGGAATCTGGGTGGCCAACAATCACAACTCTATTGGGCGGTTCTATGAGACTTTCGGAAACGCAGGCGCCAACACTTACTTAAGGAATCTCTCCGAACAACGCTATGCCGGCGACCTCGTCACCAGCAAGGAATGGTACCGCCCAGATCCGACAACACCCTGGGTAAAGTGGTCATCGCGGAATAACATCAACTATATGGAAGCGGCAACGCTCGGTTCGCTTTCCTATACGGCAACCAACAGCAAACTTCTGCTCACCAATTTCTATCAGAAGGGCGTCAATAACATCCGCAAAGGCAAGGAAGAGAAACCAAGAGCGTTTGTCGTTCCAAAAAGCCAGCGTGATCCAGCCATGGCCGCCTACCTGGTCAACCAGTTGCGGGCACAGGGAATTGAAGTCCACCGTGCCGAAACCGGAAAGAAGGAAGGTGACTATGTCGTGTTGCTTGATCAACCCTACCGTAATCTCGCAGTCTCACTCCTTACCAAGCAGAACTATCCCAAGGAAGCCAAGTTCCCGCCTTATGATGACATTGCCTGGACACTAGGACTCATGTACGGCGTTGATGTAAAGGCAGAAGACAGTGTGGCCTACAACCGTGGAGACCTGAAGATGCTGACGGCTGACGCGAAATATTCCGGAAAGGTAGAGGGAGAAGGTACCTACGCACTTAATTACAAAGCACAAAATACAGTGCTTTCGGCCATGTACTGGGTCAAGGCCCAGAACAAGAACGCATCGCTTGCTGTTCTTGACAGCACAACGGCAATTGCCGGACAAAAAGATACGCTGTCTGCCGGATCGGTCTTGTTCAAGGGAATTACAAAAGATCAAGCCAATTCCATCAGTACGCAATTCAGTCTGGACCTTGTGGGGATAAAGTCTGTACCCGCTACGGCAAAACAACACAACGTTACCCTCCCTCGGGTTGCCATTTATCACACCTGGTACAGCACACAAGATGAGGGGTGGTCGCGGTATACTTTTGAGCAACGCGGTATCCCTTATACGTCGATCGACAAGGATGATCTGCGGGCCGGTGAGTTGCGCAAACGATTTGATGTCATTCTCATTCCCCGAACGGGCGGAAATACCAGCATGTTCATCCATGAGATAGAGAAAAAATTCGGACCGATGCCATACACCAAGACGCCAGAGTTCCCGTCGCACGGCTATCCAGACTCAACCCCTGACATGACGGGGGGCCCTGGATTTGCCGGGATGGAACAACTCAAACAATTTGTTGACGCGGGTGGCGTACTGGTATCCCTCGACAATTCAACGGAGGTGCTGTCTGAGACTGGTATTGCGCGTGAGCTGGAATCGTATAACGCGGCAGGACTATTTCATCCAGGGTCTATCGTGCAAGTCAAGGCGCGTAAACCCGGGCATCCTGTGTTGTACGGCTTCCCGGAAACGTTTCCCATTTTCCGGGGCAACGGTCCGCTGTTCCAGGTAGACAAGGTCAACCGCGGGATGATTCTTTTGCAGTACGGCAATAAGCCGCTCAAAGATGAGGAGGAATACAAGGGCCCGATCATGGGAATGCCTGACCGAAAGGAAGCGAAGAAAGACAAGAAGGAGGACAAGCCAAAGGAAATTCCCTACGTACTCTCCGGGATGGTGCGCAACGAGCAGACCATCATCGGCCAGGGAAGTATTTTCAATGTTCCCTCTGGCTCAGGCCGCGTGATTGCCTTTACGTTTGATCCGCTCCATCGTTACCTGAATCATCACGATGCTCCGCTGGTTTGGAATGTGTTGATAAATTGGGATCACCTGAATGCCAAGTAGGAGCTCCCTGTTTACTTTAAAGTCAAAACAACTTGTACCCAAAAATCAAGGCTGGGCCTCCGTACGTTGACTCATAGAATAAATAATCACCCATCACTCCACGATTGAATGCATATCGCAATTCAAGTTGAACTTTTCTAATTGTATACCCTGCAGCAAGCACCATATTAACTCCGCTCGAAAGTGTAAGTGTAGTTACCGGATTTGTATTATACGTAATTGCTGAACTACTCGAAGGAATATTATAGACAGCACTGATGTTTGTATAAATTCGTCCACTTCCCTTTGGGTAAAAATAACGCCTGAGCCCCACGCCTATTTCGACCGCCGAGTATTCCACTGTGAGCGGTCCTGCTTTTGCTGTTGCACTATAGGTTTGATAACCAGGTTCAAGAAGAACCGACCAAACTCCCTTATTAAACGGCACCACACTCTCAATCTCAAAACCAATTCTATAGGAGAGTTTGCTTTCCCATTCCGCTGAGGATTGAGTTTGTACGTTGGTAATTTTCATGGAGTTGTACGTGAGACCAGGGCGCAACGCTAAGTGAACAATTTTCTCCCGATCCTTGGGTGCGCTCGCTATAACTGTGGTAGACCCATGACATTCGTTGAACTTGGTAAAATACTTCACCAGGTCCTTGCGGGTATAGGTCAGCGCTTCCGCGTCCTTCTTTGAAATTTTTTCACATTTGAATTCGTTAAGTAATTGCTGTTTATACATTTCATTGTACGCTACATCCTGGCTTGCAGCCTTGTACCCTTTGTAAACGAGTTGTTGTACCGGACTGTCATCAACACTAAAGAAAAATCGGAGGAAACCACTATAATGTTCATACAGCGTTCCTTTGCCTGTCACCACAATTCTCAGGAATAATGTCTCATCGGAAAATTCCGGGCTTCTATTGTAGGTCAGCCTTCCAAGTTGAGTTGGGGAGCGGTCAATCAACACCCTCAACCGCTTATACCGGGAGCCGTTGAGCACGCCAAATTCGGCCACCTGATCAATGGTCGCAGCAATGGATTCGCCGGAATCGCCAAGTCGGTAGTCAAAACTAGTTGGATTGTATTGCCAATCAACATTAATGATCTGACAATCGATTCGCTGCCCCTCATTCGTAATGTAGTATCCTGGCTCAAACTTTATTTGACCGAACGCCGCAATACTCAACAAGGAAATTGAAAGAAATACTAATGTCTGCTTCATCACTGGCCAATTTTATCCCAAGTTTATATCCTACCCGATAGACTACCAAATCTTTACTCTCTTCTCAGGTGCCAGGTAAAGCGAGTCACCGGGCTTGATGTCAAACGCATCATAGAAGGCGGGAATATTCCTGACAACACCATTCACCCTGAATAATGCGGGCGAATGAGGATCGGTATTGACTTGCATCCTGAGTGATTGCTCGCGAGCCTTTTGCATCCAACCCTGGGCCCAGCCAAGGAATACACGCTGTGTGCCCGTGAATCCATCCATGACAGGCTCATCCTTTCCGCTTAAACTCATTTTATAGGCCTTGAGGGCGATGGTCAATCCACCGAGGTCGCCAATGTTCTCACCCTGTGTGAACTCCCCGTTGACATTCAAATCCGAAAACACTTTGAATTCATTGTATTGACTTACCAGCGCTCCGGTGCGTTTCTTGAATTCCTCCTTGTCCTGGTCCGTCCACCAGTTCTTCAGTTCACCGTCGCCGTTGAAGGTACTGCCCTGATCATCAAACCCATGACCGATCTCATGACCGATGATCGCACCAATCGCACCATAGTTCACAGCATCATCAGCATTGAGATCAAAGTACGGTGGCTGCAATATGGCTGCAGGGAATACGATTTCATTCTTGGTGGCATCGTAGTAAGCATTCACCGTTTGCGGCGTCATCTGCCAGGCTGTCTTGTCGATGGGCTTGCCAATCTTGCCAATCTGTTCCTGGTGATTAGCCAGTTGCGCACTTTGTATGTTACCCACCAGGTTGTCTTTGGTGATAGCGACAGCGCTATAATCCTTCCATTTGTCAGGATAGCCAATCTTGGGTGTGAACTTCGACAACTTGTCGAGGGCCTGCATCTTGGTTTCCGCACCCATCCAATCCAACTCATTGATGCTGGACTTATATGCCTCGATCAGATTACCGACCAGTTTGGTCATGCGTTCCTTCGCCTCAGCAGGAAAATGTTTTTTGACGTACACCTTTCCTACGACTTCCCCCAGATTACCGTTTACAACATCCACTCCCCTTCGCCAGGCCGGCTGCTGTTCCGTCCTCCCGGTCAACACGGTACCAAAGAATTTGAAATCCTGCTCATCCATAGCAGTCGTCAGTTGGTTCGCACGCGCATTGATCACATTCCATTTAAGGTAGGATTTCCAGGTTTCCATTTTGGTAGCCGGAACCAGTTCGTTCAGCGCCATGACAAACGTGGGCTGACAGATGACCACGCGCTCAAGGTTAGTAATGCCCGCGCCCGTAAGCATCTGAGTGAACTCAAACTTAGACATCACATTGTCCAGGGAATCGACAGCATAGTTGTTATACATCTTGACCATGTCGCGCGTCTCCTCCTTCTTGATATGACGGGTTGCGATAGCCGTCTCCAGCGTCATGATGTCCAGTGCCATTTTCTTTCCATTGCCCAAGCCGGCCAACTCCAGCATCACACTCATGTGTTCCACGTAGGCCTTCCGAATGTCAGGAAATTTCTCCGCGTTGCTGAGATAATACTCCCTGTCGGGAAGCCCCAAGCCGCCCTGGAATATATAGAGAGCATACTCAGTGGGCTTCTTCATGTCTGAGTCTATAAACCCCGCCAACGGCGATCCAAATCCATAGATATTGGCATATCCAAAATAGGCGGCCAGGTCTTTCTGGTTCGCTATAGCGTCAATTTTTTGAAATTCAGCCGCAAGGGGTGCTATTCCTACTTCATCCCGATGTTTCATATCCAGGTAGGAAGCGTAGAGGTCACCTACTTTCTGCTCGTCGGTACCTATAGGCTGGTTTGCCGCCGAGGCCTCCTCGATGATGGCTTTCACATCCTCCTGCGACTTCTCATGCACAATCCGCCCCACGCCATAGCTAGACTTATCTGCAGGGATCACCGTGTTCTTGATCCAGGTTCCGTTGACATACATTTGGAAGTTGTCACCGGGCTTGACCGTAGTATCCATGTTCTCGAGAATCAACCCCGAAGCAAGCGGCTTTGAGGTGTCTTCCTTCTTCCCGGTCGAACAAGCAGAGAGAATGACCGCAAGCAAGAACGCGTACTGTAATGAGTTTTTCATTTGTGATGAGATTATTGTTGATTGGATAATATGAAGAGGCAAATATATGAAGTCAGGCGAATCCTGTTTAAATTGTTTGATCGACTCCCCGCGGTCGGGTTACCAACCTATTTGACAGGGAGTTTATAATCAATGTTCCATCGCTTGGCATACTTCTCCAACGGCTCCAGTCCAACTTCCGCCCTCCGCTTATTCACGTTGGCTTCGTCCTCGATGGGCGCTACAAAATATTTTCCGGTGCTCGGTTCCTGATGGATTTGGCTCCCATAGATTTGCTTCTTGCCCTGGCCAAGCGCTACACGATCTTCAAGAAGGGCAAGGTTTGCTCCTTGCGCATTACCTTTCTTCACCGCTTCCCGCATCATCGGCAGATATTTCTCCTGGGTCGCTTGGTTTGAATGCTGGATTACGAGAAATAATGTCATGTTCCCCTGGATGCCAACTACGTCACGACCAAGCCACCCGTATTGATCAAGAATGGCCGTAACACGAATCAGGTTGGCGGAGTCCCGCTTCATGATAACCTTCCACAAGTCCTGCATTTGAGGAGATTGAAAGCCGTGCTCCTTTTCAACTTCAGCGATTTTCTGTCTGTACTTCTGGTCTTCTGTGTAAATGCTATCCAGTTCCCGCGCCAGCGGACGGTTGAGGTTTACTTCAGCTTTTTCCTTGTTCTTCTTTACATGCGCGAGAAATGGCTTCCACCGCTTGTCTGTATGAAGACTTGTAAGATCCGCATCTGTTGAAACATGGCCCAGGTTAGTCATCACGGTGACGATCCGATTCAGTTGAAAAAAAGCGCTGTCAGGATTTCCTGCCAAGGCCCAGGTGCACGCTGCATTGTAACGGTCGTCGACAACGCCCTTTCCTCCATTCGCATGAAAAGCCTTGGTGTAGTACACGGCAGAAGCCGCATAGTCCTTGGCTGTGTAAAGTGAGTCCGCACGTGAAATATTCAGGTAATACTCCGCCGACGGTGTTTGTGCCTGGCACAAATATGAGACAGTCAGGCAGGCGAATAAAACAATCGATCGCATCATGTTTCCTTTGGCGTTTAGCTGATTGCGGCTCCCGGGTTAACCTCTCCGGCGGGTTGCAATAATTTTACTTTTCCTTCCGCGTCCGATGCCGTCAGAATCATCCCTTGAGATTCCAATCCCATCATCTTGCGGGGCGCCAGATTGGCGATGAAGGTCACCTGCTTGCCCACCATTTCCTCAGGTGTATAATATTGAGCGATGCCGCTCAGAATGGTGCGTGTATCCAGTCCGCTGTTCACCGTCAACTTCAGGAGCTTATTGGATTTCTCCATCTTCTCCGCAGCGGTAACCTTACCGATCCGGATGTCAAGCTTCCCGAAGTCATCGATCGTCACCTCCGGCTTCAATGGTTTCAACGGCTCTTTGCCTGGCGTCGTTTCTGGAGATTTGGTGTCCATCAGTTTCTGAATTTGTGCTTCAATGACAGGGTTTTCAATTTTTTCAAATAGCAGGCTGGATGTTCCGAGTGCGTGACTCGCCGGCAACAGGTCAACGGATCCAGTTTCCGTCCATGTCAATTTTTTCATGACGAGCATGTCGCTCAATTTTTTTGCCGTGAAGGGCAGAAACGGTTCCGCCAGCACGGCAAGGTTTGCAGAAATCTGCAAGGCCAGGTTCAGGATAGTGCCTACCCGGGGAAGATCAGTGCTCGCCAATTTCCAGGGCTCATTTTCCGCAAGGTACTTGTTACCCGTTCGCGCCAGGTCCATAAACAACGCTGTCGCCTCACGGAATTTATATGTCTCAAGGGAAGCTGCGATGCGTGCCGGGAAATCCCTGACATCAGCGATCAGCTTTTCGTCTACTGCAGTCAACGCACCCCTCGCCGGCACCCGATTATCAAAGTACTTCTGTGTGAGCACCAGTGCGCGGTTCACAAAGTTCCCAAAAATGGCGACCAGCTCATTGTTGTTCTTGGACTGAAAATCTTTCCAGGTAAACTCACTGTCTTTTGCCTCAGGCATGATGGTGAGCAGAGTGTACCGTAATACATCTTCCTTGCCTGGGAACTCCTTCAGGTAATCGTGCATTTCGATCGACCACCCGCGGCTCGTCGACATCTTGTCTCCTTCCAGGTTCAGGAATTCATTGGCCGGCACATTGTCGGGTAAGATATACTGCTCGCTGGCATGAAGCATCACCGGGAAGATGATGCAATGAAAGACAATGTTATCCTTGCCGATGAAGTGCACCAACTTGGTGTCTTTGTCTTGCCAGTATTTCTTCCAGTCTTCCTTCCCTACTTTACCGAAGTCAGACTGAGGGGTAGAGAATATTTTTTTGCCATCGCTTAGTTCCTGGAACAGAGCCCGCGTCGCCGAAACATATCCAATGGGTGCGTCGAACCACACATACAATACTTTTCCTTCGGTCCCTGGCAGCGGCACTTTTATACCCCAGTCAAGGTCACGGGTCATGGCACGTGGCAAAAGTCCCGCATCAATCCATGACTTGCATTGGCCGTAGACACTCGGTCTCCAGTCGTCTGCATGCGACTTCAGAATCCATTCGCGCAGCCAGGGTTCATAATCCTGAAGCGGCAGATACCAGTGTTTGGTTGGCTTTAGAATAGGAGCCGTTCCGGACAGCGTTGAACGTGGGTTGATAAGTTCATTGGGGCTCAGGGTGGAGCCACACTTTTCACACTGATCACCGTACGCGTTGGTGTGGCCACAACGCGGACAGGTTCCCACGATATACCGGTCGGCCAGAAATGCGTTTGCCTGGGCATCAAAATACTGCTCAGAGGTTTCTTCAGTGAGTAAACCCTTGCTATGGAGCATCAGGAAAAATTCTTGTGCCGTTTCATGATGCAGCGGGTCGCTGGTTCTGTGGTAAACGTCAAAAGAAATACCCAATTGATAGAGACAATCCCGCATTAACACGTGGTATTTGTCGATGATCGCGCGCGATGTCGTCCCTTCTTTTAGGGCCTGGTTCGGGATAGCTGTGCCGTGTTCATCACTTCCGCAGACAAAAACCACATTTTTCTTCAAAAGCCGTAAATACCTTACATATACATCCGCAGGAATATAGGCCCCCGCCAGGTGTCCAATGTGCTTGGGTCCATTGGCATATGGAAGGGCTGCTGTGACGGTATAGCGCTTAATGTCTTGTCTCTCAGGCATGTTCTAAACGAATCAAAATCAAAGTCGGCCATGGGGCCAAGCCTCAAATTTGGCAAAAGTTTTCGTTAGGATTTCACTATCAGCCAAAAAGGCTGGGATATTCCAGCAGCAGTTCAACGAATTCTAAAGCCAAATCCGCTTTTTATAGTGACCTGGAAATGACAGGACTATACAATCTTGACGTTTAAATTACATCAGGCCTATTCCACAGGTTACCTTTCAGACCTGTCCACGCCGAATTGCCTACGAAATCACCTTGCGCTCTTTATCCGGACTCATTATATCCTCATCACGCTTTGCCCCGGATTTCGGTATCGTCGAAGGAAATTGCACGATGAACTCCGTATACTTCTCATCCGTGGAGATGAGGTTGATATTACCGCCTAATTTTTCCGTGGCCAGTTTGGCGAGATATAGTCCTATTCCCCCGGTATTCGACCGCTCTGAAGCCCTGACAAACATCTGGAAGATCTTTTGACGGTTCATCTTGGCGATCCCCACCCCATTATCCATTACCCGTGCGGTCACAATCCCGTCTTCGGTGCCAACAACAATTCGCACAAAAGACTCCATGCGCTCCGAATCGTTGTAATACTTCACGGCATTGTCAATGAGGTTTTCCAGGATCAGCCGGACCATATCCCTATCTGAATTCAATTGGATATCTGGAGCCACTTCGTAATCAATCTTGATTTTGGATGGAATTCCTTTCTTCACCTCAAGGGTGAGGATTTCCTGAATGATGGGTTCAAAATGGATAGGCTCAGGCTTAAGCTCAGCATGGTTGATCCGGTTTACAATCAGCAACCGGGTCAGGATCATGTTCAATTTTTCCGCGGTGATATCCAGCTTGCCGAGGTAGCCCAGCGCCTTTTCATCCTTAACGTCCATAATGGCCAGGTTGACCATCCCCTTGAGGCTGGCCAAAGGTCCCCGGATATCATGTGAGGTCTTGTAGATGAAGTTATCCAGCTCGTCATTCACCTTGAGGAGCGATTCGTTGCTGTCGAGGAGCTCTTTTGTCTTTTGTTCGACCAGGTGATCGAGAAACTTATTATGGTCCTCAATAATCTGCTTGGCCGAGGCCAATTCAGCGTTTACGGCCTTGATTTTGCGGTAGTTACGGTAAACAACGAGGACCAACGCAGTGGTCAGGACTACAACCACAAGCAACAGAACAGTCACCGATTGCTGCTGTTTGATGGACTGTTCTTTCAGCGCGAGGACATCATCTTTGGCAGCGATGATGGCGAGGTTCTCGCGTTGCGCAAATTGGCTCTGTGTCTTGCTGATATTCTTGATGACCTCGTTGCTAAAGATACTGTCAGTTGCCTCTGTCACTTTCTGGAAGTAGTAACTAGCTTTTTTGAAATCATTGGTAGCCGTATAGTACTCCGCCTCCCGCCTGTAATAGGCCTTTTGGATTTCCCGATACCCGTCTTTTTCGGGCATTTTTTTGGCAAGGTCCAGGTAATCCCTGGCCGTACCCAAATTATTCTGGAGTAAAGCAATCTCAGCCAACTTCAATAGGTTCTCAATGATATATTGCGAATGATCCTCAGTAATAGACAATTCATGAGACCTAAGAAAATGCACGTTGGCTTCCTCAGGTTTTTTTTGTTCGAAATAAGCGAGTCCCAAGCCGAATTCAGCTTGCATAACTATTTCAGCACGGCACCCTGCACCGCAAAGACTGAGCGCTTCCTCAAATGATCGTTGTGCCTCTTCAAATCTACCAAGTTCATTGTAGCATAACCCCATATTCACTAATCCAAGAATAAGGTCAGGCTGATTGCTTGCTTCATTGCATGCTACTTGCGATTGAGCATAGTATTCAAGAGCAAGTTCATAGCTGCCCATCTTGTAATAAGTCACACCAATATTCAGCAGGGCGATGCCGATGTCTTTTACCTTCCCCTGCTTCTCACGCATGACAAGCGACTGAAAGTTGTATTCCAGGGCCTTGTCATATTCAGCTCGAAATGTGAAGCCCAGGGCCAGGGAATTCAGGATGCGAGCCAATTCAGCATCAAGGTGCTGCCGCTCCGCTATTGGCTTCATTTTCTCGAGCAAAACAATAGCCTCATCCAGCTTGTGCAATCTCCTCAGGAGTTGACCCGAAAGCCTGCCCGATTCAACAATCATCAGGCTATCCTTTCCGCTTTTGAGGGCAAGTGCGTGTGCCTGACCGGCAAAATCCAGCGCTTCATCATTGTTGACATCAAACAACTCATAAGCCAGTCCCCAGAGGATTTTGTACCGGTTGACATCGCCTCGGAGCCGGAGTTCCTCTCGCAGCGAATCAATTTTCGATGAACTCTGGGCCAACACCGCAGAGCCTGCCCCAGTCAGAAGCGCGCAAAAGAGGAAATAGAAGGCAATTTTTTGGTACACAGGTGATTTCCGCCAAAACATTACACAGCATAGGTTTATACGCATATGCAATCTTTGACCATTGTTTACCAAGCAAGTAAGAAAAATTCAAACCAAAAAACCAAAACCCAATTACCAATGAAAAAATTCATCTACATCGCTATCCTGTTTATCGTCAGCGCCATGAGCGTAACGGCTTGCACCGAGCAAGAAGTTAAGCCCCGCGATGGCGGAGCTGGTGCCACAGGTTCTGATCCTAAAGGAGGTTAATCTTCAAACATCAAAATTGCAATATGAAAACAAAAGCTATCATTATACTTGCAGTCGCTGCATTACTTGTATCACTTGGGGCTTCCAAGGTTACAAGAACACCGGCAAAGAAGGCTGAACTTCATTCTGCCTCCAGCACAACCACATCGCCCATCGGCGGTTTGGGAGCAGAGGATCGGTAAGTATCAAGTGCGAAAGTGTTGATCCCTGTCAGAGAAAATCTGGCAGGGTTTCTTTATTCCCGCATCCCTTTGCCGATGTTACGGTATTCAGCGACAACCTCCCCGATCCGGGCAGTCGTCGCTTCCGCTTCCTGAAAATAAACCGAAGGGTTATTGAAAATTTCCCTTCCTCCAAGCTGCAACAATCCTTTCAGCGTTGAGGTCAGGGCGGTGACTTGTTCATAAACCCTCCTCTTGGAAACCTCCTGTTCATCAACGGCATGCTGCAACAAATCGCGTTGTGCACCCAATTCCGCCGTTCGCTCTTTTACGCGCTCATCCAGAATTTCATTGATTCTCTGCTTTTGCTTAGTTGATCTGAAGAATACAAACGCAAGACACGCCATCACAACCCCCAGGAAAAGACACAGCGCAATAATCCATTGTTGCCTGTAAAGCGATTCTCCCTGCAGTTCCAAAATCATCGACTGCATTTCAATTTTCTTTGCATTCTCAGTCTGGGCAAATTTTGCGTGGGCCCTTCTTACCCCTTTGTTTACTTCGTCTACAACTGTTTCCTCGCGGAGGCTTACCTGGTGCTCAAGTGATTTTGCAGCATTTTCATAGTCTCCAATTCCAGAATAGTACTCGGCCCGCACTTTGCTTATCTCTAACTGAATTTGCGGATACTCGGCAAGCCCAGAAAACGACTCTGCCTTAGATAGCAGCAAATCACAATCTCGAAACTGTTCATCGTGTACAGCAATTCTTGCCATCAGAATAAGATTATTAATTTGAAATCGCTGATCCTTTGCATTTTGAGCCAGAGTCATAGATTTCAATGCGTGAATTCGAGACAATTCAAATTTCTGCATGAGAAAGTAACACTCAGCGTAACCATACTCAATACCCAATAAATCATTCCTTTCAGGCAAAGTATTCGAAATAATAATCGCTCGGTCAAAATATTCCAAAGCTAATGAGTATTTCTTGAGCATGGTGAAGCAAAGGCCAATGTTGCGGAAAGCAATACTTAAACCAGTAGAATCGCCAATGCTCAAGGAAAGTTCTATGGATCGATTCAGCTGATCAACAGACAATTCATAATCCCCCAAACTGTAATAAACAAGTCCAATATTCAGCATTGCCACGGCAATTTCCTTTTCATTTTTTTCAGCTTGGCGCAAAGCCAACGACTCAAAGTGGCGCTCCAGCGCTTTGTCATATTCAAGTTTGAATGTATGCACCACTGCCAACGAATTCAAAAGCATCTTTGTGTACTTACGAAAGTCGTGTCGCCGGGCGATGGGCAATAAGAGGGTTGACACGGCCATCGATGAATCCACCTGATCCATCCTCCGCAACAATTGTCCATAGGTTGTCCCCACCTTCACAATTTGCAGGCTGTCGCCGCCCTTCCACACCTCCTGGTAGGCCCTCGTCGCATAAAACAACGCTTCGGAATTGTTCACATCAAACAACTCGTAGGCAATACCCCAAAGAACTTCAACTTTGTTGCCCGGTGCGTTAGACTCCAATACGCGGAGCAGGGAATCCACTTTGGGGTTCATGGCGGGCGCCAGACCGGGGAAAACTCCCAGGCAGAGGAAAATCAGGAAGGGGTGTACGTTTTTCATGATGGATTACGATTTCAATTTTTTCAAACCATTGCTAATACCTAATATTTGCAAAATAATTTATCAACTATGTTCTTCAAATCCCAAGCTTCTTTCCAGGCTGAGGTCTCCCGTCAGGCAATTGAGGCCACCGACCAGATTATTACGGAAATGGGCGCCGAACTTCACGATGACCTCATCCAGCGACTTTCCATTTTCAGGCTCTACCTTGACCGCCTCGACCGGGCCAAGGCCGACCCCCGGGAAACCGATGCACTGATCACCAGCATGACCGCCGATTTTCGGGAAGTAGTCGAATCCGTTCGGAAAATCTCAAGGCGGCTGATGCCCGTAAACATGGACAACGATTCGCTGGAGCTCAGAATCCGAACCCTCTGTCAGAACCTGGAACGTCCCGGGGGAGGAACCATTCACTTTTCTCAAACCGGTACCGAACAGGCAGTTGCTGCCAAGGACGCACTTCATCTCATGCGTATTGTTCAAGAGCTGATCAGCAACGCCCTCAAACATTCTTCTGCCTGGCACGTCGATGTCCGCCTGACATGGACCAACAACCAATTAATCATCCAAGTTGAAGATGACGGAACAGCCTTCTACAAAGTCGGTAAGTTCGTATCTATACTAAATTCAAAGAACAATTCGCTTCGCATGCGGTCCGAATTCCTCAAAGCTTCTATTCACTACTCTCAGGGAAAGCGCGGGTTACTGGCCAGTATTCTTTACCAAGCTCCCAACCCATCATAGGATTCCATTCCGGTAAGCGTAGGCGAGCAACGCTGCCGTATTGGGCACCCGCATTTTCTTCAGCAACCGGGTACGGTAGGTCTCCGTCGTTGCCTCCGTCATTTTCAGCTCCCTTGCCATTTCCTTTGTCGTCAGTCCGCTGGCGATAATCTGGATCAACTCATTTTCTTGAAAAGTGAGCGTGATGGGCGGAATATGGTCCCATCGGAATGCATTGACCTCGATAATCTTTGTAATCTTCTCCTGAAAATAATGGCCCGATTTCATAACCTCTTGTATCGCCTTAGAAATTTCTCCATATCCATCTAGTTTAAAGACTATACCACTCACCCCGGCTTTTAATAAATTGATCACCAGCTCCACTCCCTCCATCCCGGTAACAGCGATCACCTTCGGGGCTCCGGGGCGCGCAAGTAGGCTCCCCAGGAGGTCTGGGCCTTTCACGCCAGGAAGCCGGACGTCCAACAAAATAATGTCAAGGGGATGTGCTTCAACCCGCTGGTAAAATTCGGTCGCATTTCCCGCTTCGTAAATAGAACCGACAAAGTCTTCCTTCTCCAGCAATGACCTCAACCCTTGCCGGATCAGCACTTCGTCATCGACCAATAATATGTTTATTCGTTTCATACCAATTTGCAGTTAGCCCGAACTTTGAACTAAATATAAATTGGAACAGCCAATCGAAGCAATCTGGTTTTCCTGACTAATTAAATGCTGTAAAAACCTATGTATTCGCCTGTCTCAGGCCTGAATACTTCAAATACACCCGGAACGTAGTTCCCTTCTCCAGTTGGCTTTCCACGTCAATCCGGCCACCCATGGCTAGCACGTGGGTCTTCACGAGGTATAGGCCCAAGCCCTTGCCGTCCACGTGGCTGTGGAAACGGCCATAGAGCGTAAACAACTTTTCCCCAATGGTCTCCAGGTCCATGCCCAAGCCGTTGTCAGTCACCGAAAGGCATGCCTCGTTGTCGAGACGCATCGTGCGGATCGTAATGTGCGGCGCGCGGTCAGGGTGCCGGTACTTGATGGCGTTGCTAATGAGATTCATCAATATACTGTCCATCAGCGGGCGCACTGTCTGGATTACCGGCACCTCAGAAAAATCGGTCTCGAGCTCGGCACAGGTGGCGGTGAGTTCCCGCTCCAAGTTTACGCGGATAAGCTTCATTTCCTCCTCCAGGTTGATCTCGGCCAGCACAGCGTGGCTGGACTTCCGGATCTCGAGGATGGTGCTCAGGTCGCGCACTACGCGGTCCAACTCCCGGGCCGTAGTGGCCATGTTAACACAAATCTGATCCACTTCGGCTTTACTGCCTGCGCTCAGTTCAAGCAAGTTGCCCAGGCCGAGCAGACTCGCCACAGGGGCGCGCAGGTTGTGGGAGGCGATGAAGGCAAATTGCTCCAGTTGCTGGTTGTAGTCGAGCAACTCACGGGTGCGCTTCTCCACTTCGTCTTCCAGCGTTTCATTACGCGCGGCAATTTCGCTGTTGTGTTTTTCAATGATGTCACGCTGACGGCGGATGGTTGCCAAAAGATTAACTCCCTGGCCCTGAAATACAGATGTCATCGCCAGCAGAAGGGCAATAAGCCCGACGTAAAGAGAGGCGGTAAGAAAATCGGATTGTACAACAGCCCACCGGACCGGGACTACCACGCGATCCTCCATCCATAAAAAGCCAAGTACAGAAAGGATGGCGATCAGGCCCCAGGCAAAACTCACGCGCCTTCCAAGTAGCAGCAGGCCCATGATCGGGATCAGCGTCATCCAGGGAAGCACAGCGGAGTGAAAACCTCCTGAGCACAAGGTAAGGACGGCAACAACGGCCCAGCAGAAAAACACAAAAAAGTGCGCATTCCTCCGGAGCGAAGCACCATTCCGAAGAGATATCAATTGAAACGAAAACAGGATTACGCTGACAACCATCATGTAACGCGCTGCCAAGAACCCGGTAAAGAACGAGTTCACCCAATATCCAACGGCAAACACAATGGAAACCAAGGTGAATTTTACGAGCAGGCGCGCCCGGAAATAATATCTATCCTCCGGCGAAAACCGGAGGAGGAAGTAGCCCTCAATTTTGCTAATTGCCTTCACCCCATTTGCAATTTAGAACAATTGTAACGCTTCATTTAGGGTTCCTTGACATTGCAACCCAAAATCACGTAAATGGACTAATGCGTCCTGATAATTTTCCCTAATTTACTTCTCCAAGAAGAGCTATGTGCTACCACAAACAAGATACGGCTACCATGGAAGAGCTCTTAGTACGCTATGAGAACATTCTCACGGCTGTACCTTTTATTCCTACCTATTATGAAAATGGCTTTGACTTCAAGCCCTCCCCCGTCATTACGGCCGACAAGCCACAGGAATTCCGTCTGATGCAATGGGGTCTTATCCCCTGGTGGTCGAAGTCGGCCTCCGATGCGGCACAGATCCGCATGCGCACGCTGAACTGCATCAGCGAAGAAATGTATGAAAAGCCTTCGTTCAAAGATGCCGCGAAAGATCACAAACGATGCCTCATCCCCTGCACGGGCTTCTTTGAGTGGCGCTGGTTCAAAGGAGGGAAAATAAAATACCCCTACTTCATCCATCACCACGCGGAAAAAGTATTTTCCCTCGCCGGCCTGTGGTCATCGTGGTCAGACAAATCCACCGGAGAGATGCGGGACACGTACACCGTCCTCACTACGCGGGCCAATCCGCTGCTGGAAAAAATTCATAACAGCAAAAAGCGAATGCCTGTCGTACTCCCGCGCGAGTATGAGAAGGACTGGCTCAACCCTAACCTGACTCAGGAAGATGTGCTCGCCCTCTGCGAACCCATTGACGACAACCGGCTCGAAGCCTATACCATCAGTAAGCTGATCACTGACCGGAAGGCAGACAACAAGAATGTGGCAGACGTGTGCAGACGTTTTGAGTATCCGGAGTTGGCGTTGCTGGATAGTTGATTAAAGTGTCTAAGTACCTAAGTGTCTAGGTGTCTAGGTGCCTAAGTGTCTAAATTCTCACCTTCCGCTTGGGGACACTGTGCTTGTCTACGATGTAATACAGCAACTTGACGAACGTCGCGTGCAGGCTGTTGCGGCAGAGGATCTCATTGAGTACCGGGTTGATGACGCTGTTGCCGAACTTGATGAAGGCATCCATCTCACTGGTGGTGCGGGGCTGGCGGGACAGGAATTCCTGGAACTTTTTGCGCCAGGCCGGATCATTGAACCCAAATCGGTCTTTAAGCTCCCGGAAGACCAGGTCGATGTGCATGGGCTCAAAATGGTCGGAAATAACCTGCGGAATCATAACGAAAAGCTAATATACTAAAATATTTAGCAATTCGGATTAATGTAAAATGAGCCAATTTGAAGATTTGAAAATGCAGGTCCCGGCCCATCTTCAAATTTTCAAATTGAACAATTTTCAAAATTCACCTTCCACTCTACTTCACCGTAAACTCCACCGGCATCCTGGCCTGAACGCCCTGATACATTTTGATTCGTTCCCACTGGGTGTACCAGGTGTACTGCTCGCCTAGCTCCTGCTTCAACAGGGATGTCCGCACTTCATTTTCTACATCTCCCATGAGCCGCTCCAAAAGTGGTTTGGGCTGAGGGTAATATTTTAGTCGATAATCTTCCCCAACGCCTGCGGCTTTCGCCGCGAGCGCGACGGCATCATCAAATCCGCCCAGTACATCGGCCAGCCCGTTATCTTTAGCTTGTGTGCCGGTCCAGACTCTGCCCGAGGCAATCTTCTTGAGTTCGTCCTGGCTCATATCGCGCCCCTTGGCAGCCTTGGCCGTGAATGTCTCATAGATCGCATTCGTTTTCTTTTGCCATATTTCTTTTTCTACATCTGTCAATGAGCGCGTCACCGTGATGAGTTCTCCAATCTCGCCCGTCTTCACCTCTTCGGAAGTAATCCCGATCTTATGATCAAGAAACTGACTGAGATCAAACAACACGCTGAATATTCCAATGGATCCGGTAATGGTCGTCGGCTGTGCAACGATAGTATCGCACGCCATGGCCAGGTAGTAGCCTCCGGATGCAGCATAGTCACCCATCGACGCAATGACTGGCTTTGTCTCTGCAGCAAGGATCAACTCCCGCCACATTTGGTCAGCCGCCTGAAAAACACCTCCGGGTGAATTGACCCGAAGGACAATTGCCTTCACCCGGTCATTGGTACGGGCACGTCGCACGGCTTCAACGATGGTTGTTGACCCGACCACTCCATTGTCAGATCGGCCAGGGAAAATATTACCATCCGCAACGATCACCGCTATTTCATTGGAAGAGGATGTGACGGCAGGAACCGATTTCTTGTATTGCCCGTATCGCACCAGGGGCACGCTCCTCTTTTTGTCGAGGTTCAGCAACTTTCGCAGCTCGTCTTTCATCTGATCTTCATAAAACAATGAATCGATCAGGCCATAGGTTACTGCAGCACCTGAATTCTGCACCATCATTTTGTCGGATATCTCCTTGATCCGCTCGTAGGGAATCTTGCGGGAATCGGCAATGGCATGAAGCATCTCTCCATAGATGGATGACAGCATGGAATTGAGCTGCAGTTTATTTTCCTCACTCAGTGTCTCGCGCATGAACGGCTCGACGGCACTCTTGAAATCACCTACACGGAATACCTGAGGTTTTATTTCCAGCTTGTCGAACATCTTCTTGAAGAACATGACTTCGGTGGCGAGGCCATTAAACTCCACTTCGCCCTCGGGGTACATGTACACCTTATCTGCTGCAGAGGCCAGGTAATAAGCGCCTTCTGTGTAGAAATCAGCATAGGAAATGATCCATTTTCCGGATTCCTTAAATTCAACCAGTGCGGCACGAAGCTCTTGCAACGACGCCGGCCCGGCCATCAGGAAGCTGGTGTTGAGGTAAATGCCCTTGATCTTGGGATCCGTCTTGGCATACTGAATGACTTCCTTCATGTGAAGTAAGCCGAGCGTTTGCTCCGAGGCCGCAGGGAACAATTCAGCGAGGGGGTCATCAAGTTCGAGTTCAGCAACAGGAGCTTCAAGCCGGAGGTGCAGAACGGAATTGTCACCAATGCCTACCGGCTTCTCGTTGGAAAGGGAAGCCAGTATGGAAACACCAATCAAGATCAGTGCGGCAAGCGCCACCAGGGTTCCCAGGCAGGATGCAAAAAAAGATTTTAAAAAGCTCATAAACGTGAATTAGGAGGGCAAAAGTACCAATTTTACACTTGCCAAAACGGGGTCTGATCGGATGATACGTGCATTTTTACTTTTGGGTTCAAACGTGGGTGAACGGAAGAATTTTCTGGAAAACGCCCGGATGCGAATCCATTTGCTAGCGGGAACAGTGGTCAAGTCCTCAGCAGTGTACGAGACGGCTGCGTGGGGAAAGACCGATCAACCGGCATTCCTTAATCAGGTCGTGGCCATAGATACAGCATTGAGCGCCGATCTGCTGCTCGTCACCCTTCTGGCTATTGAAAACTCACTGGGACGTATACGTGATCAAAGGTGGGCGCCACGGACAATTGATATCGACATCCTGTTATACGGTACCGAGGTGATCAATCAACCTGACCTTATCATTCCACATCCTGCCTTGTCGGAAAGAAAGTTCGCTCTTATTCCGCTTGCCGAATTGATCCCCGATGTGATCCATCCCCTCACAGGGAAGACAATCGCCACGATGCTGGAAGAATGCACGGATGTGCTGGGGGTTGATAAAATAGATGCTGGGTACTAGGTGCTGGCAACCGGTTACTGGCAACCTATTTCAAATGCTCGCTGCTTCGACTGTCGGGGCGATCTTCTTCACCAGCCCTTGCAGCACTTTCCCCGGACCGCACTCGATAAACATTGTGCCTCCGTCTTTCACCATATGCTGTACCGTTTGGGTCCAACGCACAGGTGAGGTGAGTTGTGCGATCAGGTTTCTCTTGATTTCCGCCACATCTGTAGCGGGCTGTGCGTTTACATTCTGATAGATGGGGCAAATGGGCATGCTGAAACGAGTGGCTTCGATGGCTTGCGCCAACTCTTCACGCGCCGGTTCCATCAAGGGTGAGTGAAAGGCTCCACCCACTTGCAACGGCAAGGCGCGCTTCGCACCCGCAGCTTTCATTTTCTCGCAGGCAATCTCTATTCCCTTCATTGAACCAGAAATAACAAGCTGACCGGGACAGTTGTAATTCGCGGCCACAACAATCTCGCCGGTGATGGATGCGCATACTTCCTCCACCTTCTGATCTTCCAGTCCGAGAATAGCCGCCATGGTTGATGGATTGAGCTCGCAAGCCCGTTGCATGGCACCAGCCCGCTTGGCGACAAGGCGTAAGGCATCTTCAAAAGACAATGACTTATTGGCAACCAGCGATGAAAACTCGCCAAGGGAATGACCGGCGACCATTTGCG
Source organism: Cyclobacteriaceae bacterium (assembly GCA_043750575.1). Taxonomy (GTDB): domain Bacteria; phylum Bacteroidota; class Bacteroidia; order Cytophagales; family Cyclobacteriaceae; genus ELB16-189. Next base: position 39,248 of record JAYVBH010000037.1, read on the forward strand.
GAGCGAACGCGTCGCTTGTCAGTGCTGCAATAACGGAGTGAATGAAAATGGCTGGCTGGGTGACATTGGTTTGTTTGAGTTCGTCTGCGGTTCCGGTGAACATGGTGTCTGTGATGCGGAAACCAAGAATATCGTTGGCTTGCTCAAAGAGCGCTTTGGCCTTTGGGCTCGCGTCGTAAAGGTCTTTGCCCATGCCGGTGAATTGGGCGCCTTGACCGGGGAAAATGTATGCCTTCATGGATAGGAATTAATTTAAAGGCAAGATAAGTAAGTGGCTGAAAACTTGATTTGAGAGGATTGGATTTACCTCACCAATTGCACCCACCCGCGAATGTTCTGAACCCTTTGCGCGGGGTCAACGACGGTGAATGTAACTTTGGCGCTGTAGTAATATACGCCTGCACCCAGCTCGTTGCCATTGTTGTCGCGGCCGTCCCAGTCGATATAAATGCTCCGTTCGCCGCCAGAATCATAGCTGTAGACCTGCTTGCCCCATCGGTTGGTGACCACAAATTCTACCATCTCCACAAAGCGTGCGCACTGCAGTCGCTGCTGCTGAATGTCCACCGGGCCGCAAGGGCCCTGCCCGTTTTCATCGATCGTCTGACGACTGCTGTAGGCGCTGAAGAAATCATTGCATTTGTCTCCATTTGGTGTGAAGACATTGGGGAGCTCATAATGCGGACAATTATCAAAGCAGTATTGTTCACTTAATTCACTTTCGTTTCCAGCCCGATCAACGGCCGAAATCTTATAACATCGCGCATAGGACGGCAAATTTGAGTCAATGAAGAACGTGTCTTTTACATTCTCTGCATGTAATTCGAATTCGGCCCCCACATAAGGAGCCGCGTAAATCTTGTAGGTCTGTATATCCTGCCGGCAAGCGTCATCCTCCGGCTTGGTCCAGGTGATTAAGTTGGTGTATATATTCTGGTCACAGGTTTGCGTCGGCACAAGCTGGCTGCAGGGTGTGGCTTTGATTGAAAGGGTAGGCTTACATGGAGGAATACTGTCGTTGGGCTGCGCACAATTGATCTGTGAGAAATTAAGCAACGGTGCCTTAACACGTGGGTTGCTATATGTTCCTTTAGTCATCACCCGATAGCAGTATACAATTTCGTCACTCAACGGCACACCATTGAATTGGCCTGAATCAACATACACGAAACGACCGGAGGTAACATCGATGCTGTCAATCAAAACCATCTGGGCTTCCGTGGCGCCTTCTGGTCCCCGGAAAATATGGTGTTTCGGAAAACTGACTGACTGATTTGACCACGGAACATTAGCCGCCCAGTTCAACTCAATCTGTTTGAATTGGGGTTTAGGATCCAGCCGGACTGTCGAAGCCACGGCTGAGGTATCAACTTCCAGACCTGTATTATCGAAAAGAATGACGCGATAGTTATACGTAAGCTCGGTTGTATTCAACCCGGTGTCGGTATAGGTTGTATCAGGAATAGTACCCGTGTGCGTGGTGCTGATTTTCAGGTCGCCAGACAAACCCTCAGCGCGAATTACTTTGTACCGGTACGGCGGCGGAAATTGTCCGGGATTAATTTCAAACGGTGGCCGCCACCGGATAGTCACCTGACCATCGGCAGCTCCAGTTTTATCGACCGTCACGTGCGTAATGATAGGAGCATCGGCAAGAATCGTAAGGCACGTATCGCGAGAAACATAACTTTCCCCTCCACCCGGCAGCGGAAAGACCGCAACCAGACGATAGCAATACTTGGCTCCGGGCGCCAGCCCTGCTCCACCGTTGAAATCCGTGTACGTAGTCTCCGCAATGGGCACCTCCTTGATTTTCGTAAAACCGAGTGACTCGGGCATACCTGTAACGCAGGTTGGTGGTGTAAAACTGCTTCCTCCCACCCTTCGCCAGATTTGCATGGTCTGTGCGTTGGCACAGACATAAGGATCCCAATCCAGTTTCAGTTTTCTGGAACCTTGCACCTGGATATTATCCCAGCTAGGCGCTGGTCCTACCACTTTGATATTCCATGTTTTGAACTGTACCAATTTGGAACCCTTGCCTGCCGGGGGAGCATCTGTGATCTTGAAAACAACCTGGTAGGGCTGATCTTTTACATGAACACAATCCGTAACCCAGTTGAAGGTGATTTTCGCCTGCATCGTTGGACTGGTTGGTTGGAGGACAGCAGGACCTGGCACATACGTCGCTGGGCTAAAGAAAGGTGGATTAATAATTTGAGAGTAAACCTCAATTTTGACATCGTCAAAATCCGGATCGGTTCCAAAAATATCGGCATTCACAACGGTGCCAGCGACTACGCAGATATCAGGCGGTATGGTAAGTTCAGGGCGCTGGTTATCGCAATCCTCAACGATGATCTGCATGTCCCTTACCACAAATCCCTGATTGATCCAGATGCCGCTTATCTTCCGCCACGAACGGATGATGAAGGCGATGTTGTATTCACCCGGTGCTCCCGGTGAATCCCAGATTAAGGTTCCTGTTACCGGGTCAATGGTAAAAGTCGGAGGCCCATCACCATTCTCATTCGATTGCCCATAGACCAACCCTATCCGGTCATAAAATTCCCTGACATTGGGATCGCGGTAATTGTTGACATCAAGGTCCTTCTCTCTTTTTGGTATGGTGAGCTCATACGACAAGCTGTCGCCATCGGGGTCATAAGCACCCGGGTTGTGATACCAGGCGGCTCCGGTACAGGCCTTGTCGATTGGGGGGACAAGGAGCACGGGGCTGTTGTCGCACCCCAGAAAAGGGTCAATGTTAATCTTTGACTCCATGTAGAAGGTCGTTTCCACGGAGTTGGCCATGTTGAGGATGCCTGCGTTGCGGTTGGGCTCGAGGTAGCTAATGGTGTAGCCACCAGCGCCAGAATATGTGTGCGAGGTTGTGAACGAAACAGTACCGATGTTGGGGCCCAGGTCTGGTCGCTGGGTATTTTCAATTTGAGGTGTGATGAAGGGGTCGGTGCCATCGCCAAAATCAAGTAGCCCGTCGCCAAACCTGATTTCTGAACCGGTATTTGTGTAGACAGTTATCGTAATGAGAAAGGTAAGATTCGTACAACTCTGTCGCCGTACCGTGATTTCCCCTGCCCGAAGATGGGTGGCCATTGTCCGACCGCCAGCCAGCATCATCAGGACTAAAAGAAACACTTTCTGAAACCGCATCCTCACCTATATTAATTAGCCCTGCACGAACAAGGAAACCAAAATTACAACATTCGATGGAACCGGCTAGCATAATGCCGGGGTCGTACAAAAAACGAAAAACGAGATGAATTATTGGAATCCTGATCCGATTATGGCTCACCGGCGAATTGCCCGGTGACTGTACCCCAGACTAGGGTAATGGATCTGCGGGCCAGGGTGCAATTCGGCGCCGCCAGGCTCAGGCAACTACAGGATGTGCAGCAAGTGGGTTTACCTCAATGACCGGGCTCATGGTGACCACAGACTTGATCGAATTGGAGATTAAACAGTTCGCCTCAGACTTTTGCAATACACGCAGCGCGCGCTCCCGATCTTTTTCATCCCGAATGGTTACAGTGGGCATCAGGTGAACTTCGGTCATGGAGAATTTTCCGTCACGTTGTTCCAACTTGCCCTTGGAGCTGCATTGGAAGGAAACAAAATCCAACTTTGAATTCTCGGCGATTGAAAGAAAGGTGGTCATTAGGCAACTGCTCACCGCCGCGGTAAAGAGATGCTCAGGCGACCAGATACCGGGTATTCCTTTTGGGAACTCCGGCGGCGTGGCCACTTCGATGCATCCGCCGGCAGATGAAGAAACCTTGAGCTCCGGTGAACACATCATTCCTTTTCGGTCCTTGCTCCAGAGAATATCTACATTATAGAAATGGGGATCCATCCCTAGTGAAGCTGAAGCTTCCGTTGAAGTTTGGACCAGCTGCCTGCGTCGTACACATGTTCAAATCCGACAGAATCCAGAAGATTCTTGGCATACCAGCTTTTGGCGCCATTGGTGCAACAGGCAATGATAGCTTTTTGTTTGTTGGCCAGTTGGTGCATGTTCTCTCTCAATTTCTCAATTGGAATATTAATCGCACCCGGAATATGTCCTAGTTCAAATTCATTGGGTGTTCGCACGTCCAGCACAACGGCACCGCCCTGAATGAGCTGGGCGTAGTTTATTTGCGGTCCGAATCCAAAAAGTTTTTTAAGTGACTTCATCATGATAATTCAATTTAGAAGATATCCCCTGATCCGTATTGCACGGTTAAAGAATCGGTTCCAAAACTATCGCCCAGGCCCTGCTCCGGAGATGACATTTGTCAGTATTCAGAAAAAAATGCGCTCAAAATCTATACCGGTTGTTACCGGTATAAATCCTGCCCTCAGGAAGAATGGCTAGAAAGGCGTTTGAGGCGCATTGAGGTGGTTTTCCACTTGGAATTGATAGTGCCCAGAAAATATGTACGGAACATGTAGACGAAGAAACTCTTTTCAATCAGGGCCGGGTCAATGAGATGTTCAACCGCCTTGTGCGCCTTTGGTGCCTCACTCCAATGCATGTTTGCTTTTTCGTGATGGACGGTATGATATCCGTTATTAAACAACGGCAGGTTCAGGTCCATGAAGTTACGGGAATGGTTCCAACGTGATTCCTCATCGGCATGAACGTGCTGCACAAAATTAAAGATCATCACCATGTACCCGGAAAGTTGCTGAGGGATGATCACATAGACGATGGCTTTTTTCCAGTCAAGAATGAGGAAAAATGCTACCCAGGCTACGAGCACAACAATCTGAATGATATACTCATAAAACGTCTTCTTATCCGTCTTGCTGAGTTGCTTCATATAGGGCACAATGGACTCCTTCACTTGCCAGTACCCGCTCGCGCTGGGGTAACTTACCAGGGTGAAAAGGTTATTGTCTTCCGATCGTCGGTATGTTGCCGTGACGTCGCCATCTTTATTGTTGTACCGGTGATGGTTGCGGTTGTGTGTTGGAATCCAGCAGAATACAGGAATGCCGTAAAACACCGTTAACCACCAGTCGGTTAAAACATTGAGGGGCTTGTTAGTCCAAATATTGATGTGGTTATGGTTGTGTGCCATCACCGAGACTGCTACAGCAAGGAAGAGATAGAATATGTATAGAAATACATTAAATCCCTGGGTCCAGAACCACGCAAACGAAGCGGTAGTCAGGACCATATAGGCAAGCGTTCTAAGGTCGGCTTTGTACTTTAACATTCGTCATTCAAATGAGCGACAAAGGTAAGCATTGGCGTCCAAGATTCAGATTTCAGGTAAAGAAGAATCTGACAGTGCCATTTTTCATAGTATTCTGCCCACTTTTCTAATTCGAAGGGTACTTAACCGTTGGTAAAATTGGTTGTGCTAATTCATAGCGGTTCACTACCTTGTCCAAGTGCGAGTCATAGGCGAAATCCCTCATCCGGAGTGCAAGATCACCCTCTTTCACTGGAATAACCGGTACCTCATCAAGTTAGAACAGGGCCTTCTGGAACAGACCTATAAGGTACAGGAATACGACGTGGCCACAGAGGATGAGATTAAGCGCATGGTCACCGGTGAGTTTATTGCCTCCGCCTTAAAGCAATTTGAAGTCATGCGTCAAACCCTGCACGATGCCCTTCAGCGCATCTAATGTTAACAAAGTTTATAACTTTGCCCCCCGTCTGTAGACGACTATGGAGATCTTAGAAGAAAAGAAGAACAAGAACATCGGGTACAAGCCCATTTTGGACGGCATCCCCGATTGGCCTGTATACCAGCTCAGCAAGAACCGAAAGGAGTTTCTCGAAGAGGTTACCCAGAAATCCATAGAACAAATCCGCCTGCTCCGGCCTTCCCGCAAGCAATTGCTGGATGAACTGGAGACCACCGTGTTCCGCGAACAAAACCGGATCAAGCGCAACCGGTGGCGTGTTGATCCCAAGGACGACTCACGCTTTTGGACGAGGATCAAGAACGAGCTGATCGAAATCACCAACAAGACCCCTGAAGAAGCCGGCAAGAAAGAGGAAGAAATTCTCTACGAGATCGTCCTGCGTTACTCAAAAGAAATAGCAGGAACCTTTAAACCCCGCTCCTACCGGTTTGCCCGGGAAGTCATCAAGTTTTGGTTTCGTCGTTTATTGAATGGTGCCCGGGTAAAAAAGTTCGGCGCCATTTTCAGAAGCCAGTACGCACTTCAGGATAAGATACACATCGTCGGAAAAGTAAAAATGCTTCGGCGTCTGGCAAAGAAAGGCACAGTGGTCATGGTGCCCACCCACTTCAGCAACCTCGACAGCATTCTCATTGGATGGGTCATCCATGCCCTGGGGCTCCCGGCCTTCATCTATGGGGCAGGACTGAATCTTTTCAATATTTCCATCTTCTCCTATTTCATGAACAGCCTTGGTGCTTACAAGGTCGACCGCAGGAAGAAGAACTTACCCTACCTGGAAACGCTGAAGATGTACTCTAACCTGGCCATCCAAAAGGGCGCGCACAGTCTCTTCTTCCCGGGAGGTACCCGTTCACGGTCCGGCCAGATCGAAAAGCAATTAAAACTTGGTCTTCTAAGCACAGCCATTGAAGCCCAGCGCAACCTATACATGGACAGCGATGCCCCTGACACACGCAAGATCTTTGTCGTGCCTGTGACGCTGAATTATAATTTTGTGCTGGAAGCCCCCGATCTTATCGTGGATTACCTTCAGGTAAAGGGGCAAGACAGGTATTTTGTGGAAGAGGATAACTACGGAAGTTTTCAGCTCATCAAGTTCATGTTCAAGTTCTTCACCAAGGGGTCGAATATATCCGTATCCATTGGTCCTGGACTTGATGTAATGGGCAACTACGTTGATGATGAAGGAAATAGTCTTGATGCCCATGGACGAATTATTAATACGCGGGAGTACTTCATGACTAATGACAAGGTCACGGTAGACAAACAGCGTGAGAATGAATACACCCGGATGCTCGCGAGTCGTGTTGTCTCCGAATACCATCGGATCAACCGGGTATTTGCAAGCCATGTAGTCGCGTTCGTTGCCTTTGAAATGTGGCAGCGCAAGTTTCCCCGTCTGGATCTATTCGGTTTCCTGCGGCTACCAGAGGAGGAATTGGAGATTCCGTACGAGGAATTTAAAGAAGTCTTCAAGAAAGTGCGCAAAGAAATCTATCACCTCGAGGAGCATGGACGTGTGCATCATGCAACCCACCTAAAAGGCGATCTGGATATTGTCATCCGCCGTGGCCTGGAGAACGTTGGCATTTTTCACCTGAAGCGCCCATTGCTTCGTAACAAGAAAGGCAGCATCGTCACCCAGGACCTGAACGTGCTCTACTATTATCACAACCGCATGGCGGGCTATGACCTCGAAAAGTTCATCGGATAAACCCGTCGGCGTGGTGGGAGCCGGCAATTTCGGATCCGTCATTGCCAACATTCTGGCGCGCCACCGGCGTGTACTCCTCTATGCTCGCGATGAAGATGTAGTCAAGAAGATTCTGAAGACGCGCGAGAACCGCGGCCATAAACTTCATAAGAATATTCTGCCTACCAATGACCTGGCCTACCTGGCTAGTCAGTGCGACGTCATCTTTCCCATCGTTCCCTCCGCGCATTTCAGGTCCATGATGCGGAAACTGTCACCCTACTTGCATCCCTATCATATTCTCATTCACGGCACCAAGGGCTTTGACATCAAACTCCCAAAAGGAGAGACAATCGAAACAGTAAAGTCACTCAGCCGTGCGCAAGTGAGAACCATGAGCGAGGTGATCCAGGAGGAAAGTGTAGTTGTGCGCGTTGGGTGTCTGGCCGGACCTAACCTTTCTCGAGAACTTGCCCTGCGGCAACCGGGTGCTACGGTAGTCGCCAGCCCATTTCAGGAGGTAATTCAAACCGGGAAGCGGCTTCTCCGGAACAACCGATTCCAGGTGTATGAGAATACCGACCTGGTGGGAGTAGAAATTGCCGGTGTTCTTAAAAACATCATCGCCATTGGCTCGGGATGCTTAAGCGGATTGGGATATGGTGAAAATGCCAAGGGCCTGTTGATCAGCCGCGGAGCCGTTGAGATGGTTTACCTCGGACGAATCCTGGGAGGCAACACAAAAGCATTTCTTGGCGTGGCCGGTATCGGTGACCTGGTCGCCACGTGCAACAGCCCCACCAGTCGCAACTACACCGTTGGATACCGTCTGGCAAAGGGAGAGTCATTAAATGAAATCCTTGAAGACATGCAGGAAGTTGCTGAGGGGATAAACACCATCCGCATCGTTAGAAAATGCGCTGAATATTACAAAGCAAGACCGCTCATCACCGATACCTTATATAAAGTATTGTTTGAGGGCATGACCGTTCAGGAAGCTGTGGACTACCTCATGCGGTATCCGCTAAACGTTGAAATTGATTTTGTGTAACCTGCATGCAGCTTGGCGTTGTTACCTGCGAAAAGTGCAGACAGCTCACCTTCAACGAGCAGCCGCTCCTGCCCCTGCTAAAGAACCACGGCATTACAGCCACACCGGTGGTTTGGAACGATCCTCAGGTGCAGTGGTCCACCTTTGATTGCCTGCTTATCCGCTCGATCTGGGATTACCACCTTTTCCCAGAAGCATTTATAGCCTGGCTTGAGCAACTTGACCGCAGCGGCGTGAAAACATGGAATTCTATTCCGCTGCTGCTTAGAAATTATCACAAGTTCTACCTCCGGGACCTTGAAGATCGCGGCGTCAGAATTATTCCTACACTATTTCAAAAAAAAGACTCTTTAGTTTCCGCAACAGATATACTCAGGCGCGGATGGAACAAGTGTGTTGTTAAGCCTGCCGTCTCGGCAAGTGGCTACCGGACAGAAACCTTTTCAACTTCATTAATTAAGGAGGCAGCAAATACGATCCGGGATGCAGCATCCTATGGCGATTACCTTATTCAGGAATTCATGCCGGCGGTCGAGCACAACGGTGAGCTTTCCATGATCTTTTTCAATCACAGGTATTCCCATGCCGTATTAAAGCGCCCTCAGCCTGGCGAGTTCAGGGTACAAAAAGAATTTGGCGGTAGAGCAGTTGCCTGCCAGCCCGATAAGCACATTATTCAATCCGCCGAAAGCATCCTCATGCATTTTGGAGATGATCTGCTCTATGCCCGGGTCGATGGGATCGTTGTAGACGATGAGTTTGTGTTGATGGAACTGGAGCTCATCGAGCCGGATCTATTTTTGGAAACGAGCATTGGAGCTCCGGAACGATTTGTGGATAGCCTGCTCAGCAGGTTGGAGACTCAGGCTTACTGATAAGGCGATATAGAAAATGCGGAAACTGATTTCTCCGTGAAGCCTCTGTGCCTCTCCTTGTAACTACTTCCTTGCCTCTCTTTTGTATTTCTCCGTGTATCTCCGTGAAGCCTCCGTGATTCTCCGTGTAACCTATTCCGCTGTGCGGAAAATACAGGAACAAAGAGACATTGAGGTATAACAGACTACAAAGAGGTATAGAATGACTTCCTTGCCTCTCTTTTGTATTTCTCCGTGTATCTCCGTGAAGCCTCTGCGCTTCTCCATGTAACCTATTCCGCTGTGCGGAAAATACAGGAACCGAAATGCACCAGGCGCGGAGTTCTCGCCTAAAAGAGACATTGAGGTATAACAGACTACAAAGAGGTATAGAATGATTTCCTTGCCTCGCTTGTGTATTTCTCCGTGTATCTCCGTGAAGCCTCTGTGCTTCTCCGTGTAACTCATTCCGCTGTGCGGAAAATACAGGAACCGAAATGCAGCAGGCGCTAATACCTAATTCCCAAACCCCATGCACACTACGCCTTCGGCATCATCCCGATGCGTTGCCCAGTCAACGTGTAATATTCACCCATGCAATCCGCCGTCATGCAGGAATGAACCGGTAAGATTCCCAGCACATCACCCGGCTGCACGTTGGCACAATCTGCCGCGGTGGCTTTTAGTATACCATGCTCCTGTGAGAGCGATTTAACAACTATGCCTGTTGCAGGCAATGACCATCCACCTTCATTCAGCCTGACGACCTGACCAAATACGAGTGATCCATCTTCTTGTTTTAGAAAGTCCTTGGCAAAGTGTACCCCTCCCCCATGAACAATAATTTCATTCCGCGCAGGATAAACAGCCACAACCGGGCAGGCCATGGCAACTGCAATGTTTTCTTCCGTACAAGAACCAATGCCGCGCTGCATGATATCATAAAAGACAAAGTTTCCGGGACGAATCTCCTGTACTTCTTCAAAATCCGATGCCATGCTGCACGTCGGCGTGTCGCCAACGGAGAGGATCAACTCCGGATACTTGCTCCGGTAGCGCATCCCCAGTTTCTTCATCAGTTGAATTGTACCCTGATGAACCTTAATGATTTCCGGTCCACTGCGGCACACATAACTTTGACCCGCATGCGTAAGGAATCCCGTGAAGCAAAGTAGCGGCGATGATTCAATCACACTGAGAATTGCATCCAGGGTTGTGACATCGGAAGGATCAACGCCAGTACGGCGATATCCACAGTCGATCTCAATAAAGCAATTGACGGCATGACTCAATCCGGCAAGTAAATGAGTCAGCGCATCCGCCGAGACAATACAGAGGTTAAGTTGTACGGTAGCGGCCAGTTGGTTGATTTCGTCGACCTCCAGGTAATTCAGCGGGAATGCGACGGTGATGTCTTTCCATCCATCTTCCGCAAAGTATGTGGCCATGCGCACCGAGGAGACCGTGCAAGCGGAGACTCCCTCCTCCCGAAACCACCGGCCTACTGTATGGGACTGATGTGTCTTGAAGTGCGGTCGGAAGATGACGTTACTTCTGCGCGCCTTCTCCACCATGCGCCTGATATTGGCCCGGCACCGGTTTTCATCCAACAGCAGTGTGGGACGTACGATCTTCATTCGGAAAGATGCTTGCGAATCTTGGCGGCCATGTCAGCCAGCTCATCGGAGGAACGCTTCAATTTCGGGTTAGAAAAATTGGCGTCAGACATCTGGTTCATGGGGATCAGGTGAACATGTGCGTGGGGCACTTCGAGGCCCAGCACAGCAACGGCTACTCGTTTGCAACCGGTAGCCTGGCGGATAGCGGTGGCCACTTTCTTGGAAAAAACATGGAGGCCGGTCAGCGTCAGGTCGTCAAGATCAAAAATGTAATCGACTTCCAATTTAGGAATCACCAGTGTGTGACCCTCAGTCAAGGGGCTGATGTCAAGAAAAGCCAGATAGCGATCGTCTTCGGCTACGATGTGTGCCGGAATTTCCCGGCGAATGATCTTCGTAAAGATCGTAGCCATATCAGGCACCAATACTGGTGATTTCAAATTCAAGCGTACCGGCCGGGGTTTTGATGGTTGCCATATCGCCTTTCTTCTTGCCCAAGAGGCCCTTCCCAATCGGTGACTGGGTGGAGATCTTTCCCGCTTTTAAATCTGCTTCCTCTTCAGAAACCAGCACATAGGTCATACTTGCCCCTGTCTTCTTATTCTTGATGGTGACTTTTGAAAGAATGGATACAGAAGAATTGTCCAGTTTACTTTCATCGATCAGCCTGGCATTGGACAGGATATTCCCGAGCTGCGCAATTTTAGCTTCAAGGTGCCCTTGCGCATCTTTCGCCGCATCGTATTCAGCGTTTTCGCTTAGGTCTCCCTTGTCGCGTGCTTCCGCAATTTGCTTGGCAATATCTTTCCTCCCCTTGGTTTTTAGGGTATTCAATTCCGCCTGCAGCTTTTCCAGCCCTTCCTTTGTGTAATAAGAAACACTCTTGCTCATAGCCAACACCATTTATCCCGATCAACTGATTGGCTCGCTGTGCGGCAGGCCAAAAAAAATAACAACGGCTTCGTTGTCGAAACCGTTGTTGCACAAACAAAGGTACATTTTTTTGCAGATAGGCGCAAAACCCTACACGAGGACTTCTTCCGGGAGGAGGGCATGGACTTGGATCTGCAATTCCTCGTCCAGTTTTGCTAAATAAAGCGTTTTGGCCTTGAGCAACTGCTCTATGGTAAGCCCTTTCGCGCCGCGAAGGTCAGCCTTATACAGGCTGGCATTCTCAAAATCAACTCCCATCAGGTAGCTGTTTTGCAGATTTGCTTCCATCAGGTAAGCATTCGAGAAATTGGCCTTGATCAGCAGCGCATTCTGCAGCTGGGCCTTAATCAGGAAGGCATCTTTGAAGTTGGCTCCGCTTGCATATGCCCCATTCATATTAACCTGATTCATGTTACTATTTTCAAAATTTGCCTGGTTCAACCGGGTAGCCTCCAGGTTCGATTCGATTAGCGAGGAGTTGGACAAGTTGATTGAATTCATGTTTGACCCCTTCAGGTTGACGTAGTTCAGGTTGGTCCGCGGGAGGCTGGAATTCACCAGATTGATCTGTGAAATCTGGTGACGATTGAGGCGCTTGATGTTCCCTACCGTTCGGTAGGATGCCTCCTGGGATTCTAAGAGCCGAAAATCATCGATCTCATCGTGATACACGCGGATCCGCTGACGGATTTCACCACGCTGGTTAAGCCAGAAGAGCAGAATGCCAATCACAGCTATGTCAAAGATCATTCCATGCGCCTCAGCTAATATCTGGGCGCCAAACATGGCAGGATCTTCGAGGTAGTAGGGAAAACTCAGACCGACAACGAGGAAGGTGACCAGCGCCAAGACCACAGAAGCCGTAAGCAGTGGTTTTTCAACGATGTAGTTAAATCGTTCGGTGATTCGGTCTATGAGCCTTTGCGCTGCAGTTGGATACGTCATAATCAAATGTATAGGACCCATGCAGGCGGCGGCATGCAAAATGAAGCCGAACCTTACATGAGTCCAATAAAGGATGAAGTAAGGGAAGTTCTCAAGCCCGTTCTAAGGTTACCTGGGCTTGTGGTGTACGGTATTCCTGACTATTGAATTGTAGCCAGGGATTTATACTCTAGTGTGAGTAAAATGCAGGGACACAAAGAACACAAAGAAGGCACAACGGACACGAACAAATACAAAAAATACGTCGTGGTCTTTGTGTGCATTTTCTTTGTGGCCTTTGTGGTACTGTATTAAAAAAAGAATGCAAGGACACAACGGGCACAAAGGAGGCACAACGGACACGAACAAATACAAAAAAGACGCCGTGATCTTTGTGTGCATTTTCTTTGTGGCCTTTGTGGTCCTGTATTAAAAAAAGAATGCAAGGACACAACGGGCACGAAGGAGGCACAACGGACACGAAGAAATACAAAAGAGACGTCGTGGTCTTTGTGTGCATTTTCTTTGTGGCCTTTGTGGTACTGTATTAAAGATCAGAATGCAGGGTCGCAACGGGCACGAAGGAGGCACAACGGACACGAAGAAATTCAAAAGAGACGTCGTGGTCTTTGTGTGGGCTTTCTTTGTGGCCTTTGTGGTACTGTATTAAAGAGCAGAGTGCAGGGTCACAACGGGCACGAAGGAGGCACAACGAACACGAAGAAATTCAAGAGAGACGTCGTGATCTTTGTGTGCATTTTCTTTGTGGCCTTTGTGCTACTGTATTAAAAAAAGAATGCAAGGACACAATGAACACAAAGAGAATACCTAAAAATGACTGAGGAACAAATCATCAAACTGGTTTTGGACGAGGCCTTTCATGTACATAAAAAAATTGGCCCCGGTATGTTAGAGAATGTTTACAAAACCTGCCTGGCCTATCGATTACAAAAGGCAGGGTTGAGCCTGGAGACAGAAAAGGTAATACCTGTGTTCTTTGAAGAAGTTAGGATGGATTGTGGATACAGGGCAGATATTCTGGTAGAGAGGAAAGTGGTTATCGAAACAAAATCCATTGCATGCATTGGTCCCTTGCAGGTGGCACAAGTATTGACCTATCTGCGATTTCTAGGATTGAGACATGGACTGATCCTCAACTTTGATACCCTGATGTTAAGATACGGCATCAAGCGAGTGATCAACGGATTTTCGTCGCCCACTACAGCAGGATCATGACCGTCAGGAAGTACATGGTCAGCCCCAGCAAGTCATTGATGGTGGTGATGAAGGGTCCGGAGGCCATTGCGGGATTGAAGCCGAACCGGTCAAGAATAAGCGGTGTAACTGTTCCAACCAGAGAAGCGAAGACAACCACGCTGAACAAGGCGATGGATACCACGACCGACAAAGCCTGGTTGCCAAACAAGAGCCAGTTGCCACCGAATACAATGACAGAAAGAAAGAATCCGTTCAGAAGTGCAACAAACAATACCTTGGTGAGTCTTCGCCACAGGCCCTCTGTCACATACCCGGTGCTGGCAAGGCTTTGGACGACGAGTGATGAGGATTGAATGCCTACGTTGCCACCGGTAGCCTGGATCAATGGAACGAAAAAGGCAATAGCCGTGATCCGCGTTAGCTCCTGCTCGAATAGTCCCATGAAACGGGCCGACAACATACCGCCAAAGATTCCGATCAGTAGCCAGGGTAATCGAGCCCGGGTGTTCTTCCACACGGTATCATCTTCTTCAACATCTTCCGTGATGCCGGACATCAACTGACGATCTTCTTCGGCTTGCTCTGTGATCACGTCAACAATGTCATCGATTGTAATACGGCCCACCAACTGGCCTTGTACGTTTACCACCGGGACTGACTCCAGGTCATATTTCTTCATGATGTCGGCCACCTCAGCATCCGGCATGTAGGTCTCAACGGAGACAACATCTTGTTCGATCAGGTCAGCCACCAACTTGCTGGCATCTGAAATGACCAGGTCTTGTAGCGCTACCTTGCCCAACAGTTTGTCGTATTCATCCACAACGAACACGGTATAAAATTTTTCAACGTGTTCGGCTTGCTTGCGAATCTCTTCCACGCACTGAACAACAGACCATTGATTGCGGACCTTGATAAGTTCTTTGGCCATAAGGCCCCCAGCCACATTCGAATCATAGCGCAACAAGTCAATGACCTGCGCGTGCACGATGGGGTCGAGCCCCGCGAGCACCTCCTCGCTCATCTTGATGGGCAACTCATTCAGAATATCGGCGGCGTCATCCGAGTCGAGCAGGTTTACAATGTCACTGATCTCTTTGGGCGTGTAAACGCTGAGAAAAACTTTACGGGTATCACTATCCAGGTCTTTGACAATGGCTGCCCTAATTTCAAGGGAAAGGATATCTAATGTGAACTTGGATTCTTCTGCATTGAACTCATATAATAGCGCAGTGATATCTACAGGATTGACATCATTCAGGCTTCCCAGAATAAATTCACGGTCACGATTGTCCAGCGCCTCCTGGAACCGGTCACGAAACTCTTTGGTTAATTCAAATTCTATGAATTGCTTCACCTTGCTCGATACACTGCGTTAGAAAAATAAAATCTTCGACGGAGAGCTGTTCGGGACGTTTGTCCATGATCTCCATGCCTGCAACAGAACTTGGCAAATTTAGATGTTTAAGGCCGTTGCGCAAGGTTTTGCGGCGCTTTTGAAATGTCTGCTTGACGATGGTACGAAAAAGTACTTCGCTGCAGGGTAATTCCTTACGCGCATTCCGCTTCAATCGGATGACAGCAGACATGACTTTTGGCGGCGGATGAAATACACCCGGTGAAACTTTGAAGAGATTCTCCAGATCATAAAAAGCCTGAAGGAGCACACTCAGGATGCCATACACCTTATTCCCATGTTTGGCGCATAAACGATCGGCCACTTCCTTCTGGAGCATGCATACCACCTGGTCTACCCTATCGCGATGGTCCAGTACGGCAAAAAAGATTTGGGAGGATATGTTGTAGGGAAAGTTACCAATGATGACGAAGGGTTCCGGAAACAGCCGCTGAAGATCCAACTTGAGAAAATCACCCTGAATAATCCGGTGCCCAAGGGAAGGAAAGGTTTTGTGCAAGTGCTCGACAGATTCGCGGTCAATCTCTATCAGGTAAAGGCGGCTCGGATACTTCTCAACCAGCATTTTCGTCAATACACCAGTACCGGGGCCAATTTCGAGCACGGGATGGGCCCCTGCCGTGTCAACAACCAGGGCATCGACAATCTTTTGAGCAATGTTGATGTCCTTGAGAAAATGCTGACCCAGATACTTCTTTGGACGAACCATGTGGGCAAACTACACCAAATCCGGCGAACCGGGAATGCACGTGAAGAAAAATGTCATTGGCTTCATTCGGCTACTTTTACCCGATCATTCCTATCTTGCGTGGGATATAATATGAGCGCACCGAATACACACGGCAAACCCCGAATTGGCATTACACTGGGAGACCTAAACGGAATTGGCCCCGAAGTAGTCATCAAGGCATTGGCAGATAGCCGCATCCTGAATTCCATAACACCTGTCATCTACGGCAACGCACGAGTCCTTTCGTATTTTCGAAAGCTCATGAACCTGGAAGAATTCAACTATAGCCAGGTGCGAACCAAGGGTCAGTTTTTTCCCAAGGCGATCAATGTGGTCAACTGCTGGGAAGAGGATATCAAAATTACACCGGGCCAACCCTCTCGCGAAACAGGCCGCGCTGCGTTGATGTCTTTGCGCCAGGCAGTAGAAGAAGTAAAAGAAGGGCTGCTGGACGGATTCGTTACCGCGCCCATCGACAAGAATACGGTCTATGGTGATGACTTCCCCTACCATGGTCATACCGAATACCTTACTGAAACCTTCGAAGCTACAGAGAGCCTCATGCTTATGGTGGGTGAATCGCTCAAAGTTGGGCTAGTCACTGAACATTTGCCGATCAACGAGATATCAAAGAACATCACAGCCGAGCGCGTTGAACTCAAGATCCGCCTCATGGAACTTTCCTTGAAGAACGATTTTCAAATCAGCAAGCCAAAGATCGCCGTACTCGGCCTCAATCCTCATGCTGGCGATGAAGGACTCATTGGCCAGGAGGAAAATAATGTGATCAAGCCGGTGATCAACGATTTGAAAAGCAAGGGCAAGCTAATTTTCGGGCCTTTCCCAGCCGATGGCTTCTTCGCTTCCGGCCAACATGAGAAGTATGACGGCATCCTTGCCATGTATCATGACCAGGGTCTTATCCCATTCAAATACATCGATTTCCAAAATGGGGTGAATTTCACCGCCGGCTTGCCCACGGTACGGACCTCTCCTGACCATGGGACGGCATACAATATCGCAGGCCGCAACCTGGCGGACGAAAGTTCCCTGCGACAGGCCATTTTCCTGGCAGCCGACATTATAAAGAGGCGCACGCCGCAGCCGAACTCCTAGAAAAGCTACTCATAATCAAGAAATGTCTGTTGGGCGTTTCGGCATAGGGAGCAGACGGGTTCCCGGTTAGATTTGATTCCCAGCCCAAAATCCGTGGACATCGTAACCAAAAGAAAGCTAAACATCCTGATCCAGTTGGCCATGGCCGACCGGGAATTTGCAACTGTCGAGCGTGAGTTGATCTACAAGATTGCTCAGGAACGAAATTATCCCATTGAAGATGTTGATGCCCTCATGCTCAATCCGGAGCCTATTGGGTCCCTCGGAGCTCTTTCGGAGAAGCAGAAGGCCGATTATCTGCTTTCATCTATAGAGCTGGTGCTGGCCGATCACCGGGTGGTCGAGAGCGAGATCGTCTTCACCCAGCATATCGCCATCAAACTGGGATACCTCAAAAACGTGGTGAACTACCTGATCACAAATTTTGACCGCAGGGTCGACTCCGACCTCAGGCTTAGCGATTTCAAACAGGTATAATCAGTCAAAAGAGGCCATTTGCGCTATTCTGGGCCAAAACAGCCCAGATTAGGCTAATCTGGCCCTTGGCGGGTACTTATCCGAAGAATCCCCACTAAAATCCGGAAATTCCTGATAAATTTGCGCCCTTATTTTGGATGGAATGAGGGCTGCTGACTTCAAGGTGAACATTATAGGACTTAGCTTGAAATCCCACCGTTTCGACTTTTCGATCGGGGACGATTTCTTCAAGATCTATGGTACTGCCCTATTGGAAAGCGGTCTATTTGACGCCGAAGTAACACTGGACAAAGGAGAAACGCTCATTGAGGCCAATTTCCATATCCAGGGCCTGGCCCACCTGGTTTGTGACAGGAGCCTGGAGCCTTTCGACCTTCCGATGGACTTTGATCGCAGGATCCTGTTCAAGTACGGTGAGGAAGAAAAGGAATTGAGTGATGAGATTGTATTGATTA
Source organism: Cyclobacteriaceae bacterium (assembly GCA_043750575.1). GTDB lineage: Bacteria > Bacteroidota > Bacteroidia > Cytophagales > Cyclobacteriaceae > ELB16-189. The sequence goes on from JAYVBH010000037.1 coordinate 57,405, forward strand.
CCCGGGAGCAGGCGAAGTTGGACCTTGGGCAATTTATGTACGAACTCATTACGGTCAATCTTCCGATGAAGCGGCTTCATCCCAGGTTCCAGGAGGACGAGAACACAGAAGACGACATACAACTGGTATATTCCTCGCCGGTTGATGAATCAAAAAAAGAGGAGGACACTATTGATCCCCGTTGGGAAAAATTGAAAAAGTTAAAATAAACTGTTATGCCAAATCCGAAACGAAAAATCTCGAAGACCCGCCGCGACAAGAGAAGGACACATTACAAAGCCACTCCCAAGCAGTTTGCCATCGACCCTACGACGGGCGAGCACCATTTGCCGCACCGCGCCTTCTGGCACGAAGGAAAACTCTACTACCGCGGCAACGTGGTGATGGAGAAAGAAGTACTGGCGTAAGCAGCATGTATTTTTTCTCCCGGATCGAAAGGGCACTGCGTGAATCAACAGCATCCGCGCATCGTCGTACCGATTAGGAAGGAATGCCCGGCTCAACCATAAGCCGGGCCTTTGTTTTTTTACGATCCATTAAACGCATGACCAAGAAAATCAGAGCAGCAATCACTGGCGTAGGGGGTTTCGTCCCTGACTACATCCTGACCAACAAGGAACTTGAGACCATGGTTGAAACTAACGATGAGTGGATTGTTTCCCGCACCGGTGTCAAGGAGCGGCGCATTCTCAAAGGCGAAAATCAGGGCGTTTCAGTCATGGGTATTGCCGCTGTCAAAGACATGCTGAAGAAAACAGGCACAGATCCAAAAGAAATTGACTTGATTATCTTCGCGACGATCACGGCTGACATGACTTTTCCCGCGACAGCTAATATCGTAGCAACAGAAGTCGGTGCGGTCAATGCATTCAGCTATGATCTGGCCGCAGCTTGCTCGGGCTTCATTTATGGACTGGCTACCGGCGCTAGCTTTATCGAATCCGGACGTTATAAGAAAGTTGTAATCATCGGCGGCGACAAGATGTCCGCTATCCTCGATTATACAGATCGCACCACCTGTATCATTTTCGGTGACGGCGCCGGCTGCGTGCTGCTGGAACCGACAACAGAAGATGTTGGCATCATGGATTCCATTCTCAAAAGCGATGGTTCAGGTGAATGCTACCTGCACATGAAAGCCGGTGGAAGCCGGATGCCCGCCTCTCACGAAACAGTTGACAAGCGTCTTCATTATGTTTACCAGGAAGGTTCTGCAGTATACAAGTTTGCAGTAACCAACATGGCCGAAGTCGCGGCGCAGGTGGCCGAGCGCAACAACCTTACCCCGGATGACATTCAGTGGCTGGTTCCCCACCAGGCAAACAAGAGAATCATCGCCGCAACCGCCTCCCGCGTAGGCCTTGCGGAAGAAAAGGTGATGATGAACATTGAACACTACGGCAACACTACCGGTGGTACCATCCCGCTCCTGCTGTGGGATTATGAAAAGAAATTGAAGAAAGGTGACAACCTCATTATCGCAGCCTTTGGCGGCGGATTTACCTGGGGTGCGCTGTATGTCAAGTGGGCATACGATTCAAAATAGGGCCACGGACCCTCAGAAACCTTCCAATTGTAAATAACTAATTGATTTGTAAATTCAAACTCTCGTATGGCAACGATTTCGGACTTAAGCAAAGGAAACTACATCCGGTACAACGGTGATATCATGCAGGTAGAAGAACTGCAGCACCGCACACCCGGAAACCTCCGGGCATTCTATCAGATCAAGATGCGCAACTTGCGCAACGGCAAGCTGGCGGAAAACCGTTTCCGTCCCGGTGACTCTGTGGACCTCCTTCGCGTAGAGACAAAGGAATATCAGTTTCTGTATAATGACGGAGACAGCCTTGTCTGCATGGACAAGGATACCTTTGACCAGATTTACCTGGACAAGGCCTTGCTTGGGAATTCTGTGAACTACATCAAGGAAGGCGTAGTGCTGCTCATCGCATTTGAAAACGGCACGAACGCAATCACTGCAGAGGCGCCACTACAAGTTGTTGTGAACGTGACCTATACCGAGCCCGGCGTTCAAGGAGATACGGCCACCCGCACACTGAAATCAGCCACCATTGAAACTGGCGCTGAGATCCGTGTTCCACTGTTTATTAACACCGGTGACAACATCAAGATAGATACACAGACCGGCGGCTATATAGAACGCGTCAAGTAATAACCACGATGAGCAAGACACCCTCAAAAGGAAAGACTAAGACCACCGCACGAAAGACGGGAGACACATCATCAAACAAAGCTGAAATGAAAACAAGCGAAATCAGGGATCTTATCGACTTCATCTCGGAATCCGGATTAAACGAAGTCAATATTGAGACCAAAGAACTTAAGCTTCACGTCAAGCGCGAGCCAGACCAGAAGGTCATGAAATCTTCAGGGATGCCCATGCAAACTCACGCTCCGATGTTACAGGCTGCTCCGGCTCCGGCACCCAGGGCAGAAAAACCTGCTGTCATAGCGGCCAAAACAGTTGACATTAAGTCGCCCATGATCGGAACCTTCTACCGTTCCGCCAACCCGGATTCACCAGCCTTCGCATCCGTCGGTGATAAAGTAACAAAAGGCCAAACCGTGTGTATCATTGAAGCGATGAAGCTCTTCAATGAAATCGAATCGGAAGTGTCGGGTACCATTGTGAAAGTGATGATTGAAAACTCATCGCCGGTGGAATACGATCAGGTACTGTTTGTCGTAGACCCTGATTAGGTACCGATTGCACAGAATATCAATTTGACACCATCCTGAGAATCCTGTAAAACCCGGTCATGTTTAAGAAGATACTAATCGCCAATCGAGGAGAAATTGCCCTGCGGATCATTCGCACCTGCAAGGAGATGGATATTAAGACGGTAGCCGTTTATAGTACCGCAGACCGGGAAAGCCTCCACGTTCGGTTTGCTGACGAAGCCGTTTGTATTGGCGCCCCACCCAGCAAAGAATCATACCTGAATATTCCGCGGATCATTTCCGCAGCGGAAATTACCAACGCTGATGCCATTCACCCGGGCTACGGGTTCTTGTCTGAACGCGCTGAATTCTCCGCGGTCTGCCAGGAGTACGGCATCAAGTTCATAGGCCCAACACCGGCCATGATCAATTTGATGGGCGACAAGGCGACGGCGAAAGATACCATGAAGAAGGCAGGTGTTCCGGTAATACCAGGATCCGACGGCCTCTTGTCCTCCATAGAGGAGGGCATGAAGATTGCCAAAGAAATCAAGTACCCGGTGATCGTCAAGGCCACTGCAGGTGGTGGTGGCAAAGGGATGCGGATCATCAACGATGAGTCCGAATTCAAGAAAGCCTGGGATGATGCACGTCGCGAGGCCGCTGCATCATTCGGAAACGACAGCCTGTATCTGGAAAAATTTGTGGAGGAGCCCCGCCACATTGAAATACAACTCGTTGGAGATCAATACGGAAAAGCTTGCCACCTCTCAGAGCGTGATTGCTCTATTCAGCGTCGTCATCAGAAGCTTGTGGAAGAAACTCCTTCACCTATCGTCAACCAGGAGCTGCGTGAACGGATGGGTGAAGCTGCCATCAAAGGGGCCAAAGCCATTAGCTATGAAGGTGTTGGAACCATCGAGTTTCTCGTCGACAAGCATGGTGATTTCTATTTCATGGAGATGAACACCCGCATCCAGGTAGAACATCCCATTACCGAGGAGGTCACGGATTATGATCTTATCAAAGAGCAAATCAAAGTAGCGGCGGGCGTTCCCATTTCAGGCCGAAATTATTTCCCGAACCTCTTCGCCATGGAATGCCGAATAAACGCCGAGGATCCCAAGAACGGTTTCCGTCCTTCTCCCGGGAAAATTTTAAACCTCCACTTGCCTGGTGGTCACGGTGTCCGTGTAGACAGTCACGTCTACGCCGGCTACACCATTCCTTCCAATTACGATTCCATGATTGCCAAACTGATCACTACTGGACAGTCGCGTGATGAAGTCATTACCCGCATGAAGCGCGCACTCAGTGAATTTGTTATTGAGGGGGTCAAGACTACGATTCCTTTTCACCTTGCCTTAATGGATAACGCAATCTTCCGTTCAGGAAAGTTCACAACTAAGTTCCTGGAGACTTCGTTTGATTTTTCGACGATGAAGTAGGAGGAGTTAGAAGTACTCCGTTGGTAGCAATTGGCCATATGAAGTATCCCATTACCTTAATTCTGGTCTTTAGCTTCCTGGGGTGTACCCGCGGTCAAATCTCTGTAAACCAAGTATATGTTCTTGCGCTTGAGTTTTGGGATTGCGAGGCCACCCCTCAAGGAGACTGTGATTCAGGTGATCTGATTTTCCTGCCTAATAGGCACTTTGCACTTGTCGATAGATGCATCTCAGGAGATATTTATTTAACCGGAACCTATCTAATCAACAAATCGCAACTGACACTAAGATTTGACAAAAAAAGAGTAGTTGAAATTCAAGATGTTGATTACAATGTTACTGGCTATTCAGACAAAGAGATTGAAGTCATACCAGTTGTCTTCGAAATAAAGGATTGCAAAAATAGCGTCCACCTGGTCAATACCAAAACAGATTCTGTTTGGATGAATGGCTCACGATACGAAGCCAAGAAGGAGAATGAAATGCTGACTGAGGTACTTGAGTCAAAGCCCTGGAAACAGCTGACGAAGTAGGCCAACAGCTACCAACATTGTGTGTATGCGCCTTAGCTGGGGTGCACTTCGCATTACTCGTATGCCTTCGATGGGTCAGGAGGAAACTCCCGACCCAATGGGGGGCGAAAATTAAACCAGTGATTCCCCGGTATTCTATACCCAACTTGCCCGCTCTACGATCTCCTGGTGTGATGCTGATTCGAAAAAGAGCCCCACAACTTCCTTGAGGTTTTCCGTCGCAATCTCCAAAGTTTCTCCCTGACTGGCGATATCAAGTTCGGGGCAAGAAGAGACATACCCATCACCTTCCCGCTCAATGACCGCCGTAAACTTAAATGTCTTACGCATACTCAAATTTACGGATACACTCAGGATTCGCTGCATGACGGTTGGAGGTCTATTCGTAAACATCATTCCGATGTCCGACCTTGCGAACATCGATTATCCGAATCATGTCGTCAATGGTGTAGATAACCCGATAATCTCCTATCCGGATGCGCCAGGAGTCATGCGGTCCTTTTAACTATTTCGACCCTGGCGGCCGTGGGTTCTCCCCCAGTTTTTTGATAGCAGGTTTGATTCGGTTCAAAGCTTGTGTCGGTAGGTCGGCCAGCTCTTTCGAAGCCGTCCTGCTCACCATGACTCTATACATCTTCTGTCAACTTTCCATTAGCCTTAAGATCACGGATAACCTCTTCCAATGGGATTTTTTCTTCGTCCTTACGCAGTTCAGCAATCAAACTGTCATAAAAGTCCTCCCATAGCTCTCCGTATTTACGTAAGTCGATTTGGACGGCTATCTTCTCATTTTTGTCATCCGTCAGGTAGTTGATCCCTTCCATTGGTGTTCTCATTTTCAGTATGCTAAGTTAACGTTTTTAGAACTCCTTTTTCGATTCATCCAAGTGGATCGAACCTGGGCCCTTTTAGCCAAAACCTCAATGCAATGACATTTGCTCAACTGTGTTGTCGGCTCCATGATCACAAAGGTTCAAAGTAAGGGAAGAGAGCCCAACTTTTTGCTTGCCGGAAAACATGACTAATTGAGGAGTGAGGGTTTTGGCGCATCCTCCATTGCCATTCCGAAGAGTCCTTGGTGCGTGGTTGGTGTCCTCTCCCTACAATGGCATACCCATCCAATAGCTGTCATTCGTTTCCTATTAAGTTCCTATTGGCCACCCAATCACGATCAAGTATCCGCTAAGGATCGATCAAGTGTAGACTAATAGGATTACCATTGCTTTCCCAATGGATCACTAATGAATGACCAGTCTTTCTCAGTCTTCCCCAGTCATTCCCAATGATCTCCAATGGTTTCCAATAAAATCCATTGGAATCGCAGTCTCAGAGGACCAGATTCAACCGCTGACGCACGATTTACTCCATTGGGAGAGTTCCTGTAGACTTAAGGGAATGATTCGCGTGAACAAGAATGAGTTGTTCCCCTTCAGGGGTCAGGGGCGGGGAATTCTCCGACGTTATCTTCTGCATTCAAATGATGAGACAAGTCCCTACATAGGGTCATCTCCTCACTCCTTGCTCCTCCTCCCCTAAACGTATTGATTGAGCATCACTGGCATCACCAGCATGAGAATATCTTCGTTCTTGTCTTTTTCAACAGGGAGAATTACACCCGCCTTGTTTGGTGCGGACATATTCAGACGGATTTGTTCGGTATCAAGGTTAGTCAACATCTCGATCATAAACCGGGCATTGAATCCAATCTCAATATCCTCACCCTCATGCTCGCAAGAAAGGCGCTCGTTGGCCTCGTTGGAGAAGTCCAGGTCTTCAGCAGATACTTGAAGCTCGCTTCCGGTGATCTTCAACCGAACCTGGTGGGTCGTTTTATTGGCGTAAATGGAAATACGCTTCATCGAACTCAGGAAATCGGTCCGGTTGATGGTCATCTTAATGGTGCTCGCAGCAGGGATAACATTTTCGTAATCCGGGAAGCGCTCATCGATGAGCCGGCAGATCATCCGGATGGATCCAAACTTAAAGAAGGCGTTGGCCGCATTGAAGTCAATGGTAACGTCAGTATTCTCTGATGGTAATGTCGCCTTTAAGAGGTTGAGTGCCTTCCGGGGAATGATAATCGTACTCCCGCTTTCTGATTTCACATCCGTTCTCCGGTAGCGCACAAGACGATGGCCGTCGGTGGCTACGAATGTGGTATTCTTGTCTCCCAGGTTCACATAAACCCCTGTCATGGCAGGACGCAGTTCGTCGTTGCTGGTGGCAAAAATGGTATTGTTAATGGCGCGGGCCAGGACATCCGAGGAGATGGACGCCGAAAAGTCATTGGAAACGGAGGGCACTTTCGGGAAATCAGTCGCATTTTCGCCTGAAAGTTTGTAGCGCCCATTGTCGGAACTAAGTTCGATGCTGTACGTCGATTCATCCATAGAAAACGTGACAGGCTGATCCGGCAGGTTCTTCAACGTGTCAAGGAGGATGCGGGCGGGCACGGCGATGTTGCCTCTTTCCTTCGATTCTACGTTCAGTTCCGTAATCATCGAAGTCTGGAGATCAGATGCCGTCACCGTCAGCCGGCTCTTGTCGATCTCAAAAAGGAAATTTTCAAGGATGGGAACCACCGGGTTGGCGGTAATTACTCCATTGATATACGATAGTTGCTTCAGCAGGTAGCTGGAGTTGACGATGAACTTCATGTACGTGTGGTTATGGTTGTCGTGCGCTAAGTTAGGAAGAAAATAGATTCTTAAAACAATGGATAATGGTCAAGGGTGCCAATTGGGGCCTTCCTAATGGTCATTTTGAGAGACAAAGTACGTTCGGCGCCGGACGATAGATGAAATCTCCTCCCTTTCAAAGGCGACAATCTGGCCATCGCTTGTACGCCCGTAAACAACCCGATCAGCATCTTCCGGCAGAAACAGCTCAAGTGAGTAGGTTCGGTCGGCTATGTCCTTGATTTCGACTCGCGCTAAGGGCGTTTTCGTCAGTAACTGCTCAACCCCTGGAAGCTTGCTATCCAAGAATCGTTTGGCCATCAGCAAGGACACCGCGTCGAGGTAGTCATTCAGCTTTGTTGTATCAACTTGCTGCATGCCTACGATCCCAAAATAGCGCTGCTTCATTTCTATGCTGAAACCCGCAGCTGGCTCTTGCGGATAGGTCGATGTCAGTGTTTTGAAGTTTCTCCAGTTGAAATCAAATATCCTTTTGTTTCGCCAGCCGCTCGCATCCATTTGAAGAATGCCCGCAACATAGACACGATACCCCGGGATGATCATGACATACGGTTGGTCATCACCTTCCTTTAGAAACCAGGATTCATTCTTGTTAACTGATCCCCCCGCCATAAAACTTATCGGCGGCCCCTCTCCTTCCTCGATGAAAACACGCGTTCCGGTTCGTGCCAATTGCTTCTTTACCGTATCCTTCTGCGCGAGGGCCACGGGGCGATGTGGAACTGCTTGCCGAAGTGTTGCCATCAATACCTTGATCATCTGGATATCAGCCTGCCACTTACCATTCACCCTCCACTGAGAACCATCAAAGGCGAGGTCGACGGTATCAGTTGATGAGGTCAGCCGGATATGGTTAATTTCCTCAGTATCACCAATCGCAAAATAGTTCTGATCAATTTCAGGACGCTCATCTTCCCTGGTTAGGAAGAACAAGGCAGCCGAAAACATGATGAGCACGCCAAGCGAGAGGGCAAGGTATTTACTCTTATTCGCTTCCATGCTGATTCGATGATGAAGTGAATCGCCCATATCGCTTTTGGCGCAGGTAGGCTTTCCCTGTTCCCAGGGCAACCAAGAGTAACAACGGGAGTACCAGATTAACAACCTGCCACGTTGGCCTTGAGCTTCTTACCTTTTCTTTGTCCAGTGGCCTGACCAGAATCTCTTTGGTGCGCGCTGTTATCAGCCCGCCATCATCGGTGAGGTAGGCCATCATGTTGAGAAGCAACTCGCGGTTGGCAAAAGTATGATTAGACACCGCATCAAAACCGAGTTCCACAGGCTGGCCGGTCCGGCGGCTAATCTCATTACGGGCAAGATCACCATCGGCCACAACGATCAAGCGTGAAGCCACACCCTCTTTCCTGAAGCCGGTAGTGTCAACCCCCTCCGGCAAGAAGCGGTTGGCATACAGGGACTTGAACTTTCCCTCCAACAGGTAGGCCATGGGCATACCGCCCGAATTGAAATTTTCAGGTTTGGCCTCCCTCCGAAGATCGTTCACATTTATCTTAAGTGGCGCACGAACGCGCCGCGTATACGCTGAGGAATAGATGAGTGGGGTCTTTCGAATCCCGATGGCCTTCACCGTATCAAGGCTATTGACAAACCTGAAAGCGGTTGCGTCGAGGTTTCGTGTCACGGGGTGCGCAGCATATTGATTGGCCAAAGGAAAATACGGCCACTCGATTGGTGTGATTTGCGGTTTACCATTCAGCACGCCGGTCACGACCGGATAGCGAAGGGACACCAAGTCCTGGACCAGGTCCTGATTAATCCGCACGCCATATTGAAACAAGAGATCGTCCAACCCAAGCGCATAGGGGAACGAATAATAATCTCCTTGCGCAACACTGTCCATGTCAGCGCGGAGAGCATCGATCAGCATCACCAGTTTACCACCACCAAGAAGATACTGATCCAGCACATATTTTTCTTCTTCGGAAAATCGCGTTTGCGGTTTAGCGACAACCAATACATCATAGTCGGCGGCCGTTAGTTGGTGGTGGAGTTTTGCCATTAGGTCAACATCATACAAGGGCAAGAGGCCTTCCCGCAAACTAGAAACCTGGATGCTGTCTAGTTCACCATGACCGGTAACAAATCCAATCCGTTTTCGATCGCTGACCACGAGCTGATGAATGGCATTTGCCAGTTCAAACTCCAGCCCTTCGATGGCCCGATTAAGATCCTGCTGAGACCCTCCCACCTGGTCTTTCAGGAGCATGACACCAGTCTGCATTCCGCCAAAGGAGACCAGCGCACCTGGAAAGACAATTTTCTCGGTTCTTTGGCCGTCTTTTGAGTCTATTATATTGAGTGGTTTGAGTCCACGTGACACAAGGTCCGTCATAAACTCCTGCTGCGCATTTTCCCCGGCAGCAGCAAGCGGATCGGAAAATTGAAAGTGGACCTTGTTTCCAGAGTAGACGCGAAACTCTTCAAGCGTCTCACGGGTGGCTTTCCGCAGTCGTCGGAATTCAGCGTTCAGGTCTCCTTCGAGAAATACATCTATATAGACGTCATCGTCGAGGTTCCTGAGCAATTCGATAGTCGGCGTTTTGATGGTATACCGCTTTTCCTCCGTGAGGTCGATGCGGAAGAAATACAGCGCGCCGAGCTGGCCCAGCACAACCGCGAGCATCACCCCATTGAACAGGAGGAGCAAGTCACGCGTCACTCTTTGTTCCCACTTCACCATGATCTGCTGGATAATACCGTTTTGGCCGAAAGAAGCAGGACGCCTCCCATGCCGATGAAGTAGATCAGGTCACGGCTGTCGATCAGTCCCCGGCTCAAGGATTCGAAATGGTACCGGATACCCAGTTGTTTGACAAGCATGGAGGTGCTGCCATCCGAAAACAATAAGGATGCCGATTCAAAACCGGTATAAAAGGCAAAGCACAAAAAGGCAGCAAGCATGAACGATACGATCTGGTTGGCTACGAGCGTAGACGCGAGAATGCCGAGTGCGCAAAAAACCGCACCGAGCAATGCAAGCCCAAGGTAGGACCCTATGACGCCTGACGCATCAATGTTGCCCACAGGGTTGCCAAGCTGATAAAGCGTATAATAATAGGTCAGCGTCGGTACCAGCGCGACAATCAACAAACAAGTTGCCGCAAGAAATTTTCCCATCACAATATTCCCTTCGGTGATCGGTTTGGTCAGGAGCCATTCGAGCGTTCCCATTTTACGTTCTTCCGCGAAGCTGCGCATGGTGATGGCTGGCACAAGGAAGATAAAAACAAATGGACCCAGTGTGAACAGCGTCTCCATGTCGGCATACCCATAGTCCAGGACAGACGTTTCGGGGAACACCCACATCAGCAACCCCATGGCAATCAGGAATACACCCACGACGGCGTAACCAATGAGCGAGTCAAGGAATCCGTTTATTTCTTTGAGGAATATCTGCCTCATGCTATTCGGCGTTTGCGTCTGCACGCGTAAGTTGGCTAAATACCGACTCTAGCGAATTTTCCTCCTGCTTCAATTCAACCAGCGACAGGTTTCGTTGCGCGGAAAAGCGTACGAGCGCCGGACGGATGTCATGATCCAATGCAGCGGAAATACGAAACTTACCGGGCGCCAACCGTGTAACTCCCTGTACGCCCTCCGCCTCCAGCAGAATATTCTCAGAAAAATCATCAACAAACTCAACGATCAAATATCGGTTGCCTTTGCGCAGGAGGTTCTCCAGCCGGTCATCCGCTACAATGGTCCCCTGGTTTATTACAATCACGCGCTCGCAAAGAGCCTGAACCTCTTGCAGTATATGAGATGAGAATAAGACAGTTTTGTTGACGCTCACCGTTTTGATTAGTCGACGGATTTCCACCAGCTGGTTGGGATCCAGGCCGGATGTAGGCTCATCGAGCACGAGGACCTGCGGATCATGGATCAGTGCCTGGGCCAGGCCGATGCGCTGCCGGTATCCTTTGGAGAGCATTCCGATCTTCTTATTTTGCTCGACAGCCAGTCCGCAAAGACCAATCATCTCTTCAACACGTTGTCTCTTTTTAGCAGCGGGAATTCCATAGATCGAGGCTACAAAACCAAGGTACTCATGGACATACATGTCGAGGTAAAGCGGGTTGTGCTCACCCAGGTAGCCGGTGCACCGCTTGACAAACATCGGGTCGCTGACCACGTCCTTTCCGTTGACCGTCACGGACCCCTGCGTTGGGGGTAGGTACCCTGTGATGATCTTCATTGTCGTCGACTTTCCCGCACCATTGGGGCCGAGGAACCCGACAATTTCTCCTTCCCGTACAGTAAACGAAGCGTCATTTACGGCCCGTTGTTTGCCGTATTCTTTTGTAAGTCTGGATACCTGGATGGACATGGATAGCGGCCGCAAAATAAAGCAAAAGAAGAAGGACTCCTACCCTGGTGGCAGTCGCAGGCCGGGAATTCCGGTCACCTGTCGGCGTCATGGAACATTAATTGCTGTTAACTGGAAAATTTGGAAATTGCGAACCGTATGAAGAAGATATTGCCCCTCCTGTTTGCCCTCACGCCGGTCTTGTTGCTGGCCCAGGGCGGCTATAAAATTGACGTCCAAGTCAAGGAACTGAAAGACACCACAGTGTACCTGGGGTACTATTTTGGCGAAAGCACATTTTTGAAAGATACGGCAAGGTCCGACAAGGCGGGCCGGTTCAGTTTCTCAGGCGCCAAGCCCCTGGACCGAGGGATCTACTTCCTTGTCCTCGGGAAAACGAAACTCTTTGATCCCGGCTTTGTCGTCTATAACACACAGCGTTTCACGCTTGAGACCAGCACAGTCGATCCAGTAAGAAACATGAAAGTTACCGGTGATGAGGATAACCGATTGTTCTTTGAGAATATGGTTTTCAACGCCGACCGTCACAAAGAGGCAGGGCCTTATATCAAGACTATTCAAGATAGTACCCTAAACGAGGCTCAAAAGAAAGAAGCCCGGGAAGCCTTTGCGAAAATTGATAAGGATGTCCAGGATCATCAAAATGAAATCATCGCCAAGCATTCGGGTACACTAACAGCCAAACTGATCAATGTCAACCGGCGCATTGAAGTTCCTGCTCCCCCCAAGAAGGCAGACGGCACCATTGACTCTTCCTTTCAGTATCGGTACTACCGCACCCATTTCTTTGACAATTTTGATTTAGCGGATGATGCCCTGATGCGGCTGCCAACCTCGGCCTATCAGCAAAAGCTCGACGAATATCTGGATAAACTAATTGTGCAGATGCCTGACAGCGTCATGGCCGCCATTGACGTGTTGGCTGCCCGCGTGAAATCAAACAAAGAAACCTACAAGTATCTGGTCTGGACCTGTATCTACAAATACCAGAAGCCACCCATCATGGGGCTTGACGAAGTGTTTGTCAGGTTATTCGACAAATACTATGCGTCGGGCGAAATGGATTTTTGGATTAACGCGTCGATGAAGAAGACGATCAAGGAGTATGCCGAAAAACTCCGCCCTAGCCTTATCGGAAAAACTGGCGCTAACCTGATCATGCAAGACCAGGCGTTTCAGCGAAAGGCGCTTTATGACATCAAGAAAAAATATTCCCTCATCTTCTTCTTTGACCCTGACTGTGGGCATTGCAAAGAAGAGACCCCCAAGTTGGTCACGTTCTACAACCAACGGAAAGAGAAGTTCAACCTTGAGGTATTTTCCGTGAGCCTGGATTCCTCCATGCAGAAGATGCGGGACTATATCAAGCAAATGAAAATGACCTGGATCACGGTGAACGGCCCCCGCAGCTACACCGGATCACTCTACAGTTCCTACTACGCAGAGACGACCCCGATGATCTATATTCTGGACGAAAAAAAGAAGATCATTGCCAAGGGACTGCCCGTCGACAGGGTGGAGGAATTCCTCACCAACTACGAACGGTTCGAACAGCGAAAGAGCGCGCTAAAGGCCAAGGGGACATAGATTCAGGAAGAGCTTTTACAGTTCACCACCCCTTTTCGTCAGTTAGCGACCCTTTTTCGAATAATTAGGTCTCCGGATGCAACTATTTGTATCCCGCGGAGTATCTAAGTATGTAAAACAGACCTACAATGGCCCTTTTAGATACAATTTTTGGCAAAAAGAAGAAAGAATTCAGGGCTTCCTGCCCGATTACAAAAGAACCCCTGGAGAAAGGATTCGGCTATTTACTGACAACCTCGCAAGTTGTGGCGAGCAAAAGGTACTGGGATCTGATCATGACCGAGCCGGAAACACTGAGCTACACCCTCTCCCACTTCAAGAACCAGCCAAGCGGCACCCAGATGCGTTCGATGATTTTTGAAAAATATGCTTCCATCCCAAAGCCATGGATCGTGTCAGATTCTGTGATCAACTACTTTGATGTTGACAAGGGAGCAGCCAAGGAGAATGCCAAGAAGTGGTGGGAACAGGAAGGAAACTATGCGCCAAGCAACACAGGTCCGGCCAATAACACCCTGGATGCGACAACTTTTCAAACCTGGAAGAATTACGCCATCCTCGAAGCCGGCCGCGACAAAGTCCGGTAAATAATTTTCTCTACTTCGACCGCTCAATGGTAAACCTGACCAGGTTGCCAAGCGATTCTTTGTAGTTTGATTCGGGAAAGTCCGACAGCATCTCAAGTGCCTGGTTATAATATTTTTCCATCACCTGCTTGGCGTATTCTATGCCGCCAGAACCTCGGACGAAATCGATAACCTCTTTTACCTTTCCGACTTTATCACTCTCATTGCGGACAATGCCAATGATCTTTCGTTTTTCGAGCCAGGAGGCTTTCGACAGGGCGTGAATCAAGGGTAGTGTCATTTTCTTTTCTTTGATATCGATACCAACGGGTTTTCCGATGGTGTCGTCCCCGTAGTCAAACAAATCGTCTTTGATTTGAAAGGCCATGCCGATCCGCAGGCCGAACGTTTTCATTTTATCAACTGTCCCCTTGTCGGCACCGGCTGAACTGGCGCCCATGGCACAGCATGACGCAATCAGGGAGGCGGTCTTCTGTTGGATAATCTGAAAATACACCTCTTCACTGATGTCAAGCTGCCGGGCTTTTTCCATCTGAAGGAGTTCCCCTTCGCTCATTTCCTTAACCGATTCGGTGCCGATGGTAAGCAGGTCAAATTCCTTGTGATCTACAGAGAGCATCAGGGCGCGGGCGAGGAGAAAATCACCTACCAGAACAGCGATCTTATTCTTCCACAGCGCGTTGATGGAAAAGAAGCCCCGGCGATAGTTTGCATCGTCAACCACATCATCATGCACCAGGGAGGCCGTGTGCAGGAGCTCAATGAGGGAGGCGGCGCGAAAGGTGGATTCGGTAATTTTTCCACATGTTCCTGCGCTCAGGAAAATAAACATTGGGCGCATCTGCTTGCCCTTCCGCTTCACGATGTAATTCATGATTTTGTCGAGGAGGAGAACGCGGGTATGCATAGAGGCCCGGAATTTCTGTTCAAATTCCTCCATCTCACGGGCGATAGGTGCTTTTATGTCGTTGAGGCGCAGGGGCATTGCGGCAATATAGTGAATAGTCGATAGTCAAGGGTCGATGGCTGGCAAGGAAATAGCGTCAACACCGAACTACTATGGACTATGGGCCATGGACTATCGACTACCCTTGAAGATTCTATTAACAATTGACCCCAGACCATGTACTATTCCCTATTTTTAGGGGATGAAGGATGTTGACCAATATTGGGAGCAGATTGTTTTTGCCGTGGTCGTTCTGGCCGTCGCGTTTCTTTTGGGGCGCATTGTGCGGGGAATCCTGGGTCGCTTCTTCCGGGCTGCGGCACAAAAACTAAAGGTTGACCCTACGCGGTATAACTTTTTCAAGAACGCCAGCGAGTTCCTGATCATGCTTATCGCCATCGTCATCATCTTCCGATCGATACCGGCACTGCGTGGATTTGGTGACACGCTCCTTACCGGTGCCGGAATCCTGGCTGCCATTGTCGGCTTTGCTTCACAATCTGCATTTTCAAATATCGTCAGCGGAGTGTTTCTCGTTATTTTCAGACCCTTCAGCGTGGGTGACCGCATTCGCATTGGCCAGTTGTACAACGGCGATGTGGAAGACATCACCCTCCGTCATACTGTCATCAGGGATTTTGAGAACAAACGCATCGTCATTCCAAATACGGTTATCAGCAACGAAGTAATTGTCAATTCATCTATTGTAGACGAAAAGGTGTGCATGTTTATCGAATTTGGAATATCGCTTGATGCCGATATTCAGAAGGCACAGGGCATCATCCAGGATGAAGCAACGAAGAACCCTTATTGCATTGACAACCGAACAGAAGAAGAAAAAGCCAAGGGGGAGCATGCGGTAATGGTCCGGGTTATGGGTTTTACGGAAGCCGCTATCCAATTGCGTGGTTACGCATGGGCAAGAAATCCGAATGAAGGGTTTGAGCTCAAATGCGAGTTACACAAGAGCATTAAAGAACGGTTTGATAAAGAGGGTATAAACATGGCTATACCGTTGCGTATGATCGCCTACAAAAATCAGCCCCAGTAAAACAGGATGTCCACCGACCACCTAGAGGCAGACGAAGATTCCGACCTTGTCCAGCAAGTCATCCTGGAACTGATTCAGTACAATGAAGGTGACTTCATCATGCAGACCAATCCGCAGTTGGCGGAATTACTAAACAGCGTCAAGCCCGATTACACGAACTGGATTAATGTTGACGGTTTACAAGATAGGAAGCTGGTAAAGAAGCTCGGTAACCATTTCAATATGCATCCACTGCTTGTTGACGATATCCTGAACGACCATCAAACGAAGGCAGAAGAATTTGACGACCATCTGTTCTTCACCATGAAGATGCTGCATAGCATTTCTGGAAACAAGATTGAATATGAGCAGATCAGTTTCGTTCTCGGGAAAGATTATCTGCTTTCCTTCCAGCAAAAGGAGGGCGATCCATTCGGCGGCCTGCGCGACCGATTAAAGAAAGGGTCGGGAAAGATTCGCTCACGCAAAGTAGACTACCTCCTTTACCGTCTGATTGACATCGTTGTTGACAGGTACTACACCGTGCTCGATTCAGTGGGCGAGCGGATTGAAGAAATGGAGGAAGTGGTTCACAAGCACACGACTGGAGATGAATTTGAAAAGATACAGGCCATTAACAAGGAACTCATTTACCTGAGAAAAGCCTTATACCCGTTGCGCGATGCGCTCAGCAAAATGACCAAAGATGAAAGCGGCTTCATTGATCCATCCACGCTTCGGTACTATAGCGACGTATATGATCATGTTGTACACCTGATTGATTCTCTGGATACCTACAAAGACCTCACATCCGGACTACTTGACATTCACATCAATACGATGAACTCAAAGATGAATGAAGTGATGAAGGTGCTTGCCGTCTTCTCGACGATCTTCATGCCCTTGACATTCATTGTGGGGATATATGGGATGAATTTTGAATTTATGCCTGAGATCCATTCCCACTGGGGGTATCCGATGGTATGGGTCACGATGACCTTAAGCGTTGTAGGTATGGTTATTTACTTCAAATACAAGAAGTGGTTCTGAGTCTATTTGGTGATGTGGTGATTTTGGAACCTTTTAAATACAAAAATTGATTTATCTTTAAATTCCTAAACCCCGTAAACATATGCTGATTCCGATTCTCATACTCCTGGTTGGTTTTGCAATACTGATCAAGGGTGCCGACTTTCTAGTCAACGGCGCATCGTCAGCCGCAAAGAAGAATGGTATTTCCAATCTTGCAATTGGCCTCACTGTTGTTGCTTTCGGCACATCCATGCCCGAATTAATTGTCAGTTTACTCTCCGCACTTGAAGGAAAGAACGACGCCTCGTTTGGAAATGTTATTGGCAGCAACAATTTTAACCTGCTCTTTATTCTTGGAATAGCCGGGATCATCTATCCACTCGTCGTGCAACGCAATACGGTAAAATACGAGGTACCCCTGTCTTTGTTGGCCGCCGTGGTCTTGTTTTTTTTAGTAAACGATTCCATGATTTGGGGAGACACATCCACCCAGGCACCCTATGGCGGAATCCTTTCACGCATCGACGGAATCATCCTGCTCATTTTCTTTGTTGGCTTCCTGGTGTATATCTATCGTACTATGCGACTAACGGCCGACCTGGGAGAGGGTGATCCGATAAAACTCTATAGCACTCCCATGTCCGTCGGGATGATTCTCGCCGGGTTAGTCATGTTAATTTATGGGGGAAAGCTTGTCGTTGATAATGCGATAGAGATAGCCCATCATTTTGGCCTTAGCGAGAAATTGATTGGCCTTACCATTCTCGCAGCAGGAACTTCGCTTCCTGAATTAGCCACTTCTTGCGTGGCCGCCTATCGGAAGAACACCGACATTGCCATAGGCAACGTAGTTGGGTCAAATATCTTCAACATCTTCTTCATTTTGGGAATCACTGCATTTGTAAACCCAATTGCCTACAACCCCGCAATGAATTTTGACCTGCAGGTGCTCATGGGATCAACGGTATTGTTGATGGTTTTCATGTTCACACTGAACTCAAGGAAGCTCGACCGATGGGAAGCTATCATTATGCTGGCCGCCTATTTCGCCTACACGATATACCTAGTGGCGATCGACTAAAGTAGTCAGGAGTAAGAGGTAAGAGGTAGAAAACGGTGGTAAATAAAGAGACCCTGCTCCTTGCGGAACAGGGTCTCTTGCGTTTATGAAGGGCATCTCTAAAAACCTTGCCTTTGACTACCTCATCCTTTATCCTTCTCCAAAAAGAGAAGGTCAAGCGGAGTTTTTAGAGATGCCCTTAAGTTATAGACTAGTTGACCTTCTTCTCCAAGGCAGTAATCTTTGCTTGTGCTTTGTCACTTCCCAAAGACAAGGCCTTCTTATACAGCTCTAACGCTTCCTTGTATGTCTCTTTCTTCTTTCGGGGAGCAAGCTTGGTGCGGTTGGCGGCCTCTTCGACGGCTTCGCCACGGGCAAAGTACGAATCTGCCTCGCTCATTTTACTCTGGATCATGAGTTCCTGTATCCGCGCTTCGATGAGCGCAAGCTCCTGAGTCTTTGACTCAATCTGCGCCTCCTTGTCGTTGAGCTCAGCTTCCTGCATGTCGATGGTAACCTTCATGTTTTCGTTAAGGTTACCTAACTCATCTACGCGCTGCCGCAGTGCGACGATTTCACCGTTACTCTTCTCGAGATCGGCCTTCAGTTTCTTGATGGTAGCAGCAAAAGCATTGTTACTTGCCTTTGATTTCTTTAGTGATTTCTCCAAGCTGCCGATCTTAGACTGCGTTTCCTTCACATAGTTATTGAGGTCCTTCATCCGTGAGGTGTAATCGGAATAGGTTGTTCCTTCAATGACATTCACACGAAGTAATTGGCGGTTCACATCAATGGAGTCCATCAGCGTACCCACCTCTTGCAAGGTCAGCGCCATTTGTTGATTGATCTGTAGTTCGTTTTGCAGGGAATCGAGCTTGCCCTGGAGCCGCTCATTTTCAGCTCCTCCGCAACTCATCAACAGGGTGCCGCCAATAATAAAACTTAGGATATTCTTCATGATTCTTGGTTTATCTGCCGCAAAAATACACCCCTTTACACCGTGGTTGGGTACCCCCACAAATAAATTTTAGGCGAATCGCCATTATATACGCCAATCCACTAAATTCGCCCGGATTTAAAGGATTTTAGCCCATTTTTGATGTCTAATACCATCGTTGCCCAGACACGCATTGCTGACCTGGGTGGAGCCCGAATCATCGTTATCGGTGGCGGGTTTGCCGGCCTTGAAGTAGTCAGAAATCTGAAAAATTCAAAGGCTCAGGTGGTCTTGTTTGATCAATATAATCACCATACGTTTCAACCCCTCCTCTACCAGGTCGCTACATCCGGCCTGGAGACCAATTCCATTGTCTTTCCGCTGAGAAAGCGGTTTTCACACCGGCCTAATTTCTATTTCCGGTTAGGGGAAGTCAAACACATCACTCCAGAGGAAAACACCATTGAAACCTCGATCGGCAAAGCGAAATACGACTACCTGGTAATCGCCTCCGGTGCTACGACAAACTTCTACGGTATGTCCGACGTACAGAAGTATTCGATGAGCATGAAGACTATCGAAGATTCCATCCAGCTTCGGAATCATATCCTCCGCAATATGGAGAACGCGTTGCTCACCGATGATGAGGAGTCGATGAACAGCTTCATGGATTACGCTATCGTTGGCGGGGGCCCAACGGGTGTTGAGCTGGCCGGCGCATTGGCCGAACTCAAGTCTCATGTATTCCCGCGGGATTACAATGAACTGGACCTGTCGCACATGGATATCCACCTCATGGAAGCGGGCCCCCGGCTGCTGAATGGGATGTCAGAAAAGGCGTCAAGTAAAGCACTTCAATACCTGAAGGAAATGGGTGTCGATGTTCGATTGAATTGTGCCGTAAAATCATACGACGGATATGAATTGAAATTTAATGAAAGCGACCGGCTTATTTCCCGTACGGTGATCTGGGCTGCAGGCGTGAAGGGAAATCCAATCGCCGGGCTCCAGCCCGAGGCAGTAACCCGGGGAAACCGGCTATTGGTAGACACCTATAACCGAGTCAAGGGAAGCGATAACATATTCGCTGTCGGTGATGTCGCTTTGATGGACGGCGATCTGAAATTCCCTAAAGGACATCCACAAATGGCGTCACCCGCCATGCAACAGGGTAAGCTTGTTGCGGAAAACATTGAACGCCTGATCCAGAAAAAGCCAATGAAACCGTTTCAGTACCGTGACCAGGGAAGCATGGCCACTGTAGGGAGAAACAAAGCCGTGGTTGATATGGGGGCCTTCAAGACGCAAGGGTTCTTTGCCTGGTTTGTCTGGATGTTTGTCCACTTGTTTTCAATCACCGGCTTCAAGAACAAAGTCTTTACATTCCTTAGCTGGTTTTTCAGTTATTTGTCCTATGATCGGAGCAATCGACTGATCATCGGAAAGCCCAGAAATGTAGACAAGACCTAAGTAATGGAAGGATCGAAGGACATCAGCAAGTATCAACTCACCGTTGCAGGCGTATTGGTATCGCTGGGTATCATCTACGGCGACATTGGTACGTCTCCTTTATATGTATTCCGTTCCATCGTCGGGACTTCGGTCATTTCAGAGGATTTGGTTCTCGGAGGAGCATCCTGCGTATTTTGGACTCTCACGTTGATCACCTCAACAAAATATATTTACCTCGCCTTAAATGCAGACAACAAAGGGGAAGGTGGGATTTTTGCCTTGTACGCCCTTGTCCGAAAGTTCAAAGCAGGCTGGGTAATTTTCCCAGCCATCATTGGGTGCGCAACCATTATCGCCGACGGGTTCATCACCCCTGCATTCAGTATTTCAGCAGCTGTCGAAGGTCTGACGATAGACTACCCGGAGATTCCAACAACTCCGATTGTCATTACGATTCTTGTTCTAATTTTCGTATTTCAGCAATTCGGTACCAACGTGGTGGGAAAAACGTTCGGCCCGATCATGTTCATCTGGTTTTTGTTCATTGGTTTTTTCGGAGCCATACAACTGATGCAGAACCCTTCGGTGTTGCGAGCACTCAACCCCATGTATGCGTGGGAATTACTGACCCAATATCCCGGGGGGTTCTGGCTGCTCAGCGCGGTCTTTCTCTGTACCACAGGAGCTGAAGCGCTCTATTCCGACCTTGGACATGCCGGTAAGTCAAACATCCGAATGGGCTGGATATTTGTCAAGATCTCTTTGCTGCTTAACTACTTCGGCCAGGCGGCGTGGCTAATCTCACAAAACGGACAACTGCTGAACGGACGAATACCCTTCTACTCCATCATTCCTGAATCCCTCCTCATCGTTGCCATCATCATTGCAACCGCCGCTGCCGTTATCGCCAGTCAGGCATTAATCTCCGGAACATTTACGCTGGTCAACGAGGCCATGAAGCTGAAGCTGTGGCCCAGCACGCGTGTGCGGTACCCCAGTCAGATGAAGGGGCAAATTTATATTCCGGCCATCAATTGGCTTCTGCTTGCCGGGACGATTCTCGTGGTTTTGCGATTTGGAAGGTCAGAAAATATGGAAGGGGCTTACGGGCTTGCTATCACGTTCGATATGCTCATGACAACGACGCTCCTCGTGTACTATTTTACGACGGTGAAGAAGTCTCGGTTCAGGTCGTCGGTATTGGCCATCCTGTTCTTCACGCTGGAGGGAATGTTTTTGATTTCTAACCTGGACAAGTTCCAACACGGCGGCTCATTTACGTTTGTTATCGCGCTAATTTTCTTTCTCCTCATGTTCATCCTGCTGAAAGCACGCGGGCTGCGTGATCGCCATACCGAATTTGTCGACCTTAAACACTACACCCAGCTTATTCAGGACCTTCAGGCCGACACCACCATTCCCAAAGAAGCCACCAACCTGGTCTTCATGGCAGTTGCAGACAGTAAGCGATACATCGATTCGAACATTATCTATTCAATATTCAAGAAGCGGCCAAAGCGGGCTGATGTCTATTGGTTTCTTCATGTGGACACCGTCGACAGTCCGTACACTTCGAAATATTCGGTGGATACCATCGTGCCAAGAAAATGTTTCTTCATTCGTATTAAACTTGGCTTTAAGGCAGATCATCGTGTAAATCTTCTGTTTGCCCGCATACTACACGACATGGCGGAGAGTGCAGAAATTGATTTAGTGAGTCACTATGATTCGCTTCGCAAACACAGTATGCCCGCCGACTTCAAATTTATTATGCTCCACTCCCTCGCATCTGTTGACAGCGAAATCTCGACGTTCGACAACCTGATTATTCAGGGTTACCGGTTTATCAAGAAGTACAGTCTTTCAACCGAAGAGATGTATGGGCTCGAACTGGCGAATGTAGAAGTGGAAACCGTTCCCATCATGGTGGGGCCTGTCGCGAAGGTGCGTATCAAGCGCGAAAAGGAGGATGTTGAGCGGCAGAAGGAGATTAACTATCACAACCGGCCTTAGTGCCCGTAATCGGACGACTTCGTTCAGTTACGATCTTCTAAGTGAGCAGAATTCCCTATTATTCCATCAATTAGCCACTTTTAAGGTTGGCACCAGATTGGAGTAGTGCTGGACGAGTTAACCAGCAAACTTCTTTGTCGCATGCTTTTCAACTATTTCAAAATTGCCATCCGGAGCCTGCTCAAGAATCCGATATTCTCCTTTATCAACATTGCCGGTTTATCCATCGGCCTTGCCTGCAGCATGCTCATTCTTCTTTGGGTTTGGGACGAGGTAACGTTTGATCAGTATTTTCCGAAGTACAACAACCTCTACGAGGTCTATGTCAACGCCGCCATCGACAAAGGCATAGTTACCGGAGAATCGGTGCCCTATGCGTTAAAGGATGCATTGATGAGTCGGGATGCCCGCATCAAACGAACCGTAAGAACCAACTGGGGCGAGGGCGCTTTGCTTGCCGTCGGTGAAACAAAGCTCAACAAGGTTGGCCTTTGGGTGACGGAGTCTTTCTTTGACATGTTCGAGTTTCAGATGCTGAAGGGCACGGCCCGGGCGCTGGATGATCCGAGGTCCATTGTACTTACCGCTTCCACGGCGAAAGCCTTCTTTGGCGATGAAGATCCCATAGGCAAAATGATCCTGGTTGACAATGCCGGTGAGCTGAAAGTCACCGGCGTGGTCGCGGACTTGCCCGCCAATACCACATTCAGCAGTAACCAGTTTTTCATCGCTTACGGATACTACGAACTAACCCAGTCGTGGGTGGCCAACGTGAAAGACCGCTGGGATAATAATGTCAGCAAAGTATATGTTGAACTGGAACCGGGTACCCCTTCTGCCGAAATCGACAAGGCCATTCACAGCGTCATTGCCGAAAAGAAGGAAGACCTCAATAACGTTTCCCTGTTTCTTCACCCCATGAGTCACTGGCGGCTCTACACCAATTTTACCAACGGAAAAGAATCCGGCGGTATGATCACCTATGTTCGGTTGTTCTCCGGCATTGCTATTTTCATTCTGGTGATCGCCTGCATCAATTTCATGAACCTCGCCACAGCTCGTTCCGAGGGGCGCGCGCGGGAAGTAGGCATCCGCAAGAGCATCGGATCCAGGCGTAAGGAACTGATATTTCAGTTCCTGGGTGAATCTGTACTTCTTGCCTTGCTGGCCTTCCTCGTTTCCATCGTTCTGGTAGAGTTGTCACTTCCCCTTTACAACCAACTGGTCTCCAAGAATCTGGTCATTGACTATACTTCAACCAAATTCTGGGTACTGGGCCTCGGCCTAACTTTGATAACCGGCATTCTTGCCGGCAGCTATCCGGCCTTCTATCTTTCGTCGTTCAATCCGGTACAGGTGTTGAAAGGAAAAGTGCTAGTCAGTCGAGGCTCGGCAACACCCCGCAAGGCACTCGTTACGCTTCAGTTTGGCTTCTCCATTCTTCTGATTATTGCTGCTGTGGTCGTCTACCAACAGATTGAACACCTTCGCCAGCGCGATGTTGGCTATGACCGTAACAACCTGCTGCTGATCTGGACGACCAGCGACATTGAAAAGAACTACCGTCCCCTGAAGACCGAATTGCTTGCCAGCGGAATGGTGGAGTCGATGACCAAGAGCAACAGTCCCATCACCGCTATCTTCTCAACGAATACCCTTGACAGTTGGCCGGGCAAACAGCCGGGGCAGCGGATTGAGTTCACTACGATCGCCACAGAATACGACTACACCAAGACGATGGGTATAAAGATGCTTCAGGGCCGGGATTTTTCTCCTGAGCGGCGGCGCGATACGGCTGCCTTGATCATCAATCAGGCCACCGTTGATGTCCTCAACCTCCAAAACCCGATCGGAGAGGTTCTTAAAATGTGGGAACAGGACTGGGAAGTAATCGGCGTCACGGAAAATATTCTGATGGGGTCAGCGAGCCGAACCATTGAGCCGATGATCATGCTCATGTCGCCCACCTGGACCAGCACAATTACCGTACGGCTGAGTCAATCAAATAATCTGCAAGAAACGCTGACCGGTGTTGAAAAGATATTCCGCAAGCATAATCCTGCCTACCCGTTTGAATATCGTTTTGCAGACGTAGAATTTGAGAAGAAGTTCGCCGCCTTTAGCATGATCGGGCAGCTGTCAAATGTATTTACCGCTTTGGCCCTGATCATTACCGCGCTTGGGCTTTTTGGATTGGCCGCTTTTGCCACAGAGCAACGCAGCAAGGAAATCAGCATTCGAAAAGTCATGGGCGCAACAGTGCCTGGCCTTATCATGCTCATCACCCGTGATTTCTCACGCCTGGTCATTATTGCTTTTATTATCGCCGCGCCCTTGGGCTGGTACTTTATGAACAATTTTCTGGAGCGCTATACGTACCGGATTGAAGTACCGATATGGGTATTGCCGGTAGCCGGGTTATCTGCGCTCTTGCTGACGGTCGCGATTGTAAGTTCGCAGGCCTTGAAATCGGCTATCGCGAATCCGTCGCAGGCGTTGAGGAGTGAGTGAATGATGTGTCAAAGTTCAAAGTTCAATTTGAAAATTGGATCCGGAATTGCAAAATAATAATGCGAATAATTATTGAATTAAGAGGTGATCACTGAAACTATTTCACAGGTAGCGCGCTCTTCCACAAAACGCCAAAGCTATGCTTAAGAGTTACTTCATTATTGGGATCAGGAACCTGTTTAAGCAGAAATTCTATGCCATAATCAAAATTTTGGGGTTGGCGTTCGGGTTGGCAGCGAGCATAGTTATTTACCTGTACGTGCAGGAAGACCTTTATTACGATCGCTTTCATCCCAAGTATGAACGCATTGTCCGTGTACTGACCATCGATCAGGCTGAGGGTGTCAGTAGCAAACTCGTTGGCGTTACGCCGCCTGCACTGGGGCCTGCTGCCAAAGCCGAAATTCCGGAAGTAGAAAATAGCGTCCGGATGTTCGGCGGCGGACGGCTGGACCTCAGTTATGAAGGCAACTTGCTGAAATGCGACGCTGGGTTTCGATCAGAGTCTTCCATCTTCGACGTTTTTGGGTTTACAATCCTGGAAGGAAAGAAAGTGGGCACCCTTGATGAGCCGAACACCATCGCCATCACGCTAAAACTGTCCAAGCGTTTGTTCAGAGATACCAGTCCCATCGGGAAGGTGGTGAAGCTGAATCAAACAACCGAACTGCATGTTGTGGCGCTCGTGGCCGACCCACCCGCAAACTCGCACATCCAGTTTGACCTGCTGCGCTCCCTTACGCCAAGTCAGACCGACACGGGCTTCGCACAATTTCTCCAGTCGTGGCAGGGCATCAACGCGTTTACTTACCTCCTGCTGCATCAACAACCCGATATTGACAACCTAAATGCAAAGCTTAAGGAATTAAACAAGAAAAATAACGGCGTTGAATATTTCGTTCCGGTGAGCCAGCGGCTGGAGGATGTACACCTGAAATCCAAGGAAATTCTGTTTGAAGCAAACAACAACAAGTCAGACATGCTAAATGTCTACGTACTGTCTACCATTTCATTTCTCATTCTCCTGCTGGCATGCGTCAATTTCATGAATCTGGTCACCGCCAAGTCGGCAGGGCGGGCGAAAGAAGTTGGTATGCGCAAAGTCATTGGTGCGGCCCGCTCACAATTGGTCTTTCAACACCTTACGGAATCCTTGTTGGTTGCTTTTGTTTCTGCGCTAGTGGCGGTTGCTATCGTCTTTGTCTTTACTCCCTTGCTGAACACCACCTATCAGCGCTTCGCCGATCCATTCATATTACTCCAGCCAATCAATCTCGCATTTTTCTTTGGGCTCATTGTGGTGGTGGGCATGGCCGCAGGGACATACCCTGCATTCGTTCTATCCTCATTCAAGCCAATCCTCGTTTTGAAAGGCGCCTTCAAGAGTTCTACCCAAGGGACACAACTGAGGAAGGCCCTGGTTGTCCTTCAGTTCACCATTTCCATAGCCCTCATGGTGGGCACCGGCATCGTCTATCAGCAAATGGACTTTATCTATAGCGCTAACCTTGGATATAACCGTGACCAGATAATTACGCTGGCGCTAAGTGGCCAGGCGGCCGAACAGGCAACCAATCTCAAAAATGAACTGTTGCGCAACCCAAACATTACAGCGGTCGGCACTTCCTCCACACGCATAGGACAGCAAGTGGGGCGGACCAACATTATCCCGGAAGGATTCTCAACCGACACGAACATCATCGCCAGCATCATGAACGCGGATGAGACATTCGTTCCCACCATGGGTATGGAAATGAAGGCCGGAAGAAATTTTTCCCCAGAGTTCGAGGACTCGCTGAGTATGATCATCAATGAGGAAATGACACGATTACTGAAGTGGGATGACGCGGTGGGAAGAAAAATAAGTCTCAACACAGGGCCCAATCCAACAGATGTACAACCTTATACAGTAATTGGAGTAGTCAAAGATTTTCATTTTGCCACTTTGCGGCATAAACTTGAACCGATGTTTATTCTCTACAGCCGCAACAACGGGTCGCTGGCCATCAAAGTAAAAGCTGAGGGAATGAAAGAGACGTTGGGTTCTATTGAAGCCACGTGGAAAAAGATTCTTCCGGGCGCACCATTTGAGTACAATTTCCTTGATGAAGAGTTCGCCAAGTTGTATCGCAACGAACAGGCATTTGCGACGATGTTCACTCATTTCACTGTGTTGGCTATTTTGATCGCCGTGCTTGGGCTATTTGCCCTGTCGGCATTCACGACGGAGCAACGAAAGAAAGAGATCGGCATTCGCAAGGTTCTTGGTGCGAGTAATACTACACTCTTTGTCACCTTGTCTTCGCAGTTCGTCATGCTTATTGGCCTGTCCTTTATCTTGGCGAGTTGCATCGCGTATTATGTCATGGGCGCTTGGCTTACCGACTTTCAGTACAGCATCACCATTGGACCCATGGTCTTTGTTGTTGCCGGCATGGCATCTTTGGGTGTTGCCTTACTCACCATCAGCTATCAGGCGGTGCGGGCGATGATGGGCAATCCGGTAGAGGCGTTGAGGAGTGAGTAGTACTCAAGTGGTCAGTGGCCGGTTTCAGTATCAAGTTCTCAGTTCCCAGTATCCAGTTTTCTTCCATTTCATGCAACCTGATTGGCTGATTATCAGTCTAAATACAAATATCCCATTAGCGCATGCTCAACAACTACCTGAAAATCCTCTTCCGCGGGTTTATTCGCAATAAGACATTCAGCATCATCAACATCCTCGGCCTGTCGGTTGGGTTGACCTGCTTCCTGCTGATCGCCCTGTATGTGGTAGATGAGTTTTCTTTCGAGCGGCACCAGGACAAGCTTGACCGTATATATATGGTCACCACCGAAGCTTCCTGGGATGGCCAAACGCAGAAGTGGACCGGTGTGCCCAATGCGGCAGCGCCCACCGTTGCGAAGGAAATTCCGGAAGTAGAAAAGGCCATCCGGATTTTTAACCATGAGTTCGGGAACCTCGCCTTTGTTTCAACAGAGACGGTGAAGTCAAGTGAGAAAATATTCGGTTGGGCCGATCCTGAAGTTTTTGATGTGCTGAGCTACACATTTATCCAGGGCGACCCATCCACGGCACTCACCCGCCCCAATACGGTGGCCATGAGTGAGTCGGCAGCAAAGAAATATTTTGGTACCACCGAAGTGATTGGCAAAACCATCCAGGTGGACAAGCTCGCTCCACTTGAAATCACCGGTGTCTACCTCGACCCACCTGCCACCTCACGTTTCCAGTTTCCCATCTTGGGTTCTTTCCGCTCCCATTACTTTGGAGAAGAGAAAAGTCAATCGTGGGGCAATGCAAGTTTTGAGACATATTTGTTGTTGACGCCAGGTGCTGACCCCGTGGTTGTTGAACGAAAAATCGCCGACATGATCAAGCGGGTCGTGCCTGCCGACAACCAGTGGCTTACGCTCCACCTCATGCCCCTCAAAGACGTGTACATTTACCTGGGTGACATTCAGGAGTTCGCCAACCCGCTGGGAAAGCGAGGTGACATCAATCAAATCAGAATTCTCATGGGCCTCGGGCTTATCGTAATCCTGATCGCTGCATTCAACTACATGAACCTGTCTACGGCACAGTCGCAGCGACGATTCAAGGAGATCGGCATTAGCAAGACCCTCGGCGCAACAAGCAAGCAGTTGGCAAGACAGTTCTATACGGAAACAGCAGTGTTTGTTTTTATTGCCCTGGTGGTGAGTGTCTTTCTCGCGGGGCTTTCTTTGCCTGTATTCAATTCGGTGACGGGAAAATACATCACCGCATCTTTTCTCCAGAGCTTCTGGTTCTGGGGAGCCTTTGCAGCGACCTGGCTTATCCTGAGCGTCCTCTCCGGGTTTTATCCAGCCATTTACCTTTCCTCGTTTTCACCGAAGCGTGTGTTGAAAGCAACGCCCGAAGCTGGCGGCGGTGTCACGCTGCGCAAGGGCCTGGTTGTCGTACAATTTTCCGCGTCGATTGTGTTGATCATTAGCGCGATCATCCTCTATCAACAGTTGACGTTCATGCGCAACAAGAAACTGGGATATCAGCCAGAGCAAGTAATCGCCATCCTTACGTCGGGCACGGAGAACCGCGAACAAGTCATGTCCCTGAAGGCAGCGCTCGAACAGATGCCAGAAGTGGTTTCAGTAGGACGCGCGCAATCATTCCCGGGCGCCGGTGCCAGCGGACGATCCATTCCGCCCCTCAGTGGTGTAGGCGAAGGCAAGGCACTGAAGACTGTACGTGCCGACTTCAAAGCCGTGGAAGTGCTTGGCATTCCGTTGTTGGCTGGGACAACCTTGCCGGAAGTAAAATCTGCGGAAGACACGACGGTGCAAGTGATCCTCAACAAAGCAACAACAGATTTTCTTGGGCTCACGCCGGAGGAAGCTGTTAAGCGCAAGGTGACCATTCAGGGTTTTGGTCCGGGACCGGTTGAAATCGTCGGTGTGATGGACGACTTCCATTATGCATCCATGAAAGAAGAGATCGGCGCCTACTGTTTTCACAATGCCCGGACGGAGGGGCTGAGTTATCTGCTGGTAAAAGTAAAGGCCGGACAGCTTTCGGAGACCATGCAGGCGCTGGAGGCTACATACAAAAGTATTGTGCCCAGTGCATTTGAGTTTACCTTTCTCGAGCAAAGGCTGGAGACCCTGTATCGCACGGAGGAACAGCTGGCGGAGGTCATTCTCATTTTCGCCAGCCTTGCCATCTTCGTTGCGTGTCTGGGGCTTTATGCGTTGGCCGCCTACACCACGGAGCGGAGGACGCGAGAGATCGGCATCCGCAAAACGCTGGGTGCCTCGGTGGTGCAATTGACGAACATGCTTTCCAAAGATTTTATCCTACTGGTGCTTATTTCTTTTGTGATTGCCGTGCCCCTGGGATATTATCTAATGTCGCAGTGGCTACAAGGATTTGCGTACCGCGTCGACTTAAACCTCTTCATCTTTGCCGGAGCGGGTGTGCTCTCCCTGCTGATTGCCTGGGTTACTGTGGGGATTGAATCGGTCAAGGCCGCGCTTATGAATCCGGTGGAGTCTCTTCGAAGCGAATAGAGCCTGCCTCGGCGTCTCTGCCTGAGCTTGCCCCGGCGTCTCTGCCTGAGCTTGCCCCGGCGACTCTGCCGGGGAATCCGGTGGAGTCTCTTCGATCGGAGTAGTAATTTGAGAATTTGGGGATTTGGGCCGACCGGTTAATAACTGCAAACCCCGCAAGAAATCTTTTTTGATAACCAGGGCTAAAATTCCAGCAACTATTTTGCATTTGGCTCGTGTGATGTATTACATTGAATTCATGTTTCATTGGCGCCAGTGAGCAAGATATTGAAGTGAAGCTGGGTGGCCGGAAAGCAATGGAACCACGCTTTTGGTACCTGTGGAATCCTAATAATCAGGCTGGATTCACACTTTTTTCGGTCCTCTACACGTTTTCCAGCCTGAAAACGCAGAAAACACCCCCGGAGCACGGTCAGAGCACGGTGACCCCACGGTGACCCCCCGGTGACCTGGCGGTGAGCCGCCGGTGATCTCTGCATTTTTTCGGATCGCCATGGCCTCGCTACAGTCTGCCCCCCTAAAATGCAGCGCATCCTTGGGGACTTGACTAGAAACCCCAACAGCCCGTATCTTTAGCAAGAAGCAGACTACCTCCTATGGCAAAGATCAAGAAGCGAACGTCTACAGACCTCTCAGCGATGATGAGCAGTGTGGTTGCACCCAAGATGTACCGCAACCGGCTGGTGCTTGTCCAGGTAGCCAACCCGAAGGAATCGAAGTCAAAGAAGAAGGAGAATGCCAATCAACGTTTCAAGGAGGCCAATCAATACGCAAAGAAAATTCTGAATGAGCCAGGCATGAAAGCGCTGTATTCAAAAGGGATTGATGAGAAGAGATCCAATGCGCACACCGTTGCGGTAGCCGATTACCTCAACAAGCCGGTGATCCACGACATCAACCTCAAAGCATATCGTGGCGAGATCGGCGACACGTTGCGCATCAAGGCCACGGATGACTTTCAGGTTACGTCGGTGCACGTGCGCATCCTGCATGGAAAGGGCAAGATCCTGGAGCAGGGTGAGGCAGTACAATATGCGCGCAAGCCTGACACTTGGGTGTACACCGCAACTGAAAAGAATCCAGAACTGAAAGGGACCATCATTCGTGTGACGGCCGAAGACCGGCCGGGAAATGAGGCTAAAGAAGAGGTGACTCTTACTCCCTAGTTGCCAGTATCCAGGCGCCAGTATCCAGTTGCCAGGCGCGCTAACATGCTTTAAAACCTTTTAACCGGATACATCCGGATCAAAAACGGCTAGCTGGCGGTTTATATACCCATTATTGAAAGACTCGCTGGAAATCATGATATTTGACTAGTCGTGTGGATGCTGAAATTGGCTTCTTTGGGAGAATTAGGAGAAGCACTGACAAAAGGAACATATACGCCATACAGATACACAGATGTTGTATAACATGCGGCTTTTCGTTTACGCGGACAGAGCGGAGTATAAAAGAATACAAAGGACAGATAAGAGATAAAGTAAGAGCAACTTCGAGCTAAGTTTATCTCTCCGAATTAAGTAATGAAATGATTACTTCGTCATTTCTCTTTAAAAGGAAAAGTGCAAACACAAGGATTAAAAATTAGATTGGTGTCCGCGGAGAATTTGGAAAAAAAGCCGAACGTTCTACAATCGAGTAGACGGCCCCACCAGAATTAACTGATGGGGTTCGCCTCTCACACCACTGTACGTACGGGCCTCGTATACAGCGGTTCATTAAGTTG
>JAYVBH010000038.1:0-25111 GCA_043750575.1 Cyclobacteriaceae bacterium
CCCCCCTGGAATCAAAAGAATCAACTGGCGACCAGTGATATATGTAACACTCTGGTGTTTGTGTGTAACACGCCCCTGCCTCGGAAGCCTCACCTTTGACCCAAAGAATACTCGACTTAAAGACAACCTTTATGAAACGATTAAAAATTGTACTTGCAATCCTGACCGTGCTACTGGTTGCATCCCTTTCCGGATGCCAAAAGGATGATCTTGGAATCCGCCCAACGGTGATTTCAACAAATCCCGTTAACAACGCAACCAACATTGCGACTAACAGCCCAGTCACAGTCACGTTTAGCAACGCCATGAATCCGGCGACCCTCACGGTGACGGAGTTTACCCTAATGCAAGGGACAACACGGATCGCAGGGAGTGTTTCCTGCACTGGAACTATGGCCACTTTTAACCCCGCAGCCAACCTTGAGGCTAACAAGATTTATACAGGTACCATTACCACCGGAGCGAAGAATATGCAGGGAGACGGGTTACTAACGAATCATGTGTTCACGTTTACGTGTGCGGCCGCACCCGATGTCACGGTGCCAACTGTTGTTTCCACTTCCCCTATTTCTGCAGCAGCAAGTGTCGAGCGCAACAAGACGGTTGTCATAACCTTTAGTGAGGCCATGAACCCCACAACTATAACTTCATCAACGTTCACCCTGAAAAAAGGGACGTCTACCATTGCCGGCACAGTTACTTATTTGGGTTTAACGGGAAGCTATAATCCGACTAACTCACTGGAAGCGGCAACTGCATATACAGCAACAATAACCTCAGACGCAAAGGATTTGGCTGGTAACGCTTTGGCGGTTGACAGGGTTTGGAGTTTTACAACGGGAGGAAGTGCATCATCACTTTCAGGAGTCAATCTTGGTGCGGCAGTTAACTATGTGATCCTTGCGAAATCAGCCATCAATAACAGTTCTGCTACCACTCGAGTTGTAGGCGATTTGGGCTTGAGCCCGGCTGCCACATCCTATATCACAGGGATGGGCTTGACCGATGCAACAGGATATGCCACGTCTGCCCTGGTAACCGGCAATGTGTTCGCGGCTGATATGGCACCTCCTACGCCCATCAATTTGACAACCGCTGTCAGCAACATGATTACCGCCTACAATGATGCGGCCGGTCGTCCTTCACCCGATTTTTCTGAACTGGGTACTGGCAATATTGGTGGAAAGACGCTGACACCAGGTCTATACAAGTGGACCAGTACGGTAACATTGCCCTCGTCAGTAACTATTTCAGGCGGAGCCAATGATGTTTGGATCTTCCAGATCTCCGGAAACCTTACCATGAGCGCTGCAGTAAATGTTACCCTGATCGGTGGTGCACAAGCCAAGAATATCTTTTGGCAAGTGGCTGGTCAAGCAACTTTGGGCACGACCTCGCACTTTGAAGGGATCATACTCTCAATGACAGGCATAACATTTCAAACGGGTGCATCGATTACCGGCAGGGCCTTAGCCCAAACGGCTGTAGTTCTTGATGCCAATGCCGTTACGGAACCACAATAAGTATTGACTGAAGAGGAGGTTGTCCCAGGGTCCGCCTCCGTCTTTTAAATAGATTCTCTAAACTTTAAAATGAAATTATGAAAACGATCAAAATGCTTTCAACGATAGCTATCTTATCCGTTGCTTTAGTTACAGCGTGCAATAAAAATGATGTCGCACCTGAGGGTAATCCCAAAGTAATCCCCGTTCAGACGACCGTTCATGTACCGGTGCCGCTGGCCGCTTCTGCAAACTGGGCCATACTCGCTGGCTCGGCTATTACGAGTACCGGGGCAACCGTCATCACGGGTGACATCGGCCTGAGTCCAGGCAGCTCAATTGGAGGATTTCCTCCCGGTGTTCTAAATGGAACCCAGCACATCAATGATGCCACAGCCAATCAGGCGAAGGTTGATTTGACTGCAGCCTACAACAATGCAGCCGGTCGGACCAGCACGGACATTGTGACGTTATCCGGTAATATCGGTGGCCTTACTCTCACTCCTGGCCTCTATAAGTCAACTTCCTCACTGGCCATTTCATCCGGTGACCTGACTTTTGATGCCAAGGGAAATTCAACTGCCGTGTTTATCATTCAGATCGCGTCCTCCCTTACGACTACTTCAGGCCGCCAGGTTATTCTGAGTGGAGGGGCTTTGGCTTCCAACATTTATTGGCAAGTCGGAAGTTCAGCCACGTTTGGCACTACTTCGGTTTTTAAGGGTACGGTCATGGCCATGCAATCCATCACGTTTAACACAGGTGCCACCCTTGACGGTAAGGCAATGGCCAGAACGGGAGCAATAACGATGGCGGGCAATACGATCGTCAAGCAATAATTCGAAATGTTTTTTAAGAGGGACTGCCTTTACCTGGCAGTCTCTTTTTTTATACGTTCACCCAATAACTGCATGCACTGGAAATGAATTTAACCGCAAAGAGATCGCAAAGAAATTCACGCAAAGTTAATTCTGATACTTGCATCGTGGCATGATTATTTTAAAGGAAAATACATTATGATAAATGTTTATAGACAGATAGAGAAGGGCTTTGAATGGCTGACTTCAATTGCCATCAGGATACTTGGCAATTCCATAACGTTTATCCTCGCCCTGGTGCTTGTCATATTGTGGCTGACGAACAAGCTATTTTTCGAACAGGATCAAAACGATAAAATTGGGGATATCATTCAAGGTATTACTTTCCTAAGCCTCTTTATCATTCAGAAATCCTTCAAGCGGTTTTCTGCATTACTCCATGTAAAGGTAAACGAACTGGTGGCCTCTCACGAGCCGGCCAGCAATGCGGTGATCGGTATGGCCAGTAAAACGGACCACGAGATAATGGAATTGTTGGACGGATACTCCCAATTGGCTGAAAAGAAGAAGGATGAAGAAGGTGCAGGGACTGATCCAAAACCGGTGTGAGAAATCCAAATCCAGCCACACTGGCTGACGACTTGACGCGTTTCTCTGGCGTACCCTAAATGATTGCTGCCCCTTCACAAAGTAAAGGGTGGCCTCTACAAAAAAAATAGCGATCCGGGAATCTTAAGGATTTACATTCAAGTCCAAATAGACCTTTTATGAAAACGATTGCCCTTATTTTACTCTGCTCTTTCAGCCTGGTAGCGCAGGATCCGAAACCTGAACGTCCTACGACCGTAGCGCCAGAAATGGCTTCTGTCAAAGACAACATCCCCGTGAAGAAGGAAACATTTGGGGCGAAGATGAACCGGATCAAGGCCGATGGCAATTCCATCGGGGTGTACCTCCGGCTGGAGCCAGTTCATGGTTCAACTACTGCCGGTGATACCTTGGGCTTCAAGAAGCCGATCATTATACCGGGTGAATACATGGATGAATCCTTGGTTGCGTCCGGGGCAGAGTTTGTGCAAGAACTTAACAATGCACTTGGCACAATGGGTATTGAGCTTATCGACATCAATAAGATTCCGTATCGCGAAGGAAGCACATTGGGCATGGTTAGCCACGTGGATAATTTCTGGGCTACAAAATACAAGGCGGTTTTTTTCTTCAATGTTGACCCGCGAATAGAAACAATCCGCGATAGTTTTGACAGCCCACCGAAATTCAATGCGGTTCTTAATCTTGTCAACTCGCTCATAATTATGGAATACATCGGAGGTCCATCCTCCAAGGATCAGGATATTGTTGCAACGGTAAACAACCTGGGCACTTTCCGCTCTCCCACCTTTGTGCAGCAAGATGATATCAAGGACCTAAAGACCATTTATGAGAAGACCATTCAGGAGCTCAAAATGCCGGTCCTCGATAAAATGAGGCTTTCGCGCGCCGATGGAGTAAAGAAGCTGGTTGAGAAGAAGTTGAAACCTTAGAAACAGATAAGGGTGTCCTGCACCTTAAGGTGTAGGACACCCTCACGGGGATTCCGGCTGTTTTGAACCCTCATCTTGCTAAAAGACCTAATACGGGATCATGGTAAGCTGGTCGATCAGCGTATTGCTTCCCATGCTTGCGAATTTTTTCCGAAGCGCCTGATATTCTGCATTTGCTTCTCGTGTCTTGGTCCGGGCTGCTGCTGCAGTATAGAAGTCAAGGGCATTAGTTGCAGGGAGGCTGATCATCACCATGTTGTTGGGTGCGCCATAGGTCACGGTCATGTACAAGGCCGGATAATCTATTCCCATTTTCTTGTCTGCCTCAATTATTTTTTTCCGGGTAGCAGTGAATTCGGCCATCATCCCGGTCTTTACTGTGATGAAGTAAAGCTTTCTCCAGGGCATCTTGGTGACATCTGTGTTAGCGGGAATATTAGACATGTCCTTATCAACTTTCCATAGCACATCATCGATGCCACCTTCAATATTGTCCAGCATCTTCTGGCCAAGGCTGCCGGGCGTTTTAGAGTATTCTTCAAATACAGTGCTAAATTCTTCTATGAAAGCTGTAAACTGATCCAAGTTGGCGAAGTAGGTGGCTGCATAAACGCGGCCTGATTCGCCGTTGCCGACCAGCCGGTTCACAGCGGGTATCTGTGTACTCTTGTTGAAATATGGATAAGCATGTTTTACGAAGGCAGTGAGGTCATCGGAGCTTTTCACACGATACTGCCGAAGATTGACATAATCAAAGTTTTGCGCCAGCATGCACGAACAGCCAAGCAGGAGCAGACTGAGTAGGATGGGAATGGATTTGCTGTTCATAGGGTAGAGGTTTAGAGGTTTAGAATATTCTGAATAGAGAGGAGACCAAATTCAATTGACGAACTGACCTACAACACAGAAAACCCAACGCAACACCACAAAACCGTGCCGGTCCTCGAAATGAACGGCTGAAGAAAAAGAAGTAATGAATGTAGCATTATTCCGCGTGAAATACAACTGTGTGAGCGTGTCCTGCACCTGACAGGTATAGGACACGCTCAATGCGGGAAAAGTCTGAAACGTGTAACTTGCAACCTGAAACAACCTGACATCTGAAACTTTAGACCTTAGACCCGATTCATGCTTCCTACCAAATCCTACGCCGCCCTTAATCCAACCGAAAAACTCGTCCCTTACGCATTTGACCGACGGGATCCGAAACCGCACGATGTCGTCATCGATATCTTGTACTGCGGTGTCTGCCACAGCGACCTTCACCAGGTACGCGATGAGTGGGGCGGATCGATGTATCCGATGGTGCCGGGTCACGAGATTGTAGGAAAGGTGACGCGTGTTGGTTCTGATGTCAAGAATTTCAGGGTAGGCGACTTGGCCGGAGTTGGTGTGCTGATTGATTCGTGCCGGAAATGCAAACCCTGCCAAAGCGGACTCGAAAACTATTGCGAGGAAGGGATGACGGGGACCTACAATGCCTACGAACGTGACGGCAGCACACTGGCACAAGGTGGTTATTCAACACAAATCGTAACCGATGAGCACTATGTCCTGCACGTTTCGCCGAAACTTGATTTGAAGGCCGTGGCCCCGTTGCTCTGTGCCGGGATCACCACATATTCTCCGCTGCGTTATGTCGGGGTCAAAACTGGAATGAAAGTCGGCATCATCGGACTGGGTGGCTTGGGGCACATGGGGCTTAAGTTTGCTGCTTCCTTTGGAGCAGAAGTATCGTTAATCAGTTCATCATCTTCCAAAGAGACCGACGCACGCCGGCTGGGGGCGCATAACTTTGTATTGTCATCTGACAAAGCGATCATGAAGAAATTCGATAGCTACTTTGATGTACTCTTAAATACCGTTTCAGCCAATCATTCCTACAGCACGTATTTGCGCCTCCTGGGATTAAACGGAATCATGATCAATGTGGGCTTGCCCACTCAGCCAGCTGAAGTTCAGCCCTTTGCTTTACTGAAAAACCGCCGAAGTATCATGGGCTCAGGGGTAGGAGGAATAAAGGAAACCCAGGAGATGCTGGACTACTGCGCTGAAAAAAATATTGTTTCGGATGTTGAAGTCATTCCCATCCAACAAATCAACGAAGCCTACGAACGGATGCTGAGAAGCGATGTGCGGTATCGGTTTGTCATTGATATGAACTCCCTGCGGAAATAGGTTTGGGATTTTAGGCATTAGGTCTTAGGCAACCTCAGGTTTTGGCTTTTCGCAGCTAGGCCACTTACCCAACACCCAATACCTAACGCCTATTCCAGCGTGATTTCAGGGTTTTGCAAAAAATAACTTGATCCGGATGCAACACAATTCCTGAGAAACACGTAATATTGATATAATATCACTTTAATATCACTCTTATGAGCAACGAAAAATTGAATTCTCCGATGTCTGGCTACGTTATGCTGGGCACGGTGACTGTGCTGTTTTTACTTGGCCTGGGCGGCATGATCGCTCTGCGCAATCCTGCTTTCGCCTGGCTGCTGGTAACTTCCTTCTTGTTGATGCCAGGTTTCTTTTTCCTCAATCCCAACACTTCCGTGGTGTTGGCGCTATTCGGGGAGTACAAAGGGACGGTAAAGTCCAGCGGATTCTTTTGGGTGAACCCCCTCTTCATAAAGAAGCGGATCTCCCTGCGGGCACGCAACTTCGACAGTGAGAAAATCAAGGTGAATGACAAAGTAGGTAACCCCATCCAGATTGGCGTCATCCTCGTGTGGCAAGTGAAAGACACGTTCAAAGCTGCCTTTGAGGTCGACAACTACGAGAACTTCGTGCGCATCCAAAGTGATTCGGCCGTTCGTGCGCTGGCAGGAATGTATCCCTATGATAATTTTGACACCGAAGGAGAGATGACGTTGCGATCAGGTCATACCGAAGTAAACTCAGCGTTGGAAGAAACGCTTCGTAACCGTCTCGACATCGCCGGGATTTATGTGATTGAAGCACGGATCGGATATTTGGCCTACGCTCCCGAGATTGCTGGCGCCATGCTGCGTAGACAACAAGCCACTGCTGTCGTAGCTGCCCGTTTCAAAATCGTGGAAGGCGCCGTGAGCATGGTGGAAATGGCCCTCGACCACCTGAAGGCGAAGAACATCATCGAACTGGATGATGAGCGCAAAGCAGCTATGGTCAGCAACCTCATGGTAGTACTCTGCGGTGACAAAGACGTGAACCCTGTTGTAAATACGGGCACACTGAATCATTAAGCGTCAATGGAGCGGATCTTCTATGAGGAGAGACAGAGACTTTCACCCATCTGGGCTTGGCTGGTTGCTGTTGTCGGCCTGGGGATGACGTTCCCTTTGTTTCGACTCTTGTATATGCAAGTCATCCTGGAAGAGAACATGGGAATCGATGCAAGGAAGATTGCTATCGTCCTGTGCTTCCTGATCATTACCCTCGCTTTCCTCGTGTGGCTTACTTCCGCATATAACCTGGATGTAAAGATTGACTCATCCGGTGTCCTGTATCATTATTTTCCCCATAATTTGTACGCGAAGCGGATTGAACGACAAGCCATTATAGCATATGAAGTAAGAGAGCTTCAATTAAGTGAATTGATTAAGCCGAAAAAGCGGTTGGGAGTCCCCGGCAACAAGCAGGTCTGCACTGTATCGGGAAAGACAGTTGTGGATATCACCCTCGCAGACGACCAGCATATTGTTCTTGGGGCAATCAACAAGGATAGCATTCGTTGGGCGATGAAGAAATTACTTGAACCCTCCTAACATGGGTCTAAAGAAACCATTCGTCTTGCGTCTTGATGCCGAACTCCTCAAAGCTGTGGAGAAGTGGGCCAGCGATGAGTTCCGTAGCACCAACGGGCAGTTGGAGTGGATTGTGATGAAGGCGCTGAAGGAGAGTGGAAGGTTGAAGAAAGGGAAATGACCTCACCCCCGGCCCCTCTCCTGGGAGGAGAGGGGCCAGGGGTGAGGTCACTCATCCATATTTCTTCTTCACGGCCTTATAGCTCCCGGCCAGGAGGGCTTTCAATGTTGCTTTATCCAAATCGTTGATGGTCTTGAAATGAAGACATGACCCACTCAATTTGTATTTACCAAGTTTCTTGAGCAGCGCCTTCTTGTTTTCGAAATCACCCATGAGGTAGATCGTCGTTTTGTCCTTGCGTGGAGAAAAAGCCAGAAGCGGCCAATCACCTTTCTTCCCACTTGCATACGTGTAGGAATAAGTTCCAAAGCCAATGATGGCCGATCCCCACATGACCGCGTCCTTCTTGGTGATGGACTTCATCAATCTGGCAATTAGCCTACAATCATCACGCTGGGTTTCACTTTTCAGAGAATCGATGTAATCAGGCACGCTGACATCGGTGGGTTTTGTCTTTGCTTCAGCCATTCTCTTTTCTTTACA
Organism: Cyclobacteriaceae bacterium; assembly: GCA_043750575.1. Classification (GTDB taxonomy): domain Bacteria; phylum Bacteroidota; class Bacteroidia; order Cytophagales; family Cyclobacteriaceae; genus ELB16-189. The sequence continues at coordinate 8,254 of JAYVBH010000038.1, forward strand.
TGAAAATAGTAATAATATTTTCTGGTAAATTCATAATAAGTGCCGGTTTTTGCCACAGATTTCACAGATTTCCACAGAAGACGGTCACCGTTTACCATGCGCACCTGGTGTAGCAACGCAATATCTTCTGATCATCCGTGCTTATCCGTGTCATCTGTGGCAACTTTTGTTTTGGGAACACTAACTCAGCGCCACGCTTACTTTTGTTTGGCCACCAGCGCAAGTCGGATACAGAAAATTGAAAGCATCAGTGTGATTGGTGTGAAAATCAGTTTTTCAGCTTCATTGATAGAGAGGAGATTCCCCAACGTGTTCAGAATGAATAATGCAGCCATCACCCAAAGTAGAACCTGTATAACACGTGGATTCACCGCCAAGGACATGACGCCAGAACGGACGAATACAACGGCAAGCATCACGAGGTTGAGAGCGATTGACACGGTTTCAAAAGTGTACATTTCGCTTACACTGTTCAACCGGCCGCCCCAGACCATTTGAAAGGGGATCACCTGAACCAAAACCAGAAGATGGAACAAGATTATAAGGGCGAAAAGAACCATCAGGCCGCGGGACGCAAGCGATTCAGAGATGAGACGGATCATGCTGTTGGGGCGTGTTGATTAATCGAACGATAGATCAAGTGACATATCCCGCCGCTGACGATAGTTGCACCGAGGTCCCAGGGGTCCATAGGTTTTCCGAGCAAAGGGTGTGCTAATTCATAGATAGCCACACTTATCGTCACGGTGTTAATGATAAAGAGATCACGCTTTATCTCGCCACCCAGCAGAAAGAGAAAAGTAAATACAGTGGCCAGAGTGCCCAATGTATTTCCGATCGTATCGGCGATGTGGAAATCATTGATGCCGTGTGAGTAGATGTAGGGGCGATAGTAGGGGCGGGCGACAAATTCATAAAGAGCGATCGAAATCAATGCCACCAAAAGGTCAAACCGACGGACCCGGGTAAAGCGCCAGGCTTTAAGTCCTACAAGGAAATCGATCATCCGCATAAAGCAATTTAGGCATTGCCACAGACAATCAAAATGAAGCTACTTATGACCTATTCATTATAGTCAATCTTTTCCGGGTGGTTGGACAACCGGATGCGGATCAATTCGTAGATGATCAGTGCGTAGTGGTACCATACGCCAGTCATCAGGATGATAAAAGTAATCAGCATCCACAGCGGGGCATCCGGACTCCACAAAGCACGGGGCAGCTTGGAGGCCTGTTCCAGGGTTTTTACACCCCAAGTAGTTGGACTAGACAACTCTGCATTTCCAAAAGTTGCATGTTCTTCAATGCGGGCAACAACGGTTATCTCACCATTTAATCCGCCAGGAAGGTCGGCAGGGAATTTAAAATCACCGTAACCCTCCTCGTCAGTGGTGATGTCTCCAATGGGAAGGAGGCTGAACATGCGGGGCACATACAGCTTTACTTCTTCCTCTTTGATGGGAACCACCTCACCCTTTTCATTCCATGAAGTGACCGTCACTTGCACGGTATTAACGGAATCAACTGTTTCGGCTGAAAGGGTGATGGTTACTTCCGTAAGGCCCAGAGTTGTTTCGCCGGTAAGAAATTTTTCATTGCCGGCAAACGATGCTTTGAATGTGAATACATGGCCGGCTTTGCGAAGCTCATCCAGGCTGGCGCTTTTGAGTTCGGCAATGCCAGCTGCGTTGGTGATCGCCTCACCGAGGTTAACGACCTTCGCGCCGACGGCTCCAGAAAAAGAAAGTGTAAGCCCTCTCACTGGTTCACTATTTTCTTCGTCGGTGACTGTGGCCTTGAGGTCAATTCCTTTGTCACCTTTCTGAACGGCAATAATTTCAATGACAATGGCTATAGGATCTTGCGCCGCCAATTGCCCAACAGCGGTAGTCAGAAAAATCAAGGCAATCATGGTAATCATTCTAATCAAGGTAGCCTTTTTCATTTTGCAGCAGGTTGAAGGGTGGCGTGTGTTTTTTCTGACCTCTCCAGTTTCTCATTCTCCACAAATTCTGCAGTTTCCCAAATGGGAACAATCGGAATGAATTTCGATGATAGTTTGAATAGCAGGAAGAACATGGCAATTCCGGCAAAGGTGAGCGCCCATTCGACCCACGTTGCTGAATAGATAACATATTCAGTTCGCGTGTCCTGCATGGGGATGAGGGTTGTTTCCAATGTAGGCACGACGATGAGATAACGTTTAACCCACAAAGCCAATACCAGCACGGCCGAAGAAAAGACAATGGTGTTGATAGATCGGAACTTGGGAATGCCGATGAGGATCATTGGAAGGAGGATGCCGCCGAAGTTGGCAAAGTAGAACAGCCATCCAAACTGGTCCAGGTCAAATAACTTATGGATCAACTCTGCATCCCATTTTTCCGAGCTATACCAGTCCGTGAGGTATTCTGAGAAAGTAAAATAGCCATAGCCTGCAGCAAGAGCGACCAGCAGGTAGCCGAGATAGTTGAAGTGTCTATCCTGAATATACTTTTCGAGGTGATTCAGTTTTCGGAATGCCCATAAGGCCAGAATCAATACGCCCGTACCGGAATAGATGGCAGCCAAAACAAAATAGGGTCCAAAGATCGTGCTATGCCAGCCCGGCCTAAGGGTCATGCCGAATATCCAGGAGAGGACAGAGTGCACAATAATAGCAGTAGGTATGATCAGGAGGGCGAGAATGTTTGTTGAGAGCTCCAGCCACTTGCGTTGTTCGGGGGTGTTTCTGAAGCCAAGGGAAAAGAACTTATACAATTTCTTTTTCCATGGTGCCACTTTGATGTCAGAAAGCGAGAGTATGGCGAAGTCCCGGATGAGGGCGAGATAGAGAAAGATGACGCTTCCTGTCAGGTAGGTGCTGATCGCCAGCACATCCCATGTGATTGGTGACTGGAGGCGGGCATAAATGAACAAGTGATGAAGCCTGTCCAGTCGGCCCACGCATAATAAAATAAATAGAGGTCCGATTATGGTTGCGATAACCGTAATGAGTTCAGCAATCCGAATGATGGGTTTGCGCCACTCCACTTTGAACAAGTGAAGGAAACCACTGATGATCGCACCGGCATAACTGATGCCTATAAAGAATATGAAGTTGGCAATGTACAAGCCCCACACAACATTATCGCGCATCCCGGTCACAATGTGACCTTCGGTTGCCTGGATATAGAGGGCATATAGGCCAAAGGAAAAAATGATTGACCAAAATACAATCCAGAATATCTCCCATTTTGTCCATGTGGTCAGTTGAGGCGTAAATTCTTTTAAGAGTTCACCACTTGTTTTTTCGATATTCATAACTCAATTATTGAACGTCTTTGAATCGGGCTTTCAGTTCGGGTGTGAGGTTCTTGAATCCGCGTTCAACGGGGAACATGCGGTTGGTCGGGGGTAAATAGTACACGCGGGGTTTAGTTCCGAGCTCTTCCATGAACCGATATCCGGCCTTTTCACGGATCAGCGCACTGAAGCGAACCGTTTCGTCGCCGTTCGTTACGGTGTCTTCATTCTCATCACCAAAATAGAACACCCCATTCGGGCATGCCGTTACGCAATCAGGCAATTTTCCTTCCCGTACCATATCGGGGCAGAAGTCGCATTTTTCGACAGTGCTATGTTTGCTGGGCACGCTTGTTTCAGGAGAATACGCACTCAGGTTGGCCTCTTCAATGGCTGCCGGTTCACCCCAGTTGAAGACGCGGGTGGAGTATGGACAGGCGGCCATGCAGAACTTGCAACCGATGCAGCGCTGGTTGTCGATAAGTACCAGGCCGTCGGTGCGTTTAAAGGTGGCATCCACAGGGCAGACCTTTACGCAAGGAGGATTGTCGCAGTGGAAGCATGTTTTGGGAAACCAATAGGGGGCAGAATTCTCGTTGTCCTTCATCAGTTTGACTTGCAGCCACTCCTTTTCTTCCGGGAGGTGGTGCATTTTCTGGCAAGCTGAAACACATTTTCTGGCATTGCGGCATTTCCCCAGATCAATGACCATCACAAATTTCCTACCCTCGATTCCATCACGACCCGTGATGGTCTTGGCCATCATGCCCGCATGGTCATGCGTTTCCATCTTGAGTTCGGAGGAATCCACCTCCACGATTTCTCCATCCTGGGACAAGAGTTTAACCGTGTTGCCGTGCGTGTGTGTTTCCTTTTCGGAGGGGTCACCCAGCAACTTGGTCGTTACACCGGCAACCGTTGCCAAGCCTAACGCGACACCTGTACGGATGAAGTTTCTTCTCTTGTTTTTTTCCTGATCCATGAAGTTGATCTTTATTAGTTGATGGATTTTTACTTTAGCCTTTCTGTGACCGCCACTCGAGTATATCGGTATTGTTGGCTTTTTTCTTGGCTGCAGCAGCGACTACAGATTTATTCACTTCGACGAGTTTGCCGTCGGGCGTGAGCATCTTAACTGTTTCTCCACTTGGTGTTGCCTGGGTAGTGATCGGAACAGCCGAAGCCACAGCGGCGGCTAGGAGCCCCTTCCTGAGAAAGTCTCTGCGACTAGTTGATTTTTCTTTCATGGCTTGGAGGTTAGAAGTTCCACAAACGGGTAATGTTAAATCCGATAAGATATTGTCCTTTGAAGAAGTCAAGCGGGTTATATGCGACATTTTGCTGTGGTAGGATACCCTGGTAATTGCTGAATAGGATCTGGAAAGCATGTGAGCTGGTAGAAATTTCCCAACCGATCATGAACCCAGGCTTTGGATCCAGGGCGGTGTCTTTATGCTTTGTCAACGGCTGAATATAGTTGAGCAGGAGGGAAGACTGAGCTGTGAATTTATAACGGGCTCCTATCCCAACAGCAAGCATGCTGTTGCTGTAGGCTGAATCCACAACCGCATTGTCATGAGAATAACTTGGACTAACCTGAATGGATAATTTGGAGTTTATGCGTCGCGCAATGATCAGTTCGTTGTAAAAGGAAAGCCTTTGAATATTATCCGTGTAGTCACCTTTTTCAGTTTCAGTGACAACATTTCCGAAATACGTGACACTGACAGGTGCACCCCCCTCTTTCGCTTGCTGGAAGATTGCATACTTGGCATTAAGGTCCAACGCCATCTTGTTCTTGGTGAGTCCGAGCCCCACGGCCAATCGGTTAATAGGCGTGTAGGTTAGCCCCATCCGAATATTGGCACCCGGCGAATAAATTCCAAAAAGGTCCGTGATCCCGTTTTCGACGGTCCCAAACCTGTGTTGAAAATCGAATTCGAGTGTTTTGGCTGTTGGGACAACAACAGATTGCATTTCGCCGAGCAGCGCACTTTCAAACGCTGGTCGTGCTAGTTCTTTGCCTGACGGCTTTGCCGCCTCTTCGTCCTGCCCGATGGCCGGAAGAGAGATCATAAAACTGAGGAGCAGGGAAATGCCCAAGGCCAGTAGCCGCTCAAATTTCTCAAGTATGTTGCGTGTGGTTTTCATAAGCTTATAGTCGCGTTAGGTTTGGGTTTAGTTATCAAGAGCTCCTTGTTCGATCCATTTTAAGATAATTTCCGCATCACCGGTTTTAGCATATTGTGTCATGGAGCCGGTGGTGATCTTCACATAGAGGGAACTGGAGGCTGGAGCGTCTACATCCACCAATCCGTAAAGAATCAGATTTTCGTAGGCAACGCCAGGACTAAGATCCGGAGACTTTCCACCCGGAGCGTGACAGCCCGTATTATTGCAACTCAAATTAAAAATTGGGATAACATTGGTCGAAAAACTGACTTGGTCTGGAATGGTTGGTTCCTTAGGCTCAATTACGTCCGAAGTGCAGGAGCCCAGCAGTAAGCCGGCAACCAGGTATACAATCTTTTTCATTGCCCTTTGGGTTTGAAGGTTAGAACCTGATTCTGGGAACCGATTTGATTGATCGCGTCATTGTCCCGAACCGAGAAATTGAATGAATAGGTAATCTGTGAAGGGTCCAGGACAATGTCATCCGTTTGGTTGGTTGTCAGCGCGCGGACCAATAGTACCGTGTATCCCTTATTATATTTTTCAACATTACCCATCTTGACATTGGACAGGGCATAGATATCGGAGTTGCTTCCAGAGGGATTTTGGAGATAATATCCTGGAATGCCGCTGAAGCCTCTTAAGCGAGCAAATAAGTTGCTACGGTCTGCTTCTGCAGGAGGATAATGTGTAGCCCCTTCGTGTTGAGCCGGATCCGCTGCAAATAGATCGAGAGCAGCCCTTGTCCATCGATTGAATTGGCCCGGCTTGTTGAGGGCGACACCTACCGGATTGGCCGCTCCGGTATCACCGTCGCCGTTGGTTCCATGGCAAACAGATCCACACTCGGCCTGGTAGTATGTATTTCCTGCCGCAATATCTCCTGTGAATGCCTTCTTGTTCAGCAGGAAGAATCCCGGATCGAGTATAGTTACGCCACCGTATTTACGGGTTATTTTTTGCTCGACGCCGTCCCAATCTGACTGAGGACCACTTCTGTTATCACCAACCGCATTTCTGACATAGGTTTTATTTCCAGCATCGGTCAATACTCCGCCACCGTTGTCGATCATGTCTATGGCATATCCCAGTGGCTCAGAAAGTGCTAACGACCAGTTCCACACATCCCGCTTTCCGCTTCCCATGTCGAACGACAGAAGGAAATTGTCGTCTCCGCGCTGAGAAGTCCATCCGGCCGTAGAGCCAGCTTTGTTGGGATCGGTGGCTCCATCGTAAACCCAGTTGCTTTGGGAAGCATGGTAAAGGGTGTCCATCCATGTTACAAGCACATACAAGCTGTCGTTGGTGTAAGCAGCCTTCATGGCAACCTTGGCGGGATCTCCTTGATTGAAACTAGTCACTCCGCTATAAGTGCCACTCATATTGAAGAGACCATCGGCTGCAGGAACCTGGCCGGTCACTTCGTTGATGGGCGTCAGCGGCAGATATTCAGCAGTCTTCCAATAAGAAGCACTAATCTTGTTTGGAGGGGCTGTAGTGTATTTGGCTTCTAGCGTACTAGTAGGATTGGATATATCCGGTTTGGGTGGGGAAATCACATCTGTTGTGCATCCAGACATAACGACACACAGCAGAATGGAAGTGATGCGGTTCATATTGATTTGAATTGTCATGTGTCTATTCTATTGTGGTTGTATATAGGAAGGGGGCCTTGCAGCCCCCTTACTTCATATTTTTGTGCACTACAGTTTGTAGCAGACAACGCTGATCTGGATTCTGAGAATAGCTTCGTTTATGCTGCCTGATCTGATATTGAATTTGTTGTAAGGATCCATGAGGAACTTTCCTTCAAATCCTGAATAGAATCTGTTGTTGGTGGTACCATTGCCAGTAGAAGGTGCATCAAGCCATTTGGGCACAACTTTGAACCACATTTCGGTAGGTACGGTGAAACCTCTCCATGTTAGGTTACCCTTTGCGACGTAGCCGTCACCATATTTTGCAATACCGCCGGCAAGAACCTTGAATTGAGCGTAACGGTCACCATTATCATTCACAATTACACTGGGGAGTGTTCCGTCGGCAGTAATTCCGTATGTACCGCTAATGCAACCCATCACACTAATTACCGATAGTGGGTTGAACTGGTAATTATTGGGAGTTCCTACTTCATTCGCGCCGTTTTGGATCACGGGGTCACGTCCGCCAGCAGCACGCGTATTAACTGAAAGCATATCAACTTCTACGTCGATGGTACCGGCAGCGGGATTGGCAGGGTCAAAGGAAATTAGCGCTTTGCTCAATTGTGCGAATGCGCCAGCAAAGTCTGCTTCATTACCCCGGTAGGGGAACTCAAAAGTTATTGGGCTGTGGGTCCCGTCATAAGTCCAGGTACCTGCGTTTGCATAGGCGCTCCCTGTCCAGGTGTAGTTAAGGTCAATGGCTTCAATGGAAGACCCGGTTTGGCCGGTATTTACCATGGATAGATCCTGAGTAATCGAGGTAGAGCCCATCGTAACAGTTTCATCAGCGGCCGTTGCAAAATTCAAACCGTCGAGACGACCGCCTGTATTTGTTGGGAGGACAAAAGAGGAAGCCGATAAAGAATAGGATCCAGCAGCAAGATTGGGGATCGAGTACTTACCGGTATTGTCAGTTACAACTTGCATTACCTGACTTGTTCCTGTAAGTAGGGTAACAAATGCGCCGGGTGCAGCAACGGCAGTGCCGGAGCTATTTGGATAAGATACCGTGCCTGATAGGGTACCAAGTGGAGTGGGTTCAGTGGTCTTGCTGTCACTGCACCGTACCACGGTGAGGAATGTAAACAGCAAGGCCATTAATGAAACTAGTTTTAGCGTTTTCATACATGTTTAAGTTATGTGAGCGATCAAATTTATAGGCTAAAAGTACTACCGGCGCCAAACGGAGGGCATGACATAAGTCAACGAAGCGCTTGATTGTAGTCAGTCCCAAAAAATGATCCTAACTGACTAATAATGACCTACTTGAAGGAATATCTAATTACTGAATGAAGAATAATTTCCGGAGTAGAGAGTGTGTATCCGGAAGGGTGATGAACTTTCTCGCGTCCCGTGGAGGCGACGAGCGTTGGCGGAGATGATTCTAAATTGAATATTTCTACCTGATAGTCGGGTAATGAATCGGATACGCTGAAAAGCTCAATCCTGACAACATACTCACTGCCGCCAAGCAGCGGTGGGTCGTTGAGCGGAACCAGTTGATGCAGTTTTTGGTGAGGAGGAACCAGACTGTCATAGGGGACGTTTTCTGCCAGGCCAAACGCTCTATAATAAGGCCATTTCTGGCTGGAGCCCGGGCTAAAGGTGTATTTGTATTTAGGTATTGATGTATCCAGGAGTCGCTTTACCTCCTCACAGTTGGGTCCAGGCTGTCCGCACCGTACCTCGAAATAGAAAATTTCAGTGGGAGCATAGATATCCCTTGAAGAAGGCTGCCCCCCACAACCCACCAGGATGGCAAGGATGAGAGGGGCAGCAAAGCGCATCATATACGCTTCAAAGACAAGATTACTTCTTGAAAGACCGCATGTAGTGCACAAGGAGCCAGCGGTCATTGTCGCTTGAAATCTTCTTGTCAAACGCGGGCATATCGTCGCGGCCAAAGGTTGTCTTATAGAAAAGATCGCCGTCTGCCTGGCCTTGGAATGCTGCTGTTGAAAAATCGCCACACTTAGTGTCCAGTTCTTTGGCTTTAGGTCCATCGCCTAATCCAGCTTTTCCATGGCAGGACTTGCAGTGTTTGTCATAAAGTTGCTTGGCAACATCCATGTCATCTTTGGAGGCCTTTGTATGGTTCTCCATCTTCTTGTACTTGGCAGGTACCTCCCACGGCTCCTGGATCATGGTGAATGAAAAAGCCGTCAACAGAATGCCGGAGAACAGAATAATGGTAAGGGGATTCAGGTTGGTTTTCATAACGCTGTTTTTAGTAACTAATAATCAAGGTTCGTGCCACATCGTGCGTGGCTATGCTATAAAAATAGGGTTATGGATGGGATTATGAAAATGATTTAAATCACCTTTTACGGTGTTTAAGGTCTTGCGTGTTAAAGTGTTGAGGTTTGTTTGGGAACTCTTGTTCCCCTTTAGCGGCGAAGGGGTGTTGGAAGAGAAGTAGGCCTCACTGGTTATTATCAACTGCAGCTGGATGGTGACGCGAAATTTGGTAGTACAGACCGACTTGAAGGAAATCGCGCCCGGTCTCGTCGGTCAGTTTGTAATCAAATTGATGAACAAAACCCGCCAGCAGCGACACCTTCTTGGATAAATTATAGTTAACCGTAAGGGCAAGGCGGAGGCGTTCAAAATAGGGTTCCCTGTTCGTAAAGAATATTTCGCTGCTTAATCCGGCTATGTATGGTTTTAGCCCATTGACCGCCTTACCAAAGGGGCGAAAGAAACCGAGACGGTATCGGTAGCGCACCTTGTAACCGTCCAGGGTAAACCGGTATTCGACACGGTATCGGTGCTCAATGTTAGTCTCGCCCACCGATTGCAGCAGGCTTGCCTGAGGCCAGATCCTGAACTCATTGCTGCCTTTGGGTGTGATGAAGTTGCCGCCTTCCTGATAGGTTTGATACGTTCCGCCCGCCAGGGTCAACTTGAGGTTGGGCTTGGCCAGGTAGTTGAACCCGCCCTTGACTTCATAGTAGTGGAAGTCATCATAGAATTTCAGAGAGCGCAGTTGGGCTTCGCCGAAGATGCTCCACTTCTCGGAAACTTTATATTGTACATTCAGGATGTTCCAGCTTCCGAGGTTTTGTCCAAAGCAAAGGCTATAAGAGAAAAGAATCAATCCGGTCGCAAAGAAAATTCTTTTCCGGCTTCGGGGATGAAGTGGGGATGAGAGGAAGTGCGTATATTTTTGATCAGTGGTCAAACAGGTCCGGCGTGCTTCCCGCAGGCATCCGAAGTTAATACATTTTGAAAAGAAATTCTATCAGAAGGGCAGTGAAATATCCGTCAGACCTTGGGCCCACACCTAATCGCGATGCACTGACCTGTCCACTATCTTCCCCTCACCGACTCGGCTGCAACGACACTCCTTGCACACTTGCATACTTCCGTGGCAACAACCCTTGACGATTGGCAGCGGCCCAGGCGAATGAAGCGGTGATCACGGCGTTGTGTTTCAAATCCGCCTCAATCACTTTGTCAAAGACATCCATGTTGGTATGATGTGTGCGCGTTGAGTACTCGATGGGATCCTGGATAAACTGAAAGCCGGGCAAGCCGATGGCGTCGAACGACTGATGATCTGTGCCTCCTGTATTGGAGATGGTCAGCGTGGAGGCGCCCATCTTTTCGAACGGTCGGAGCCAGGATCTGAAAATGGGACGTACGTTTTCGTTGCCCTGCAGATACACACCGCGATACTTGCCTGTGCCGTTATCCATATTGAAGTACGCGGAGAATTTTTGCGCTGCGGGTTTCAGTACAATAGAATCGTATGGCTGGGACTTGTCTAGACGCTCGCCAAATGTGCGTTTCACATAGGAGCGCGATCCAATCAGACCTTGTTCCTCACCGCCCCAAAGTCCGATGCGAATTGTTCTTCTGGGTTGCGTGCCAATTGATTTAATGATTCGCATAGTTTCCATCATAACCGCAGAGCCCGACCCATTGTCAGTTGCGCCGGTGCCTGCATGCCAGGAGTCCAGGTGGGCACCGATCATGACGACCTCATCTTTTAAGTCAGTACCCGGAATTTCACCGATCACATTGAATCCCTGACCCGAAGGTGTGAACTCGGTTTCTAGCGCGAGCTCGAGTTTCACATTTGCACCCGATTGAATCTGGCGTACGAGGCGATTGTAGTGTTCATCGGCAACCACAATCTGGGGCAGGATTTTTGGAACGTTAGGATTTTGTGCCCTGAGACGTTTTTCCCGAGGCACTTCAGGTGGGTAGGGGACAGTCACCGCGCTGACAACCAGCGTTCCGTCTTCCAGTCGCGCGCTGGGGCTTGCCTCAAATACAACGAGCGCTCCTTCCTTCATGCAGAATTCCCATTTGGCGAAGGTCAATTTTTGTTGTTCGCGGTTGCCGCTAAAAGATCCTCCTCCTTCTTCGGGGTCACCTGCGTTGGCCATTTTCAGCAGGGTTGAGTCATTGAAGCGCCTGGCGTCAGCCTTGAAGCCGGGTTTAACTGCCACCGGGGCATCGAACAAAATAATTTTGTCTTTCAACTTGCCTTTGTATTTGGCTAGGTCAGCCTCGGTTTTCACGTCGAGGTAAACTGCATCGGTTGTAATCGTTCCTTTTATTCCGGGCGTCCATGCTTTGGGATAGGCGATGATGGAGGTAACTCCGGGTTCTATACTTTGAAGGGTAAACTTCTTCAGTTCCCAGCCTCTGCCAAATTCTTCTCCCCAATAGTCGATATGAACATTTTGAAGTCCGTAGGACTCCAGCGTAGCCTTGGCATAGTCCGCAGCTTTCTTGTGGTTGGGCGAGTTGGTCAGCCGGGGCCCGTATACATCTGTGAGCATGCTCAGGTTGGCCATAACTTTGGAATGCGTAAAGCCTTCGGTTTTTATTTTGCTGATGGTGGCTGTGTCCAGCGGCTCTGCTTGTTGTGCAAGAGCTGAGGCAGCGAGGCAAAGGCCTGATAGAATGGCGATGTATTTTTTCATGGCTTTAGATTGGTTGAGACGAAGATAGTTACCCGGCAAACAATGCAGTTACCGTTCATTTAGTTTTTCCTGAGGATTGCGGTCAATCGGGTAATGAGCACGGGCGAACCCCATCTATGGGGTTGAATTAACCATGAGAATGCGAATCAAGCCTGGCCTTGCCTAAAATGACCAACATTAATCAAACAATTTAGCAATTGCCGTGTTTTGAAACCGAGCTTTTTGGGCACGGTGATTTTCAAAATCTCCAATGCTTCACAGCTCTGCCATTGGTCATGTAATATCGTCCGCTCGATGGAGTTGAGTTAGCAACTAAAAGTAGTTTGTAGTAGTTTTATCCTTATCAAATAGTAAACTAAAGAACATGGAAAATACAACATCTTCGAACACATCAAACAGCAATATGAACGGGGAAAGCAAATGCCCGTTTCATGGTGGACCGCTCAAGCAAAGTGCTGGCAGTGGCACGGGTAACCGGGACTGGTGGCCCAATCAGCTGAAACTGAACATTCTTCGTCAAAATTCATCCCTGTCCGATCCAATGGGTGAGGGATTCAACTATGCCGAGGAATTCAAAAAGCTTGACCTGGACGCTGTCAAGAAAGATATTGTTGCGCTGATGACCAAGTCACAGGACTGGTGGCCGGCGGACTATGGTCATTACGGCCCACTATTCATTCGGATGGCATGGCACTCAGCGGGTACGTACCGCATCTCTGATGGTCGAGGCGGAGCGGGTTCCGGAACCCAGCGCTTTGCGCCACTCAACAGCTGGCCTGACAATGCAAACCTGGACAAAGCACGTTTGCTGCTTTGGCCCGTAAAAAAGAAATACGGCAAGAAAATTTCCTGGGCCGACCTGATGATCCTCGCCGGCAACTGTGCCCTCGAGTCGATGGGCTTCAAGACCTTTGGTTTCGGCGGTGGACGTGAGGATGTTTGGGAACCAGAGCAAGATATCTATTGGGGTTCTGAAAGCGAGTGGCTGGGCGACAAGCGCTATACGGGTGACCGCGAACTGGAGAATCCACTAGGCGCCGTTCAAATGGGTCTCATCTATGTAAACCCTCAAGGTCCCAACGGAAATCCGGATCCACTCGCCGCAGCCCGCGACATTCGCGAGACCTTTGGACGTATGGCGATGAATGACGAAGAAACGGTCGCACTGATTGCCGGCGGGCACACCTTTGGCAAAACCCATGGTGCCGCCGATGCGGGTAAGTATGTTGGTCGCGAACCAGCGGCAGCAAGTATCGAAGAACAAGGTCTCGGTTGGAAAAATACTTTTGGCAGCGGCAAGGGAGTCGACACAATCACCAGCGGTCTGGAAGGAGCATGGACCACCACGCCAACGAAGTGGAGCAACAACTTTTTCTGGAACCTGTTCGGCTACGAATGGGAACTCACTAAGAGCCCGGCCGGGGCACATCAGTGGAAGCCGAAGCATGGCATGGGCGCAGATACTGTACCGGATGCGCACGACCCATCAAGGCGTCACGCACCGACTATGCTGACGACGGACCTTTCACTACGCGTTGATCCTGCCTACGAGAAGATATCAAAACGTTTCCTCGATAATCCGGATCAATTTGCGGACGCTTTCGCCCGTGCATGGTATAAACTGACGCACCGGGATATGGGGCCGATTGCACGCTATCATGGCAAAGAGGTGCCTAAGGAGGTACTCATCTGGCAAGATCCTATTCCGGCTGTTACACACAAACTGATTGACGATAAAGACATCGCAGCGCTGAAGACCAAAGTACTGGCTTCCGGTTTATCGGTATCTCAATTGGTATCAACTGCCTGGGCTTCCGCATCTACTTTCCGTGGTTCAGACAAACGCGGTGGTGCAAATGGCGCACGCATTCGTCTGGCTCCTCAAAAGGATTGGGAAGTCAATAATCCCGCTCAACTGGCAAAAGTGCTGAAGACGCTGGGAGGCATACAAAAAGAGTTCAACACGGGAGGTAAGCAAGTTTCAATGGCCGACTTGATCGTTCTTGCCGGATGTGCCGGCGTAGAGAAGGCAGCGAAGAATGGCGGTCATGATGTGAAGGTTCCCTTTACACCTGGAAGAGCCGATGCCTCACAAGAACAAACCGATGTAGAATCATTTGCCGTCCTGGAACCGGGCGCTGATGGTTTCCGCAATTACTTCAAGCCGAAGCACAAAGTGACGGCAGAGGATATGCTGGTAGATAAAGCACAGCTCATGACACTGACGGCGCCTGAGATGACGGCACTGGTCGGTGGTATGCGTGTGCTCAACGCGAACTTCGATCAGTCCAAGCACGGTGTATTTACCAAGAAAGCCGATGCGCTTACCAACGACTTCTTCGTCAACCTGCTCGATTTGGGCACGACCTGGAAGGCGACAGATGACGGTCAAAACGCATTTGACGGTCGCGATCGTGCAACGGGTGAGTCGAAGTGGACAGGAACACGCGTGGATCTTATTTTTGGTTCCAACTCCGAGCTTCGCGCCCTCACGGAAGTTTATGGGTGTGAGGATTCTAATGAGAAGTTCGTTATGGACTTTGTCGCAGCGTGGAACAAGGTGATGAACCTTGATCGCTTCGATCTGCATGCGTAGGCTGTAGTTAATGATTTGATTGTTTCAAAGGTGGTCTGGCAACGGGCCACCTTTTTTTCTAATAGATCGGCTTCAGGGCTTGCCCATGATCCGCTCTATGGTAACCGTTAGTTACCATTGTCCAGCGAAAAGTTTAGTCAACGGATAAGTGAGCACATCTTCACAACGTCCTTGACCAACAAACTTCGAGCAGTAGATACCGCAGGGATCGGAAGAAGGAATAGGCTCTTACCTGGGGAGGTCTCTGTATCACGTAATGGTATAAGAGAAGTCAGCCGAGGCCATAATAGTTGGAAGTAACGAGCAGCAAGTCGATGTCCTTTAACCAGGTTTTTACCTCATTGTCCATAGATGAGAATTTTTGATTTATCGATATTCTCTCTCAGGAATGGGTTCTTAACGGCTTTGTTTTCTAATAGATCAATTGATCGGTTTAGGATCCTCTCTAACTCAAATTTCAAATCAAAATAGCTGTCGGCATACTCTATTGGGTCATTCGTGTCAAAGTCAACCATTAAGTCAACGTCACTCTCTTTAGTGAAGCGGGTAGTATTCACTGAACCAAATGAATACAAGCTCTTGACCTTATGATTCTTACAAAGTTTATAGATCTGCTCTTTATATGTCTCAATTAGTCCCATAATGCAAATTTAACCTTTTTTTGGCACGGGTCTACATCAAGGCATTGTGCACAACCTTTAGATTTAAATCATGATTAACTTACTAAAGAAAAAGAGCTGCCGGAGCACTATGCCGCCAACCAGGTTGAAGGCTTATCAAACGATTCAGTCCGGCAGCTTTTCTTTAAGATGTGAGATAGGGATCAAATAGATATTCAAGGCGTAAGGGCCTATTATTAAGGTTTCGATCCGGAGCTCACTTAGTTATTCACCTAAACCAAAAGTTATGGAAAAAGCACAGGAAATTCAACGAGTTGACTGGATCCTTGGAATCGATGTCTCTAAGGAAAGCATTGATGCCTGCCTCGTTCGCAAGGCCGACGGGCAGATCTTCGAAAGTAAGTTCCACAACAACCTATCCGGCTTCAGACACCTCAAGCGCTGGTGCAAGGAAACAGGCTGTGAATGCGATGGGTCAACCTTGTGTTGCCTGGAGCACACCGGCATCTATACCCGTCTGCTGGTACACTACCTGGTAAGCCGGGAAGTAGGCGTTTGGCTGGAAAGCTCCTTGCAGATCAAAAGGAGTATGGGTTTGCTACGGGGCAAGTCTGATAAGATCGATGCTCAGCGTATTGCCCGATACGCACACCTCCATCAAGGCAAGGCTGAAATCTTGAAAATCGGGGTTCTGACCCTTGAAAAGCTCAAAGACCTGCAGGCCAATCGCCGCCGGCTGATGAAGTCCCTCCAGGGCCTACGCACCAGCGCGGCAGAACTCAAGCAGTTTGATCCCGCTACCGGAAAGGAAATAGAGCGTATCAACCGGGAGGCTATTCGCGGACTTGAGAAAAGTCTGGATAAGGTCGATGAGCAAATACTGGCCAGCATTAGCCAGGATCAGGAACTCAAACACAAGTATGACTTGATGCTTTCAGTCAAAGGCGTGGGCAAAGTCCTTGCCGCTATGCTGCTGGTATACACCCATGGATTCCAGCGTCTCAACGATAGCAGAAAGCTGGCCTGCTACAGCGGAGTAGCCCCATTTGTCTATGAAAGTGGAACTTCAATCAAAGGCAAGACCGGTGTATCCAAGTTTGCCAACAACGAGCTCAAGAAAGTGCTTCACATGGCTGCCATCAGCAGCATCCAGCACAACTCGGAACTCCACCAATACTACCAGCGAAAGGTCCTGGAAGGCAAGAATAAGATGTCAGTGATCAATGCGGTAAGAAACAAACTGCTACACAGAGTCGTGGCCGTAATCAAGCGCGGAACCCCCTATGAAGTACAACTAACAAATTGTTAGACAAGCGCTTGTTTTGATCATAGATATCGTGAGTATTTGCGTTCGAGCGGGGCTTGCGAAGCCGCGTCCTGTCCCCGGCACCGAACGCATTAAATATACGAAAACGTTGGATTACGCGTCAACCCCGCTTGACGCAAATACAGTGTGTGTGCCCAGTATGGCACAACTACTTTCCAGCCGGGAAATTAGTTTGATTATCCAAAGGGTGCAAGTCCCCTGTGTGCACAGCATTGATGC
>JAYVBH010000039.1:0-9214 GCA_043750575.1 Cyclobacteriaceae bacterium
ACGTAACCCTGGCCGAAGAGTCTGGCAACCTCATCGCCCTTATGGGGGCAAGCGGCGCTGGAAAATCCACGCTACTGCAAGTATTGAATGGAACTGAAAAGCCATCCTCGGGGCATGTGCTCATTAATTCAATTGATATCCACAACACCCCCGGCAAAGTTGAAGGTGTTTTCGGTTTTGTACCCCAGGATGATCTGCTCATGGAAGATCTTTCGGTGTACCACAATTTGTATTTTGCCGGCAAACTCTGTTTCGACAACCTCAGTGAAAGCCAACTAAATGAGCTAGTACTCAAAACGCTCAGCGACCTGGGACTTGATGAAATTAAAGACCTTAAAGTCGGTTCTCCACTAAAGAAGACAATTAGTGGAGGCCAACGAAAACGGCTTAACATCGGCCTTGAGTTGTTACGTGAGCCAGCCGTTTTGTTCGTCGACGAGCCAACGTCAGGCTTATCCTCCCGGGATTCAGAGAATATCATTGACTTGCTCAAAGAACTTGCCCTCAAAGGCAAGCTGGTTTTCGCAGTCATCCATCAGCCGAGCTCGGATATCTTTAAAATGTTTGATAGACTCGTCATTCTTGATACTGGCGGATATCAGATCTACTATGGGAACCCCGTTGACGCGGTTACCTACTTCAAACAGAACGTCAACCTTATCAATAGTGATCAAGGAGAATGTCCAGAGTGCGGAAACGTAAACCCGGAACAGATTTTCAATATCATTGAAACCAAAGTCCTTGATGAGTTTGGCAACTTTACCAACGAGCGGAAAATATCACCCGAACAATGGAACGGATTTTATAAGGTTAAGGTGAGACCTTCCAACTTTGCCCCCTCCTCTGAGACGCCCGTTTCCAGCCTGCACCGGCCCTCCTGGCTTAAACAGATGCGGTTGTTTGGGACGCGCGATCTCCTCTCAAAACTGAGCAACCGGCAGTACCTTGCCATCAATCTTTTAGAAGCCCCATTTCTGGCGCTTATCCTGGCCTTCATTACCTATTACTACAATACGGATGATGTCGCACATCAGGAATATACTTTCCTTAAGAACCTGAACCTCCCCGCCTATTTCTTCATGAGCATTATCGTCGCCCTCTTTATGGGACTTACGGTCAGTGCTGAGGAGATCATACGCGATCAGAAAATACTCAAACGAGAAGCCTTTCTCCACCTGAGCAAAGGAAGCTACTTGATTTCCAAAATGGGAATTCTATTTACAATGTCCGCCATTCAGACCTTCCTTTTTGTGTTGGTGGGTAGTGCTCTTCTCCAAATTGACGGCATGCTCTTAACGCACTGGGCCATCCTCTTTACGGTTTCCTGCTTTGCAAACATGGTCGGGCTGAATATTTCTTCAGCTTTCAATTCCGCTGTCACGATCTATATTCTCATCCCGATATTGCTAATACCCCAGCTAATCCTGAGTGGTGTGGTTGTCAAGTTTGATAAACTCAATCCACTTATTGGAAACCAGGAAACAGTTCCGATGGTGGGCGACATGATGGCTTCGCGATGGGCGTTTGAAGCCTCTATGGTTGCCCAGTTTAAAGACAACCGATTTGAAAAGGAATTCTATGAACTCGAAAGGAAGATCGCTGAAGCAGACTACAAGAAGGTTTATTACATCCCCACGCTGCAATCAAAACTCGGTTACGTCCACATAAATAGCGGTCGGCCTGATGCAGACAGATCAATGATCGCGCACAACCTGAACCTCTTGCAGCATGAAATTGAGCTAGAACTCATGGGGATTGGAAAGAAGCACTTCCTTGAAGTTGCTTTGTTACAACCCGAGACATTTGATTCTGTTGTCCATGAAAAAACAAAGACCTTCCTGCTTACCCTCAGGCAATACTATACAAACCGGGCAACAGCCGCCGTGAAAGAAAAGGAAAAGAGAATTCAGGCACTCACCGACTTGTTAGGAGGACCCCAGGAGTTTGAAAAATTCAGGCACTCCTATCAGAATGAAGCGATCTCAGTCCTTGTTAAGAACCAGGATGAAGCCTTGCGCATCATTGAATCCAGGGGGCGATTGATTCAAAAGATTTACCCTATCTACAAGGATCCGGAGCCTGATCACTTCATAGATTTTGATGCTCAATTCTATCTGCCCGCCAAGCACTTCCTTAATGCAACCATTGATACGCTCTACTTCAACATTGCTGTGATTTGGTCCATGTCGGTGGTCCTGTTCATTACACTGTATTTTGACTTTCTGCGAAGGCTGCTTCAAAAACTGGAAAACATTTCATTCAGGAGATAATGTTCTTCTTTCTCTCGAAAACGCTCGGATACCTCGTGAGACCATTGGTCATCGTCTGCGGCTTGTTTATTGCCGCCTGGATTGCCAAAAAGAAAGGTCGCAAGAGGTTTTTCCTGCTAGGCGGCATCGTGCTTCTCTTCTTCTTCTCAAACGAATTCATTGCCAACGAAGTGATGAATGCCTGGGAAATAAAAGCGACACCCTTTGCGCAATTAACGCGGAAGTACAGCTATGGGATTCTGCTATGCGGAGCGGCAAAATCAGAAGTGGGGCCTCCAGACCGCGTCTACCTTGGCTCAGCAGCCGACAGGATAAATCATACCATGCAGCTTTATAAGATGGGTCTGATCAGCAAGATTGTTGTTTCCGGCGGCACCGGCAGACTCATCGACAACGGTGATCGCGAGGCTGATGACCTGGCGTCTCTCCTGCGCCTCATGGGTGTACCCGCTGAAGACATCCTGATTGAAAATCAATCGCGAAACACACACGAATCTGCAGACGCCGTGCGCAAATTATTGGCAACCCTGACTAAACCCAGCGATTGCCTGCTGATCACTTCCGCGTCACACATGCGAAGGTCAGCCGCCTGCTTCCGCAAGTCTGGATGGCCTTGCCAATCGTTTAGTGCCGACTTTCAAGGCCACACGCGGAAGCTGACTTTTGACGTACTGATCATCCCAAAACTGGAGGCCATTACGGCCTGGCAAACTCTTTTCAAAGAGTGGACAGGATACATCTCTTACTGGGTCGTCGGATACATTTGATCGCGCATAAAGGTTGATACAGGCGGTCGTAAACTAACACGTAGCACTTGACGCCTATTCCTTCCGAAGCACCTGGAGCGGTGGCGTATTGATCACTTCACGCGAATTGTACCAGCCAATCGCAATCGTCAGAAAGGTTACTGCAGCCCCAACACCAAGAAGATCAATCCACGATACTCCCAGTTGAACTTCAAAGAAGAACCGACAAAGGGCCCACCCTCCTCCAAGCGACAAGGTCATCCCGGTTATCGCAGAGAAAAGCCCCAAGTAGGCATATTCAATGACTGTGATCTGCATGATTTGCTTCGTGCGTGCGCCAATGGTTCTCAGCAAGACGTTTTCCCTGATTCGAACAAATTTGCTGTTAACGACCGCTCCCGCCAGTACGATCAAGCCAGTGACAATGCTGAACAAGGCGAGAAACCGGATCACCGACCCAACTTTAGCGAAGAGAGACTCAACGGTACTCAGGATGAGCCTCAAGTCAAGCAGCGAAACATTGGGATAAGCCACCACGAGTTCCCGCTGAAACTGATTAGCTTCTTCCCCTTGCCCAACGCGAGTGGCCGCAACCCAAATCTGCGGGGCCTTGTCTATTACCCCCTTCGGAAACACAAAAATGAAATTTGGAGGATCCTTGGGCCAATCAACTTTGCGGATACCGCTGATCCTTGCGCGGAGCGGAACTCCCTGGATGTCAAAGATGAGTGAATCGCCTACGTCAACCATAAGCGTTTCTTGCATTCCCTCCGAAATAGTCACCCAGGTCGAATCCCGAGTCCCTGGCCGATAAGAATGCATCTCGCCCTTCGTCAACTCTTCGGAGCGATGAAGGCTGTCACGGTAGGTCACGCGGTACTCCCGGCTAAGCGCCCATTCCGGAATGTCCACTGTTGTGTCCTTGACCATGGCCTCGATCTTTCTTCCCTTCAGCTCCATCAATCGGCAGGTTACAATTGGAACGACCTGGTTGAGCGGAAGTTTATGGTCCTGAATCAATCGAACCACTCCATCTTTTTGAGCCGGCTGGATATCAAACAAAATAGTATTTGATTGATTTTGGCCTCCGGTAAATTCAACCTGACCCAATAAACTATGCTGGACGATATTCAGCGTCGCAATAATAAATCCCCCCAGCCCAATCGTGACCATAAGGACCTGCGTCTGGTTATTGGGTCTGAAAAGATTTGACAATGCATGGCGAAAGACAAAACTCGAAGACTGGGGAAAGAATTTCTTGACCAATCTCAAAAGACCAACAGCCACCAACGCCAGACAGCCCAGGGCTACCGCAAGGCCTACTGCGAAAGCCAACCCTATTAACCAACTACCGGTTTGAAATGCCGCAGCAAGAACAGGAAATAGCACAATCAACAAAATTGCCGTCCAGCGCATCTTTGAAAATTTCTTTACAGGCGTCGAATCGGCACGAAGGACCGTAAGGGGCGGGACAAACCGCACAGCCACCAAAGGCAGAATGGTGAAAAGCACTGACACCAGGGCGCCAAGTAGCAATCCCTCACCAACAGCAGGCCAGGAAATGGAAAATGGGATGTCGAGCGGAATAAAACTCTTGAACACTACAGGTATTGCTCGTTGAATACCTGCGCCGAGTGCTGCACCAAGAAGGCTCCCCAGCAAACCCAATGCAAAGACCTGTATGAAGTAGATATTGAAAGCCTGCCATCCAGACGAACCCAGGCAGCGCAGTACAGCGACCTCCTCGCGCTTTTCACGTGCATAGATATGAACAGAACTGGCTACGCCAATGCATCCCAAAATCAAGGCAACAAATGCGAGCAAAGAGAAAAACTGGTAGACCGATTTCAAGCCTCGCCCCAAACCCTTTTTCCGCCCCTCAACCGTCTCAATGGAATAGCCAAGTTTCTTAACTTGAGGTTTTAAAGATTTTATGGTAGACGCTGTCTCTTCCTCACTGGAAGTCTTTACAAACAAACTATACCCTACCCGACTCCCAAATTGAACAAGCCCCGTGGAATCAAGTGCCTCCATGGCAATGTATACTGCCGGGGCCAGCGTGGATGTGAGAACGCCACCACCAGGAATTTTTGTCACGACCCCCGCCATCTTGAACATCCGGTTTCCAATCTTCAAAGAGTCTTCTGAGCTGATTTCATACTGCCGGGCTAGAGATTCATCGAGCATCGCATAACGGCCGGACTTCATCAATGCGATGGCATTGGCGGGCTGCGTTTCCAGTTTACCATAGAAAGGAAAATCACCATTTAAAGCTGTCAGTTTTACAAGCCTGGACTGGCCTGTATTCATAAACATCACCATGGAGGCCATTTCGGCATCGCCGGCAATTTTGACTTTCGCCGAATCCAAAACGGAAATAATCGATGGATCAAATTTCTTGTTGCTATTCAGCACCAGATCTGCACCCAGCAACTCCTTTGCATTCTGATCCAGCGTATCCTGAAGCGAGTAGTTGAGAGAACCAATGGATACCACTGCCGCAATCCCCGTAATCAACGATGCGACTAAGAGGAACAAGCGTGAATAGTTATGCCTGGCATCACGCCATGCCATGCGCCATACCCAACGATCTCGCCAGAAAGGCTTACTCTTCCGCTTTAAAGAAATGATGTATTCGATCATTTGGCAGCCAACTGTTTATCGTTGACAACCCTCCCACCCTTCATCTCGAGAATGCGATCGGCCATTTTTGCCAACTCGACATTGTGCGTGATCAGAATCAGCGTGGTCTTCGACTCACCATTAATGCCGAATAGCAGATCTACCACTTGCCTCGCATTCTCTTCGTCGAGATTACCGGTAGGCTCATCGGCAAATAGTATTCTTGGCTGGGTAATGAAAGCACGGGCAATCGCAACACGCTGCTGCTCCCCGCCTGATAGCTGGGTGGGGTAATGATGGCCACGATCAGCCAGGCCCACCCGGTCGAGCAATGCCTTCGCCTTGGGCTGTACATTTCGTTCTCCGCGGAGTTCCAACGGCACCATCACGTTTTCAAGTGCCGTCAGCGTGGAGAGCAGCTGGAAATTCTGGAATACAAAGCCTGTGTACTGGTTGCGGAGGTAGGCCCGGTCATCTTCATTCATGGCATTCAATTTGAAGCCCATGAGCGATACGGTGCCAGCTGATGGGACATCCAGGCCGGCGCAGAGACCGAGCAAAGTTGTCTTCCCACTTCCGGATGGCCCCATGATCGCCAATCGGGACCCCTGTTCGGCTTGAAAAGAGACGTTGTCAAGGACCACAAGGTCCCGGTTACCGGAACGATATGATTTGGAAAGGTTTTCGGCTGCTAAAAGTATTTCTGCCATAGGAAAAGGAACTCGCGCGGGTTAAAGACGTTATTTGTAAAGTAATCTGAACATAAAGGAATAGTATATGGTCGGCAAGTTAGTGGTCTTTATTGTAGTCGCCATGCTTTTTCAATCGGCGAAAACCAAGGTTGTACTGTTTTTCGGCGACAGTCTCACGGCTGGCTATGGCTTGTCGCCTGAAGACGCTTTCCCAACCGTTGTGGGCAAATCACTAATGTTGTCTGGAGTGGAGGTTCGCGCTATCAATGCCGGATTAAGTGGTGAAACTTCTGCCGGGGGCCTCACCCGAATAGACTGGATCCTGCGTCAGCCTATTGACGTGTTCGTCCTCGAGTTGGGGGCTAACGACGGTCTAAGAGGACTACCGATCTCGGAGACCAGGAAGAATCTGCAAACGATCATTGACAAGGTGAAGGCAAAGAACCCGAATTGCAAGATCGTGATGGCCGGCATGATGGTGCCACCCAACATGGGTAAGGATTACGCAAATGGATTCAAGAACGTATTCCCGGATATTGCGAAGAAGAATAACGCAGTGCTCGTACCCTTCCTGCTAGATGGCGTTGGAGGCATCGAACGATTGAATCAGGCCGACGGAATACACCCCACCGCAGAAGGTCACGCCATCATCGGTGAGAACCTGGCGAAGGTTATTCTTCCTTTAGTAAAATAAAATTTCCTACCGTTTAGGTGTTAGCGCCAGCAGGATTCGCTCCACCCAAAGGGTGTACATTCTTCCTGATGGGTGTAGTCCATCGCCAGCAACATACTCTGGCTTGTTGAGTCCTTCTTGAGTAAGGTCAGTAATATTCACATACTTGATTCCTATCCTGGCAGTGATGGTACGATTAACTTCGTTAAAGGCATCGATTGCCTGAGTGATTTCCTCCTGCTTGGGCTGACCAAAGGGTGTATAACCATAGTCCGGGATCGACACGACAAATACATTCTCCTTCTTCCCACCCGCAAGCGTCACGGCCATATTCAGGAGTTCCTCAAATTCCGGCGCATAACTCTCGGCAGTTCTCTTTTGGTATTGATTGTTGACACCAATGAGCAATGACACCAAGCCATACTCATTCGTAAGATTGGCATCACCGATTGCTTTCTTCAGTTGGTCCGTTCGCCATCCGGTGGTGGCAATGATGCGGGGGTCATCAATCTTCACTCCCCCGTTGCGCATAGCAGCGGCTAGCTGTACAGGCCAGCGGTCTTTTTCAGGAACGCTTTCGCCGATGGTGTAGGAGTCGCCGAGGGCAAGGAATTTTGTATTCACAGCGGTTGGTTTTTGGGCGCCGAGATCGGCGCATGATACCATAAGGAAAAGGACTAGCAATCGGATCATGGAAGTACAGATATGCCGCAACTTACAAATCATAATTGACGGCGGAAAGTGAGAACGACCACTCAAGTGCGGCCAAGGCAACCCCAAAATACCTCCAGGACCTCCAAAAAGGAAACTTCTTCAAGAAATAACAAATGGTGCTGTCACCTTTTGAAGCCAGTTAGTAATTTAGGGCATAATCCTCACCTCCCATGAAATCACATTTGCTCGTTGGCTGCCTTATGTTCTTGCTAGTGTCCTGCACCGAGGACAGTAGCGTTACGCTCCAAGGCAAGAAGACAATTTCACTAAAATTGAGCGGGGTAGATATTAAGAGTGGGTCCCTTCCTGGAAGGACGACCGAGGTTGATCCTACTTATTGCTTCATCGAAGTCAAGAAAGGAAGTGACTACTATGCAACGGGTGTATTTAAGAGCCTTCCTGAATCACTCGTTCTTTCCCTGCCTGACAATACCAATTTCACAGTAAACATCAAGGCAGTGAAGAAGGGATGGTCCTTCGGCATCAGACGTTTTGTTGAGAATGGCAGAACTACCATCAATTGGGCAGAAGCCGCTGACTCACTGAATTATCAATACCCCATGCATAATGGTGCTGATGCGGGCCTCTCTTGGGTGTATACCAAAGCCGACAGTTCTGATACCAACTTTCAAGCCTTCCCTCAAACGGATACCTATGCGGCAAGGCTTGAATTTAATACAGGCACGCTCGAAGATACTGCGGTAGTTCAACTCAAGCGGCAAATCTGGGGTATTGAGACTCGAATTCATCATTTCATGAGCGGTAAGGTCAGCGTTGTACTTGCTGAAGATCTGTACGCAAATGCGCCAAACGGAACATCCCGCCAGGTAATACAATATCCTGATTCAAGCAAGCTCGACATCTTCTCTCTGGGTTTCCTCCATCAGGACAACATGGTTCGGATGAGAGTGATTTACAACGACGGCACGGAAGATCATGTGGCATTTGACGGCTACGTAAGTGTAGCCAGGCTCGAGAAGAAGATCATCGATATTGACCTGAGCCGATTTAATTCTATCGGCGGAAGAACAATTGGGTTTGAGCTCATGGAAGAGATGCTTACTGCAGGAGAAACCATTGTGGTAAAGTAACTGGAGTGCTTGGATAAACTGGGAGGCAGATTGCTGCCTTAGGTAGGTCGGAGCATCAAGTCTTGATCATTCAAATCAGAATACCGAACAACCAATAACGAATAACCAATAGCGGAGAGACAGGGATTCGAACCCTGGATACTCTTGCGAGTATAACGGTTTTCGAGACCGCCCCGTTCAGCCGCTCTGGCATCTCTCCGGAGCCGCAAAGAAAAGAAATTATCTCGGAAAATACTTTACTTGATGCACCCCGATTCAGTGAGCTCCATTTTGGCCTGAGAATATGATCCAAGGCACTTCTGAGATCAATGGATTCGAATGCTGACGATTCTGTCAGCATATAACGGTTTTCGAGACCGCCCCGTTCAGCTGAGGACGTTACAGTCATCATCGAGACAACCGCAAG
>JAYVBH010000040.1:0-86788 GCA_043750575.1 Cyclobacteriaceae bacterium
AAACAGGACGCTCCTAACGGAGCTACAAACAGGACGCTCCTAACGGAGCTACAAACAGGACGCTCCTAACGGAGCTACAAACAGGACGCTCCTACGGAGCTACGGACCACTGATTATTGATTGCTGATCCCTGACCTCTACAAAAACGTAGCAATCTCTTCAAGTTTCTTTCGCTCGAGTTTGGGGACAAACGTTTCATCAGCGGGGTAGCCCACGGGTATTAAGAGGAATGGTCGTTCATTCTCGGGCCGGTTCAATATCTTGGTTAAGAAATTCATGGGGCTGGGCGTATGTGTGAGCGCAACTAGTCCAGCGTTATGCATGGCGGCGAGCAGGAATCCGCAGGCCAGCCCTACAGACTCGGTTACATAGTAGTTGTTCCGTTTCTCTCCCCCGGGAAGGACATCGTATGCCTTCTTGAAGACGACAATCAGGTATGGAGCGATTTCCAAGAATGGTTTTTTCCAATCCGTCTGCAGTGGTCGCAAATCGTCTAACCATTCGGGTGCCATCCGGCCATTGTAGCTATCGTACTCTTCCTTCTCGGCAGCTTCCCTGATTTTATGCTTAATACTGGGATCAGACACGACACAGAACGTCCATGGCTGTTTGTGTGCACCGGAAGGAGCTGACGACGCCGCCAGTATGATCTGCTCGATCACCTTGCGGTCAACTGGCTTATCAGAAAAATCCCTGACCGTACGGCGTGTATTTAGCCAGGCATAAAACTCCTGACTTCGTGTGAGTGTCTCTTCGGGACCAAAGGAAGTTGGCTGATGACGGATAAATTCGAAGCCGTCGATCACGCGTGTCATTTCTTTCATGACGGAAATATAATGAATATGCTGCAGGCTGTCAGGGCCAGGTACAACCAACTAGGGCTGACTGTGCCTTGCGCGCAGTACACCGCTAACCTCATCCAGGCGGCAATTCTTGGCCGTCAACAGAACGATAAAGTGATACATGAGGTCCGCTGCTTCATTGAGGAACTTGCCTTTGTCGTCATCTTTTGATTCGATCACGAGCTCAACGGCTTCTTCACCGACTTTCTGCGCGATCTTGTTGATGCCTCCACTCAGGAGCTGATTGGTGTACGACCCCGCTTTTGGGTTTCGTTGCCGTTCTGCAATGACTTCCTCCAGAAATCCAAATCCGCGAGATTGGTTTACTTCTGCAAAGCAAGTGTCCTTCCCGGTATGGCACACAGGGCCGGAAGGCTTCACTTTGAGAAGAACCGTATCCTGATCACAATCGGCAATCATGTCAACCACATCCAAATGATTTCCGGATGTCTCACCTTTGGTCCACAAGCGTTGACGTGACCTACTGAAGAACGTCGCGCGTTTCTCCTGCTTTGTTTTTGCAAATGCTTCCTCATTCATGAATGCGAGCATGAGCACTTTGTCCGTGGCTGCATCCTGAACGATGCAGGGTACCAGACCGTTCATTTTCTTGAAATCAGGAGTTTGCATAAGTTAGTTTATTTGACGCATGGCAATTCCGTTTTGCGCGAGGTAGTTCTTGAGTTCGGGCACTTGTATTTTTCCAAAGTGGAATACGCCGGCGGCGAGCGCAGCATCCGCTTCACCAAGCGTAAATACGGCAAGAAAGTCTTCCTTTTTCCCTGCACCACCGGAGGCGATGATGGGAATTTCCAGAAGTTTCCCAAGTTTTTGAACGGGATCGATGGCAAATCCATTTTGCGTGCCGTCGTGGTCCATGCTGGTAAAGAGAATCTCACCTGCGCCACGTTTCTGCCCTTCACGCGCCCAACTAAAAAGCCGCTTATCCGTGACTTTGGTTCCACCCTCAACAAAGACGGTCCATTGATTGTCGACTTTCCGGGCATCAATAGCGAGCACAACCATTTGTGATCCAAACTCCCTTGCCAGGTCATCGATTAGTTCGGGGCTTTTTACTGCCGATGAGTTGATGCTTACCTTATCGGCCCCCGCCTCAAGCAGCGGCGCAACATCCTGGACGGAAGTAATTCCGCCGCCGACGGTGAAAGGGATGTTGATTTGCCTGGCGACATCTTTCACCAGAGAGGCAAATGTCTTGCGGCCCTCGTGGGTGGCGCTGATATCTAGAAGAACCAGTTCATCGGCGCCTTGCGCTGCATACAAGGCGGCCAACTCAACGGGGTCCCCTGCGTCGCGGAGGTTGACAAAGTTTACACCCTTTACGGTCCGTCCATTCTTGATGTCGAGGCACGGAATAATTCGTTTGGTCAGCACGGAATCAGATGTTTTTCAGATCCTGTAGTTTGATCTTATGCTCGTAGATGGCTTTTCCTACAATGGCGGCGTGCATGTTGATATAATTCAGTTCGGCCAAATCTTCTGTTGAGCTGATGCCACCGCTGGCGATGAGTTTCAGGTTTGGTAAACGCTTCTTAAGCTTCTTGTACAAACCAAAATTTGGCCCCTGCAACATGCCGTCCGAGTTGATGTCTGTACATGTGAGAAATTCAAGTCCTTCTTTTTCGAACTGAGTGGCCAGGTCATAGATGGAGATGGACGTCTGTTCGGTCCATCCATGGGAGAGAACGAGTTCATCTTTTACATCCGCGCTGAGGATAAAGTTTTCTGGGCCGTATTTCTGCAACCAGTTGATAAAGGTTGCTGGTTCACGCGTGGCGATGCTGCCAATATTTATTTGTTCAATGCCAAGGTCAAGGAGGTGTTCTACTTCCTCTTCGGTTTTCACGCCACCGCCAAAGTCTACTTTGAGGGCGGTGTGTGCCTGAATAGACTCAATGACGCTCCAGTTCACCACTTTACCTTTCAGGGCACCGTCCAAGTCTACCAGGTGCAGGTATTCCAGGTCTGCATCCTCAAATTCCTTGGCTACCTCCAACGGATCTTCTCGGTATACTTTTGCCTTCCCAAAATCACCTTGCGTTAATCTTACGCACTTGCCTTTAATAATGTCTATCGCCGGGATAATTTTCATGATGCTTTAGATTGTTGAAGAAAACTCTGTAGTAGGGGGATGCCCTGCTCAGCAGACTTCTCCGGATGGAATTGCACCGCAAAGAAGTTATCCTTCCTCATGGCAGCACTGAATGGTTGGTCGTAAGTGACCTGGGCCACGGTATATTTATTCAGGGGTACAAAAAAACTGTGCACAAAGTAAACGAATTTACCTTCGAGCCGACTGTCTATCCAGTTATTTGTGTTGTGCAGCATGTTCCAGCCCATGTGCGGTACTTTCAGTGGCTTGCCGGGCAGCCGCTTCACCTCCACATCAAAGATTCCCATACAGGTAGTGTTGTTTTCTTCAGACTGCCTACACATGAGCTGCATGCCGAGGCAGATTCCCAGAGTAGGTTGTCGGAGGCTGGTTATAAGTTTATCCAGATTCCTTTCCCGAAGATATCGCATGGTGGTGCTTGCTTCGCCTACGCCAGGGAAGATGACGTTGTCGGCACGTTGAATTTCTTCGGGTACGTCGGTAATGGTGAAGTTCACACCCAGCCTTTCTAGCGCAAAGGCCACAGACTGGGTATTGCCTCCATGATATCGGATAATGGCAGTGTTCATAGCAGCCCTTTGGTTGATGGAAGTGATGCTGTGCCGTCGTCGGATACGGCTAACCGGATCGCTCTGGCAAAGGCCTTGAAAATGGATTCGATCTTGTGATGCTCGTTGCTGCCCGTGGCACTGATATTCAGCGTGCACTTGGCCGAATCGCTAAACGATTTGAAGAAGTGGAAGAACATTTCTGTCGGTACTTCACCGATTTTTTCTCGCTTGAATTCAGCCTCCCAGACAAGCCATGGCCTTCCACCAAAATCAACAGCCACCTGAGCGAGGCAGTCATCCATAGGAAGGCAGAATCCATACCGGGAGAGGCCTTGCTTTTCCAGCAGCGCATCATGAAAAGCAGCTCCAAGCGCCAGGGCAGTATCCTCGACCGTGTGATGCTCGTCAATGTGCAGATCACCTTTGACGCTCACGCGGAGGTCCATGTTCCCATGCCGTGCTAGTTGATCCAGCATGTGGTCAAGAAAACCAAGCCCTGTTTCTATTTTGGAATGGCCCGATGCATTCAACGTGAGGTCAATGTGAATGTCAGTCTCATTCGTCTTCCGGTGTATGGAGGCACTGCGGGTGCGACCCAGGACAAAGGTGCGGAGGTGAGCCCACGATGAAGTTATGAGTTGGCAATGGTCCTGAAGTCCGTTGACTGCTATTTCCGTTTGAAGTTCTTCTGTACCGAAAAGGATTCCTTTTGTCCCCAGGTTCTTCGCGAGTTGGATATCCGTGAGGCGGTCTCCAATGACAAAGGAATTAGCAAGGTCATAGTCGGGTTTCAAATATTCGGAGAGCATTCCGATCCCGGGCTTTCGGGTAGTTTTGTTTTCATGAGGAAACGACCGGTCGATGTGGCTCCTTTGGAAGGTAATGCCCTCATTCTTTAGCGTTTTCAGCATCTTGTTGTGAGCAGGCCAGAAGGTGTCTTCCGGAAAACGGTCTGTACCTAAACCGTCCTGGTTTGTGACCAGCACAAGTTCATAGACACCTGACAGGGCAATGCGCCTGAGTTCTGATATTACTCCTGGAAGGAACTCCAGTTTCTCCAGGCTGTCAATCTGCTCATCTGGCGGTTCCACGATGAGGGTGCCATCCCGGTCAATAAAAAGAATGCGCTTCATATTGCTTTTAAGGCTTTGATCAAAGTTTTGTTTTCTTTCGGAGTACCTACCGATATCCGAAGACAATTTTCGCAGCCCTTCACGGAGGAGCGGTCACGGACAACGATTCCTTTTCCAATGAGAAAGCCATAGAGCCCCATGGCGTCCGTAACTTCAACTAATAAAAAGTTGGCTTGTGACGGGAAAACCCTTTTTGTGATTTTAAGTTTTCGTAATTCATTTGAAAGGTAGGTACGCTGGAGATTAATTTGTGTGACACGCCGGGCAAACACTTTGCTTTGTTGGCGAATTACCTGAATTACTTTACGCTGGACAAATGAGCCAATGTTGTATGGCGGTTTGATCTTGTTCATCAACTGAATAATCTCCGGGTCAGCCATGCAAATTCCAAGACGGAGCCCGGCAAGCCCCCACGCTTTGGAGAGGGTTTGGAGAACGACCAGATTCTGAAAGGAAGAGAATTTGGGGGTCCAGCTTTTTGTTCCGGCGAAGTCAATGTATGCTTCATCCACCACGACCAGTCCGGAAAAACGAGCAAGCAGTATTTCTATTTTTTTAAAATCGAGCAGATTGCCCGTTGGATTGTTTGGGCTGCACAGGAAGATCATTTTTGTTTTCGAATTGACGACATGGAGGATGGCGTCAACGTCAAGGTCAAATGCCTTGTCAAGACCAACGGACTGAACAGCGATATCATTTGCGGCAGCGCTGGTTGCATACATGCCATAGGTCGGGTGCGGTACGATGATGTTGTCTGATCCGGGCACGCAAAATACACGAAGGAGCAGGTCGATGGCTTCGTCGCTTCCGTTGCCCAGGAAGAGTTGATTTGGTTCTATGTTTTTCAGATCAGCGATCACCTGTTTAAGCTTCTGCTGATGCGAATCCGGGTAGCGATTGTAGGGTGAAGGATTAGGATTTTCATTGGCATCAAGAAAAACAGAGGCACGTCCCTTGAACTCATCCCGTGCGGAGGAGTAGGGTGTCATGGCCAGTACATTCTTTCGGGCGAGCAATGTAATATTGACGGCACTCATTTGTTTTGGGAAAGTCTGATGGAAATAGCATTGCTGTGCCCTTGCAGTTGTTCGGCTTCAGCCATGATCTCTACAGCGGGACCAATTCGGGCAAGTCCTTCATGGGTCAACTGTTGAAAAGTAATCTCTTTCATAAAGCTGGCACAAGAGACTCCACCATAGACCCGTGCAAATCCTCCGGTAGGCAGGGTGTGATTGGTGCCGGAGGCATAGTCGCCAGCCGCTTCGGGTGAATAGGGACCTAGGAAGACGGAGCCGGCATTGACAACCTCATTCGCGAGCCGATCGCAGTCGGAAGTGTTTAGAATCAGGTGCTCGGGTGCATAGGCGTTTGAGAAACGAATGGCATCTTTGGGATTAGAAAAGTTAATAATGTACCCGTTTTCAAGTGCCTTCGCCGCGAGACCTTTTCTTGGGAGGG
Source organism: Cyclobacteriaceae bacterium (assembly GCA_043750575.1). GTDB lineage: Bacteria > Bacteroidota > Bacteroidia > Cytophagales > Cyclobacteriaceae > ELB16-189. The sequence continues at coordinate 6,119 of JAYVBH010000040.1, forward strand.
CCGTGAGTTGCTTTTCAATCTGCTCCTGAACAAGGGGGACAATTCTTTCATCTATAGTAAGAAGCACCACCTGGCTATCGGCGCCGTGTTCCGCTTGAGAGAGGAGGTCAGCGGCAAGGAAGGCAGGGTTTGCTTGTCCGTCGGCGATGATCAGCACTTCCGAGGGACCTGCCGGGAAATCGATGGCGACACCCTCCTGATTCACCAGTTGTTTTGCTTTGGTCACGTATTGATTGCCAGGTCCAAAGATTTTGCTCACGGCGGGCACAGATTCGGTTCCATATGCCATGGCCGCGATCGCCTGAGCGCCACCAATGCGGAATACAGTTCTTATTCCGCACACCTTTGCGGCATACAAAATGGCGGGGTGAATGGATCCATCCGGGGAAGGGGGAGTACACAAAATTACTTCGGCGCATTTAGCCAACGCGGCTGGGATGCCTAACATCAACACAGTAGAGAACAGGGGAGCTGTGCCTCCGGGAATATAGATGCCAACTCGTTGGATTGGGACGGACCGGGTCCAGCATGAAACACCGGGCATGGTTTTTATCCGAGACCCGGGAATTAACTTAGCCGCGTGGAAGGTTCTGATGTTTTCGGCTGCCAGGCATATGGCGTGAGTCAGTTCTTTCGGAAGCTGTTGCTCGGCATTCTGAATTTGACTTTCAGGAACAGCAAGTGTATCGGTTTTAACTTGGTCGAATTGAAGCGTAAATTCCCGGAGCGCCGCGTCACCGAATGCTTTTACATGGCTAAGCGTCTTGGTGACGGTTGCATCAAGTGAGGCAGTATCCAGCGCTGGTCGCCTGATCAGCGATGGCCACATGGATTCGGCGGGGTTGCTGATGACGCGCATATCAGGCAATCATTTTTTCAATCGGGATGACAAGGATTCCTTCCGCGCCTGCGGATTTGAGGAGCCCTATTTTCTCCCAGAAATCATTTTCATTCACGACAGAATGCAGGGAGGACCACCCCGGCCGGGCAAGCGGCATGATCGTCGGACTCTTCATCCCGGGGATGACTGAAGTGATTTTGTCAATTGCTTCGTCAGGGCAATTCAGCAGAATGTACTTGTTGTTGCGGGCCGTGTTCACGGCATCAATTCGAAAAATAAGTTGGTCAAGGATGTCCTGCTTTTCTTTGTCGAGCTCCGGGTTGGCAATAAGGATAGCCTGGGAATCCATTATGTGTTCTGCTTCTTGTAAGCCATTGCTGAGCAGCGTGCTGCCTGTGCTTACGATATCTACGATAGCTTCGGCAAGGCCTATGCCAGGTGCGATCTCAACAGATCCACTTATTTCATGAATACCAGCCTGGATATTCCGGTCTGCCAGGAATTGCTTTACAATGTTCGGGTAGGAGGTAGCGATATTCTTGCCTGCTAGCCAGGAGGTACCTGAATAGACCTCCCCGCGTGGTATAGCCACAGACAATCGGCATTGGGCGAAACCCAGATTCTTTACCGGATTGTTACGGCGCTGCTTCTCCCTGAAGATGTTTTCTCCAACGATCCCCACGTCGGCGACGCGATCTTCCACGTATTGCGGGATGTCATCATCGCGCAGGAAGATTAGTTCCAGTGGGAAGTTGCTTGCCGGTGCCTTTAGCTGGTCTTTTCCATTGTTGAAAGTGATCCCCGTTTCCTTCAGGAGGGCAATAGACCCTTCCCGGAGCCTGCCGGATTTTTGAACTGCGATGCGTAGTCGTTGATTCATATGCTTTTAACCTGTAGAAATGGATATTGTTTGGACAAAAAAAGAGGCCTACCGGTGGGCAAGCCTCTTTTGAATGGATATATCGATCAAATCAAAACATATGCCTGCCGTGCCATGCGGAATGATGGTGCTGATGCAGGTGGATGATTTGCTGTTTTTTCATTTGTTGATGCGAAGAAAGCAGCGTTTTGGGGATTGTCAAACGAAAAGCAGACTTTTCTTCATAGTTTTATTCTTTCTGACGAAATGAGGGTACTGCTTTGTTGCTTTTTCGGGTTGATGATGGTGGCGTCCTGTACACCGCCCAAGGAGGTGAAACTCCAACAGTTTTTATTGAAGGGAAATGGGGCCTTAAAAGAAAGAAATACCGTCGAGGCCGCACGCTATTTTAATGAAGCAATCAAGCTGGACCCTTGCTTTGTCGACGCCCTCAATAATCTGGGCACCATTGAATTCGAAAGTGGTAACTGGGAGGGCGCTTTGGGGTATTACAATAGGGCAGTTTCTTGTAAGGCTGATTTCCTGCCGGCTTATTTTAACCGGGCCAATACCTACTATGAACTGAAGCAATATTTTAACGCGCTTCAGGATGTCAACCGCATCAAGCAGGCCAAGCCGGATACGGCCGTTGTGTATTTTGCCGAAGGACTGATTGCCACCAAGATGCGTGATTTTGCATCGGCGCTCCGCGCGTTTGACAGAGCCATTGCGATTGATTCGGCGAATGTTGAGTTCTTGGTTAATCGGGGTACAGTGAATTATTATCGCCGGGATTATGAAGCGGCCGAGCGGGACTTGAGCGCTGCCGAAAGGCGGAACGCAGATGAGCCGAACATATTTAACACAAGGGCGATGATCGCCATCAGTCAGGGGTTTCACGATGTGGCTATGAAAGAAGTCGAGAAAGCCATTCGTCTTGCGCCAAATCAGGCATACTTCATCAACAACCGTGGCTTTGTTTACCTCATGCAGAATCGCTTGCCTGAAGCGTTGACTGATATTGATCGGGCGATTCTTATGGACCCACAAAACGGCTGGGCATTTCGCAACAAAGGGGTGTATCATCTATTGTCAGGAGATTATCCAAATGCGGTGCGGCTACTGAAGCAGGCGCAGGCGATGGATCCGTTTATTGAGCGCATTCATTTTTATTTGGGGATGGCCTACCTCAAAGACAAGCAGCCAGCCGAAGCCTGCAAACAATTTATCCTTTCGGATCGCGCGTTGGACGCCATGGTCACGGAAGCACTCATGAAACCATGTCGCTAGATTTTGAACAGGTCGTTGAGCAGCTACGCATAGCGTTGAAGGGGCCATTGCCCGGAGCATTGGCACATGAACCCTTGCGAGCCACCGCGATTGGTGATATCAAGCCCAACTTCACGCACACCGTTCCGCCTAAGCCAGGAAGTGTGCTTATTCTCTTATATCCGGATCAAGGAGAGATCAAATTCCCACTAACCAAGCGGCCGGAATATCTTGGTGCACATAGTGGTCAAGTGAGTTTTCCGGGAGGGAAGGCCGAAGCCGGGGAGACAGTAGAGGAAACGGCCATGCGGGAAGGTGAGGAGGAGATCGGAATTCATCCGTCGTCAATTAAGATCATTGGTCGCCTTACTGAATTCTATGTAATCCCTAGTAATTTCCTGGTGACACCCATCGTGGCGATTCAACATGCCCGTCCCATCTTCAGCCCAGACCCGGTTGAGGTCGTGCGCATTCTAGAAGGCACCCTGAGTGGAATTACCCGCGACGATGCCGTGTCGGTGCGGGAGATTACGGCAGCCAGAATTTACAACCTCCGTGCACCGCACTTTCTGATTGAAGACGAGATCGTCTGGGGTGCGACGGCGATGATGCTGAATGAGTTGAGAGAGGTTGTGAGGAATATGCCAATCTGATAGCTAATTTCCGATCTGATGACTTTTCTTTCTTATCGAACGACCGAAGGTAATCTCCGAAATATCTGGTGGGTAGTAATCTTCTTTCTGATCCTCGCCGCTTTTCTTGTCCCCCTGATTGTTCTGTCAGATGTCCATTCGTTTGAGATATCCTTCGCGCTACAGGCGGTTATTATTCTAGGCACTTCCGGTATATGTCAGGCGATAAGACGGAAACCATTGCACGAATTGATTGGCAAGATGGATACGCGATGGTGGAAGGAGCTGTTGATTGGCGTTCTCCTGGGTTCAGCTTTGATGCTATTGCCTGCTGCCTTGCTCACAGGGTTGGGATATGTACGGTGGCAGCTGGGTGCCTTTTCCATCTCAACCATTGCCTCGGGGATAGCGCTATTTTTTGCTGTTGCCGCTGCAGAAGAACTGTTGTTCAGGGGATTCATTTTTCAACGACTCATTCAGGGATTTGGAGCATGGCCTGCGCAATTGATTGTTGCTGGACTTTTTCTATTAACCCACATAGACAATCCGGGAATGACTGGGATCGTCAAGCAAATTGCATCAGTCAATATTTTTGTTGCTTCGATCTTGTTTGGATTGGCGTATATAAAGACTAACGGATTGGCGATGCCGTTTGGGCTTCATTTTATGGCCAACCTTATTCAAGGAACTGTGCTTGGCTTTGGAGTGAGCGGAGGTAAGGATCCCAGTTTGTTTACGCCCATGTTTGACGATGGGTCGGTGTGGCTTACCGGCGGAGCATTTGGTTTGGAGGCTAGCGCTTTAGGGCTTTTGACATTGGTGACGCTTACGGTTTTGCTTTACCGTTGGAAGCCCAAAGCAAGGGCTGAACAAGAATCAACTTAACTGCTGACTATATCATTTGAGATAATTCAGCAGGTCAGGGCCTTCAGTATTACAATGGGATGGACTTTGCTCGTTGAATCTACTTCACCGCCCCAATAAAATCAGCCAATGCGGGTACCAGCGTTAAGCTCAACGGCTTGTCTGGTTGCATATAGGTTTTGATATTTTCGGATCTTTCTTTCGGGGCATCGCGGAAAACGTGATTCATCCCTTCGATGGCCAGGTATCGTGCTTCCGGACGCGCGCGATGTAGTGCTTCAGCATCGGTCATCGCAACTTGTATGTCCGTCGTGCCTTGCACAATCATCACAGGTATGGTCAGCTTTTGAATTTCCTTTGCCGGATCATACTTCATCCATGAAATGAGAAACGGCTGAACGCTGGGGCGAAACAAGCTTATCAGGTATGGGCTTACCTTTTTGGGATGAAGCCCCAGTTTCAAGGTATCGATAACGTCATTGGCGTTCTTAAGGAGATCCGCCGGGTTATTCGTGTTCGCTGTGAGCTGCTCCTTCAATACCTGATCGATTGGGCGCCCGGCCCCGGCCAGCGATACCATCCCGTTTACTTTTTGCTGCTGCGCGGCGAGCATACCCAACAGGGAACCTTCGCTGTGACCCAGGATAATAATTTTCGAGAACCTGCCATTGGCCTTGAGCTGTGTCACCCAGCTCTCTGCGTCATTGACGAAATCCTCAATAACCATTGACTCTTCACTGCGCGTGGCGACTGTGCTCTGGCCTATGCCTCGCTTGTCATACCGCAGCGAGGCAATCCCTTTGATCGCCAGCCCCTCGGCCAGCATTTTTAGGTAATCGGATTTCAGTCCTGGGCTATTGCCATTGCGGTCGGTAGGTCCTGAACCGGCGATGATGAGCGCAACGGACATCTTTTTTGATCCATCGGGTACCAGCAGTGTGCCTTTCAGAACACGTACTGCGGTGGAATCCTTGAGCTGAAATTCTTGCCAGCTTTGGGCGGTGAGCAAGAGTGGACATAACAGCAATAGGAGCGCGCAAAAGTGTCTCATGGTGCAATATAGTTGACTGCTGGTGATGGATATCTAGTCAGGAAAACCTGATTTCAATCTGTTGGTTGAATGGCTACTTTGATGCGCTGGAGATTGAGAGCCGGCGGAGGGCCTGAGGTTGCTGTGTATACGAAAAGTATATACCTTTACGAAAATCAATCCTCATGAAAAACCTGTCCCTGAAACTCGAAGACGACATCTTTATGGAAACGGAAAAGATTGTATCCAAAGTTCATAAGAACAGAAACCGATACATTAATGAGGCCATCTCTTTCTACAACAGGCTCCACCGCCGGCGGTTGCTCTCCCTGCAATTGAGTAAGGAGTCAAGAATGGTCGCTGCTGAATCCTTAAGAATATTGTCCGAGTTTGAGAAGTTCGAAGATGCGGATTAGACGCTACGAGATTTGGATGGCGGACCTGAATCCCAGAATGGGGACGGAGCCAGGAAAGGTCAGGCCCGTCCTGGTGATTCAGACTGACTTGCTCAACCGGGATCATCCTTCAACTATCGTTTGTCTAATTACATCCAACGTGATGCCGGAGGCTGAGGTGCTCCGGGTGCACTTAAAGAAGAACCGGTTTGGGCTCAAAGCAGACTGCGATGTGATGATTGACCAGTTAAGGGCGATTGACAATCGAAGGCTGGTAAAGAAATTGGGAGCATTGGACGCTTCGCTGGGTGCAAAAGTTCAGAAGAACCTGAAGGTAGTGCTGGATATGGATTAAATGGGCAACCTCAGGAAGGCAATTGCATAAAAAAAGAGCCACCCAAATGGATGACTCTTTTGTGTTGTGCTTCTATTGCCTACCGTCTGCTTTTTTTCTTTGCAACTTTCTTGGCTGCCTTCTTCACAGTCTTCTTCTTCGCGGTAGCTTTTTTCGCCTTGGGCTTAATTGTTTTCTTCACCGCTTTTTTTGCAGGCTTTTTCTTGCCCTTTGCTGATGCCGTTTTGCGCGCTGCTGCCTTGGTGCCAATCTGATTGAGCGCCGAGCCGGCCTTGAACCAGTCGATCTGGTTGGCATTGTAGGTATGATTGGCCTTGATGGTGTCTTTAGAGCCGTCCTTGTGGTTGATGACAATCGTCAATTGACGCTCAGGCGCAAACGATACGAGATCGGTAAAGTCAAAGGTATCGTCCTCCTTGATCTTATTGTAGTCCTCCTTATTGGCAAATGTTATTCCCAACATTCCCTGCTTCTTAAGGTTGGTTTCATGGATCCGGGCAAATGATTTCACCAGGATGACACGTACGCCAAGGTGCCTTGGCTCCATGGCCGCATGCTCGCGGGATGAACCCTCACCGTAGTTCTCGTCTCCCACCACGATTGATCCAGCGCCTGCGGCCTTATAGGCACGCTGTACCTTGGGTACTTCATCGTACTGGCCGCTAAGTCCGTTCTTCACGCTATTGATCTTCTCATTGAAGAAGTTCGTGGCGCCGATCAGCAAGTTATTTGAGATGTTGTCGAGGTGTCCGCGATACTTCAGCCACTTACCCGCCATTGAAATATGGTCGGTGGTACACTTGCCCTTGGCCTTAATCAATAACCGGAGCCCCATTAGGTTCTTATTGTCCCATGCTTTGAAAGGTGCCAGCAGTTGTAGCCGGTCTGACTTGGGGCTTACTTTGATTTGGACTTTGCTTCCGTCTTTGGCAGGTGCCTGGAAGCCAGGATCTTTTACGTCGAATCCTTTCTTGGGAAGTTCGTCACCTTTAGGGGCTTCAAGCTTTATTTTCTCTCCCTTTTCATTCGTCAGGTAGTCCGTTATGGGGTTGAAGGTTAAATCCCCTGCAATCGCAATGGCGGTCACCAATTCCGGCGAACCGACAAACGCATATGTATTCGGGTTTCCGTCGTTACGTGACTGGAAATTGCGGTTGAACGAATGAACGATGGTGTTCTTCTCTTTCTTGTCTGAGCCCATGCGACTCCACATACCGATACAAGGTCCGCAGGCGTTGGCAAAGACAGTCGCACCGATACGCTCAAAAGTTTTGATAAACCCGTCACGCTCGATCGTATACCTCACTTGTTCAGAGCCTGGGGTAATGGTAAATTCAGCTTTGGTCTTCAGTCCTTTGTTGGCTACTTGTTCGGCGAGACTTGCCGACCTGGCGATATCCTCGTAGGAGGAGTTGGTGCACGAACCGATCAGGCCGACTTCCACTTTGGTTGGCCATCCGTTCTTTGCTGCCTCCGATTTCATTTTGGAAAGCGGGGTCGCGAGGTCTGGTGTAAAGGGGCCGTTCAAATGAGGCTCGAGCGAAGTAAGATCGATCTCAACGATCTGGTCAAAATACTTTTCGGGGTTGGCGTATACTTCAGGATCAGCCGTGAGGTGAGCTTTAATCTTGTTGGCCATTTTGGCTATCTCGGATCGACCAGTAGAATTCAGGTAACGTTCCATAGAACTGTCGTAACCGAACGTAGAGGTTGTGGCTCCGATTTCGGCCCCCATGTTACATATGGTGCCCTTGCCCGTGCAGCTGAGGGATATCGCGCCATCTCCAAAATATTCAACAATAGCACCGGTTCCGCCCTTTACGGTGAGGATACCAGCCACTTTAAGGATAACATCCTTGGAGGAAGTCCAGCCGTTGAGTTTACCTGTGAGTTTGATGCCGATAAGTTTTGGGAACTTCAATTCCCAGGCCATGCCAGCCATGACATCTACTGCATCTGCACCACCAACACCAATCGCTACCATGCCCAATCCACCAGCATTTACCGTGTGGGAGTCAGTACCGATCATCATACCGCCGGGGAAAGCGTAGTTCTCGAGTACGACCTGGTGAATAATACCAGCGCCGGGTCTCCAGAATCCAATACCGTATTTGTTTGATACTGAAGAGAGAAAATCAAATACCTCCTTGCTTTCGGAATTCGCAATATTCAAATCCTGTTTTGCCCCGCTCTTGGCAACAATCAGGTGATCGCAATGCACGGTAGAGGGTACTGCCACCTTGGGTCTGCCTGCCGACATAAACTGGAGCAAAGCCATCTGCGCCGTCGCATCCTGCATGGCTACCCGGTCAGGGGCAAAGTCAACATACGACTTTCCGCGACCGAAATTCTCGAGCTTCTGGCTTGCGAAGAGATGGGAATACAATATTTTTTCAGAAAGGGTCAGGGGCTTACCGACCATTTTTCGTGCTTTTGCGATACGCTCCGGCATGGCAGCGTAAAGCTTCTTAATCATGTCGAGATCAAAGGCCATAGGTTAGGGTTTTCATGAACTGCTAAGCTACGAAGGGTTTGGCAATCATTCAAAGTATGGCTCTATTCTTCTGCTAAGGAGGATCGCAGATCAATTTCAGGTTCACGCAAAAAGCGCAAAGGGAGCGCAAAGGGCCTAAGCTAATGAAGGAATGTATGGCTTTGCGATCTTTTGCGTCCTTACTTTGCGGCCTTTGCGTGACATGCATTTCTCGCGTGCACTTCGCACAAAAGTACCAATGAGAATAGCGCTGGAAAACTTACTTGCTGTTAATGAAGTTCAAGAACTCCCGTTTCACCATTTCCTCTTTGAACTTACCACCAAAGTAGGCTGTGCCGGTTTTGCTGTTGGTGTCGCCGACCCCGCGCATAGCCACGCACATGTGATTGGCGTCGATGACCACGCCTACATTGTCGGTCTGGAGAATGGTTTGCAGCTCCTTTCCGATCTGTACGGTGAGACGCTCTTGAACTTGGGGGCGCCGGGCATAGTACTGGACGATCCGGTTGATCTTGGAGAGGCCAATCACTTTGCCCGATGAAAAGTAAGCGACGTGCGCCCGTCCGTAAATCGGAACGAGGTGGTGTTCGCAATGGGAGTAAAAAGTAATCTCTTTTTCTACGAGCATCTCCTCGTAGTTGTACTTGTTTTCGAAGAGTCTGGCCGTCGGGCGGTTCTTTGGATTCAGGCCGCTGAAGACTTCCTTGACATACATTTTGGCGACACGTTTCGGTGTGCCATTGAGGCTGTCGTCGGTAAGGTCGAGGCCAAGCGTAAGCATGATCTCGCGAATGTGCGTCTCGATCTTGTCGATCTTCTCTTCGTCAGACAGCACAAAGGCGTCCCCGCGCAGGGGCGTATTCCACTGTGCAGTGTCTCCTTCGATAGCCGGATTAATGTGCCGGATATTCAACGAAATTTCTTTCTGTCTCATAGAGTTTGATTTTAAGGTCGAATCGATTGTCCAGTTGCTTCCGCAAGATGTCCCAGATCACGATGGCAATGTTCTCAGCCGTTGGGTTCAACTTTTGGAAATAAGGGGAATCTAAGTTAAGATTTTTGTGATCGAATTGCCGAATGATGTGTTCATTAATTATGTCACTCAACGCCTTCAGGTCATACACGTATCCTGTTTCCGGATCGGGTTCCCCAATCAGGGTGACGATGAGCTCGTAGTTATGGCCGTGGAAATTGGGATTGTTGCACTTGCCGAATACCTGATCATTTTTTGCATCGGACCAAGCCGGGTTGAACAACCGGTGGGCTGAGTTGAAATGTTCTTGGCGGGAGACGGCGACTTTCATTTAGTTAGAACAAGGATTGGGATGAATGGTTCAGTATTAACTCAAAAATCACTAATAGAAACCAATCCCAAGCCTATTCTTCTGGTACATTCAATGGCTTAAATCCCAAATGATTGCCATCCCACAGCTGTTCAAAGCCAGGTTCAGAGCGGAGAGGGTCAAGGATTGGGTTATTCTTTAACAGGTGTTGAAAAGTGAAAGGCTGGAAATTACCATTCCAGGGATGTGAGGCGTTACGTTCCTTCCATTCAGTAAGTGTAGCCAGCGCTTCTTTGTTTTTACCGGCGAGGAGACAGGCGTACGTGTAGCTTCCATGAAAGTGTGGATGATAGAATGGCGCCAAACCCTCCTTGATGCTAGCGAATATTTTTTCCCAGCCAGCCTCCCCCAGGGCGGCCATTGAAATCGCATAATTCATACCTGCTGTTTTCCTCACTGCAACGCTTCCGGCTTTGGCTTCTCTACTTCGAAAATATTCCTTTGCAATGAAAAACTGTTGACGGCTTCGTGATGAATCACCAGAGAGTCTCAAGAGTATGGCGCTGTCCAACGCGTCCATAAGTGGCCAGGTCTTAACTTCGGAGAACTCACCCCTATAGAAGGAAGTAATCGCCCTCTTCATTTCCTTAAATTCGCTTTTTTCATTTTCTGTAATAGATTTATTAGTCTCGGCATCCATCTCTTTTTGCAACTGGTCAAGTTGTTCAAATTTATTTTCCAAGACGAGGCAATTGAACGAGATCATGTAATAGTCACGAGCATAGCGTGTGCTTTTCAGTTCTGCAGCGTACTTCCTTGCTTCGCGAGTCTGACCGTTGCCCCCAAGGACCATCGCCATTTCCCGTATGTAGCTATCGTTTAGTGGGTCTCTCCGTATCAACTGCAAGAAATCATTGATAAATTCCTGATTCTCTCCAAGCCTTCTGTGAGCAAGCCCCCTTCTATACATTACCACATCGCTGTTTGGAATAATCTTGAGCAGTTCATTCGCTTCTCGGATGACCCGACGGTAGTCCTGAAGGATCCAGTATGAATGGAGCATGCTTGCAGTCCTGGCGGTGTAACCGTTCTTGTCAATAGACTCGATCCTTTGCACGGCTGCCAATCCCTCCTTAAGATCCGTGGAATCACCCCGGTTACCGAACATAAACAAGTAGGAAGAAGCCAGGGAATGCCATGCCTGTAGATACGTAGGGTCTTCCTCAACGGCCTTTTTCAGAATGGAAATTCGATTCTCGGTTGAAACCTGATTATGTCCTTGTTGGAAGTATTCAAATGCCTTTAGGTTGGAAGTGGTAGATTGACCAACCAACCCTTCACTAACGGTATATCCTACATCACTGACCACCCGTAATGCCACTTCGCCTTGCATATTGAAAAAATCACCGAGCTTTCTGTCCAATGTCTTTGTGCGAACAATCCTCCCAGTGGTGGCATCTTCCAGTTGGGTGGTAATGCGGAGGTCGTCTCCGTTTTTGCGAACAGATCCGGAGAGGAGATACTGCACATTGAGTTTTTTGGAAATGTCGGAAGAGCTCAACCCCGCCAAAGCCATCTGGTCTGAGGATGTTTTGCTGATCACCAGCAATTGGTTTTGCATCGAAAGCTGGTTGATGATCTCCTCATAAAATCCGTCGGCCAGGTATTGGTCGTTGGGGTCTGCGCTCAGGCTCTTGAACGGAAGTACGGCGATGGATTTCAACTCCGGCTCGGGCAGGAATTTTTCATAAAGCAGAACGATGACGGTCAGAACCAACATGATCAGCGATGCAACAGAAAGAAATCTTTTCTTCTTACTTGCTCCATCCAGGCTGCTCTTTGGTTCCAGCTTCCCTTCCATGTTTCCCCTCGCCGGCACTACCAGGCCCTCGTTGGCCAGCGCAAAGACTTGCATTGGAATGCTCACATTTTTGAAATTGAAGGTGCCCAGTGAAAGGGTCTTGAATTCTGCTTGGTTGCTTATTTTACTATAGATCTCCGCTGAAAAAAGAATGGAGTTGGCAACCCCCAGCGACTGAATGCGTGAGGCTACATTTACTCCATCGCCAAACGGTTTCTCGTTTTCAAAGATGACCTCACCGATATGGAGGCCAACACGCAGGGGAACCTTCGGTTCCGATTGAAGCCTGCGCTGAAGATCGATGGCACATCTCACGGCCTGCGTGGCGCTGGTGAACGTGCACAGGTTGCCGTCGCCGTAGTCATTCACCACTGTTCCCTGGTGCGCGGTTACGATCTCCCCAAGGACGGTCATGTAATGACGGACAACGGCCAGTGCCGCCGTTTCATCTTTCTGCATCATGGCCGTGTAGCCGGCGATGTCGGTAAAGAGGATGGCAGCAAGTTGACGAGTGGAGGGCATGCGATCAAATCAATCAAGGACTAATCAGACCATGAAATTAGCTAAAAGCGGAGAAATCCATTCAGATTTGGATACTGGAATGTTGGAGGCTGTAAGTTTGATGTTCGGGGTTAGTTGTGATAGTTCCTGTCAGACTGAGCGGAGTCGAAGGCTGACTAATCAGGCTGTCTTCGCGGTTTCGGATGTCTCAGCCGAACACCGTGAGCTTCAGATGAATCAGACCCGCAGGCATTTTCCACTGCGACAAGTCAAGTAGGAAGGCCTTGGATCGGGCATTTCATAGCAGGTGTGAAGTTCGCGGTACCAGAGACTGGACCGCGAAGACAGGCATGTCGGGCTGAATCAGACTTTGACGCCAGCCTACGCAGAGATAGCTTCGGCAGGCGCGCCCTACCAGCATCTAGCATTTAGAATCTAACAATACTCATCAAACACCTCCACCAAATGTTCTCCAATCATCTGCGCATTCCTGCCTTCGATATGGTGACGCTCAATAAAGTGAAGCAACGCGCCATCTTTAAAAAGCGCAATGCATGGCGAAGAGGGGGGTAAGGCAGTGTCAACTGGCGGGCTTTGGTGACAGCTTCCGTGTCAATACCGGCAAATACGGTGGCCAGGTTTCATTGGTTATAAGAACAATGGAATCCTTGATTGGTTAATTTGAGGAAGAAATTCTTAATTAGACAAGAATTCATTCCAATCAAAGTGTTGCATTGTAACCCTCCCACCGGTCTTGCTCTGCTCCTAGAAATAACTTGAATTGTGGATCGCTTCTTAAATTATTTAGGTAAGGGTCATTAGCAAACAAGGGAAAGCAATGAAGGCCATCCTCGGTTGTCTTTTGAAGCCACCGAATTGCCTCTGCGCGATTATTCATCAAAGCGAAAGCAACACCGAGATTGTACGCAACATGATGAAAATGACCGAGGGTTTCTCCGGTCCTACTTGAAATCTTAATCCTCTCCTCTGCCAGCTTTTTCTCACCACGAGCAGCATAGAGGATGGCCGCAACACTATTAATGTAGGGTTCATTGGGGAATTTTTCTAATGCCTGCTGAACGCGCAACCCAGCTTCATCGATGCGACCCAATCTTAGCAATACCTCTGCCTTCCTGGATGCCCTAAAGGATCCTCCGAAATCCTTTGGAAGTTTTTCGAACACTGCAAATGCCTCCAGATACTTTTGCACATAGTAAAATTGGTCCCCAAGCTGAGTTTGTGTAGCCAAGTCTAGCGGATTTAGTTCAAGGGCTTTTTGCGCCTCTTCAAATGCCTTATCGTAAAGACCGATATGCGCGAAGATGACCGAGAGAAAAACCCTTGCTTCTCCAAAATTTGGTCGAAGAGAAAGTACGTGGCGCAGCTCTGCAACTGCCTGCGCATGAGGAAATTTATTCTCATGCGTCCATAATAATCTTGCTCGAACGACATATGCTTCAGGAAGACTGGGATCAATGGCAAGTGCTTTCTCTAACGCTACAAATGCCAGCTCGCTCCATTTCTTATTAGCCTCGTAGGTGAAGAATATCTCATTATACGCGCCCGCAAGCGCTACATACGCCAGCGCAAACTTGGAATCGGTAGCTACGGCCTGTTCAATAATCATGATTGCGGAATCAATCTCCTGCCTGGAATCTTCCCTCAAATGGAATTTCCCTCGCAAATAGAGGTCATAGGCAGCAGGGTTCTCCGTTGGCTTCTTTTCAATACCTTCCTTGTCGGTTTGGGTGAGTTTTGCCTTGAGAGCAGAAGCGATTTGCTCCGCCACGTTACTCTGTATCGCAAACATATGTGTCAGCTCTTTATCGTAAGTTTCTGCCCAGAGATGCTCGTTAGTGCGTGCGTCGATCAACTGGGCGACTACGCGTATCTGATTCCCTTCCCGTCGAATGCTTCCTTCAAGGATTGTAGCAACGTCAAGCTCCTTGCCGATCTGCCGCGACGTTTTGTCAGTCGCCTTGTATTGCATCACCGACGTGCGGGATATTACTTTGAGATCACTGATTTTTGAGACCTGAGTAATGATGTCTTCTGTGATCCCATCGCTGAAATACTCTTGTTCGGGATCATTGCTCATGTTCACAAACGGAAGTACAGCGATGGATTTCAGCTCGGGCTCTGGCAACCATCTTTCATAGTTGGAATAGACTAGGGCAGTCAGTATCAATACAGTAAACAAAGCGATAGAAAGATTCCTTTTAATCTGCGTTGACCTGTTATCGGTCAATTCCTGCATAGATTTACCCTTGCCTTGCAGTGAGTTGCCATTGGATTCCAGTTTCCCCTCCATTTGTTCCCTCGCTGGCACCACCAACCCTTCGTTGGCCAGCGCAAAGACTTCCATTGGCGTGCTAACATTTTTGAAACTGAAAGTACCCAGGGAAATTGTACTGAACTCGGCCTGATTGCTGATCTTACTGTGGATCTCCGCTGAAAATAGAATGGAGTTAGCAACCCCCAGCGACTGAATGCGTGAGGCAACATTTACCCCATCGCCAAACGGTTTCTCGTTTTCAAAGATGACCTCGCCGATGTGGAGGCCAACCCGAAGTGGTACCTGCGGTTCGGTTTGCAGTCTGCGTTGCAGATCCATCGCGCACCGCATGGCTTCGGTCGCGCTGGAGAAGGTGCATAAGTTTCCATCACCGTAGTCGTTCACAATCGCTCCACGGTAACTGGCTACTGTCTCGACCAGCACAGCCGTATACTTCCTGACAACGGCCAGCGCTGTGGCCTCGTCTTTCTGCATCATGGCGGTATAGCCCGCAATGTCGGTGAAGAGGATGGCAGCAAGTTGACGGGTAGAGGACATGCGACCGATCAAGTTAGTGAGAAATTAATCAGGCTAGCGAATCACTACTTGAAATTAGTGAAAAGCAGTGAAATCTTATGTCGCTGGTGTATGCGGCGTGGTGGGAGTAGGTGGGCTTGCTAATCCCGGTGTCTCTGCCACGGGACAAGTTCCGACTGGTGTGAACTATCCAACCAATTGATAAACGGATCCTGGGAAATGATTTTCTTTTTTCACTGCAAATCCTCTCCATGACGCATACACAATCTTGTTTATGTGATCTCCAGATTTTCCGGATTTTGTCGGCTGTCCCAGATTCTGATTATCTGGATTTTGTCATTTTGATTAAGATAGAATAGTTTATAACTCTTGATAACCTTTACTCTTAGATTGGCATGGTCCGTTTCCACACCAACCTCCGGAAACTCAGAAATCAGCTTGGCTGCTTCATTGAAAAGAAGCTCTAGTTTTTTGCTGTAAGAGTCTGACTTATTATTCTCAATCCAGAAGTGGTATATATTAAATCTGTCTTAGACTGCAGTTTGAGTCCATTCTATTTGTTTAGCCATTCCTTAATAATGTTGTTTGCCTCCTCAGAAGAATGAACCCTGCCTTCTTGGAGGTCCTTGAGTCCGAGGTTAATGGCCTTTCGCTCGTCTTCACTAAGACGATAGACAGAATCCATCTGTGACTCAATATCAACTAATTTGAAAATCTCCTCAAGTATGAGTTCATCTTCAATGGTTGTTATTTTGTTGATTATCTGTAATTTAAGTTCAGTGGCTGACATGATTTAGAAATTTAGTATCATAAGTATCGACCAACTTCTAGTTCAAAACAAACTCGCTGCCAACTCATGTCTCCTATCGAATATTGTGCAACCCTGAACTTTGAACTTGCTCCGACTAGCAATACTCATCAAACACCTCCACCAAATGTTCCCCAATCATCTGCGCATTCCGCCCCTCAATATGATGGCGCTCAACAAAATGCAGTAGTTCTCCATCACGGAAGAGGGCGATAGCAGGTGAAGATGGGGGATACGGTAACGTGAGCTGTCGTACTTTGGTCACCGCCTCGGTATCAACACCTGCAAATACCGTAGTTAGGTGGTTGGGTTTCTTGGTGGTGTTCTGCAACGCCCATTTTATTCCAGGACGTGCTGCACCGGCGGCGCAACCGCATACGGAATTGATCACCAGCAACGTGGTGCCTTTCTCGGATAATATCTGTTGCTCAACAGCAGCGGCTGTTTTCAGTTCTTTAAATCCTGCGCTGGTCAGGTCGGTTCTCATCGGGGCAACCAGTTGTTCGGGATACATGCTCATACGTATAGTTATTTAGTCAAGGGTTTATAACAAAATTAAAGAAATCCTAGTTCCAGCTTTGCCGCTTCGCTCATCATATCCTGGGAATAGGGCGGGTCCCATGTAATCTCCACATTCACATCATTCACGCCGGGAATGTCCATCACCTTTTGCTTTACTTCTTCCGGAATTGCCTCTGCCGAAGGGCAGGAAGGAGAGGTAAGCGTCATGAGGATTTGAATGTTGTTGATCGGTAGGATATTGACCTCGTAGATCAGTCCAAGTTCATAGATGTCAACCGGGATCTCCGGATCGTACACAGACTTGAGTGCCGCCATCACTTTCTCGCGAAGGTCTGCCTCCTCATAGGTGGCTGGAAATTTCGGTTTTTGAACTTCGTCGTTCATGCTTTTATGCCTGAAGGCGTCTTGAAAGATTGCGCGTGCTGTTTCATGCGTAATATCATGGATGCAAATCCATTTGACCGTTGCGTTCCGATAAAGCGGTCCATTCCAATCTTTTCCATAAAGAACAGGTCACCGGCCAAAATTTCATCCGGCAAATGTCCGCTAAAGATGCGAATTAGCAAACTCACCAGACCTTTTGTGATTGCCGTGTTGCTGTCGGCACTGAAATATACATGATCGTGATTCAGCGTGGCCATCAGCCATACTTTGGATTGACATCCTTTTACCAGGTTGGTTTCTGCCTTATGATCATCTAACAAAGCAGGCAATTTTTGACCAAGCTCGATAAGGTACATCACCGACATTTCCCGATCGCCGTCCAGCATCGTGAATTCTTCTATGATTGCCTGTTGTGTTTCGGCGATGGTCATTTGAGCAAGGAGGTGATTCGGTTGAGTCCTTCCACCAGTTTATCGACCTCTTCTTTTGTATTGTAAACAGCAAACGAGGCACGAACAGTTCCTTCAATACCAAAGTGGTCCATCAGGGGTTGTGTGCAGTGGTGACCTGTGCGAACAGCAATGCCGCGTGCATCAAGTAACTGACCCACATCAAATGGATGATAGCCTTCCAGGAGAAAGGATTGCACACTGACTTTTTCCGGGGCCGTTCCGATCAGACGCATTCCTTTCACGAGGTTGAATTGCTCGGCTGCATAGGTTAACAGTCCGTTTTCATGTGAACGGATCGTTTCTTTTCCAATGTGTTGGATGAAGTCAATGGCTGCCTTCAGGGCAATCACATCTGCGATGTTCGGAGTACCGGCTTCGAACTTGTATGGAATATCGTTGTAGGTTGTCTTGGCGAAGGTCACGTCCTTGATCATCTCTCCGCCACCCATGTAGGGAGGCATCTGCTCAAGGTGTTCCCGTTTTCCATACAACACGCCGACACCAGTTGGACCGTACATCTTGTGCCCCGAAAGGCAATAGAAATCGCAGTCGAGTTTCTGTACGTTAATGTCAAGGTGAGCGGCTGCTTGTGCGCCGTCGATCATCACGAGGGCGCCTACAGCATGAGCACGTTGTATGACTGTTTGAATAGGGTTGATAGTACCCAGACTATTTGAAGCATGGTTGACGCTTACCAATTTGGTCTTTCTGGATAATAGCTTGTCGTATGATTCGAGGTCCAGTTCGCCGGTAGGGGTGACTTCGATCACTTTCAGCACCGCACCACGTTCCTCGGCAATCATTTGCCACGGCACAATGTTTGAGTGGTGTTCCAGGCCGGATAGTATGATCTCATCTCCGCTATTGAGCAAGCTTCGTCCAAGAGAACTGGCAACCAGATTGATCGCCTCGGTGACGCCACGAACAAAAATGATTTCTTCTTGTTCACGGGCGCCGATAAAATGCTGAGCGCTGACCCGTGTCTCTTCGAATGCCTTGGTAGCCTTCTCGGCGAGGGTGTGAATGCCACGGTGAATGTTCGCGTTGTAGCCTGAGTAATAGTCGACAAGGGCTTGGATAACGGCCCTGGGCTTCTGCGTAGTGGCCGCATTGTCAAAATAGACGAGGGGATGACCATTGACAACCTGATTCAGTATCGGAAACTCCTTGCGAAGCGCGACAATGTCTAAATCAACAGTTGTTGCAGTCGTGTTCATGGCTGGTCAGCGGGGTGCAGCTTTGTCGTGATCAATGCATTAATAAAGGCATGGAGTTTTTCGTTCTTCAGACCGCTCAGTGTTTCTCCTGCAAAGGCATTGAGCAACATCCCTTTGGCCAAATCTTTAGAAATTCCGCGTGACCGGAGATAGAACAAGGCTTCTTCATTGAGTTGCCCGGTAGTACAGCCGTGCGAACATTTTACGTCATCGGCCCAGATTTCAAGCTGTGGTTTGGTGTGTATTGTGCCGGTCTCGCTGAGGAGAATGTTTCGGTTGGTCTGGTAGGCATTGGTCTTCTGCGCATCCGGGCGTACAAAGATCTTTCCGTTAAAGACTGCTTTCCCTTGTTCGTCGATGACGCCCTTGTAGAGTTCGTTGCTGTAGGAATTTGGCTTGCGGTGATCAACCACAGTATGATTGTCAACCAGATTGTTGCCAGACACAAGATATAACCCGTTAAGTCTGGCGTCAACATTTTCACCGTTGAGAGCCAGGGTTAGGTTATTCCTTACAATCTTACCGCTGAGGGTAAATGTATGGCACGTCACACGGGAAGAGGAAGCAATTTCAATGTGTGAATTATTGACGAGAATCTCTTCGTCGCTTCCGTTCTGAATCATGGCAAACTCGAGGTCTGCGTTTTCACCAACTTCAATCCGCGATTGCTTATTATTGAAGAAGGCTCCCGGTGTTCGGGCTACCGTGTATTCCAGCAATGAGGCATTGCTGCGGGCGCCGAGGGAGCAAACCCATTGAGGATTGGCAAAGACAAAGTTCGGGCTGTCGAAATAATAGACGATGGCAATCGGGTGTTCTATTTTCTCTTTTTCTGCCACATGAATATGAACCACATTTTCTGAAAAGGCTTGGTTCAATAATTCAAAAGCGTCCTGATCGGCTTTCGCGTTCTGTGCATGCGTGTGTGTGAGTGAAACCGTATCATCCAGCATCCGCGAGTGCGTAGGAGAGAAGATACCATTGACAAACACAACCATATGGCAGGGCATCTCTGGGATCAACAGGAAGGATGTAGGTGCGATGGACTCTGAGTGCGTCGCAACGTCGGTGGTGAAAATGTTCTCCAGTGTCCGGACAATCGGCGTAAACCGATACTCTTCTGACTTGAGGACAGGAAGCCCTTTGGCCAGCAGAAGGTCCATGGCTTTACGTTGCAAAGGATTTTGGTCAAATCCCCGTTGAGCAAAACTGGCCTCGAGCGAAGTAAGCAGATTCTTTTTTTCTGTGACGGCACTCATGTCTTAAACGGTGGCTATTTCCGCCTTGATCCAGTCGTATCCTTTTTCTTCCAGCTCGAGCGCCAACGCTTTGGTTCCGGATTTTACGATGCGTCCTTTGTAGAGGACGTGCACGTAGTCCGGCACGATGTATTCCAGCAGACGCTGGTAGTGGGTGACAACAATTGTTGCGTTATTCCTGGAGCGCAACGCGTTCACTCCATTGGCGACGATGCGCAGCGCATCAATATCAAGACCGGAGTCAGTCTCATCAAGAATTGCCAGCCGGGGTTCAAGCATGGCCATCTGGAATATCTCGTTACGTTTCTTTTCGCCGCCCGAGAAGCCTTCGTTCAGCGAGCGATTAAGGAGGGTCTGCTCAATCTCCACCAGCTTCATTTTCTCTTTCATGAGTTTGAGAAAGGCGACAGCATCCAGCGGCGTTTCTCCACGGTGAACCCGGATTTGGTTCAGTGCTGTTTTCATGAAGTTGATTGTGCTCACGCCTGGGATTTCAACGGGATATTGAAAAGCGAGGAACACGCCTTCGCGCGCCCGTTCTTCGGGTGATAGTTCCAGGAGATTTTTTCCGAGGTAGTCAACTGTGCCTTCCGTAACTACAAATTCTTCGCGGCCAGCGAGAGCTGCAGCAAGCGTACTCTTTCCTGAGCCGTTCGGGCCCATGATGGCATGAACTTCACCGGCTTTCACCGTCAGGTTGATCCCGTTCAGTATCTGCTTGTCTTCAATTTTCGCGTGTAGGTTGCGGATGGTTAACATAGTTGCTTCTTAATTTATCCTACACTTCCTTCGAGTGTAAGGGCCAATAACTTCTGCGCTTCCACGGCAAATTCCATGGGCAGTTGGCTGAGTACTTCCTTGGCATAGCCATTCACGATCAGGGCTACTGCGGATTCTTCATCAATACCACGTTGCTGACAATAGAAAATCTGGTCTTCTCCGATTTTTGATGTTGTGGCCTCGTGTTCAACACGGGCAGTGCTGTTCTCGACGTCAATGTAAGGGAATGTATGAGCGCCACACTTGTCTCCCAGCAGGAGGGAATCACATTGGGAGAAATTTCTTGCGTTGATGGCCCGCTTGTGAACGTGAACCTGTCCGCGGTAACTGTTTTGTGATTTTCCGGCGGAGATGCCCTTGGAGACGATTCGCGAACGCGTGTGCTTGCCCAGATGAATCATCTTTGATCCTGTGTCCGCTTGCTGATAGTTGTTTGTTACGGCAACGGAATAAAACTCGCCGATGGAATAGTCGCCTTTCAAAATGCAGGATGGATACTTCCAGGTAATCGCCGATCCGGTTTCAACCTGTGTCCAACTGATCTTTGAATGATCGCCGGCACAAAGCCCGCGTTTGGTTACAAAGTTGTAAATGCCGCCAACGCCTTCTTTGTTTCCAGGATACCAGTTCTGAACCGTCGAATATTTAATTTCGGCATCCTTCATGGCATACAGTTCAACGACTGCGGCATGAAGTTGATTTTCGTCACGCATCGGCGCAGTGCACCCTTCCAGATAACTCACATAGCTTCCTTCCTCGGCTACGATGAGTGTGCGTTCAAACTGACCGGTGTTTGCTGCGTTGATGCGGAAGTAGGTGGAGAGTTCCATGGGGCAACGGACACCCTTGGGGATGTAGCAAAAGGAACCATCTGAGAACACCGCCGAGTTTAGCGCCGCGAAATAGTTGTCAGTGGTAGGAACGACTGATCCCAGATATTTCTTGATTAATTCGGGATGCTCGCGAACCGCCTCGCTAAAAGAGCAAAAGATGATTCCCAGTTCACCAAGCTTTTCCTTGAACGTCGTGGCAACTGAAACGCTGTCGAAAACGGCATCAACGGCTATCCCGGTCAATCGCTTTTGTTCGGTCAAAGAGATACCCAATTTTTCGAATGTCTTGAGCAGCTCTGGATCGATCTCATCCAGGTTCTTTGGCGCGACCTTCTGCTTTGGCGCTGAGTAATAAATAATGTCCTGATAATTGATCTTCGGGTAGGTGACGTTAGGCCAGGTGGGTTCGGTCATGGTAGTCCAATGGCGGAATGCCTTAAGGCGCCACTCCAAAAGCCACTCAGGCTCGTTTTTTCGCTTGGAAATGAAGCGTACAGTGCCTTCATTAAGGCCTTTTGGGGCAGAATCAGTCTCCATATCCACCGTCCAGCCGTGCTCGTACTCACGGGAGGTGATTTCTTCAATAAGATGCTCATCCTTGGCCATCCTGCAATTTAGACTAATTTCAAATAAGGTCTAAAAGTAAACAATAGTCCCCCTGCAAGGTTCAAAAAGCCACACTTTTATTCTGTCAGGCCTAGGTTTCGATCAAGACTTTCCTCAAGTGAGATCATGGTTTCGGTTCGGTCGATACCCGGAACCTGTTGCATTTTATCGTGGAGCACCTGTTTGAGGTGGTTGGTATCCCTGCAGTGGATTTTAGCGAACATGGAGTAGTTGCCGGTGGTATAGTGAACGCTCGTGACTTCCGGGATCTCTTTAAGTTTTTGAAGAACTTTATCGTATAATGAGCTCTTTTCCAAATAGATACCAATAAATGCCGTGATGTCGTAACCCATCTTGGCATAGTTGATCTTGAGGGTTGTCCTTTCCACGATACCTGCCTCAATCATCTTATTCATCCGAACGTGAACTGTTCCTTGTGAAACAAAGACCTGCTTGGCCACTTCAGTGAATGGCTTCTTGGCGTCTTTGACAAGTATCTCCAGGATTTTGCGGTCTGTATTATCAATAATGTAAGTATTTGTCATATTTTGCTATTAATTCTCAAGTTTGGTGGCAATTTACATAGTAATTTTAAATGAATTGCATTTTTTGTATGATTCTATTGAATGTGTGGCCTTCCTTGTTGTTCCTTTGATTCATAATTACACACTGTAGGGTGTTGAAATTGGCAGACAAGCCCTCCTGTCTCGGGGGTGAGGATTCCATTTGGGCGAAGAACTGGATGGAGCGGGAGAAACGCAGGATAATGCCCGCCAAAGGGGCGGACTAGGATTGACCACTAAACGTGTTCTTGATGTCCTGTAGCTAACCACCTCGTGAAGGTTCGATCCCTTCCTCTACAGCTTGGGGCCGCGCAAGCGGGTATCAGGGAGGAGAAGCACGAGGTGCTTCTCCTCCTTTGATTTTGTATCAAGTGGTTTTTATAAGCCCGGATTGTTAGCCATCTTCGCGAGGTATGACAACTGATTTTCCCTGGTATTCAAAGTACCCGGCAGGTATTCCGAAAACTATCGGCCCCATAGAGTATCGATCACTGGTTGAGCTTTTTGCGGTAGCCAGCCGAAAATTCAAAAACAAGGTTGCCTTTGAAAACATGGGTCGTGAATTAACTTTTGAAGAAGTAGATTCCCTTTCTACTGCCTTCGCTGCGTATCTACAGAAGGAGCTTGGCTTGGTCAAGGGCGATCGGATTGCTATTCAACTTCCTAACGTCCTCCAGTTTCCGATTGCGTTGATCGGCTCATGGAAAGCCGGTCTTATCGTTGTCAATACGAATCCGCTATACACACCCAGGGAGATGGAGTATCAATTCAAAGATGCTGGTGTGTCTGCCGTTGTTATACTTGAAAATTTTGCTCACAACCTGGAAGCAATCCTTGAAAAAATCCCGGCGCGCCACGTGATCATCACCGGGCTGGGGGATATGCTGGGAACGGTGAAGGGTGGTATTGTAAATTTCGTGGTCCGGAAAATCAAGAAGCTGGTTCCTGCATTCAACATACCAAAAGCCATTCAGTTTAATCATGTGTTGTTTGCGGGGGAGCAGATGAAACTTGACAAGGCCACAACAGAAGCGGAAGACCTTGCTGTGTTGCAATACACCGGCGGTACAACTGGCGTGGCTAAAGGAGCACAGTTGTCGCATCGCAACATTATTGCGCACAACATGATGGTGACGCATTGGTTCAAGCCTTACTTGCAGGCCGGCCGGCAGGACATCATGATCACGGCGATTCCGATGTACCACATCTTTGGCCTCACCGTCAACGGCGTGTTGATGTATTCCGAGGGTGTAAAGAATGTACTGATTACCAATCCGAGAGATATTTCCGGTTTTGTAAAAGAACTGAAGAAGCACCGGTTTACTATTCTCACCGGCGTGAACACCTTATTTAATTCCCTTCTGAACCATGAGAAATTTAAGGAGTGCAATTTTTCATTTTTGCATGGTGCGATTGGCGGTGCCATGGCCGTTCAGGATGCGGTCGCTGTTAAGTGGGAGGAGGTAACAGGAGCACCCGTCGTGGAGGGATATGGGCTGAGTGAGACCTCTCCTGTCTTATGCTGCAATCCATTGGACGGAAAACATCGGCGTGGTACTATCGGTATACCTATGCCCTCCACGGAAGTTGCCATCTTCGATGATGACGGGAAGCAATTGCCTCAGGGTGAAATCGGCGAGATCTGTGCTCGTGGTCCTCAGGTGATGAGGGGGTATTGGCAGAAGGACAACGATGGCGTGTTCTTCGGCAAGGACTGGTTCCGAACCGGCGACATTGGGATCATGGACGACCAAGGGTACTTCAGGATTGTTGATCGCAAGAAGGACATGATCAAGGTTTCCGGTTTTAATGTCTATCCCAACGAGGTAGAAAATGTTCTGGCCTCACACCCAAAAGTGATGGAGGTCGCTGCCATAGGAATCGCTGATGCAAAGTCTGGCGAGGTGATAAAAGTTTTTATTGTAAAGAAAGACCCCTTGGTTACCGAGGCGGAGATACGCGCCTATTGCCACGAGAACCTGACAAACTATAAAGTGCCGAAATACATAGAGTTCAGAAAGGAACTCCCCAAGACTAACGTGGGAAAAATACTCCGGCGTGCCCTCAAAGAGGAAGAGGCATTAAAGGCGGCATAAATATTGCGTTTTGAGGTACTGCAATTAATTTTGAGCCCTTACCTTGGCCCGGCATTAATTCATTGATCAAATTTTAAGAATAAACAAACGGTAGCTATGAGATTACGTATGCTTTTGTTGATAACCCTTTTCTGTGGCCTGGTTTCTTTTGCCCCCTCACCTCGCGCAGCGGATGACCAGGAATCTCAAAGTCTTGCCTATCCTGAAGAGAAGCATTTGACCAATGTTCGTCAGCTTACATTTGGAGGAGACAACGCTGAGGCCTACTGGAGTTTTGACAGCAAAATGGTCAGTTTCCAATCGAATAATAAAGCCTGGGGGCTTGGCTGTGACCAGATCTTCTATATGCCGGTTGACGGTGTAGACTTAAGCAATGGCAGCAAGCCCAAGTTGATCAGCACAGGCCTTGGAAGAACGACCTGCTCGTTTTTCATGCCAAAGGGTAAAACAATCCTTTATGCATCGACCCATCTGGGCGGATCAGCTTGTCCTCCCGAACCAGAACGTAAACCAGGGGGAAAGTACCTGTGGCCTATCTATGACAGCTTTGATATTTTTGTCGCCGATCTGAATGGTAAATTGATTCAGCAGCTTACCACTACGCCTGGTTACGACGCGGAAGCCACTGTTTCGCCGAAGAAGGACAAGATCGTTTTCACCTCCACCCGCAATGGTGACCTTGATCTCTACACCATGGATATCGATGGCAAAAATGTCAAACAGATCACCAACGAGCTTGGTTATGATGGAGGCGCTTTCTTTTCACCCGATGGAACTAAGATCGTTTTCCGTGCCTCAAGATTTACCAGAGATGAAGACAAACAGGAATATCTGAATTATTTGAAACAGGGTTTGGTGGCACCTACAGCCATGGAAATTTTTACTTGCAATGTTGACGGAACCGGGCTCAAGCAGATTACGAACCTGGGTAAGGCAAACTGGGCCCCTTTCTATCACCCGTCGGGTAAGAAGATTATTTTCAGCTCCAATCACAAAGGATCACGCGGGTTTGAGTTTAATCTCTTCATGATTAACGAAGATGGTACCGGGCTGGAGCAGATCACCTACGACAAAGTCTTTGACTCATTCCCCATGTTTTCCCCGGATGGCAAGAGAATCATCTTCTCTTCAAATCGGAACAACAAGGGTACCCGGGATACCAACCTGTTTATCGCGGATTGGGTTGACTAGCTCAGGTGAAAGTGTATTGCTGGTGAAACTAATTAAGAGCCGTTAACCAAACAGCCACTCCAGGCCAAAAAACTTGTCTATAATCACTCCCACGGAAAGGATACCCAGTAGAATCGGGCACACCCAGCGAATGGTGACGTTGAGATAGGACTGAAGTATGGATCCGGGATAGCCTGGATTACCTATGGCTAGTTCTTCATGCATGTTGGCAATCTTCCAACGATTCCTGATGAAGATACACATTATACATCCTCCCACGGTTAAGCTAATGTCGCACATATCAGATACAAACGTGAGAAAGTCACGGTCTTTGTAGAACGTAAGGTGCGATAAGAATTCAACTTTTCCCTGGCTGACCAAGCTAGGTAGTCCGAGTATGAAGATCAGAAGGGCCAATCCCCAGACCACTTGTTTCCGGGGCAGTTTCTTTTGATCTACAAAATAGGCTGCAGGTACTTCAAGCAAGGAAATCGTAGATGTAAGGGCGGCGAAGCACAGCAGCAAGAAGAATGATCCACCCACCACCCGACCTGCTATGGGCCCCATACTTTGAAATACTTTCGCAAGCACAACAAATACAAGGCTAGGGCCTTGAACATCATAGGCGCCAATGGCCGCTACCATGGGGAAGACCATAAGCCCGGCCAGAAAAGCTACGGAGGTATCGGCGAGCGTGATAATCGCGGCAGAAGAGACGATGTTCTGATTTTTGTTCACATAAGAGCCATAGGTAATCAAACATCCCATTCCGAGCGATAGCGAGAAGAAAGCCTGTCGTAATCCGTCAAAGAGGGTTTGCAAATTGATCTCGCTCAAATTGGGGATAAGATAGAACTTGGCTCCCTCCATGGCATTCGGGAGCGTAAACGCATAGATGATCAAGCCAATCAGAATCAGATACAGGGACGGCATCATGATCTTATTGGCAGCCTCAATTCCTTTTTGAATTCCCTGTGAAACAATTACTGCAGTAATCACCATGAACCCCAGAGAGAAGGCAAGTATGGTCCAAACGTTGTTGATGTATGATCCGAAGTAAGCGCCAAAGTCATTTTCCAGCAGTAGATCTCCAAAGGATATTTCAATGAAATAACCGAAGGCCCAGCCAGCGACCACATTATAAAAGGAGAGGATGAATATCCCCGCCAGGATTCCAAACAGGCCTAAATAACCCCAACTACCGCCACCAAGCTTTTGATATGATCCGTAGGCATCGCTTTGTGCCTTGCGACCAATGGCTATCTCTCCGATCATGACCGGAACACACAGTGTAAATATGCAGATGAGGTAGATTAGCAAGAAGGCTGCTCCGCCATTTTGTCCCGCCAGATAGGGGAAACGCCAGATGTTGCCGAGTCCGACTGCTGATCCGGCAGCGGCAAGAATGAATCCTATTCGACTTGAAAAACCGGCTCTGTTTGACATGGATGGGGGTTGATTTGCGGGCAAAATAGACCTTAAACCAAAATAATCAAAAGGTTAGATGCCCAGTAGGGGGAATTATGTTCCAGTCTGTTGGTAGGGATTATGGGAAGAAAGCTAAATTTGTACTATCCGATTTTTTAATCTGACCTATGGATGAGCCGAAGAAACTAACGACCCAGGAGAAGGCCCTTCAGATCAACCTGAGCAAAACGATCTACGGCTCCTTTGCGGAGATTGGCGCGGGTCAGGAGGTTGCTGCCAGCTTTTTCAAGGTGGGCGGTGCTTCGGGTACGGTCGCCAAGACTATCTCTGCTTACGATATGAAGTTCTCGGACGCCATTTATGGTGTTTGCGACAGGTATGTCTGTGAAGAACGTCTGATCAGCATGCTGGACAAAGAATACTCGCTGCTGCTCGAGCGTTTGCCTCACCGTGCTGAGACGGTACGTTTCTTCTCTCTAGCCGATACGGTTGAGATCCTTAACTATGAGCGCACCAACCAGGGACATGGCTGGATCGGGCTGCGGTTTCAGACATATTCGATGGGACCCTTTAATGACTGCGTTGCGCATTTGAAAATGCATGACAACGATCAGCTTCAACAGCAATTTGCCGTTGGTATCGTCGGCGTGAACATGCTGTATGCTTGTATGTTTCTTAGCGACCCTGAACAGATTATGATGTCGCTGCTCGATGGACTCACCACGCGGCGCATAGAAATTGATATGCTGCGGATCAGCGGCCCTGATTTCAAACATGTGGATAATCGCCTGATGGCCATGAAGCTCGTCAAGAATGGCCTGACCAAGGCGGCGATGTTTGGCCCGGATGGAACTGTCATGCAGCCATCTGAAGCCTTGTACAAGAAAAATGTGCTCGTCTTGCGCGGCCGGTTCAGACCGGTTACCCACGTCAACGTGGATATGCTGCTTACCTCACGCAGACAATTCAAAAGCGAGCCTGATGTGGATCGGGCCAAAATGGTCGTGCTCACGGAATTGACACTCAATGACCTTGGCGCAGACGGAAATATTGATGAAAAAGATTTTCTTCATCGGGCGGATATCATTTGCTCACTCGGCCAAACCGTGTTGATCTCCAACTATTTTGAATACTTCCGATTGGTCGACTACCTCTCCAAGACAACGAAAGGAAAGAAGATGGGGATGATCCTCGGCATCTATGCATTGCAGAAAGTTTTTGAAGAGAAGACATACGGAAATCTTCGTGGTGGATTGCTGGAAAGTTTTGGGACTCTTTTTGGGAACAACATTAAGTTGTACATCTATCCCGCCTGGAAGAAGGACTCCCATGAATTATTCACGCTGAAAGACTTTGAGGCGAGCCTCCCGGAAAATACAAAGGATTTGTTCCGGTACTTGATGAAAAACGGAAAGCTCGAAGATATTAGGGATGCCAATGTCAGCAACTTGCACATTATATCAGACAATGTGCTGGCCATGATCCGCAAAGGAGAAATCGGCTGGGAGAAATTTGTACCCCACAAGGTGGAGTCGGCCATAAAAGAGCATGGCCTGTTTGATTATCCTTACCAAAAGGAACGCGTACCAGTTGAATCGGCCAAGTAGATCACATTTTTCCTTTCATACGGGCAAAATAGCTTTTTGCCTCGGCCATCACGCGGGGGGCGAGAATCAGCCCTGATACCATGGTGGGAATCGCCATAAGCGCATAGGCGATATCGATCACATTAATTACATCCGCCATCGAGGAGACGGCGCCGACAACAATTGTTGACAGGTAGAAATAGTCATAATACTTACTGGCCTTCACCCCAATCAAAAAAGACAGGGCTTTGCTTCCATAGTACGAGTAAGAGAATAGCGAAGTGATCGCAAAGAAAAATGCACAGAGCAGCAGCAGGTATTTTCCAGTATCTCCCAACGAACTTTCGAACGCGAGCGCAGTCATGCTCACCCCGGTGAGTTCGCCTTTCCAGGCGCCCGTTACAAGAATGGCCAAGGCGGTCAGCGAGCAAACCAATAGCGTGTCGATGGCAGGGCTCATCATGGACACCAGGCCTTCACGGATCGGTTCCTTGCTCTGGGATGCCCCGAGGGCCATCGGAGCGGTACCAATCCCGGCCTCATTCGAAAAGGATGCACGGCGTACGCCGGTTACAATCAATCCGCCTACGATACCACCGAATGCAGGAGAAGCATTTGAGTAATTGCCTACGAAGGCATCAGAAATAATCATCCATAGGTAGCCGGGCACCTGGTCTATATGAACAATCAAAATGGCCACGACTGAAAAGAAATACAGGATAATCATGAGCGGCACCATTTTTCCTGCCCAACTGCCGATGCGTTGAATTCCACCGATGATCACTATTCCGGAAATTATGGTAAGCACTATTCCGATGATAAACTTTAGCGCGTTTACTTCAATGCCCAGGATAGAAAGCGTCCAGGCCCTTGCTTCGGGTGAGTCAACGCCAATGTCGATGATGGCTTGCGTAAGCTGGTTGGCCTGGAAAATTGGGAGGCAACCTACCATACAACAAACACAAAACAGAACAGCCAGCGGTTGCCAGGCCTTTCCAAGTGTTTCACGGATCACGTACATGGGGCCTCCTTGAATTACGCCTTCAGAATCTTTTCCACGATACATAACGGAAAGCGTGCTGGTGAAAAAGTTTGTCGACATGCCAATAAATGCAGTAACCCACATCCAAAAGAGAGCACCCGGTCCGCCCAGGGAGATGGCGGCAGCCACACCTGCGATGTTGCCCATGCCAACCGTAGAGGCCAATGCTGTCGAGAGTGCTTCATATGGACTGATCTGTCCTGGATCATTCGGGTCATGGTACTTGCCGCGCAATACAGCGATACAGTGGGTGAGGTATCGGTAGTGTATCAAACGGGAGTAGAAAAAGAAAAACAGCCCGCCGAGGATTAACAAGAGGAGGACAGGATTCCAAATAGCCGTCGCAATCGTACTAATCAGTTCACTCATTCGAATAGGTTAAGTGCGCAAAATAGGACTTTGATGTGAATGATTGTGCATGATAATTATGATATGATCAGCCGGGGCCGGATTTTGATGTCAAGGTTTCATTAGCGTATGACTGAGGAGGCCGTTTGAAACCCCGGTCCAGCAGCTTAGTTGCCACAACAAGCGGGCGCCAACGTTAGCATCCCAATCATGGCCGGCTACTTCATTCAAATCGAACCCGATGATGGTTCGGCCACTGATGGCGATGGCTTTGATCAGATCAACGGCATGAAAATACTCAAGCCCGCCAGGAACGGGTGTGCCGGTATGTGGGCAGTAACGAGGATCAAGGCCATCAATATCAAAGCTGATGTATACTTTTTGAGGCAACTCCTTAATAATCTCGGTACACAGGACTTCCCATGAATTGCCTGAATTCAATCGGGATTTAAGATCATCGTCAAAAAAGGTTCGGATTCTTCCAGCGGAACGCTGAATCAATTGGTATTCGGCCTCGCAAAAGTCTCGGATGCCTACCTGAACCAACTTACTGACGGCTGGTATTTTCAGTGCATTGAACATGATCGAACCGTGTGAGTAAGTGAAGCCTTCATAGGCCTTCCGCAAGTCTGCGTGCGCATCAATCTGAAGTATGGCGAACCGATCGTGTTTTTCACTGAGGGCACGGATTAATCCCAATGGGGTGCTGTGGTCCCCACCAACAACCCCGACGAGTTTCCCTTGCGCCAGGTAGTCAGCTGCCAAGGTCTTGACATAGATATTTAGCGTTTCACATGCTTCGTTAATTTTCTGGGGGATGACATCGGATACACCCGGGCTTTCATGAAATTGATCAACCAGGATTCTCAGGTTCTCGCTGGTCTCCCGAATTGACACAGGAATTTCAGGCATGCTCACGCCCATTTTCCAGGCATCAGAAATCTCACGCATGAAGAAATCAAGTTGACGGGATGCAGTAAGTATGGCTTCCGGGCCGCGGGCAGTACCCGTGGTGTATGAGACGGTCGCCTCCCAGGGTACAGGAAGAAGGACCAACTGTGCATTCTCAGGGGTGAACGGCAATCCAAAAAGTTTCCCTGGCAACCCCGGTCCATTAACATCAAATTGAGAAACAGATTCTTCTGAATTGGCCATCAGGAGGCGATCAAGATTTGGGTAAGTTCTACTCCGGCTACCGCAAATTCTTTCCATTCCCTTCCGGGGAACTCAAAGGCAACAAATCCACAGGCAGGAAGATCAACGGATCGGCCAGCGAAGATACCACCTAAATGAGAGATTGCCGGATTATGCCCGATTAACAGAACCGTATTTAGACCCTCCGGCATTTGCTTCAGTTGCTGAATCCATTCCCTGGTAGGGGCCTCATATAAAGAGTCCAGGAAACGGACTTGTGTTACGGGAAGCTGAAGCGCGCCTTGGATGAGTTGTGCCGTGCGCCGGGTGCGGACGGAACTGCTGGACATGATAAATTCGGGTAGCAAACGCGCCTTCACCATCAAGGAGGCTAAATTATTTACCTGACGTTCTCCTTCAGGCGTCAGGTCGCGGTCATAATCGCGCTGTCCGGCCTGTTTACCAGCGCTTTGCGCATGACGAAGGAGATATACCTTCTTCATCATTCGACGGCAAAATTTGTTTGATTGGAGACCAAAATCATCCGCAAATATTAACACTCAAAATTGATTTTTTAAAAATTTGTGATATTTGGGGCCTTCTGAACTAAATAATTAATGGCAAAGAACCTTGTGATTGTTGAGTCTCCCGCGAAAGCCAAGACTATTGAGGGGTATCTCGGAAAGGATTTTAAAGTATCGTCCAGCATGGGCCATGTACGCGATTTGCCCAAAGGAAATGGAGCGATTGACGTTGAGAATAATTTCCAGCCGACCTACGAAGTAAGCCCTGATAAGAAGGATATTATTTCGAAACTGAAAAAGATGTCGGACGAGGCCGAAATCGTCTACCTGGCAAGCGATGAAGACCGCGAGGGGGAAGCCATCTCCTGGCACCTCAAGGAGGTACTGGACCTGAACGACGCAAAGACTCGGCGAATTGTTTTTACCGAGATCACCAAGAAGGCGATTTTGAATGCGATTCAGAACCCGCGCGGTATTGATATCGACCTGGTCAATGCGCAGCAGGCTCGTCGTGTGCTCGACCGCCTCGTCGGATTTGAACTGTCGCCGATTCTTTGGAAAAAAATTGGGCCGGGACTTTCCGCTGGCCGTGTACAGTCAGTTGCTGTCCGCCTCGTCGTGGAGCGCGAGCGTGAGATCGAAAAATTTCAGGCCAAGTCCTCATTCAAAGTGTCGGCTATCTTCGACCTGGGAAAAGGAAAGCAGCTGATCGCAGACCTGGGCGAAAAATTTGATTCGGAGAAAGAGGCGGTAGCTTTTCTGGAAACCTGTAAAGGGGCGAAGTTCACCATCAGCGACCTTCAGAAGAAGCCAGCGAAAAAATCCCCTTCACCTCCTTTTACGACTTCCACCATGCAGCAGGAGGCTGGCCGCAAGCTTGGCTTCAGTGTCTTGCAGACCATGGTTGTCGCCCAGAAGTTATACGAGGCTGGGAAGATCTCCTACATGCGTACCGACTCTGTAAATCTGTCGGGTGAAGCAGTAGAGGGAGCGGTCCGGCAAATTGAGAGCGCCTACGGCAAAGAGTTTGTTCACACGCGGACATACAAAACAAAATCAAGTGGGGCGCAAGAGGCTCACGAAGCGGTGCGGCCTACCGATTTCTCGGTGATGGATCCAGGTATGGATAGCGGTGCAAAACGTTTGTATGACTTGATCTGGAAGCGGGCGATAGCGTCACAGATGGCTGATGCTGAATTGGAACGTACCACCGCGACCATTTCAATTTCTACAAACCCCCGAACCCTGACGGCCACTGGTGAAGTCATTCGCTTTGAAGGATTTCTTAAGGTATACCGTGAATCGCAAGATGAGGATGAGGAACCTTCTGAGGAAGGATCACGTGTTCTTCCCCCACTCTCGGTAGGACAGGTACTGGATTTGAATATGCTCAGCGCAACTGAAACATTCTCCCGTCATGCGGCCCGGTACACGGAACCTACTTTGGTCAAGAAACTTGAAGAGCTTGGTATTGGCCGGCCATCGACCTATGCACCTACCATTTCGACGGTTCAGAAAAGGGGGTATGTTGTCAAGGAAATGCGGGAAGGTGTAGAGCGGAAATATAAGTCGTTTGAACTGACCAACAATGAGATTACTTCCCGCGTCGATACGGAGATAACCGGAGCAGAGAAGAATAAGCTTTTCCCCACAAACATCGCGATGATCGTAAATGACTTCCTCGTGGAGCATTTTCCTGATATCACGAATTATTCGTTCACAGCTGACATTGAGCAAGAGTTCGATGAGATTGCCAATGGCAAGGTGAAGTGGCAAAAAATGATTAAGCAGTTTTATACGCCGTTCCACAAGACGGTTACGAAAACTGAACTAGTTGAGCGTTCTTCTGTGCAGAACAAGAGTCGGGAGCTCGGCATCGATCCTAAGACCGGCAAGAAAGTTTATGCCAAGCTCGGGAAGTTTGGCGCCTACATCCAGGTAGGAGAAAACCCTGAAGATGGTAACCCTGAGAAACCCAAGTTTGCCAGCCTTCGCCAGGGGCAATTCCTGGAGAACATTACCCTTGCCGATGCGGTAGAATTGTTGAAGATGCCGCGTGACCTTGGATTGTTTGAAGAGAAGCCTGTCGTAACCAACATCGGCCGTTTTGGTCCTTATGTTCTACACGACAAGAAGTTTGTCTCTATTCCCAAGGGGGAAGACCCGTATACGATTACGCCAGCGCGAGCGGTCGAACTGATCGAGGCGAAGCGTGAATTGGATAAAAACAGAACGATCAAGCTATTTGATGAAAATCCGGACATTCAGGTATTGAACGGACGCTTTGGTCCCTACATCAAGGCCGGAAAGAAAAATGTCAAGATACCCAAAGACAAAGTTCCGGCTGACTTGACGTTGGAGGAATGTGTGACGCTGGCCGCGAATGCGCCTGAACGTAAAGGGCGTTTCTTCAGGAAGAAGAAGGCGTAGCGTCAATACCTCGAATCCGACAGGGGAAAAAGAACGAAATGAAAAAGCTGGTCGTATTGACGGGTGCTGGCATCAGTGCTGAAAGTGGACTGGCTACTTTCCGTGATTCTGGCGGACTTTGGGAAGGACATCGCGTTGAGGATGTGGCCACACCGGAAGCGTGGCGGAGAAATCCGGAACTTGTCTTGCAGTTTTATAATGAGCGACGGCGTAGCGCGCTAGCCGCCGTGCCTAATGCCGGTCATATTATTCTTGCTGAGCTTGAGCAGGATTTTGATGTGACAGTAATCACGCAGAACGTAGACGATCTCCATGAGCGCGCAGGCTCGTCTCATGTGATTCACCTGCATGGCAGCTTATTTGAATCCCGCAGCACCCTGGATGAAACGCTGGTCTATCCAATAAACGGATGGGAGCTGAAATTGGGAGACCGTTGTGCACGAGGGTCTCAGCTAAGGCCCAATATTGTTTGGTTTGGTGAGCAGGTTCCAATGATGGAAGTCGCAGCCTCACAGGTTTCTTTCTGTGATTTGTTTCTTGTTGTTGGAACTTCCCTGGTGGTTTACCCTGCGGCAGGATTGGTGGATGTTGTTCCGCAAGGGGTTCCTAAGTTTATTGTTGACCCAAAGATTCCGGAGGGGAGATTGGATGCGGACACTCAATTCATTGCTGAGCGGGCAGGGACGGGTATGAAAAAATTCAGGGACATCATCCGACAGTCGATTAATTGAACATTTGTTGAAACGGATCGGCTAACGGCGGATCAGGTATCCTTTTGTAGGATCGATGCTGTACCGGCGCAAATGTGATTGAAGAGAATCAAGGCCGACTGAAAATCGCCTCTCGTTGATGTGATCCATGTCTCGTACCGGCCAGAGGTACAGGGAATCGTACCGCTTTCCAGTTGCTATATCTTCCTTGAAATCAATCCAGATTTGCGTCCCATACTCTTGTGGCTGTCGCTTCATCATGAGGACGTGGTCCTGGTATTGCGCAACGTCCCTCATGCGAAGATCTCCATTTTTTCCGGCGCCGATGATTACTTCATAATAAGTGCCCATCGTTGAATCGTTAGCGTGCTGCAGAATGGCGAGCGGGACTTCGGTCAAAGCACCAACCTTTGACTTAGGTGGATATCCAAACTTGCTGATGATTTGGTCAATGGAAATGAGGTTGACGGAATCCAGATCTTTCTGTTTTTCCCACAAGGCTTCCACTGCTTTCGAATCCCACCCTTCAATTTTGCCGATTGAATCCATTTGGGGGCGGTACTGCTGATCGCTCTTCTTGATGCCTTCAAGCTGAAGGCGGACCTTCTCCCATTGTGAATCTGAAATTCCACACGAAGAAGCCGCAAGGGACAGGAGAATAAAGTTAAGTCGGAGGTTCATGCAGTGTGGCAGGCGGTATTGGCCGCCGTCAATTCGGGCGGGTCAGTTGCTAAGTTCCTCAAGGAACTTCTGAAATTTCGGGGTGTCGTAACGTGTGCTTCCAACTTCTTTTTTTACGACCTGACCGTCTTTGGAGATGATAAAAGTTGTTGGGATTGAGGGCACATCAAGCAGGCTCGGTAATTGACCGGAAGGAAGGTAGGCCTTGAAAGTAAATTTCTTGGTGGTCATGTAGTCAGACACCTTCTTGATATCGCTTTCCCGGTCAATCGACAGCATGACAAAGACAATTTTCTCTTTATCAACTTTTTCATAAAGACTTTGAATGCTTGGCATCTCCGCCCGGCACGGGCCGCACCAGGTTGCCCACAGGTTCAGAAAAACAACCTTGCCTTTGAACTGGTCAAATGGAATTCTGTTTCCAGCGAGATCCTTGAGGGTAAATTGATAATCGAAGGGTATATCTTCCTCCGTGACCTCGGTGTCCGCATCACGAAGACCGGTTTGAAGCAGGGTCCATTGCGTGGCGAAGGAGGCGGCACCAATCAGGCCTGTGAACTTAAGCGCAATAATAAACAACCCTGCCAGGAAATAGCGCTTGTTGACTGATAGAAATCGCAATGCGTTTTCTTTGGTCCAGGTTTTGCGGTTCATCAAAAATCTCAATTATTGACTATTTTGCCGCAAGTTAGAACTCAAAGATGAAAAATCGTCTATTTTTTTCGTTGTTTCTGGTGCTCCTGACTGGATACAGCGCTTGCGGACAAAAGATCAAGTACAAGGAGTTGTTTGTCTTGCTCAACGCCAAGGACTATGACAATGCCGAGGTTTACCTCAAGCGTTACCTGAAAGCAAACGATGACAATCCCAATGCCTATCTGTTTATGGCGATTATCTATGAATATAAAGCCGGTAAACAGGATATCTTAAAGCAGACCGATCAGTTTGCCATGTTTCTGGACTCGGCCGTTTACTTCTATGGACTTGCCGGGAAGGGGATGACCGAGAAGGAAGTGTCCAAGAATGAAGAATATTACCAGATGGATAGCCGCCGGGATATGCGGAGCGGGGAATTTGGCGTTTCTCTCTCTGATGTCAAGTTGCGCATTGAAACAGGGTTGAAACTGAAGGAACGAAGCAAAGCAGCACGTATTCTCAAGGCACAATTCGTAGCGGCAACGGTAGCCTATCAGCATGCATCTAAAACGTTTGTGTCGGTTCGGTTGAAGTATCCGGACAAGAAGCGATTGTATCTCCAATCAGATGATTCGCTGATCCTTTCCTTGCGGAAACTGATCATCATATCTGACTCTTGCCAAAGGCACTTCGATGACTACAAGGCAACATCACGCACGATGGGGAGAACCGGCTATAATCAGGAGTTGAGCCTCCAGGAAATTAGTGATTTTACAAAGGAACTGGTGCCGGCAGATTTCTACTCGGATGCAGTAAAGGTTCAGGACTTCAAAGGTTGGGCTGCAGGGATCATCGATGTTGTTGAAAAGGAGATCAAGCCCCTCAAGGACCAGCTCGTCGCGCGTGACAGTGAGTTAAACAAGATTCATCAGCTTTTAAAGAAGGATTCCGTGTCTGTTCGATCGGAGGTTGTTCTGCTTAGATCGAAAGATTTTCCCGGGCTGCGGAAAATTGATCCCAACCCGCTGCCCTTGCAGATATTTGCCATGAAGGAGGCTGAACTTGAGTTTGGATCTCAGGTAGCGGAGAATAGGCCGCTGCGGGATTCCGCTAGTCTGCAAATGCAAATCGCCGGCATCAGGAAGGAAATTAGGTACGCTAAGGCACTCGATAGTATATCTTCACATTTGGTTGAACGCAACATGGAAGAGGAGTCAGCCAATTACACGCATTTTGTTAACACGGCGTATGGCGGCCCCGCCTATTTGAAGACACTTGTGCGGAGTACAAGAGAATTAGCGCTGCGTGAGATTATTCACCGGGAGTCTGCCATAAAGAGAAAAACTGATGCTCTTCGATGGATTGTTGATGGTCCTGATTCGATCCCATTGTTTTTCGAGGTATCTGTTAACAGCCGCTTCCGACCGCTTGTCCTTCAAGATGAGAAGTTTACTTCGGGACTGTCGTTCGTTGATTCCGTTGGCATGGGATACTTCTATTCTATTTTGCCATCCAGGAAGGTTGGCATCAAGGCGGCGTACGCTGTTAATAAAGAGGCATTCAAGAAACGATATCTTTCCGTAACGAAAGCCTTGACAACGCAGGATGCAAACGGGATGGTGTATTTTATCCTCACCTATCAGGAATCAAAATTCAAGGATAAGTATAAGGCAACATTAACGAAGGTTTATAAGGTGGAAGGCCTTGCCTGGAGCGTTGATGTTGATTTTGATCAATTGCCTACAGAGATGACCTTTTCCATGGAGTCTTCAGAAATTTCAATTAAGACACGAAGTTCTATTGGTGAAGTGTTCCTCACGCTTTTCAATCGGGATGGGAAGTTGGTGAAGTAACCTGGGAATTGATCTTATGGCTCCGGAGGAAGTGGGACATGATTCCCGGAAAGATCTATCGAAGATGAATATGCCTGTAAAAGTTAAATTCATGCTATTGTTCCTGCTGTGGTTGGCGGGAGTAGTTCTATTGTGGACGAGTGACAACAGAACTCCGTTTATTATTATCACTGGAGCGATTCTCCTTCGTTCATTCCTCGTTGAAACAAAAAAAGCTGGTGAGACCAAGGGCAAGAAGCTCTCAAATTGACAACTTTGACGGATCTGGAATATCGAATCAATCCAAATCGCAATGAAGCGAAGAACATTTGTTAAGAAATCTTCATTAACCGCCCTGAGCCTGGGCTTTCTTGGTAACATTCAGTTGAATGGAAAGAGCATAGCGGACACAAAGCTGTTCAAAGTGAATGGGCAGCGGATTGAAAGCCGCATTATGGAGCTGGCCCAGTTTGGTAGAGATGAAAAGGGTCATGGCTATCGCGTTGCCTATACGAAAGGCGACCTTGAGGGACGGGCTTGGTTTATGGAGCTGATGAAGAAGGCAGGACTTGATCCAAGCATTGACGCAGGCGGCAATATCATCGGCAAACGAAAAGGGAAGAATCAATCACTTAAACCGATTGCCTTCGGTTCGCATATTGATATGGTGCCCGATGGCGGCAATTATGATGGAACTTTGGGTTCTATAAGTGCCTTGGAGATAATTGAGACCCTCAATGAAAATAAGATAGTGACTGAGCATCCGCTGGAAGTAATCATCTTTGGCAACGAAGAAGGTGGAACAGTGGGAAGTAAAGCACTGGCCGGATTACTTACTGATGAGGGTCTAAAGAAAATGAGCCAAAGCGGGTTAACCCTGGCAGAGGGAACCAGAGCAATTGGTGGCAATCCCGACAATGTTCAGTTATGCGTCAGAAAGAAGGGTGACCTCCATGCATTTGTGGAATTGCATATCGAACAGGGTGGGATATTGGAGAATGAAAACATTCAGATTGGTATTGTAGAAGGCATCGTGGGGATGATGGATTGGAATGTAACCATTGAAGGCTTTGCTAACCATGCAGGCGCTACCCCAATGAATATCCGGAAGGACGCATTGCTCGCAGCTTCCAGGTTGGTGATTGCCGTGAACGAAGTGATTAATGGCGTGCAGGGAAAACAGGTGGGAACGGTTGGCAAGATTTCATCCTTCCCCGGAGCCAGCAATGTCATTCCAGGCCAGGTTGTCATGAGCCTGGAGATTCGGGATTTGTCAATAGAAAAAGTGGAGATGTTGTTTGCAGAGGTTCAAAAACGGGCCGATGCGATTGCCGCTGATTCTAAAACAAAGATCAGTTTTCAACTGCAGTTTGTCATCAAGCCAGCCCTATCCAACAACTTGCTTCAGGAGAAAATCAATGCATCGGCCAAAGGGTTAGGCTTCACCACCAAGTTTATGCAAAGCGGAGCCATTCATGATTCACAAAATATGTCGCTGATTGCCCCCATGGCCATGATCTTTGTGCCGAGTGTGGGGGGTATAAGTCACTCGCCCAATGAGTTTACGAAAGCCGAGGACATGACCAACGGAGCTAACGTGTTGTTAAACACCATATTGGCGATCGACAAAGAATAGAGTCATCAGACTTTTTCGAGTGGTTCAGCGATGAATGGTGCAACATCGTATTTGTTTTTTGTGTCATATTGGAAAACAACGGGTATGAGACCACTCCTGACCTGCACCTTACTGTACCTGTCGGTGCTATTGAATCTCACTTGCTGCAGCAACGAAACGCCATCACCCATCGGGGAAGGAGGTGATTTGGTTGTAACGGCAAACAGGATCATCCTGAGTTCCATGTCCATTGGCAATCTGACGGTGAAAGGGAATGCGATTTTGACTATTGATTATACGTCTGCCCCTGACAATGCGTTTGTCGTAAAAGGCGATGTGTTGTTGGAGGAGGAAGGGCAGTTAATCGTTCGCGGTAATGAGCAATTGATGAATGATGGGTTTATCATAGCCAATGCGTACAGTTCGCAGTACACAATTAAGACGACGGACAACAGTATTATCAAACTTGAGAACATCGGTATTAGAACCCAAACGGGCACTGCGGCAGAAAAGGGAAGTATTTACATGTCATACGATGCCTTCGACAATTCTTCAATGATCGTGGATGGGGCGAAATTAGATAACGAGTCGAGCTGGTTACTTGGCAATTTCAGGGACAACGCGAAGCTATTGGCCACTAACACGGTCTATGTTCCCACTGAAATCTACCTCAATGATTCCTGTTCAGTTTCTATAACCGGGGCGGAAACGAAAACAGGTCTTTGGCTGGCCCTCACTTCGGGGCCACATACCCTGCAATTGCCTAATGTGAGTACCGGTTCGTGGGTGTGGAGTGCTGGTTCGGATATTGGCTCCGGTATCCATTGGTCTTTATCAGTCGTTAATTCTAATCCTGGACTTGGCGTTCAGTTATTTCCAGCTGCTACCGCCAGTATAACAGGCCATGGTGTTGCGCCTGGAGAATTGACCATCGGTTATTTCGTTTCTGACAACAAT
The DNA here is from genome assembly GCA_043750575.1 of Cyclobacteriaceae bacterium. Classification (GTDB taxonomy): domain Bacteria; phylum Bacteroidota; class Bacteroidia; order Cytophagales; family Cyclobacteriaceae; genus ELB16-189. The sequence continues at coordinate 46,928 of JAYVBH010000040.1, forward strand.
GAAACAATTGACAATCTTCATGTTGGACTTCAAAATGGGGTAATTATTCCGGGGCGGCTTACGCTGAACAACGTCCATCTTGGGCCAATTGCCTGGCAGATTTATTCAATAACGTCGGCGTCACTAACGATCAGTAACTCTACCATTAATGAGATTGGCATTGTTGGCGATGGCCAGGTTACGGTTAACAATAGTTTGCTTCAATTGGCGGTATTGGCATGTTATGGGCAAAACAGTTCGCTGACGATAAACGACAGTGACATCTGGAACCAGTCCATTGAAGCGGATAACAATGGGCAAATCAACTTACAGAATTGTGATGTATATGGTTCCCATTTTATTACCAAGCAGGGACAGTCCGGGATTTTCGTTGAAGGAGGAGCGTTTCATGATAATCCACCGATTGATAGGAGTACAACATTCGTGGATATCGTCACCGGGTATCCAAACTATAATCCTTTTAGTGCGCCAGGGCCACCCAAAAAATCAGGAACAGGTGTGATTACCTGCATGGGGGTCGCCAATTGTAATTGGTAGCATGCTGACTTTTGGACAAGGTGAGTAGCGAGGGACGAAAGCCGTCAGGCTAGAAATTGAAATACCGGGTCATGGAAAAGGAGAGGTAGCCTGAATTCTCAAGGGAAAGAGTTTCACCCGGGAGTGCCTTGGGGATGTTGTAAGTATAGCTCAGGAGGAAGGTCCAGTTTTTCTTCGTAAATGTAATCGGCATTGAAAACCCGTAGTTCATAACACCGAACTCGGTGTGGCTATTCTCATAGTACAAGGGGACTTTCCGAACGTGGGTGCGGTTATACAAGATCCGGAGATAGGGATTGGGATAGAGGGCATACTCGGTAACGAGTTCGGAGCCAAACAGCACGGCGACGGAGGGAAAGAACATGATCCGGTCAAAGCCTAACCAATTTCGTTTGATGAGGTTTAGTCCCAGGCTGGGCATCACGCGATGTGCTGTACGGTCGCCGAAATACAGGTAGTAGTCAAGGCGCATGACCACTGGTTTGAATTCAAAGTAGTTGGATATCCCGAAATTATTCGTGTACGGAACAGATACGGTGCTGTCTGAAGGTTGATTGTAAAAGTAGTGGCTGTACTCGCCAAGAATCGAATAATGTTTTGTGAAAGTGTGCAAGTAGCCTACTGATGCCACGGTCAGGTAGAAGCTGGGGTTATATTCATTGCTCCAATAAGTTGACGCGTCTGCATAGGCGCCTGATTTGTGGTAATAGGATACACCCGGGGCAAGGCCGAATTGCTCCACGTTGAACGTCCGGTTGTCGGCGGTGATATTGCTGTTGTAGCCAAGCCGAATGGCCAATTGTGATCGGTCTTTATCTGCCAATAGGTCTGGATCAGATTTGAGTAAACTGTCGAGCAGGTCGAATATCTGAAGAGAATCTTCCGATGTAAAGACCGTGTTCAGGGAATCAAGTGATCGCTGGGTATCGGATAATAGCGAATCAGCGGGCTGCGTTTGGGAAACGGCAGGGTACGCTGAAAGGAGGATAACAACGACCGTGAGTAGTCGGGTCAAGGGCGGTCTAGTTTCTGTTTCGCTTCAGCCGCTGATTCTCACGGAATGTCTCTTTTCGTTGCTGGAGCGCCCGTCGCTGTTGCAATTGGTTGAGGATGAGCTGTCGGAAATCCTGTTCAGCTTTTCGCAGGCTGATCATCTGCTGGGCCGAGATGACCCGCAGGATCCTGCCTGAGTAGTCTCTTTCCAAATCAACCTCTCGTTGCTTAATGTTGAGGCCCAGGTTGATTAGATCCTGTTGCTTGGCAGGATCCGGATTATTAGGATCAAGATTCCTTTGTGCACGTTGAAATTCTGAGCGCATCTCGCCCCGTTTCGTAGAGAACTCACGGTAAACGGGCCAGAATTTTTCCGCCTGGTCGGGTGTTAATCCGAGCCGGTTGGAAATGAGCGCAATGCGGGCTGCCTCTACTCTTTCCTTCACCTTGGGGTCAAGGGCTTGTTGCGGTGGCAATTCAGGATCTTCCTGGGCCTGCACAAACCGTGTACCTCCCAGGATTATCACGGCAAGCAAGATTATATATATGTTTTTCATTTTCTGTTCACTTCGTTTGTCGAATCAAATTCCTGTTCCAGTTCTTCCAAATCTATGTCTGACAATTCTATTTCATTGAGGGCATCGTCTTCCAGCGCGCTCGCTTCATCCTGATCCAGCGGGACGGATTCAAGGAGGTCGTCTGCATTCAATTCACTTTCACCGAGGTAGGCGACCAACTGTTCTGAATCGATACCAGCGAGCATGTCCTCTGTAGACATAGCAGTCGGGCCGCTCCAAAAGAACAAGCCAGCGGCGACGAGGGCCACTGCCGGCAGGGCAAACTTGACGGCAAAACTTCCCCATGCCACTTCCGGCCTCTTTTCTGCCACCCGGGCTTGAATGATGCCTGGGAGCCGATCGAAGTACCCTTCAGGGACCTCAAAAAGCGTCTTTTTCGGTATGTCTTCCAGTTTATTCATGGCTGTTCCTTCGACTAGTTAAGTTCACGAAAGTTTAATCATTCTTTAAAAATTCCTCGATTTTCTTCACCGCGTGGTGGTAGCTGGCCTTCAGTGCCCCCTCTGAAGTTCCAGTCACCTCGGACATCTGTTCGTAGGGCATTTCTTCATAGTATTTCAAATTGAAAACAAGCCTTTGCTTGTCGGGAAGGGTAAGCAATGCTTTTTGCAGTTTCTTCTGGATTTCGTCCCCGGCCAAGGTTGGAGATGACTCGATTTTGTCGGAAAGTTCCCCTTCAACATCGCCGATGGGAAGGAAGAACCTTCGTCGCTTCTTTTTGATGAACGTCAGGCATTCGTTGGTGGCAATCCGGTAAAGCCAGGTGTAGAGTTGAGCGTCTTCGCGAAAGGCATCAATGGCCTTATGGACCTTAATAAAGACCTCCTGGGTTACGTCATCGGCGTCGTCGTGGTCAATCACCATTTTCCGTGCGAGCCAATAGACCCGTTGCTGGTAGGTTCGTACCAGCATATTGAACCCGTAGCTTCGCGTTTCGGGGTTTCGGATTTTGGCCAACAGTTCGTGGTCCTCCAAGGGGTTGGGGCTAACTATCTTTTAGACAATAATAAGGAGGAATGGTTTAACGGTCTAAGTGGCTGGGTGTCTAAGTGCCTAGGTGCTGGGGTTTTGAGGTGTTGAGGTGTTGAGGTGTTGAGGTGTTAAAATTGTTCCAGTGCATCCGCCAGCGCCTCATATTGCTCTTTGGAGTGGGCGGGGAAATTTGCGAAGCGGAGTTGGGTGGATTTGAGCGCACCATAGCCTTCGCCGGGGTGAAATCCTTTTGATGTAAGGTAGGTCGTGAGTTCCTGAATACGATCCGGACAGGAAACAGTGATTACCGTCTTTGACCGGTTTTCCGGATCCTTGACAAAGGCGCTGATATCTTTGCGTTGATCGAGGATCTGGTAGAGCACCGCTGCTTTGTAGTCCGTTTCCCTGCGGATCGTTGTGATTCCACGGCGAAGGAAATCAGTGATGACTTTACCCAGCAGATAGATGCTCAGCACGTTGGGTGTCTCCGGTGTCTGGTTCTTTTTGGCGAAGGCGTTGAGCGTAGGGAGGCTGTGATAGGTGCCAATGGACTTGCCTTGCGCCAGGAGCGTTTCAGCTTTTGCAAGACAGCGCTCGTTGTACATCCAGACACCCAGGCCGGCGGGCAATCCAAATCCCTTTTGTACGGAGAAGAAAACGGAATCAATGGCTGAGTAGTCGAAGTCCGGGTAGGGAAGCGAGCTGACGGCATCAACAATGATTAGGCTCTCAGCATTTTGCACCCGGATTGACTTCATGAAGGGAAGTGTGAGTGAAACGCCGGTGCTGGTTTCGTTGTGCGTGAGGGCAATCAACTCCTGACCGGGAGGGATCGTTACTGCCTGAAAGCCATTTCCCGCAGGAACCTCAATAGCGGTTGCCTTTATTCCAAGTTGCTTGCTGGCTTCAAAATATTTTTTAGAGAACGCGCCATTGACCAGGTGCAAGGAAGTGTGGCCGGCGAGATTTTGGATGCTGCGTTCCCATACTTCTGTTGCCGAACTGGTGAACGCAAGTTGAAACCCCGCTGGAATTCCCAGCAATTCCCGCAGACCTTCATTAACTTCTGTGAATATCGCTTCAAAGGATTTGCTTCGGTGGGTAAGGGAGGGGACACCGTCGCGGAATGCCCTTTTCATATGATCAAAGACCGTAAAGTAGAGTTCGGAAGGGCCGGGGGTGAAGTTGGTCATCGGTTAGAGTAGGGTTGGGGGCTTTGCGGTTCAAAAGTAGCACGGAGCGAGGCACGGGGCAAGGAAAATTGGCGGTTGGTAGTTTCTCGCAAAGGCGCTAAGACGCGAAGAGACTTGTGGCCTTTTCTCTGAATCGCAATGGTTCTTGCACTTTCCGCACAGCGGAATAGGTTACACAGAGAGCCACAGAGGCTTCACAGAGATCACAGAGAAATATAGAAGAGAGATTACGGAGCCATTGTCTTCGCGACTCTTAGCGGTTCATTTTGTTGCATTTCCTCTGCGGCTCTCTGCCTCTGCGGTTCCTACCTTTTACTTTCCTTAGGCCTTCGCGGTTAATGTATTCGTGATTGGCCAAACTTCAATATTCAATATTTAATATTCAATATTTCTGTATTTTTCCTCTCCGAGTCTCCGCGCCTGCGGTTCCTCATTTTATTCTCCCTTCGCGCCTTAGCGCCTTCGCGGTTCCTGCATTTTTCCGGAACGCTACCCTCCGCCATCCCACCGCTTCATGTCTTTTACCCGCGAGCCGGCTGAACTGCCCCAATAGTATGCGGCGATGGCGAGGACGATGTCGCGCACGGCAGCGCGACTCTCAATAAATATCTCACGCATATCGGCGGGAATGACGCCCCAGGCGGAGATGACGACTGTGTAAACGAAGCAGAGGAGAATCACGATGCCGAAGACGGTCATGAACCAGTCGATGTGGCCGGTGGCTTTGACGAAGTCTTGTTCGCGGGAACGCGCGCTGGCGAGGTCGGTCAGTCGTCGGTCGAGCTCTTCGAGGTTGAGACGATAAACTTCCAGGAAGGCTTTGCGGTCTTCCTCGCTCAGGCTCTTGTCGCCGAGCACGAGATCTTTCACGCGTTCGAGTATGCGGATGCCGGGGACGACGTCGCCGAGACCTTCGAGGATGTGGGAGAGGCTCTTGCTTTGTAAGAACTTTCCGAGGGTGGTTTCTTTTAAGGGCTTCATAAGGGTTTTGGTTAATGGGTCTGTTTGGTTTTGTGTTCTGAGTTCAGAGTTCCGGGTTTCGGGTTCTAGGATCCGGGCGGTCGGGTGGGTTGAAGTGTGGAAACTCGTTGTCCCCCTTTAGGGGCAAGGGGCGGGGGAACTCTAGGTCTCTGCGTCTCCTCCACTGCGACAATCGCTTCAAACAACGTCATCGCTATCTGAGATCGTCCTGCCTCGCTAAGCAGAAACTCCGCTTCGCGGCGATTGTCGAAGAAGAGGTTCTCGACCAGGAGGGCGGGGCAATCTGTTTTGCGCAGCACGTAGAAATCTTCTTCTTTGTCGGCGTCGCCGTCGGAGCGGTCCTCGCGAGATTTGAATTCTTTTAGTTCACGGGCGTAGACGGCATTGAATATCTTGCCGATCGCGTCGCTGCGTGTCTCGCCCCGTGAGGTGTAGACAGCGAATCCCGATCCTTTGCCGTGGGCCCCGTCGGGCATCGCATCGCTGTGAATAGAGAGATATATGCAACGCTTGTCTTTGGCGAAGAGATGATTGGCGCGAAACACCCTCTCTCTTAGAGACGTGTCGTGTTCGGGGTCATGGATCATCGCATGGTCGATGCGTGCCTCAATCAGGAGATCGCTAAGCTTCTCTACGATCGCGCGGTTGTTGACGCCTTCGTAGAAGGTTAGGCCGTCGGCGAAGATGTGCATCTTGGCGGGGGCGGTGGTGTAGACGCCTTCGGGGGTCATGCCTCCGTGGCCGGCATCGAGGAGCCATTTGTAGTTGGTCATTTTATTTTTTGGTTTTGAGTTTCGGATTCTGGGCTTGCCCCGGCCTTGTGCCGGGGTTCTTGGTTTCGGACTTCGGTCTGCTATTGTTTACTGTTCAGGGTGCGTCGCCTCACCCCCGTCCCCTCTCCGGGACGTAGAGGGGAGGAGTTGATTCCACTTTCACGGCACTGATCACTGTTTACTGTTCACCCCGATTCCGCGAGACGCTCCAATCGGGGCAGGCTGTTTACCTTTCCCATCGCCTCTTGGGTCGTCCCTTCTCCCCATACTTCAAATAGTCAGCTACGATTGCTGGAAAGAGGTTTCCGTTAATCTTCGTTAGTCTGCTCTCGTATGCCTCTCGTTTTTCGGGATGCTGCATGACATGCTTTGCAAATTGAGTTGCTTCTATGAAGCGCTCCCGGGCTGCCTGTTGACGAGGTGTTTGCTTGACACGACGCTTGTACACGGGTTTGCACAGGATACCTCTGTTGTGATATTTGCTGATCACGTATCCGATGCACTCCCCTCCGAATGATGGGAGGGGAAATTCGTTGACTGCTGATTTTTTCATTTTTGTGTTGTTTAAGTCTGCTGTTCATTCACCTCACCCCCGGCCCCTCTCCTAAACGGAGAGGGGAGGAGTTGAATTGACTTTACCTGTTACCTGTCAACTGTCACTTGTTACTTTCTCACTAGCAACCACCCCAAGGGCCCCTCCTCAAATCCTGTCCGTGACTCCGCTGAATGTTTTTGGGTGTCAGAGCATACGGGATGGTAGATTCGAAGAGGGGCTGGCGGGCCCCGGACCCCGGAACAAGTCCAGGGTAGACCGGGGTGGGTTTAGAGCGTCACCGCGAGGGTGGTCTCATTGCCCGGTCGGTCGGAAGCGATCACCTCGATCGTGGTCCCCTTGATGGAAGGATTGACAGCCGTTGCCGTGTACTTCCAGATGAAGATCCTTTTGTTGGGCTTTGCTTCTGCCTGCTCCAGCACGTTGCCGTCGCTGTCCCTGATCACGATGTTCACCTGCGTGACCATGAAGTCATCGGAGGCTTTCACCAGAATGGGGTTACCCACCTTGCCGAAGTATTTCTCGACTTTGATGTAGTGCACCCTGGGGGCAATGAGGCAGTCTGAAATGGCCACCTGGTAAGCTGACCGCTTGCTTTCGGTGATGCCTGTGGCATACAACGCCCTGGCATCATTGTCGTCAACCTGGTCTTTGGCATACTGCGTCGCTTCGAGGAATTTATCCTGAGCGGCTTCCAGTTCCGGGGTCATTGTGCTGGGCTTCCGTTTGCGCCGGTTGGTGACCTCGAGTCGGTTGTTCACCTTGCGAAGTGTGACACGGTCACCCAGCATACTGCCGAGTTCGGTTTGATTGTTTGAACTATTCATAACTATTAACTTTAACCCCGGCATTCACCGGGGCATGGGTTTCACACGGTCAGTTTTGATGTCTCATCTGTGCAGGCCTGCAGACAGAGGACAGCGCTTTCCGCCGTGCTTGGGTCAAATATGAAGCGGGTGGCTGACGCAGGTATCCTGTTTTACCCGATCCTCCCTCACTCTCCTCACTTCTCCCTTCTTTTCCCCACTTGTATCGTTTCCGGACACATGTCCATTGAGGTCGAATTCGCTGTTTTTGAGGAGGTGAAGGCCTCTGGCGAGGCTAGAAGGGCATTTTATCGTGATTTAACTGGTAAGCCTATGGTATGGATATGGTAAACATCTGGTAACAACTGGTATTTGTCTGGTATGCATATGGCACGCTCTGGTATGGATCTGGTATCCTCCTGCATTCGTCCGGGGCTTGGGAAATGTTAGGCAGCTTGTTGCCGATTTGAAATTTTCCGTACATTTATTCTGATTCAAAACTTGAACCAGGCGTTATGGAAAAAGACGTAATCAGGATACAGGCCTACACCACCAAAGAGCTGGCCGCAATCTTCAAGACCACACCGAAGACTTTCCGAAAGTGGATTTTTGTTATCAAGGATCAAATTGGAGTGCGCATCGGGAACTACTTCTCGCCCAAGCAGGTCAAGATAATTGTCGAGCATCTTGGGAAGCCGTTTACATGGCTTATCGCGCTGTTTGTGAAAATGTTCTTCGGGGCCGACGATGGCGGGGAAGATGATACTGCGAGCGGAGGAGGGTTGAAACAGTGATTGGTAAGCGGTGATCGGTAATCAGTAATCAGTGAATGATGGGTAAACAAATACCTTTTACTTCTTACACCAGTGCAGATCTTGCAAAGATCTACGGCATCTCTGTCAAGACGGTAGGGCGGTGGGTAAAGCCACTGGAGCCTTTGATCGGTGAGCGCCTGGGTCATTACTTCATGCCAAAACAAATCAGGGTCATCGTGCCAGAGCTGGACAAACGCTTTACGGCGGATGTCAAGGTTGCTGAGGAGGTTTTGGAGACAAGAAGGAAGCGACTGGGGATTTCCGAAAGTGTGCCGAAGGAGAAGTAGCAAACAAGGTTACCGTTTACAGGCAACCGGTTTCCGGTGCCAGGTCCGCGCTGGTCGGGATTTGCAATCCCGACGCACGTCGAACAAAGCTTTCAACGGGCACGCGCTACAAGCGCGCCATAATGGTTAAAATCAACTGATGGCTAGAAAAAGAGACGGTGACTACGATCTTGGTCTCAAGATTTGTGAGGAATTGATTAGGGATTTCGGATTTGTTCTTGTTTCGAAATTTCGACAAGAAGAGTATTTCTATATTGATTTAGTAGCACCAAACTTTAAGTTAAGACTATCAAAGGAACGCGCCTTTATCACTATTGATTTGGCTTCGCATTCTGAGCTGGATAAATGGGTCCCGTTGTCTTTTCTCAAGATTCTATTTAGTGACCGGAAAAACTTTCAGAGCGAAATCATACCATTGAATGATCTGATCACTTTTTTTCGAGACAACTATTCAAGAATTTCAGAGTGGTTTTCTGTCAGCCGATATCCACGAAATATTGCTGAGCTATTGGAATTGGTAAAGGATGAGCATTTCAGAAAATCAGTATAGCGCACGCATATCGTCTTATCTATGGCGCGACGCCTTTGGCGCGTGCCGGTGAAAACGTTCTTGAAACAATGATACCAGAGGCCTTTGATCGTTAGCCAAAAAAATATGCTACCACGAAGGGAAGCGCATCTTGCCATCGATTTTGTTTTGCTGTCATTCGTCCTTTCGATCAGAGTTTTCAACGGGCACGCGATGCAAGAGCGCGCCATAAGGGGGGCTTCGCTTCGGGGGTTTCTCGCTTCGCTCCCGCCTACATTTCATTATGGCAGGCAGGCGGAATGACGACGGGGATTATTGGGGGTTGGTGCTTCGCTACGCAGTACGGTTTTCTTTCTGAGGGCGGGTTTCAGTGGTTGGCAAATGGCCTAGCAGAAACTCCTACTTAAGTTGAAGTGGGAACTTGGCTTTGTTTACCTTAACGTGATTCATCTGACGTTGTCGCACATGGAAAAAGAATCGAAATCAGCGCATCCCTATTATCGCCACCTTCGGGGCTATGCTCTGGATCCGGGCTTTAGTACGCAGTTGAGCACGATGACGATCAACGAGGTGAACTACAAAGTGCTTTGGGAAAACCTCGACCCAGGGCCCGTCGGGGAGTATCTGGAAGTTATTGATGTCGACCCCGCAAGTGCGTGCTATTATGAGCCGGTCGACCTGAATGCGATTCATGTTCTTGCCCAGGGTGGCTTGCCGCCGAGCGAGGGCAACCCGCAGTTTCATCAGCAACTAGTGTATGCGGTGGTGATGAAGACCATACGGCATTTCGAGCATGCGCTGGGCAGAAAGATCACCTGGCGTTCACGGACTTTTCCAGGCATCAAGAATGGCAGGGCACGGTTTGCCAGCGAGTATGTCGGCAAGCTGAGAATCTATCCGCATGCGCTCCGCGATTCAAACGCCTACTATGATCAGGAAAAGGTCGCGTTGCTCTTCGGGTATTTTACGGCGGCGAATCAAATCCAGGGAACCAATTATCCGGGAGGCGTAGTCTTCACCTGCTTGTCGCCTGACGTGGTGGCCCATGAGGCGACCCATGCTATTCTTGATTCCATACACAATCGGTTTATTGAGGACACGAACCCCGATGTTGGCGCGTTTCATGAGGGCTTTTCGGACATCGTGGCGTTGCTTCAGCGATTTACTTTCCGCGAACTGGTAGAGCATCAGTTGGAGAACACCCAGGGAAGGTTGGACCGCTACAGCGTGCTCGGTGAACTGGCGACGCAATTTGGACAAGCCCTCGAAAATGAGCGTGGTGCCTTGCGGGGTGCGATTGGCAAGGTGAATGCCAAAACCGGGAAGTGGGAAAAGCTTGAACCCAACCCGGCGGAATATCAGAATACCATGGAGCCGCACGATCGCGGTGCCATCCTGGTAGCCACCGTTTTTGACGCATTCCAGAGAATCTATCAGTACAAGACACAGGATCTTGTCCGAATTGCGACGGGCGGTACCGGCATCCTTCCGCAAGGGAGCATCAACCGCGACCTGGTCAAGCGACTGGCGGCAGAGGCCTGCGAGATTGGCGAACATCTTCTGCATATCTGCATCCGGGCGCTGGATTATTGTCCGCCGTTTGATATCACGTTTGGCAATTATTTGAGGGCGCTGATCACGGCCGACCTTGACGTGGCCCCTGAAGATGAAAACGGATATCGGATCGCATTGATTGAGGCTTTCCGGGCAAGGGGCATTTTCCCGGAGCGGGTTAACACCATGTCGGTGGAGAGTTTGCGCTGGTCGAAGCCCGCCTTCAGCACGAATGAAGTAGCAGCATTCAGGAATATCGCCGCGCGCCTGGAGAAAGGCATTATGAAACTCGTTCAACATTCTGACCGTGAGAAGATTCACATTGAAAGCCAATTACTTCAAAAAGATCTGCACGGCTTCCTGGGCGGGCCCAATCCCAAGTTCAACGTTTCAGAATGGGAGGAGTCGCTGATGCGTAAGCTTGGACTTACTTCGCAGTCGTTCGTGCTGGAATACCAGGGCAAGCAATACCCGGTGAAGCCGCCGCCGCTGGAGGTGCACAAAATCAGACCTGCCTACCGGGTAGGGCGCGAGGGGAGACAAATCCAGCAGGTGATCATTTCGCTTTCGCAAACGGTAAGAATACGCCTTGAACCTGCGCCGGGCAAGGGATCAAAGCAGAAGACCGAGATTGTCTTTCGCGGCGGATGCATGTTGATCCTGAGTCTGGACAACCTGAATCAGGTCGAATATGCGATCACCAAAAATGTCCGGAGTCAGCGGCGGTTTGTTCAGCAAGTTGAGTTTCAGCTCGGCAGTGAGGATTACTCCATGAACCTGGAGACCTATGAGCCCAAGCCGAATGAGAAGAACAACATAAGCTTCAAGCAACTTCACTTTCATTCACGCTAACCGGGAATGGCTATGGCAACAAGCGTCAACATAAAAATGTATAAAGTGGGGGAGTTGGGCGATTGCTTTCTGCTCACCCTGAATCATGATCAAACGGTCAGACACATGCTCATTGACTGCGGGTCATTTCGAAATTCGAATGAATCCAAAGCCCGCATGCAACAGGTGGTAGGTGACATTCAGCAAAAGATCAAGGGCGGCAAACTGGACATTGTGGTGGGTACCCATCAGCACAATGACCATGTGAGTGGATTCGTCCATGCCGAAGCCCAATTCAAACAGATGGGCATAGAGCAAGTTTGGCTTTCGTGGCTCGACAACCCGCGCAACAAGCAGGCTACCCGGATTGGTGACAGTCATCTGGAGTTGAAGAAGGCCATCGTGGACGCCTCGGCGAAGATGGAGAAGTTGGCCAAGTCCAGGAGTGGCCGGTTGGGTGCAACGCCGGCAGCGAAGAAGCTGGCGAGCACGTATACGTTGATCAACGAAGTGATGGGTTTTTTCGGCGCCGCGCCGGCATTGCCTGCCAAAGGAATTCAGATCCTGAAGACGATTGGAAAGAACAAGGCGGAATATCTTTCTCCGGGTGACCTGATGGCCATACCTGGGATTCCCCAGTCTGCTATTCGTGTGCATGTGCTGGGTCCGCCAAAGGATGAGGAATTGCTGTACCGGAAGGATCCGAAGCAGGGAGAATCGTACGACCACAAGCTTCATAGTCTTCGGACGATGGCCGGGCATTTTCTTTCCGCACTCGGTAACCAGTCCGGCGGAGGTGATGCCGGTGAGGAGCAGTTTCCCTTTAATGCGGACTTTAAATTGTTCACAAAAAAGAAAAGGGATTTTAGTGATCAACTCAAGGAGATCGACCAGCGGTACACCGCTGCGGCGAATGACTGGCGCAATGTAGACACCGATTGGATGGAGCAGGCGGCGCGACTGGCGTTGTACATGGACACGTTTACGAACAACAGCAGTCTGGTGCTGGCGATTGAGTTGGTAAAGACTGGCAAGGTATTGCTCTTCGCCGCCGACGCTCAAACGGGCAACTGGGTTTCCTGGAAGGACATCAAGTTCAAAGACAAGAACACCACGACAGACAGTCTGCTGGCGCGGACTACTCTATATAAAGTAGGCCACCACGGCAGCCACAACTCCACCCTCAAAGAAGCCCTGGAGAAGATGACCAGCGATGAGCTGGTGGCGATGATACCGGTGGACAAGACAGACAGCAACATCACCAAAAAGGACGGCTGGCGGATGCCGGCTGAGAATCTTTACAAGCGACTGAAGGAGAAGACGAACTACCGTGTATTAAGAATGGATGATGGGTTTGCGGATGAGTGTAATCCGAAGAGGGATGTGAAGGGGAGGAGTGGGTGGGGGAGGGTGAAGAATGTGGCGAAGAATACAAGTCTGTTCGTTGAATACACGGTTGAATGAAGACATGTATGCCATTTGGAAATCCCTTTGTTTGATGCCACGGGGAGTCTTGCTTCCATTTTCACGCAATTGGCGAATAGGGAAATATACTGTTACCTGCTATGTTTTGGGACAACGATACAGTTGACAAAAATTAGTACTCAAAACTTATGGACAAACGGGAATGCTGAAAACCGACAAGAGTAAGCGCAACAAAACATAATTTATTTATGGCACTAAGTTGGTATCAATGTAAAAATTGCGGGACTTCTATCAAAAAGGAAACAACCCCAAACACATCAGGCTGCTCGGCAAAGGCTTTTCACTCTTGGACAAAGTTGGGTGAAGTTGGTGACACTAACTACAGTTGTAAAAAATGTGGTACAACAATTCAAACGAAATCTTCTCCAAGTACATCTGGTTGTCCAGATTCGGCATTTCACTCTTGGACAAAGCTGTAGTATGGGAAAGGTTACGGCAATTGATTTTTATAAAGCTTGGATAGAGAAAGTAACGAACAGAAAAGAACATCTATTAAGTATTTGGCGTAACGCAAAAACTTACACCAGTCCCAAGGGGACACATGAACGGCTTGGTGACAACTTGGACTTTGAAAAAGTTAAAAAACGTTGGACAGACTAAAGTTAATACAACCGACCCTTCGCATTTTTAAAAAGATTCTCCTCCGAATTGCCCCGCTTCATTTGGCACATGCCATAGCCGCACAAGCCCACCGCGAAACTCAAGCTATGGCAAGAGCCAAATCTACGCGCTTCCTAATAATTCACAATCTTAAATTTTTAAATCAGGTAAATAGCACTAACTTTCTTAGAGCCCATCAAACTTCCTAAATGGAAGGATGGGTTTTTTTTACGTTCATGAAAACAGAAATTCTATGCACATAGCAAAGGTTCATATTGAAAATTTCAAATGCTTCAAAGGCTCATTTAAGTTTATCCTCAATGAGGGAGTAAACATTTTTGTTGGCAACAATGAAGCTGGGAAATCAACAATCATTGAAGCGATACACTTGGCACTAACAGGTTTACTCAATGGCAAGTATTTAAAAAATGAGCTAACTCAGTATGTCTTTAATAATGAAGTTGTAAATGATTACTTAAATAAATTAAACACCGGGACTGATGCGCCAATTCCACCACATGTTCTTGTAGAGCTATTTATTGAGGGACCAGATTTGGCCGAATTTGAAGGTATAAATAATAGTGAAAGAGTTAAAGCACAGGGCTTAATCTTAAAACTTGCATTTGATGATAAGTATCAAAGTGAATATGAAAAATTAATAAAGACAGGTGGAATTAGAACGTTACCAATTGAATACTATAATGTTTTTTGGTCCACGTTTGCACAGGACGACAGCATAACTCCTAGAACAATACCTCTCAAATCTGCTTTGATTGACTCTTCTAGCAGCAGATATCAGAATGGTTCTGATGTTTACATTTCACGAATAGTTAAAGAATTATTGGATGATGAGGAAATCGTTGAAATTTCCCAAGCACATCGGAAAATGAAGGAAACATTCATGGGCGAAACATCTATAAAGAAAATAAATGAAAAGATTCAAACTGCTGCTAAGATATCCGATAAGAGGGTTGAACTATCTGTAGAGCTTTCTTCGAAGAATGCTTGGGAAAGCAGTTTGATGACTTACCTCGAAAATGTACCCTTCCATTATATAGGAAAGGGTGAACAAAGCATAGTAAAAACTAAATTGGCATTAGCCCACAAGAAAGCAAAAGAAGCGAGCTTGATATTGCTTGAAGAGCCAGAAAATCATTTGAGCCATGCTAAGCTTAACCAGTTAATTAGCTATTTAAAAAATGATAGCCTAGGTAAACAAATTATTATCTCAACTCATAGCAGTTTTGTAGCGAATAAACTAGGTCTAAATAGTCTCATTTTACTTCACAAACAAAAGACAACCAGATTAAATGATTTAAAGTCAGACACAAAGCAATTTTTTGAAAAGCTTTCTGGCTACGATACTTTAAGGTTAGTGCTCTGCAACAAAGCTATTCTAGTTGAAGGTGACTCAGATGAGCTCGTATTTCAGAAGGCATATCGGAATGCCAATCGGAAACTTCCCATTGAAGATGGAGTGGATGTTATTTCAGTTGGGACGTCTTTTTTAAGGTTCCTTGAAATAGCTGAAAAATTAGAAAAAAGAATTGCGGTCGCTACAGACAACGATGGTAACGTTGAAGCGATTAATAAAAAGTACAATAACTATATAGGTACAAATGCTAAGGAATATATTAGTATATGCTATGATGACTCAGTAGATACCGGTTCAATTGACAGCTTTAACTACAATACCCTTGAACCAAAGCTCCTAAAATCTAATGGGCTAACTCAAATGAATAGCATTCTTGGAACCACATTCACTTCAGAAGATGACTTAAGAGTTCATATGAAAGCTAATAAAACGGATTGTGCGCTAAAGATTTTCGATTATACTGGTGAGATTAAATTCCCAGAATATCTATTGAATGCAATTAATCATTAATGAAGAAGAGTAAAGTCATAGTTGCGGCAGCAGGTTCAGGAAAAACAAGACATCTTGTATTAGAATCTCTCAGGGAGACGGAAAAGAGAATTCTTATAACAACGTACACGCAAGCAAATGAGATTGAAATCAGAAAGAAATTCATCGAAATCAATAAATGTGTTCCTCAAAATATTACCATACTGACATGGTTTACTTTTCTATTGAAGCATGGAGTGAGGCCATTTCAACCATTGTTGTCAGAAGGGAAAATCAAAGGCTTGCTTTTGGTAAACAGTACAAGCGAGTCAGGAATAAAATTTGTCAATAGCAAAGGCATTCCAATACCGTATAGCGAAGAAGAAGATTTTGACGGGCACTATTTCACAAAAACCACCCGAAGGATATATTCGGACAAAATATCAAAATTTGTCTGCAGAATTAACTTAAAATCAAGTGGAGCAGTTTTAGACAGGCTAACTAGAATATATCCCATTATTTTCATTGATGAGATTCAAGATTTAGCAGGCTATGATTTAGAAATACTTCAGTTAATCTTTAAAAGCAGCTCAATTC
This sequence comes from Cyclobacteriaceae bacterium, assembly GCA_043750575.1. Lineage (GTDB taxonomy): Bacteria > Bacteroidota > Bacteroidia > Cytophagales > Cyclobacteriaceae > ELB16-189. The sequence goes on from JAYVBH010000040.1 coordinate 62,855, forward strand.
TTCTTATGGTCGGTGACCCCCGTCAGGCAACTTATTCAACAAATACAACAGCAAAAAACAGAAAGTATAGAAAATCTGAAATTGTTGACTTCTTCCAAGAGCACATAGACGATGTTGATATAGACGACACATCTTTATTGAAAAATTATAGATGCAGTGAACCAATTTGTAAGCTGTCCAACAAACTATTTCCTGACTATTCGCAAACCTCGTCCGGTAATAATGACACAACAGAGCACGATGGAGTGTTTTTTGTCAAACCAAGTGATGTCGACACTTATCTCGAAAGATTTCAGCCAATACAACTTCGCGATTCTTCAAGAACAAAAGTTAACGAATCATTCCGTGTAATGAATTTTGGTGAATCAAAGGGCCTATCATTTGACAGAGTCTTGATTTACCCAACAAAACCAATAATTGATTGGTTGTTTAATAATTCAAAAGACCTAGCACCAACAAGTAGGTCAAAATTATATGTTGCATTAACGAGAGCTAGGCAAAGTGTAGGAATTGTATTTGATTACAAAGTCAGCAAAAAGGCTGATGGCATTGATAACTATTTATTTAAATAATGAAACTCAATTCGCACACATATCGACATGGTCGCACATCCAAGTTCAGTCATTAAGTGCAAAGAAATAGTAATATCCAAAGGGAAAAAAGTATAAATTAGTGGACACACAAATGCAAGACATTAATACAAAAATTAAGGCTGACACAGTTCTATTTTTTGATATGGATGGAACATTAGTTGATACGAACCTTGCCAACTTTCTTTCTTACAAGAAATCAATACACACTGTGCTGAAATCTGACCACAACCTAATCTATAACCCTGACAAACGGTTTAATCGCAGTAATCTTAAAAGTGCCATTCCAAATTTGAGTGGTATCGAATACGAAAGAATAATCCAAGAAAAGGAAGAAATTTATACAGACTTTCTGCCTGAAACCAAGCTTAATAAAGTGATTGCCGACATTCTTTTTAAGTATTCAAAAACAAATAAAACAATTTTAGTTACAAATTCTCGTAAAGAAAGAGCATTGGCAACATTAAGCCACTTCGGACTTACTGAAAGATTTAATAACATTTTTTACAGACAGTTTAGTGACAAAAAGACAAACAAATATCTGAATGCAATTTCTTCCTTGGATATTTCACCTAATTCTATTCTTCTTTTTGAGAACGAGGAACAAGAAATTGTAGACGCAATAATTGCTGGCATCCCAACAAACAATATTCTAAGTCTATAGCTTATGACACCATTTACAATTTCATCTAATCCTCCCTTTCTTACTCGTGACATTCAGGCATTTTATCATACCAAGTTTTATGGGGCTGAACATCCCGACAATCCCAATTATCTATATAAAATTAAAAATGACCCACACCACAATTGGAGAGATCATCATATAAGAATGGCAACTGAACAATTATCAAGAGTTTTGAGAGAAGACTTGCCTCAAATACAACAGCAAGTTGAAATAAATTCTCTGACTGTCTGTGTTGTTCCAAGGGCCAAAGCGGATAACACATACCGTGCCAATCAGTTGCTTTTTAGAGCAACTGTAAGAGATGTTGTTAATCAACTAGATGGCTTCGAAGATGGAACAGATTATATAATAAGGCACACCAACACTAAAACTACTCACATCCGCAGACCAATAGAAGGATTTGTTAATGATGGAAGAGCGCCTTATGCTGGAATTACAACTGCAACATGTAATATTTCAAATAATGTTACTCGCAAAAATATTCTATTGATTGACGATATTTATACTTTGACCGTAAGCATAGATGAAGATGCAATTCAAGCATTATTGAGCAATGGAGCAAGGTCAGTAAGCTTTTATGCAATTGGGCGAACTGTGGGTCATAAGTAATAAATTAAAGCTGTAAAAATGAAATATTCCAAAAACTCAATTAATATTCTAACAGCTAAATCCTACAAAGGTGTAGGTAATGCGTGGATTGTAAAGAATTTGAAAGGCAACGAAAGTGTTGACGCTATCGTTTCGTTTCTAAATAATAAAATTGAAGAAAAAACCACTGTAGCAGAGTTTGAGTATCTCAAAAAGGAGCTTGAAGCAAAACTCACACAAAAATGTGAAGATTGCTGTGATGGTTTCGTTGCTTTAGGCGACCACAATTTTCCGCAATATCGTGGAAATGTAAAAGAAAGCGAGCGACCTGTTTTCCTGTACTACAAGGGAAATATTGACTTATTGGGCATTGAGAATAAAAACATTTCTGTAATTGGACTTTTAAATCCAGAAGGCAATATAGAAGAAAGAGAGAGAAAAATTGTCGCTGAATTTGTCAAAAGAGGTGCGACAATAGTAAGCGGGTTAGCCTTTGGATGCGATAGTATTTCGCACCAACAAGCACTGGATTCGAATGGAAAAACCATCGCCATTTTACCAAGTCCTTTGAATAATATCTTACCAGCAAGGAATAAAGGGTTGGCATTTCAAATTATAGAAGAGGGCGGACTACTTGTAACGGAGTATGGTGATGATTTTAAAAGCCATATGGAACTTAGCAGTCGTTATAAAGAGCGTGACCGTTTGCAAGCATTGTTTTGTGACGCGATAGTTTTAGCGGCCAGTTATGCTCAGAATAGTGCGGAACGTTGGAAGCTGTTCGGACAAAAACTTGATAGCGGTGCACGTTTAGCAATGGGCTATGCAAAAGAGTACAACATTCCTCGTGCTGTAATGTATGACGCATTTTTTGATGAAAACAATCCTATGTTTGATTTAAACAGAGACATTATTAGAGAACAGAAAGGTATCACAACCATAACAGAAGAAAATGTTATTGAAACTGTGACGAAACTAGTCAATAACAATCAGTCATATAAAAGCAATATGACAGTTCAGACTAATTTATTTTGACTAGGCGGTCACTAAATCGCACACACATTGCCTGGCCGCGCATACAGCCCTTATGGCGCGCGTTTAGCCAACTGGTCCCGATCTGGCGCGCGTGTTCACCGCGATTCTGGCGCGACGTCTCCGATGCCCGCCTACGGAGACCTTCGGACGGGCAGGCGTGCCGGTGGGTAAGTGTTCGAAGAACCTTATCCACACTCTGGGATCGAAGCGGATGCACCTTCGACTACGGGTCCAGGGCTAGTATGGATTACCTCGCAGATGGAATCTAACTCTCGATGTATTCTGTTCGAACCTGAGGTAAACAAGGGGAAAGAGTGCCTTGCTATCGATTTTCTGTGGTGTTCATCGTACCTTCGATTAATGTTCACGGCAGGCAACGCATCAGAAGAAGCGCTCCATACGGGGGCCGAACCGGGCCTTTACACAATTACTTAGACGCTACCTATGGAAAAGTTGAACGAAGTCCTTACTAGTCTGAAAGAGCGGTTCAGCAACCCGCTCATAATCTCATTCTTGATTTCCTGGTTGGTTATCAACTGGGAAGTTCCGCTTGCTATCCTGTTTTACAATTCAAGAGGTCGCAATGGGATTCCACAGGAACTGATTGATTACCTATCAGGTTATTCTAGTAGCTATAACTTGATTGCATGGCCGCTTGCGTTTGCCGTTGGTTACACCATTTTAAGCCCGATAGTACGAAATTTTATTTCCGCCTTTTACACATGGAATACTCGTTGGGGCAACACATGGGATCTTTCAATCTCAAAGGGGAGTAAGGTGCCGATTGGTAAGTACGTATCCCTCCGAGATAACTATAAAAAGCGTACCGAGGTATTGGAAGAAATAATAACCAACGAGAGCTCTTCTCAGAAGAAGTTATTGGAGTCTGAGACGGCCCTATTGTCGGTACGCAATGAAGCGAATAAATTGAGCGCAGACCTCGCTTTAGCAAGGGCGCTTAAAGACAATTTGTCAAACGTGGATGTAATCCGGGGCGCTTGGGAAAGAAAGTCAGGGCTTGACAGCGCTGAGATTTTGAATATTGAGATTAGTAATGGAAATATATTCGCGCGACTAGGCACCAAGCTTGAGCAGAGATATCAGATTAATTCCTTTACATACAACTCTGACAGCAGAAGTGTTCGATTCATGTTGGTGACCACTAACGGTCAATTCTATTCATTTGAAGATTTGGAGCTTAGAAATAGAGAAATGGTTGGATGGGAACACAAAACAGGAAGTAGGACTGAAGTGACCTACACCAGGCAATGAACTGTGGTGCGGAATTGGCCTTGAAAGTGCAGATGGGAGTGTATAATTGGCTGCAAATCAGCTTAGTAAATATAAACCTATAGGTTGATTTAATGGAAATCGTTCTTATCTTTGCAGACCGATTAGCCGCGTTCCGTTATGGTACGGATCAAACCGATGAGTTTTCGAGACTATTTAGCCAATGGCAAGATCCTCAATACTTGTATGCATTCTTCACTGACCACATTGACGATTTGCAAAGCGGCTTCTTTGGAGCAATTTCTCTACAAACAGCGATAAGACGTACCCGTGACGAAGCCAGGCAATTGGAACTAGCGCTGGAGCGAATGTCTGCCACCGACAATAACCTGGATGCTATTTTTGTTCCTCTACGACAAACTGAACCTCGTGAACTTACCCGTTCGAAGGCAACCGGAGACAACCAGCGAAGCTGGCTGCGTGTCTATGCCATTAGGGTCGAGTCAAATGTGTACGTGGTCACTGGGGGCGCTATCAAGCTCACTCGCTCCATGCAGGAACGTACGCATACCCAGCAAGAGCTTGATAAGGTTGAGCGGTGCAGAGATTTCCTTCGGGAGCATGGCATCACAGATATAGAGGGATTAAGCGAGATGGCATTATAAACTCTAAAGGGACATGAGTAACCTCGATAAACTGAACAAAATAATTTCCGGTAAAAAGTCGCCATGGCTGGAGGAGACTGCGTGGCGTACGGAGAACGAATCATGGCTTACCTATTCGTTCGACATCGCCGTAAAAGTGATTGATACACTGAGAGCTAAAAAGATGACGCAAAAGGATCTGGCGGAGCGAATGGATGTTTCGCCTCAGTTCATCAACAAGCTTGTTAAGGGTCAGGAAAACCTATCGTTGGAGACAATCGGAAAGTTGAGTCAGGCATTGGGTGTCAGACTCATCGAGGTGGTCTTTGAAGAGAGGCACGCTGAAGTAGTCTATGACTATGCGCAGGCGTTTGAAGTAAGTGAACTCTATCGCAGGGAGATATTTACGAAAGCATCCACACAGGGCTACGTCGGGCTTGAAGCGGTTCAACTTTATGCGAAGGAACAGGTATTAGAATACAAGATTCCGGCCTGATGGAAGCGAAAGGGGATAGTATACAATTTTCGATTGTCAGGGTTTCAACGGAGCAGTTTGCTATTGTTGAGGAAGCCTTCAAGGAGGGGGAACCAATAAACTTAGGCACAAATATTCGTTTTGCTGTCGACAGGAGCAATCGGGTGGTGGCTGTTTTTTGTCAGTTCAAGTTCGAGCAAAAGGGAATCCCATTTCTCAAGGTGGAGGTATCCAACCATTTCCTCATAGCTCCCGGCTCATGGAAGGCGTTTCTTCGGGATGATGTCACGACGGTAATACCCAAAGGATTTTTGGTTCATTTGGGAATGATCACCGTGGGCACCGCCAGGGGTGTGTTGCACACAAAAACCGAAGGGACGCGATTCAATGAATTCATATTGCCCACGATCAATGTAGTCGACATTGTTAAGGAGGATGTTTTATTTAAGGAAGACGTCTCTGTGAAGTAGTTTTATAGATCGAATATGGTGCACGCTAAGCACTAACGGCTAGCCGCTTATAGCGCGCGTTTAGTGTCTAGACCCTTATAGCCCCTTATCGCGCGCGCTTGTACTCTTCTGATGGCGCGACGCTTGTAACGCATGCCGGTGAGAATGTTCTTTGAAGCAATCATACCAGAGATCTTTGATCATTACGCCTGGGAAAATAGGCTACCACGCGGGGAAGCGCATCTTGCTATCGATTTTGCTTTGCTGTAATTCGTACTTTCGATCAGAGTTTGCAACGGGCACCCGCTGCAAGCGCGCGCCATAAGGGGTTATGGGTAGAACTTCTGCCTTTCTGTGAGCTGATTCCTATGCCTTGTCGAAGCCGGAAGGCTACTTTTTGAAAGGCCCGAAATTGGCTATGTGGGCCTGTATGGTAGAATCGTCCTCCCAATACACGAATTTTCCCAACCATGGCGCAACTTTTCTATTACCTTTTTTCGTTACTTGGCAGTCTACTGACATCAACCCTATTATGGAAAACCTCAATTTCTCAGGCAATTTCGCCAGTAGTGGGTCTCGTGTAAATGTCAATATTGGCGTCTTTGAGTTTAAGGAGGATGATAATACGATCGTTTATAGCCCGGCATTCGACCTGAGCGGGTATGGGAAAGACCTTGTGGAGGCTAAGTCGTCTTTTGAGATTGCCATGGAAGAGTTCTTCAAGTACACGATTAACAAGAACACTCTGGTAGATGAACTGAAAAGACTTGGCTGGAATATTCATTCGATGAAACAACGGAAAATTAGCGCCCCACAGCTTGCCGATCAGATCGTGAATAATCAATACCTGGCTGACATCCTTAATGATAAGCAGTTCACCAAATTTGAGCAGACAGTAGGAATACCTTGCTGAGGTTCAATGTCCACCAGGCACCTCCGAAACATTGATCTAGGTGACTATCTGAGGTTCCTGAATCACATAGGATGTAAGTGTACCCGAGAAAAGGGAGGTCATATGCATTTCACAAGGAGCGACCTCGCAAGACCCATCACTGTCCAATCGCATATTACTCCTGTGCCCGAGTTCATCATTAAGCAGCATCTGAGGGCACTGAATATGACCAAGGAAAAATTTCTTGAAACCTTTTACCTAATGTGATCATTACAGGACCATAGGTCAGAGGGGTCCACCTTCAGGTTTTTGCTACCTTGAAGAGGTTGTCAAGGCCTGGTTTCCGTTTTCGCGATATGGCGCGCGTCTCCTGCCGCGTTGCCTGCCTGCCTTTGACCCATCTAGCGCGCGTGTTCTCCCATGGTTCTGGCCCCATCTAGCGCGCGTGTTCCCCACTGGTTCTGGCGCGGCGTCTCCGGACGCGTGCCGGTCGGGAATCGAAAGCGAAGAATTGATGCCACAAATAGGCAAGATGATGGCAGGACGGTAATCACCCTATACTGTTGACCAAAGGGAAGTTCACCATGCAAAGGCTTGAATACATTCACAATAATCCGGTGGTCGAGGAGATTGTTAGAGAGCCAAGTGATTATCTTTATACTTCCGCCCGGAACTATAACGGTGGCAAAGGATTGAGTGAGGTTGAGTTAATTGGCTTGATTAGTTTTCAATTGACAGGTTGTGGCATTAATGCTTCGTATGAAAGACTGGTTGGGCACGCGTCTCAGACGCCGCGCCAGAGTCGTTGTGTTGGAACGCGCGCGCTAGATGGTTGGGCACGCGTCGGGAGACGTCGCGCCAGAGTCGGTAAACAACCGGAAGGCCATTTCTGACTCACGCCAAAGTGAAAAATTAATCAGGTTTTCCGGCGAGTGTAATAGAGATTTCGACCAAACTCATGCTTAAATTTGTGAACCATGAACACTCCTGCCGTTTTCATCTCCTATAACCCTCAGTCGGAGGTTGAGCAAACCCTGGCTATAAGGCTGCATACCATCGGGGCAGTCAGCGGCTATAACATGATGCTCCCTGACCGCTCTTTTGGGTCTGCGCAGCTTTCGGCCGAAACCATGAACAGGATCAATCTCAGCGATTACTTCATCGTATTCTCTACAACAAAGCTTAGCGAGGTGGTTCGGAAGGAAATCGAAGTTGCCTTCAGGAGGCATCACGATAAATCCAGAATCCTTGTTGTGTATGACATAGGCAGAGGAAAAAATCTGGCCGGCATGGAGAACTGCACAGAAGTGATGATTGACCTTCGCGGCCAGCGGGCCGATGAAATGGTAAACGTGATTGCGACCAAACTCAAACAGGCCGGCACGAAAGGTGCCAATAGCAACGACTTCATGGGCGTATTGGGCAGCATACTGCTCGTCGGCGTAGGCCTCTTTGCGTTAGCGGAGTTGTTTGACGAGGAGCCGAAAAAGCCAAAAAGAAAATCAACAGCCAGGAAGAAAAGGTCTCGGCTGAATGCGTAGGACCTGCGTCATCGATACGTCCACGCTGGTCAACCTGACGGTTCTGGATGAACTCAGGGTTCTCTCCCTACTGAAAAGTATTTTCATACGCATTCACATCCCGCTTGTAGTCAAAGCCGAATACGAGAAGCACATTCATTATGAACCAAGACGCCGTGCAATTCTGCAGCATCTGAGGCTGAATGAGGGTTTTCTGGCGCTTTGTTCTGAGTACGACACCATTGCGTTGGTCATTCTGAAAACTACCAAAGGGATCGATGAAGGAGAGGCTGAGGCCGCAGCACAACACAAGACCGTAAATTCACAATACATACTTTCCGATGATCAGGTTTTTGTTTTGTCTATTCAGCAAAGGGATCCTACAACAAGAATTCTGGGTACGCTCCACCTGATTGCCTGGCTTGACATTGCCGGTTTTATTGTGAGCGACTTTCGCGACCGAATTTTGAGAACGCTTCATCCCCATATGCCCATTTATGCTTCAACCCTGAGAAGCGCCTACATCAAGATGGCTCAGGAACTGGGTATAGAACTGGCCAAGGAACAACTAAACAAGAAGGCATCGTTGAAGAACCTGGGGCTGAGGGGTAGTTAGAACGTAATTGATGGTATGGTTCAGGAGATTCCTCGCTTCGCTCGTAATGACAGGGTGCGGAGGGAAGGAGTGAATGAATGCTTCGCTTGCCGCGCTAGAGTGCCTTGCGATTAGATGACGAGCGCCAGAGGGAGAATGTTCTTTGAAGCAATTATACCACAGATCTTTGATCATTACGCCTGGGAAAATAGGCTACCACGCGGGGAAGCGACGATTTTCTTTGGTGTTCATCGGACCTTCGATTATTGTTCATGGCAGGCCCGCGAATGACGTCTTAGATTAAACTATAATAACTCCTGCATGCCATTGCCCTATATCCTTATGAAAATGCTGAAATCGTCCGTCGGTACGCTCGACAATTGCTTCCAAGTTAAAATTAAAAGTGCTTTGAAGGAGACCGACAACCCTTACAAGCCCGGTGCCTATTGTGCGGGTCAACGTCCAGCTTTCCAAAGTGCGGTTGCATGTCCAGTGTTCCATCACTCCTGCGTTATTGACAACACACAATTCTAATGTTCCCGGAGTCTTCTCATCGTTGTTGCCCTGCGTTTCAATCATGCAAGGAGCGCTTAGAATACCACTTCCGAAAGTGGATCTCACTTGCCATGATGAACCGGATAAATTCGGAGTGAAACTGATAAAGTGAAGGATATTGCCGGAATTGTTCACAGCCGCATAATGAAACTGACCTAGCTCCATTTCTTTATCATCATCGGGATCCAGACCTTTTTTGCTGTGTACCAATGCTGGCCCTGCGAACCGAATACCTGACCCGATCACATTTCGTTTTTGGTGCCATTCCCCCGGCCGGTGTGTCCATGGGTAACTGTTATGCTTTGTCCAATGCTCCAACGCCCCGAAATTATTTAGTACGATCACTTCAAAGTCACCAGGAGCGCCACGATTCGATTGAATAAATCCCGGAACACCGACAGGATTGGTCGGACCGAACGGACCACAATCAAACCACATCGCGTGCTTTTGATCATAATAGATATGCCTTAAACGATTATCTGAATTTCTATATATCAATTCATAGTTTCGATTGAATGTGCTCTGAATACAAGACGGCATATCGATCGGGTTTCCCTCAATTCCACGCCAAGGATCCGTACTGGCAACGACTCCTACCCGGTTCCAAGGAAATCCAGGTATTGAATGCTCTCTCCACCAATGCTCGATGTTCTGTCCTCTCCACAAAAACAACTCCAGATTATTTCTTCTGGCGCCATTACCTCCCTGAATTATGTTTCCATTCCGATGCCTTCTTTTAATCCATGGCCCGGGATTAGTGCCTGCCATTCCCACAAAGTTTAGGGGCTCAAGAATATTGGCATCGTACGAGATTCGAATAAATCCAGCCTCGTTCCGACGTGCGCCCCAGGAATTTTTAACAATCCAGCAACGATCTGTATCACTAAATCCGACCACGAGCATCGCATGCGACTGCCTGGAGGTTGTAGCTCCTGCAGGTGTGTAAATACCAGTCCCATGTGCAGCAAAGTCGGGAGGAAGATTAATCATAAATGACATCGGACCTCTGGTGTCTATCCAGTTTTTCTTGTCAGCTACGATTTGTAAAGAGGTTGTTCCTTTTACCTTAACTACACGTCCTGATCGATCCGGCGTCGTTGAAATCGGAAAAGCATCCATGGAGGTGCCGTGAGGCTTTGACAAATAAATACTCATTGATTCGCTCCATGGGAAGCAATCCGGATCTGCAACGCCATAGCGTTCCGCGAAAATCGCTGCCTCACCCAGATTACCAAAATCACGCGATTGTTTTCCTGCACCTCGTGCAACCTCACCTTCTGACAACCGGCACCACAAACAGTGTTCAATACGGACCATTGATTCATATAGTGCGGTCATTGCAAATGCCCAGCAGTTATTGGTATTTCCCTGGTTTCGGACCGAACTAATCCAGTTATATCCGAATCGATTTCTCCAGTCAACGTTCATTTGATATTATTATTTTCGTTTATTTCCTTTCACATCCTTTTTCAGTAGGCCAAGTTTTCTCCATCGATCCAATAAAAATGAATTTGTTGGGGGAGCATCCAGAATTTCCTGGAATTCCAGTGAGGGTGCCCGATTCAGAATCGGATCAGCACCTTTCGTTTTTCCCACAGGATAAGCCGGAAGCGGGTCGGCATCTGAAAGGGAATCGTCAACATTCCAGCCAAGCTTTTTCTCTTTTATAATTGTTTTCAGTTGACCAACAGTTGTAATCTTTCTTGGAATCGACTTTTTCATAGCAGATCGTTAAAGGAATTTGATACTAATTATCAATCAATCAAGGTTAGCCTCTTTAGAGCCCATCAATTTGCCGATACAAACAGGCAAAAAATCAAGTGTGAACTCATAGTGAATGACAAACCAGAGTTACGGGGGAAATTTCAGGTTGATGCGGAGTAATGGGAGTAAGTCCTATTAAATTTAGTTCTGGAGCGAATCACTTTAAGTCCAGTTCTGCGAGGCCATATGTTCACAACGGGCAACGCGTCAAGAGAAGCGCGCCATACCGTTGGGTAAGTTCTTCGAAGCACATTATCGACAATCCCGGCTCGAAGCTCTCGGGCTTTAGCTAATCAGAATTAATTGTCTTGGAAAATGGCTCTAAATAGATAGAGTGATTTGTCCCGTAATGCCATTATAGACAAGCACACAATTGCTTAAGATATTCCTACCGATTAGAGCAACTATGTTTAGCGTGCATTAGACATATGTCAAATATGGTTAGGATTTACTCCTAGACCTGGGCTCCTCAATTCGGGAAGAAAATATACTTTGCATAGTGGATCGAAAGCCTTCTGAGGAAGCTCTCGAGTGGATTCCTATGCACGTAAACAAATAAAACCGATGAGCAAGATTGCCAATCTCTACGCTGATGAGCTCAAAAAGCACTTCAAAGTCTTGTTTGCCAATTGGGAGCCAGGTGGTCCTCTTGAATTAGGGGACTATGGCATATTGGTTGGGAACATTTTTGTCCCAACGGGAAAACTGAAGAATGATTTTATGGAATTCAAGGGTGATGCCATTCAGATTGCTGCTGATCTTACCGCAGACCATAAAGAATTCAAGTCAGAAGGTGGCGTTGAAATCAATCTCCTCGCCAAGGGAACGTTGAACTCGGCCGGGGTTGCATTGGCAAAGGCCGCATTGGAGGTTAAGTTTGCAAGCAAGGATTCGATCTTTTTTAACGCTGCGGGATGCACGACGAACCGCATCTCGAATAAGGTGAAGATGGGGGAGATATTGAAAAAGTTGTTAAAGGAGAAAAAGTGGAAGAAGGAGTACTGTGTGGTAACGGATTTGGTGAAGGCCGGCAAAACCGTCATTGCGATATCTCAAGGTAAGAATTCAGCCATTTCATTTGAAGCCGATAGTCCGGCTGTTGAGCGAATCAATCTAGCCGACGCGAGTGTCAAGATTAGCCTTACGTCTGAGCGAAACATTGGCTACAAGGCGGATGGTGCAGAGGGACTGGACATACTTCTGGGGTTGTGCAAACTCAAGAACGCATTTCTTTGGTGGGGCGGTGGCTTTGGTCATAAAGCGATGCGGATGACGGAAACTATGGAGTTTCGGATTGAGAATTCATCGGCATTCAAAACGGAGGAGAGTATCGAGGAGCTGTATTTTGGTCAGATGGGGAAGGAGTAGAGTTGGCTGCATTTAAGGTGTAGTTTCTTTAATGCAAAAATTGCATGACTGGACAAATCATAGAAATAGACAGCATACAGGAGTTATGGAATTTATATTATCATCCTAAAGTGCAGGGAGCATACTTGATGCTTCCGCTACGTTTGGATCCTCTTCCAAGGATGCAGTGGGAATTGAATTTGAATAAATATTATAGTGAATGCGGATGTGGTGCAGGTTCAATTGGTTTTCGTGTTGCGTTCGTGGCTTCGACCGTAATTAATGCGGTTTATTATGCGTCAACTGGTTCTACAACTTCCTCCAAAATTATTTTTGTAACTCTTGGCTCTATTGTAGTCGGGTCTGTGTGGGGAAAGATTATTGGTGTAAGAATGTCCAGAAAAAAGCTTAAGGCAACAATCAGAACTATTGAAGCCTCATGGCAATAAATTCAATGAAAAATTTAACCTAATATTTAACTCTCACAACTATGGCAACTCAACAAACCTATTCTTATTGGACGACATGTTGGTGGGGTTTTATTCCATACCCTTGTAAAAAATACCGCACTGGCTGGTGTTATACTTTTCAACATGTTCATGTTAATCACTGGGTGATTTATTGCACCTATGATGCTTGCGAAAACGGAATTCGCTTTAAGTGGAGTGGTGGGTGTCTTGGCTTTGGTTCCAGCACCGTGTATAATGTAACCCGCTGTTTTAAGAACAAACTTCCTGAAGTTGGCAAATGTTGAGTTTACTATCAAGTGCTTTATTTGGAGGTTTTGGCTAAACACACACCCCAGTCCCGGCTATAATTGATCTGAAAGAACCCTTGGGAGTTACTACTACGTCTAGTAGCTAATCGGCTTTCTGATTTTCACCTTGTTAAGATAAAGAGCAAATTACGATCCTATTATTATGGCAAAATACTATGTAAATGAAAACGCCCAGGCCAACCGTGATCACGAAGTCCACAAGCAGGGCTGCAGCTACATGCCCAATCAAAGCAATTGCCGCTATCTCGGCGACTTCACCAGTTGTCAACCTGCCGTTCGCGAGGCTAAGAATACCTACCGGGAAGCTGATGGGTGTTACTATTGCTGCAATGAATGCCACACCCGTTGAACTGTCACAACTGAGCAAGTTTACTTCACCGAAATTGACCCAACTATTTATGGCTAGAAAAATTCTTTCCCTAAAGACTGTGATGCAGTTTATCTGGATGGGAGCAATTGGCCTGCCCCTAATGGCCTTTGCTTTCGGATGCGGTGGGAGAAAATCGGAGCACGCGAGAGAAACGATGGATAGCATTGAAGTGTCAGAAGAAATTTCAAGCCCGGTGGAGCGGAACGATCAGCTTAAGAGTCTCAAGAAGTCGAAGAAGAAGCCAGAGGAAAACTATACGATTGTCAGAACATTTTTTGCTACGGACAGGGACCAGAATACCAATACCAATGCCATTGCTTCACAAACTTTTGGGAGTGCCCGGTCAACTTTAAAGTACGGCACCTGTGAAGTGAGCATCCCGAGGGATCACCGGCTGGGGGAGCTGGAAGCCCCTTCTATTTGGAGATTGGAGTTTAAGGAAAACCCGGATAAGCACGTAGTGCTTTTGACGACACGGAGCATGCGTCAGGATTTCTTCTTCGATTCACTTCGGCAACGGATTCAGTCATCCTCGAGCAGTAGTGCTTTTATCTTTGTGCACGGCTATAATGTGAGTTTTGAAGATGCTGCTCGTCGAACGGCACAAATAACCTATGACCTCTCGTTCGACGGTGCACCTGTATTCTACAGTTGGCCATCACAAGGCAAGACAGCGGCATACACTGTGGATGAGCAAACTATTGAGTGGGCCCAGGGGAATCTTTTGAAATTCCTGAAGGATTTCTTTGATCAGTCAGATGCTCAGAATGTGTATCTGATTGCCCATAGTATGGGGAACCGGGCCCTTACGAGAAGCCTGGCGGCGCTCCTTACGGAGAAGCCGGAGGTGAGAAAGCGTCTGACCGAAGTAGTACTTACAGCCCCAGATATTGACGCAGAAGTCTTCAAACGCGATATCGCGCCTGCCCTCACTAGGCATGGTCGACCCATTACACTGTATGCTTCCTCGCGCGACCTTGCACTGCAGGCTTCGAAGCAAGTTCATGGCTATGCCCGGGCTGGTGATTCCGGACCAGAGATGGTGATCATGCCCGGCATCGAGACCATTGATGCTACGAAAGTGGAAACAGGATTTTTAGGACATTCCTATTTTGCGGAAAATAAGTCGGTCTTATCAGATATCTTCTACCTGATCAAAGAGGGTCAGCGTGCAGACCGCCGCTTTGGTCTTAGGGAAGTGAATACCGCCAGAGGCCGCTACTGGGCCTTCAAAGATTGACCAATCTAGCTTCATTGACAATCACAGTTCGCCAAATTGGGGCTTACTGTGCTGGGCCTTGTAAATGTAGAAGTCCTTTCTCATGCGCGAACTTTACCAGCCCAATATTACCGCGGCAGTTTGTCTTTTCGAGGATATTGGCGCGGTGATTGAAAAATGTCTTCTCACTGATTTGCAACCGTTCACTGATTTCACCAGGGCTTAGTTCCTGGCAGATCAGCAGCAGGATTTGCAGTTCGCGAGAAGTGAGCTTGTGATGGGTTTTGTCTGGTTGCACCTTTCCATGTAGTTGTTGCAGGGCACGTTCCATGATGTCGTTGCGATAGAAGTCTTTGTCAACAATCGCGTAGAGTGCCTTTTCAACTTCTTCGGGGCCGCACGATTTGTTGAGGAACCCGTGTACGCCGAGGTCCATGAGCCGTATGACAAAGATCTCTTCGGTGTGCATGGTCAGGATCAGGATCTTCACGCTGGGAAAATTTTCGGCCAGGTGGCGGGTAGTCTCAATCCCGCCGAGGACGGGCATCTCGACGTCGAGGATGACGGCATCCGGTTGCTTTTTCTCAACGAGGTGGATGAGTTCCTTTCCATTGGATGCTTCATCTACCTGGCCAACCCGGCTAAAGGTTTTCAGCAGGCGTATCATTCCCTTTCGAACCACGGTGTGATCATCGGCCAGATAGACAAGCTGGTTATTCTTCATACGTTCAAAGGTAATGTTGCCGTCACCGAGAGACCTTTCCCCATAGGGGATTGTCCTATTGAGAATTGCGCTCCGATTTGCCGGGCACGGGTGCGCATGCTCCACCAGCCCACCCCGTCGGAAGAGGGGTGCGGGCTATAGCCAATGCCGTCATCTGCTACGGTGACGGTCAGTTTATCATCGTGGCAGGAGAGTACAACCGAGATCGTTGTCGCGGCAGCGTGTTTGATGCTATTGCTTAGCAGTTCCTGTACAATCCTGAACAGCTGAAGCGCGCGGCTATCGTTCCACATGTCCTGATCGCAGCCTGTGTAACTTACCCGTATCCCTTTTCCATCAATGGTGTTGCAGAGCCTTTCCAGTGATATAGACAGGCCTGCATGTTGAAAAGCTTCCGGGGTGAGTTGCCAGGCAATTCGGCGGATGGTGCCGATGGCCTGATCGAGGATGGACATCAGTTCGTCGTGTGATTCCCTCGCTTCCGGCGTGAGGGGTATAGACCGTTCAATGAAAGTCGCGTTCAGCTTGGCGCCCCAGAGCAGGGAGCCAACGGAATCATGCAAGTCGGCGGCGATGCGGCTGCGGTCTTTTTCCTGTGCTTCCAGTTGGGATTGGCTCATCTGTTCCTGAAAGTCAATTTCCATTTTCTGTTTTTGCTGTTGGAGCAGGAGGATCCGTTTCTGGTAGATAAAGAAAAAGAGAATGATGAACAGGGCGAGCATGAGCATGCCCGCCGTGCCCAGGGTCAGGAGGAAATAGAGTTGATCTTGCGCTGGCTCTGCCATATGGCGACGAAGAAGAGGATGTTCTTGGTAATGTTAAGCATATTATGCAAAATCCAGATTGCTGTAGGGATGTAATTGTACAACATGAAGATAAAAAGACTGCCGCCGAAATAGATGAGCACCGCAATATTGATCCAGATCATGGGGCTGCGATGCACGAAGGTTTCTGGGAGGTTTTTTAACAGGAAGCGAAAATAGTTCAACGATAGTGCAATGAAGAGCAGGCAGGAGATTGCGATCGAATAGGAATTGACGGTGTAAAGGCTTTGGACGAAGCTGTAATTGATGATATACAATAAAGCATAAACACTTCCAGCCCAGATCACAAAACGCATTTTCCATGAAAAGGCCTCCCGGTATATTAGCAACAGAAGTTCAGCCTGAACCAGAAAAAAGAGATTGCCGATTGGGTATGTATTAACACCTCTGGTCGCAAAATAATAGGCAACCATATCAAAGCTGAAGCTACAAGCTGTTAGAATGCTTATAAGCAGAATAATCCTGGAGCTATTCCATGACCGTAGCGATAGCCCAAATGGCAATAGCGACGAGGTCGACGAGATATGAGCAATAAGCATGGCTACTTCCATACGATTGTCAGTCTATGACTGCCCTTAGTTACAATTTCTATTTATCTCCGGGAAGACTCAGAGTTCTCCTCCTGGAGGGCAAAATGGGGGGCATGGGTATGAGTAGTCCATAATGGAATTCTCCCCCGGCACCACTACAACCGAAGCAGGCAGCATATTGTTTCCCTGATTATCCACCCCCACCACAAGCAATTCTTTTTCCTTGTTGTCATTGACGGCATAGTACACCCGTATTCCCGTGCAGCCTTTTTGTGCCAGAATACTGTCGAGGGTATCACGGCCGTAATAGTGCGACCTGACTTCAGCGGGATTCGGGTGGGCATCGCGGAAATTCTTCGCCCATTGCCGGGCAGTGATGAGATCAATGCGGCCACCATCGGTGCCGTCGTAATTGGGGTTGGTGGGTATGGCCATCGTTTTTTTTGCTCAACCTAAGTTCTTGCAGGGCTATATGACTTGCTTTATAGGAGTTAATCCTACGGAAGTAAGATAAACTCAAAAATCGTCTGGGACAAAATCCTAGCCCAGCGCGCAAAAGAGGCTCAATTACCCGAAGTTTCCTTTCTTGGTTTTTTAGGTTGGCCACCGGGACAATTGGGGTTCCGGTGGTTTTTTTATGGCTGACTTGTTTGAGGCCTTTCTGATAGAGTCTGGATTATTTGACTGGGAGTTACTCCTATGGCGAGAGCTTCTCCACCTTAGGAAGAGTGATGTTCGTTTCGTGGATATACAGCACTTACAATCCGATTTTCTATGAGATTCTTCGTTCGATCCTTCAGCATCTTCATTTATTGCCTTACCTCATCAGCGGTGGTGTTATTTGCGCAAGATGTGGATGCACTTACTGGCCGATTAAGAATGTCCATTCCCATCGGCTCGCTCCAAGCCAATGATATTTCTGTGCCATTAAGTATCTACCACCATGGCGGGAGCATTCGAGTTGCTGAAGGTGAAGGTAGTTGCGGCGTAGGGTGGAATCTTTCTGCTGGTGGTGGTGTACATCGCCAAGTACGAGGATTACCTGATGAGATCAATACCTCATACAGAAAGGGATGGCTATCCAGGACAGGAATTGTTCCAGGATTTACTCCTGTAGGAAATGATGACCTGAGTACCTGGGCTGACGAGGAGCCAGATTTTGCCGCCTTAGAAGCGCTGCATGCAAATTATACAAAGGATACCGAACCTGATGTCTTTTCAGTTTCGGCCCCTGGTTTGGCTGTTCAATTTGTCCTTGAACAAAGTGGAGTACCAAGACTATTGTCGCATGTGGATGTCTCGATTGAATTCCTCCCTTCTGTTCAGGCCATGACGACGATCAAGATCAAGGCCAATAATGGGTTGGTCTACACTTTTGGTGGGGGAAACTCGGCAAGTGATATGATTCTTCGCCGCGGTTATGTCGGGAACCAAAACGAGATGAACACTGCGGCCAAATACATACCAAAAGAATTCATGCTGACCAGCGTTGGCTTCTGCTACAACTGGAAATTGACTTCGATTACCTCAACGACCACTGGAACGACAGCTATTTTTTCTTATAAGACAAACACCAGTACGCTTGCAGATGGAGCCTCAAAAACTCATTACAATCTGGACTCATCGAATTATGTCCTTGACCTGTATAAGTTCTATCAGCTTGAATCGATCAAACTAAAAAGCTACAAGGCGGTATTTAGCTGGGGAAGCAACCTTTTGCAAAGCGTTAAAATTGCCGACACGGTATCTCTTGATGACCGCAAAGTTGAGTTCAAATATTTTACTGCATCATCTAATGTTGGAACCACCAAAATCATTAATAAGAAGTTTCTCAGCGAAGCGAGGGTGACTGGTACTACTTGTCAAAGAGCAGAGGCACACCAGTTCCAGTACCAGGGCGTGACCCCAAACAACTACAACTACGCGACCATTTCAAATGCCGATTGGAGAAGGAATTGGAAGCAAGATTATTTTGGGTATTTCACCGGGTCAGGAACTAATCGAAATAAGCCGACACTCTACTTTGCCGAGGGCCAGAACGATGGCCGCAGACTTCGTGTTCACGCTATTGATGGCGTAAGCTACGAGACTATTTCCGGTGATTCTCGCGGGGTATCGGCCAGTGCGGATTTTGGGGCTCTTAAAAAAGTTATTTTTCCAACGGCTGGATATGCTGCAATAGAGTATGAATCCAATTCCTATGTAGATACTTCAGTTTCTCCTGCGGTAACCTATTCAGGTCCGGGGGTAAGGGTTAAGAAGCTGACGCTGCAGGGTGGAGAGGCAGCTTTTGGGAAGTCGAGTACAGATGTTAGTGGTTACCGGGCTATTGAGAAACAGTACGAATATGTGTTGCAAGATGGGACTACAACCAGTGGAAAACTTACTGCTCCTGTCACGCTTGGCTATGTCACAACCACTGGTGCGCAAAGGGTTGTGGATAACATCGGTGATGAACCTGCAGTTCTGTATTCGCGGGTCGTGGAACGAACTCCTTCGAGGGGCTACACGGTCCAGGAATTCAATGTGCCTGGAATGTTTCCTGAAACTGCAAATGGATCCTGGAATGCAACCAAGAGCCGCATCGCCAGGGGAATCAATGTTGAAGCGCTTTACCTGAAGAATGGTTATTATTTATTTCCTTATGCCCCCTCGGCCAACTTTGACTTTAGAAGGGGGCAGCCAACCCGGGTAGCTACCTATTCACAGTCCGATGTTTTATTGAATGAAAAGACTATATCCTATTCACAAATTTCCGTGAATGCAGTGACGATCCAAGGAGTTCGCTTTGAGAAACTTGGCTATCTCTATTACTACGGCATTTACAATATCCTTACGGGAATGGCGGATTATGTAAGCCAGGAGGTGATCAAGCAGGCAAGCTTGGAAGATCCTACAAAACTGCATCAGACGACGATTGCATACTCCTACAACAGCAACAAGATGCTCAGTTCTGTCACAACAATATTACCCAACAGCACGACATCGGTCAAGACAATCAAGTATGCAAAAGACTTCCAATTCTCTTCGCATCCGGCGTCTACCGATACAGTTGCCGTTGCCATCGAACTTCTTAAAGCGACCAATCGCGGCAGCGCAATCATAGAGGAGTATACATCTTTAACCCTGCCAGGTCCGGTTACAACAACTTCATCAGCCCAGCTTGTATTGTACCGCGACTTCGGTAACGGTCAAGTCTTGCCCTACTTGGTTAAGTCACTATTGCCCGGGGCAACCCTTACTCCTGCGAGCACAAGCGGGGGATCCTTTATTTGGGACACAAACAACTACAGGACAGTCAAGAGAGTATTTGAGTATGAGGAGGGAAAGCCGAGAACAGAAATGGATGTCGAACGCAATGTTTCTTCTACGCACTACACGGCGAGCAATACACTTCCGGCAGCATCCTTTCTCAATACTGAAGCACAGCAATCCATTTTTGAGGGTTTTGAAGGAGGACATTCTTTTGGGCTAACACAGAGTGGATCGGGTTTTCTGTCTGTTGGTGGTGGGACAGGCCAGAAGGCGGTTGCGTTTGTGGACAACACCCAATTCCTTACCAGCGATCAATCAAAAAAGATTCAAAAGAATGGCGATAAATACCGTGTTTCTTGTTGGGTTAAGGCAGCATCAGGCTCGATTGTAACTTTTAATGCCAAAGAAAATAGCACAACAGATGTTGGTCAGGTGCAATTGACGTTAGTTGAAACAAGTGATAGCTGGAAGTACCTCGAAGGCGTCTTGACCACAACAGCAAATTGTCCTCCATTCTACGTTGAGGTAAGAACAAATGCATCATCACAATCCAATGTCGCAGTGGATGATATCTTAGTCATGCCTATAAACGGAAGGTTCTCGGCTCAGACGATTCTACCTTTTAAGGGTGTGACCTCAAGTACCGATGATCGGGGGTTTTCAACGAAGCAAACGTACGACCATTTAAGTCGGCCCGTGAGCACACTTGATCAGTACGGAAACCTCATCAAGAAGAATGAATACTCGTCCCAAATCGTAATTGCCCCCACTCCTTTGGCGTATATGAATGTCTCTCCAGCCCAAGGTTTGGTTGGTGAACCAGTGACTTTTAGTCCTGCAGTTGATGGGGTTACAAATTGCGACCCAAACCTGACATACACCTGGGAAGTTGATGGCGTCCCACAGACGGCGGGGTCAGGTGGAGTCATGAACTACACCTTTCAAACAGCAGGGGCACACAGTGTCAAGTTTACTGCGAGTAGCGCACTCTACGGCACGTATTCCAATGCAGAAGATTTGTGTGTTAATTTTCTTAGCACAGTTAATGTTACCAGTACCGTAACGAACTCCTCTGGTCAATCTGCAACGCTAACGGTAGATTGTAATTCTGGTGTAAGGAACATTAACCTGCAACTTCCATCCGTTCCCACTGGTTGTGCTTTCAACATTGTCTGGTCGAAGAATGGCGTTCAATATGGATATGGAAGTACACTTACTATTGTGCCGTTAACCCTTTCTCAGGGTACCCCCAATGTGGTAGAAATCTATGTAGCCAACATCGCTCTTGATTGCTCTGCTGTGAAGGATTGTAACCTGACCATCATTGACGCATATCTGGGGAATACAAGTTTCACGGTGACGCATGTCGCAAACGCCAATTGTCAATAACCACTAAGCTTTAGTATCCATGAAATCGAATAAACCTACAATCGCATTTCTTACTGTGCTATTGTTCAGCACCCTATCCCTTCATGCTCAGAATATTGCCAGGGGTACACTCCTGTGGCAAGCGGAAGAAGTCACTGATCTTCAGACGGCCACCAATAAGCAAATGAGCTGTCAATTTCGGACTCAATCGAATTCCTCCGTTGAATGGATTCAAAAAGATGGAGCACTAAAGTCCCTTTTCACAATTTCCTCGGTAGATGGACAGTGGGCAGATGTCTCAACCCTGGGAACGATCACTTATGCATTGGAAAGGAATGGAAAGACGGCAAAAATGATTCTGGAAAAAACCGCAAGTGGAACATTCATCACCATGGACTTTAGTAAACCCGGTGAGTTCGTATCCAAACTGCGATTCAAGATTATGTCAGTTGAATAGTGAATACCCGAAAAGTTCGTCCGTACCTAGTTCAAAGCCTATGAACCTCTATTCCAGAAGTACTCAATTTTTTCTAATCATGCATCAGAGATGTTGCCTATGCGTGTTCGGCCTTATGTTGGCGTTAGTTTTTGGCGGTCCCATTTCAGTTAAGGGACAGACTTACAATTATTTCAATCAGTCGTTTGCCATTACAGGAACTTCCTCAGTTTGCCCTGATGGCTCGACAGCGTATACCTATTATGGTCCCATTGGTGGCTTAACATGGACGGTTAGTGGCGGCACTTTTGTTGGGTCCAATGTGGGTTCGTCGGTTCAAGTCAAATGGACAAGCTCGAACAACAGCCTTTCTGCAACAGGCCAGGAAGAGAACTGTTGGTATGATCCGGAATATTCGCCACCGCAGCAATTCTGTGATGTCACCACGTACAACTCCAATGCCTTTACAGTTTCGTTGATCATTGATGTGTCCTATGGAATTTCTGCAACCAGTTATTGTGCCGGAAGTAGCGGGTCTACCGTGACTCTTTCGGGATCTCAAACGGGCATAAACTATCAACTCAAAATTAATGGTACCTCAAGTGGTTCTTCCAAAGCAGGTACCGGAAGTGCCCTCACCTGGCCAAACCAGACGACAACGGGCACATATACTGTTGTCGCGACAAAAAGCAGCCCATCATGCACAATAACATACTCATCGGCATACGTTTCACAGTCTTCACTTCCTACCCAGTACTCGGTTGGCGGCGGGGGTAATTATTGTACGGGTGGGAGTGGTGTGAGCGTAACGCTTGGCGGTTCACAAGCTGGGGTAAACTATCAGCTTAAAGTTGGAGCCGCCAATTCAGGAGCAGCCGTAGCGGGCACAGGTTCTGGACTGACGTGGACCAGCCGAACAACGGCTGGCACTTACACCGTTGTGGCTACCAATGCAACTACGGGTTGCACACAAACAATGACAGGGTCAGTTGCTGTGGCGATTGATCTAGCCTCGGTAGGAGGGACTGTGGGTGGAACGACGACCATGTGCTCTCCGGCATCGGGTAGTTTCACATTATCTGGTCATACCGGCGCCATAGTCCGGTGGGAGTACTCAACGGGTGGCTCATGGACAACCGTTGCCAATACGACAACAACGCTTAGCTATTCAGGATTGACAGCGACACGGACTTACAGAGCTGTGGTCAAGAGTGGTACGTGTGCGGAGGCAAACTCTGCAAGTGCGGTCATAACGGTTGATTCTCCCAGTGCAGGCGGAACGCTTGTCCAGAGTGCAGACGTGTACGCAACATCGGCGGGTGGGCAACTTTCTCTTGGAGCTCCGTATTCTGTGATATATCGATGGGAGAAGAGCACGGGGGGCTCATGGACAACAATTGTCAATAGTCAACCAACCTACAGCTACAGCATCACGCAGTCCACAACCTACAGGGTTGCCACCAAGAACGGTGTGTGCCCGGAAACGTTCTCTAATTCCGTGAACATAAATTTATACCCAGCTATTGCAATCACTCCTTCGACACCCTCGCCGATTGCGCCGGGCAGCACTGTCCTCCTTTCAGCAACCAGCACATATGCTTCCTACCAATGGTATCTCAATGGGGTGCTCATACCAGGGGCCACAAATCAACAAGACACGGTTTCCGCACCGGGGGACTACACCATTCAGGTCAAAGGGAACCCGACGGCAAACCCTGCTAATTCTAGTCCGGTAACCGTGAAGAGCATTGTGCAATCCTATGATTTGCAATTGAATAGTGTGGGAACAACGACAGTATTGAAAGAAGGACTGACCGAATCCTCGTCGGTCTACAGCTCGCTCCTGGAAACCGAAGTTTCGCATGCGATCGCCTATGCGGATGGGTTGGGGAGAACTTTTCAGGTCGTCGGAGTCGGACAATCTCCGGCGCACTTCGATATCGTGTCGCCAATAGCCCACAGAAAATTGGGCTTGATAGATACTACTTACCTGCCGTACACCACCCTCCAGCGCGACGGGCGTCATCGGGCCAACGCACTTCGCGGAAGCACGGCAGAGAA
>JAYVBH010000041.1:0-83614 GCA_043750575.1 Cyclobacteriaceae bacterium
GGTGGTGATTACAGTAAACCCGGCACCGGTAGTTACGGCGTTACAGACTAAGACGATCTGCAGCGGGGATGCGGTAAATTATAAAGTAACCTTGACACCTGGCGGCTTACCGGCCGGCACAGTCTACAGCTGGTCAGCGCCGACCATGTCGGCAGGGGCCCCTCAGGGCACAGCGGGTGTAGCGGTAGCGGAAGCGAGTGCGCTGACCATTACAGATATACTTACCAACATGACGGGTGCCCCGATCACGGCGACGTATAACATTACTCCCACGAGTGGGGCGGGTTGTGTAGGAGTGATGGTGCCCGTAGTGATTACTATAAGCCCTGCCCCGGTCATCACGGCGGGTCAGGTAAAGACCATTTGCAGTGGAGCGGCGGTAAACTATAAAGTGACATTGACACCGGGAGGAGCTCCAGCGGGGACTACCTACAGCTGGGCAGTTCCGACCATGTCGGACGCCAGTACGCAAGGCACGGCTGGAGTAGCAGTAGCAGAGGCGAGCGCGCTGACGATTATCGATGTATTGTTGAATTCGACCGCCTTGGCTATAACAGCTACATATAATATTACAGCGACAAGTTCAGGAAGTTGCATCAGTGCTCCGGTAGCCGTAGTAATAACTATTAACCCCGTTCCGGTTGGCGTCCCAGCTACACCGACTGTGTGCAGCGACATCGCGCCAGGATTAGGGGCTGTCCTCATCACGACGGGAGCAAGTGTAAGTGCAGCCAACTTCACGATAGCAACAAATCCAAATGGACTTATCCAGAGTGCAGGAACAATTAGCGCAGGTACTGGCAAAGCATCCAACGAGTTGGTTGACGATGCATGGACGAACACGACTGGTGCGAATGTTTTTGTGGACTACACCGTTACTCCAATCAGTAGTGCGGGCTGCAGTGGTACTCCTTTCTTGGTTCAGGTCACTGTACAACCAGAACCAGCATCGGGCCCTATCTCGGCTGGAACCACTTGCAGCGATGTAGCAATAGGCTATACCCTTGTTACGCCTGGTACATCCACTTTCAATATTTCAACAAACAGCAACGGCCTAATTCAGAGTGCGGGAGGAGTTAGTGCTGGTATTGGGAAGGTATCTACTGAATTGCAGGATGATGCCTGGACGAATACCAACAACTCATTCCTAAGCATTGATGTGATCTACACAATTGTACCGGTTAGTGCTGCCGGCTGCGTAGGGAATCCGTTTACAGTGACCGTTCCTGTTAAACCCGAACCCAGAGGAGCCAACCATATTGCAACGATTTGCAGTAATACGGCCCTCAATTACAATCTTCAGACCACCAACATCAATGGTCTTGGTAACGGAATGCCGAGCGCATTCAGTTGGCTTGTGCCGATCGACAATCCGTCTGTATCGGGTGAAAGCCTTGTCGCCCAGACAGGAGCTGTTATTGGCGATGTACTCATAAACCCTACGGGCGTTGACCAATTGGTTACATATCAGGTAACGCCTACAGGAACAACAAGCCTTTGTGTTGGCGACCCGTTTGCCATTACTGTTACAGTGAAACCGAATCCGATTGGAGTCAACCAGGGAGTTTCAACGTGCAGTGACGTTCCCGCAAACTATAATTTGCTAAATAATATTGCCATACTTGGAAATAACCTGGGTAGTATATTTAGTTGGGTTGCAACCCCCAATGGGAGTGTGACAGGCGAGAGCACAGTCGCTGTGGTGGGCCCGATTATCACGGATGTATTGACCAATGCTACAAATCTGGACCGAATTGTAGACTACACGGTTACTCCAACAGGCGTAAATGGTTGCCCAGGAGCGACATTTGTGATTCAGATTACTGTTCACCCAGAGCCGGTTGGGCTATCAACAGTCGCACCTACCATATGCAGTGGAAATCCGGTTGCCTATGATCTTCAAAACAATATTAACACCTTAGGTAATACACTTCCTTCCAACTTCATCTGGTCAGCAGCACCGAATCCAAATGTAACCGGAGAGAGTACGTTTAATCAGGCCACGCCTTTCATCGGCGATGTCTTGGTCAATACCAGCTTCTCACCTGAAATAGTTGTTTATTCCGTCATTCCGACTGGTGTAAATTCCTGTGTAGGGAATTTATTTACAGTGACGATTACGGTGAATCCGGCCGCACAGATTTCTGCAGGATTGGATCAAGCTATTTGCTCAAACGTTCCCTCATACGTCCTGTCAGGTGTTGTCACTTACGCACCCAATGGTTTCTCATGGTCTGGACCAGGAATATTCACGCCCAGCAATCTTGTGGCAGCGGCGACATATGCACATGGTGCAAATCCTCCGCTTGATGCCTTTGTATTGCAGACGTTGACACTGACAGCCACAGATCCTGATGGTGCCGGCCCCTGTACTAACGTGAGTCAGTCAATTACAGTGCGTGTCAACGGATTGCCCAATATCGACTTTGGTACGCTGCCGGCCATTTATGCTGAAAATGGTCCTGTATTTCCGCTGTCTGGATCAGAAACAGGCGGGGATTTCCGGATTAGTACAGGAAGTTCTTTCTTAGGGAGCCAGTACATCAATGGTTCCGGCAAGGATGAAATACTTTTTGATCCTTTCTTGGTCGCGGTCAACACCTTCGATACGGTCCGTTATGAGTGGACAAACCCTGCCACAGGCTGCTTGGGATTAAAGCAAAGAAGAGTATTCATAACGCCGGTTACAGTAATTGATTATGGTATGGAATGGGATTGCGGAACGCCCGGCATCCCGGGATCAAGTTGTCTGCAAATCGCGAATGATATCTCCACGGGAGAGTATCAGTTTTGTGCAAATAACGGTTTGATTAGGTTGAAGGGGAGTCCGCTAGCCAATACTGGAGACCCTTCTGGCACCAACTTTACAGCTGTGCTAACGGCCAATGCGGTTGACCTTGGATCCCGAATTTTCTCGTTCAATAACGAATGGTATATCGATACCAATGGCCTTCCCTCAGCGGATTATCTGTTGCAGTATAACTACAAGGATATTTCTACCGGGCTTTCATCAACACCCATAACTTATCCGATAAAAGTTTGGGCTGCACCAAGTGCCCAAATCACTCCCCCGACAAATAATTGTATCGTATCATCGATCACGCTTACCAGCTCATCATCAATGACCCTCCCTAATCCTTTTGGGGGAGCCATTGGTCCTACCAATTGGACGTTCGGTGACTCGTTCGGTGGCACTGCCTCAGGCGTTGTTGTATCGTATGACTACCTGCCCGCGGGCCCTGGCATTTACAATGTTACACTGACTGTGATTACTGACAGGCAATGTAAAGATGTTGCAACCTTACCGCTTCGTGTAGGCGCGCCTCCTCTTGTGAACTTTAATTGGGGCTCGATATGCACAAATGACAGTACAAAATATTTCGATCAGACCAATGCAGGAATCAGTACAATCATTACCTATACCTGGGATTTTGGAGATGGTGTGATCATTTCCGGCCCAGCTGGTGGAACTATCCCAGGTGTCATTAATCGTACATCCGGAACCTACAAGGATCCGAAACACAACTTCCTGGCTACGGGTTCTTATCCAACCACACTTAGTGTCATTACCAATGACGGATGCAATAATTCAGTTTTGAGAACTGTACCCATTTTAACTGGAGGTACGACGGTTGCTCCCACGCCATTGCTGCCCTATGTGGAGCAATTCTCGTCGGGGCCTGGTAGTTGGATCGCTGAAGGCCTTCAGACGAGCCCACCGTTGGCGACTTTGGTGATTAGTCCCATTAGTTGGATTGTCGGTACTCCTTCCGGCGCTAACATTGTAAACACATCGCCACGAACTGCATTAGATACTGCCTGGTGGACAGGGTTCAATATTATTAACAATGGTCAACCAAGCTATTTCGACAAGGAGTCATCCGTGGTAAACGGCCCTTGCTTTGATCTAACGAACCTAAAACGACCAATGGTCGCAATGGATTATTGGTCAGACGCTGAAAAAAACCTGGATGGAGCAGTGATGCAGTATTCAATAAATGGAGGTGCTAGCTGGCAGATTGTTGGCCCATTGGCGGGTTTACCGGTTAGCCAGCGAGACCAGGGCGTTGAATGGTATGACCCGGGATCCGTCATTATCTCTAATCCAGGACAGCAGCCCGCTTTTGGTCCGTATGGCTGGACAGACAAATCGAAGAAACCGCTGGATGTTTCTGGATGGAAGAGGGCACGATTCAGTCTCGATGTTATAGATACGACTGATGCATCACGTGATCAGGTGCGCTTAAGAATTGCGTTCTCCAGCAATGATCAAAACGCTCCTGGCAGCACTTATGATGGTTTTGCTTTTGATAATCTTTATGTCGGTGAGAAGCAGCGAAATGTGCTCGTGGAACACTTTACCAACTCAACGTTGGCTGGAAGTGTTACAGGTGATCAGTGGGTTAATGCTCGCTACCAGGATCAAATTGCAAGCCGCGGCACGGGGGGATCGGATTTCTTCGATATTCAGTATCACGTCAGCTTCCCAAATCCTGACCCGCTCAACCTTGATAATCCGAATGACCCTGCTGCCCGTGCGCTCTACTTTGGCGTGTCCTCACCGCCATCAACCATCATCGATGGTATCCTGGATGGAGTAAAATTCTCAGGCAGTTATACAGACCTTGATGTTGCGGGTGTTGAGGCAGACAGAAGGGCGCTCATCGATCCACAGTTCAGACTTCAACTGGATACGGTGAGTACGGGTGTCGATAATACCATTACGGTTCAGCTTACGATGACGGCACTTGCTGCTGTTAGCACGCCTGTCCTGGCTCATGTGGCTCTTCTGGAGAATCAAACAGGGACTTTCCAAAATGTATTGCGCAAACAGCTGTTTGGTGCCGATGGCAAAACAATCACACAGGTGTTCAACATTGGCGACTCACGGACCGAGACCATGAGTGATGTAACGATTGATGTGCCCATAACAAATTCTTCCCAACTTGTGCTGGTGGGCTATGTTCAGGACAAGAATACTAAGGAAATATACCAGAGCATTGTTGTGCCTGCTCCAAAGAAGAAAGGCACGCTGGTTGTCGGCCTGGAGGATAAAAAAGTTACACCTACTACCTTAAATGGAATTTCGATCTATCCGAATCCAGCCAACGGCAAGGTATATCTCGGTGTCCCTCCGGATAAGGTGATGGAAGGCTTCAGCTGGAAACTCATTGATCAGCGTGGGGTGACTGTCAAGGCCGGAAATTTTGACGAGCTTATCAATGATGCGAGAGAGATTAGCGTAAGTGACCTTGCCAATGGCATGTACTTCGTCCAACTCGCAGGCCCGGGGCAAACCGTCGTTCACCGCAAGTTGGTGGTGATGAACCGCAACTAAGCCTGGTTGAGCGCGTGAGCTAATGAGTAATCGCTCGTTTATTGGGAGTTCGGTGGTTCCATTCCGCCTTGTCTTCTTTATGTGGGCAGTCTTCAGCGTCGAGTTTTTCTACCAAATCGACCTCGGATGGCTGGGGATCATGCCCCGAACGTTTACTGGCCTGATTGGCATTTTCACGGCACCACTCGTTCATGGTAACCTGGCTCACCTCGTGTCAAACACTTTGCCCTTGCTTTTTCTGGGCTCCATTCTTTTCTATTTTTACCCGCGAATAGGGTACCCCGTGTTTCTCAGGTGCTACTTTATCACGAATGCATTGGTTTGGCTGTTGAGCCCACGGGTATCGTATCACATTGGGGCAAGTGGTTTGATTTACGGACTCTCATCCTTTTTGATTTTCTTTGGCTTGCTAAGACTGGATTTCTGGTCACTGTTTATATCGTTGGTAGTTTTCGTCATGTATGGTGGTATATTTTATGGTGTGTTCCCAGGCAGTCCGCACGTGTCCTGGGAATCTCACCTCGCCGGAGTGTTGGTAGGTTTAGTTTCGGCTTTTAGCTTTAAGGATTCTAAGAAACTCTAGATGGATAGCGCCGCACAGAAAGTGATGATTGACCTTCGGGCCCGGCGCTTTGCTCCGGTATATGTACTTCAAGGAGAAGAAGTGTATTATATTGATCTGATTTCCAATTACATAGAAGCCAATGCTTTAAGTGAAAGTGAAAAAAGCTTTAACCAGGTTATTCTGTATGGCAAGGAGTCTCCGGTACATGTGATTCTCAACAATGCCAAACGATTCCCGATGATGGCCGAGCGACAGGTTGTAATCGTTCGGGAAGCGCAAGACATCCCTGATCTGGCAAAAGATATAGGGCAGAAACTACTTCTGGATTACTTCCAGCATCCGGTTCCCAGCACCATCCTGGTCCTTTGCCATAAGTACAAATCTTTGGACAAACGGAAGGAACTAGGGAAAAAGACTGAACAGCTAACCACCAGCTTGACTTTCAAGAAGCCCTATGACAACCAACTCCCAGACTTCGTAATGGAATATGCGAAATCGAAAGGGTCCAGTATCGAAGGGAGTGCGGTTAGAATACTTTGTGAGTCGGTTGGGGTTGATCTGAGCAGGCTTGCAATGGAAATTGACAAGATGCTTATTGCTAAGGTATCGGGATATACAATAACCGAGGATGATGTAATGTCACAAGTTGGTCTAAGCAGGGAATTCAATGTCTTTGAGTTGCAGAAGGCTTTGATCCAGCAGGATCCATTAAAGGCCTGCCAAATCGCTGACTACTTTGCTTCAAACACTCGTAAGAATCCACTCATTATGATCATTGCATTCTTATACAGTTTCTACTCCAAACTTTTGGTCATGTCAAGTGCTTCAAGTAGGGGTGGACCTGATGCTGCTAATGCTTTGAAAATCAGTCCTTATGCAATGAAAGACTATTCGAACGCCTTGCAGAAGTACTCCCTCGCTAAGTTGCTTGAAAACGTTTCCTTGCTCAAAGAGGCAGACCTTCGGCTGAAAGGGGTCAATTCAGGAACAACTGACGAAGGCCAGATTCTCAAAGAGCTTGTGCTACGGCTCATCCGCTGAACCAATACTATTCTGTCCTATCCGCCGCTGCTCGATTGATTTTTGCTAAGGATTACGTATTTTTGAGTGTCTGCTAATCTATTTTTTCGCAGTCAGTCTATTTTTTAAACAGGTTTCGGCAATAAACAACCCGGCATTCTGTTCTTGAGGGAAATTAGCGAATGAGAAAAAGTGCGTTTGTACTTATTGGCTTGCTCGTGGGCGTTCAACTTGCCTTCGGACAAGCGACGCTGTCTCAAAGTCCTTCAAACGTACATTATCAAAATGGCCTTGATCTAATTGCCCATCATGAATATGGTGCGGCATACAACGCTTTTGACAAGTTTCTCTCCGTACGATCTCAAAATGATCCTCGTACGCTGGAGGCGCAGTATTTCCGCGCCTATTGTGCTATTACCTTGCTTCATGCTGATGGCGAGAAACTTCTGGGGCAATTCATCTCTTCAAACCCGGTGCACCCCAGGGCTATCTTTGCGAATTACGAACTGGCCAGGTTTTTTTATGATGAGAAGAGCTACGCTAAGGCTGCAGGTTATTTTTCAAAAGTCAATTTTTCAACCCTCGGCGATGAACAGCAAAATGTAGGCAGATTCCAATGGG
Source organism: Cyclobacteriaceae bacterium (assembly GCA_043750575.1). GTDB lineage: Bacteria > Bacteroidota > Bacteroidia > Cytophagales > Cyclobacteriaceae > ELB16-189. Next base: position 7,545 of record JAYVBH010000041.1, read on the forward strand.
GTTACAGCCTCTTCAGTCAGCGCAACTTCCTGAGTGCATTGGATCAATTCAACGCAATTAAGGGCGGTGGTGGTCAATACGGACCAGCCGCCAGCTATTATGCTGGCTTTCTTGAGTTGTCGGTTGGTGATTATGATAATGCCCTTATTGATTTCAAGCGTGCTGAAAGTAGCCCTTCGTATTCAGCGATCGTACCCACCTTGATTGCCACCGTGTACCAGAAGCAAGGCAAGGACGAAGCACTATTGAAGTATGCAGAGCCATTGCTTGACCGGGATGATGTTACATCTTTGGATGAGCTTTCATTGCTCACCGCAGAAGCGCTATTCAGGAAAGGCGATTACATAAGATGCCTCCCGCGCTATGAATCCTACCTGGAAGATCATGAAAATGCCAGTCGTGCTTTATTGTACCGTGCTGGTTATTCAGCCTTGTCAACCGCCAATGATGCTCTTGCCATATCTTACCTGAAACGATCTGCATCCGATGTAGATTCTGTCGGCATGTATTCTTCCTATCTCCTTGGCACTGCCTACTTGAAACGGCAGGAGAAGCCTCTGGCCTTGGCTGCCTTTGAGACCTCTAAGAAATTCGCGAAGGATCCACGGTTGGCCGAGGAAAGCCTGTTCCTGTCAGCGAAAATTAACTATGACCTGTGGAGATCCGATATTGCCATCCAGGAGTTTGAGTCGGTGCTTGTGCTGTACCCTCAGTCTCCACACACCGTTGAGATAAAGGAACTCTTGTCCCAGGCATATGTCAATGCGAATAACTTCAACAAAGCGATCGCGTATATCGAATCCTTAGCGCACCGTACGCCGGCTGTTGACCGGGCTTACCAGAAGGCTACCTTTTTGAAGGGAACGGAGCTGTTCAACAAAGAAGACTATGCGCAGAGCGCGGCGTTTTTTGAAAAGTCGCTGGAGTTCACCCTGGATGATCATTTGACGGCCGAAGCCAGTTATTGGCTTGCGGAAACATACTCTATCGGGAGGAGGTACGAGCTGGCGCTGCCCCACTATGAAAGGGCGATCGGACAAAACGGCCTGCGCAACGAGCTTATCGTATCTATCCGCTACGGTCTTGGTTATGCGCGGTACAACCTTCAGCAGTATGACAAAGCACTGATCAGTTTCAAAGCGTATGTTTCTCTGGGAACAAAGGATCCCAACTTTGCCGATGGCCTGCTGCGGATGGCGGATTGTCTGTATGTACTGAAGTCATATTCAGATGCGCTGGTTTCCTATCGCAAAGTCATACAACTACAATCGATCGACAGCGAGTATGCTCACCTGCAGTCAGGGCTGATTTTGGGTATTCAGCGAAACTATGCTGAAGCTGAGGGAGAATTCAAGATTGTAACAAAAAATTCAGGATCCCGCTTTGCTGACGAGGCACATTTTCAACTTGGCCAATTGGATTTGGAACGGAGCAAGTACGCGTCGGCTGTCGATCATTTTACGACACTCATCAATTCATCCAAAACTACCCGGTTTGTGCCCTATGCACTTAGTCGCCGTGCGACAGCAAATTATAATCTGAGGAACTATGCCCAAACTGCCAATGACTACATCACCGTAATCGAAAAATATCCTTCTCATCCGGTTGCACAGGACTTGCTCTTGCCGCTTCAAGAGGCGCTTAGGCTCTCGGACCGGTCCACCGAATTTGACAAATATCTGGCGCGTTTCAAGCAAGCAAATCCTGAGGCAAAAGGCATTGAAGGTGTTGAATTTGAGAGTGCCAAGAGTCATTATTTCAACCAGCAGTATGCGAAGGCGATTGAGACTCTTTCTGCCTTTCTTACAAACTACCCGGAGAGTTCGCATGGACCCGAGGCTAGCTATTATCAGGCTGAAGCGTATTACCGGTTGAAAGATTTTGACCGCTCTTTGGAGGTCCATAAGCAAATTGCCCTTGATCCGACATTTCCATTTCTTAACAAATCGATCGCTCGGGTAGCCGAACTTGAGTTTAAGTTCCAACATTATGATCTGGCAGTAACATCATTCAAGCAGCTGGCCCGCGTGGCGACTAATAAGAAAGATGAAATCACCGCGCTCAATGGTCTAATGGAGTCATTTTATTGGTTGGGACAGTACGATTCTACAGATACATACGCACGAAGGATACAGCAATTGGGTACTGTCAATGCCAGTGCCTCCAGCAAGTCGTCACTCTTCCTGGGCAAGAGTGCAAAGGCTAGGGGAGATTATGAAACAGCTCAGGATGAGTTTCTGGCCACCATCAATGCAGCGCAGGATGCTTATGGGGCGGAAGCCAAATACCTGCTCGCCGAAATCTTTTACCTGAAGGGTGAGAATGCAGCCTGCTATGAAACCCTGATCTCACTTAATCAGGACTTTGTAGCCTACGAGGAATGGGTAGGGAAGTCCTTCTTGCTTTTGGCTGATAACTATTTGGCAACCCATGAGATTTTTCAGGCAAAGGCCACCTTAAAATCACTGATTGACAACTTTCCCAAACAGGAGGTGCGCGATCTGGCAAAAGAGAAGCTTAAGTCCATTGAACAGAATGAACTGAAAAAAGAAGGAGAAAGTACCAGCGACTCAACGGATCATAAGAAATGAAAGCACTTCTGAAATTCATATCAGTAAGTTTTTCTCGAATTATGCTATTGCTGGCATTCAATCTCATCGCTAATCTTATGTACGGTCAGGAGCAATGGGAGAAAGAAGGTGAGATCAAGGATTTGGAAATTGAAATGACCAAAGAGCGTCAGTTGATATTGCCCAGGGCCAACCGCTATTATGAGAAGATCCCGGCACGGCCCTTTGAGCCTATCGTTCCCGCGATTACATACGACGTTAAGAGGTTTTCTTTTGCATCACCTAACTACACGGCTGTCATCCGTCCGCTCAGGTTAAAACAGGAAGAACTTTCGAAGTTATATGGGAACTACGTTAGCGGAGGGATTGGGAATTATACTTCCTTTTTCGTCGAGGGAAGTGTGGCCACCAAGCGAGATAAAAACAAGTTGCTTGGCGCCGATTTCTACTGGCGTGGCTTTGGCAAGGGACCTGTCGATGATGACCATTCTGCCAGTTCGGTGACTCGCCTTACATTGTTTGGAAAGAAAGTAACAGAAAACATTACTACCCGTGGTGACCTTAACTATAACAACAACCGGGTTTACTTCTACGGATTCCAGCCCGGTACGGATGTCGATCGGGAAAAGTTGAAACAGGTGTATGAGACATTCTCCGCCAAGGCTTCATTTGAAAACTCAAAGAAGGGTGATTTCAATTACAGGGTGAGTGGCGGATATAGCTATCTCCGCGATGCTTATCTGGCCTCGGAAGGGGAGGTGTCCCTTGGACTCAAATCTGATTACGCGTTGAAGGGAAGCAGCCGCCTTACACTTGCGGTCGACGTTTTTCTGATCAATCGGAAAGATTCACTGTATTCCCAATCGAGGAATCTCGTTAGGATTCAACCTGCTTATGAATTTCTTCCGCTGGAGAACCTTAAGATAACAGCAGGGTTCAACCTGGCACTAACCAACGATGATTTTCCGGATGCCGGCAGCGTCCACATCTACCCTCACGTAACAGGCCGGTATACATCAAACGAGCGAGTGACTTTCTACGCAGGCTTCTCTGGAAACATGGACAAAGTAAACCTTCACACACTTTCTACAGAGAACCCATGGTTGAATTCCAATAACCCGATCACCCACACCAACCGGCAGTTTGAATTGGACGGGGGCATGGAAAGCTCGCTGGGTAACAAGCTGACGACCAAGTTTGGTCTTTCTTTCGCCAGTTTGAAGAACCTTTACTTCTATCAGAATATACGCGACGGATTTGATCCCGCAGGACAATTGGTTGGCATCCCTTTCGATAAGTTTGATTTGGCATACGACAATACAACCGGCCGACTCAATCCATATGGAGAAGCTACCTATACGCAGTCAGAGGTATTCAGTGCTGCTTTCCGTTTCGACTATTTTCAATACACAACCGAAGCCATCACCCAACCCTGGCACAGGCCCACTTACCGCGGTGACCTGCAGATGCGATACAACCTCTTTGACAAGGTACTTTTGCAGGCAGGTGTTGTTGCCCAGGGTGGGATGAAGGCCCTGGATCCAGTCAATGGACAGACTGTTGCCCTTGACCCTGCGTTTGATGTTAATCTCAGAGGCAGGTATTTCTTCTCAAAGCAGATTTCTGCCTTTATCCATTTAGATAACTTGTTGTCTAACCAGTATCCCTTGTACCTGAGTTATCCTGCACGTGGGTTCCAGGCGATGGTTGGTGCCAGTTGGAGCTTCTAGGAGATGGTTGGAATTGGTAATTTATTGTGAATTTTACGTTATTTTTGTTTAGCATAAAGAACACTAACCCCTAAGACCATGGCCCGCAAGGATTCAGACGATGATCAGGTAAATGGAGATAAGTCCGACGGTTCAGAAGAGAACTTTGGCCTGCCTGATCTCGAGTTCAAACCCCTGGAAGAAACGGCAGCGAACAAAGGAGAGGAGCAGTCAAGTCGGGAGGAGTCTTTTGTAACAAGTTCAACAGGAGGACAAGAGACAGTACCCCCGGCAGATACATTTGATTCTTATGCGGTTGATGATGCCAAGTCGAAGGCCCCGGTCATCTTGACAATTGTTATTGTCCTTGTGGTGGCCATTGCCGGCTACCTCATTTATAATTTTGTATACATCCCCCGGGCTGCAGAGAAGCTGAAGATGGAGCAAGCCGCGAAGCAGGATGCTCAACGGAAGAAGGAAGCAGCAGACCGCCTCGCTAAAGAACAGGAAGCGGAGGCGCAAAGGCAGCGGGAAGAAGCTTTGGCAAACGCAAAACCGGCAGTTGGAACCATTGAGATACTAAGTGGGAGAACAAAACGTTATTATGTCATTGTGTCCAGCGATATTGACGATGACCTTTTGATGGACTACGCGAAAAAACTTAGTGCTACCGGGATTAGTACGAAAGTCATCCCTCCGTTTGGGGGCAAGAAATTTTATCGCCTTGCCATTGCGGATCAAGAAACGTTTGTCCTGGCACAAGCTGGCGCAGATGCTTCAAAAGCAACGTACGGCAATGGCGTGTGGGTCATCAAGTATTGAGTGAATTTATTGCGTTGTTAGGTTTTGGCTTGATTTTAGCTTTTTCGGTCTATAATATTTTTTAAACTATGATTCTAGCCCAAATTATTGCGCCAACCGGTGTGCCGGAAGCAAACTCCTTATCTGTGGTCGAACTTGCGATTAAGGGCGGGTTCATGATGATCCCGATCATTCTCTCTTCTTTTGTTGCAGTGTATATCTTCGTGGAGCGTGTTCTTACGGTTAACAAGGCGAATCAAAATCCGGATGCTTTCATAGGGAGGATTAAAGAATTGGTTCTGAAGGGAGACATAAATAGCGCACGCCTCCTTTGTAGTCAGTTTGACAGTCCCATTGCCCGCATGATTGAAAAGGGCGTTGCCCGTATCGGGAGCCCCTTGAAAAATATTGAGGCGTCAATAGAAAATGTTGCGAAACTTGAACTGTTTAAATTAGAGAAGAACCTTTCGGTTTTGGCCACGGTTGCAGGAGCAGCCCCCATGATGGGATTCCTCGGAACCGTCATTGGTATGGTGGAGGCCTTCATCGCCATTGCTCAGGAGGAAGGTTCCGTTAGCCCCAAACTGCTCTCTTCAGGTATCTATACCGCGATGATTACAACGGTGGCCGGTCTGCTGGTTGGGATTGCCGCGTATCTGGCTTACAACTACCTGGTTACCCGTGTATCCAAGGTGGTGCACAAAATGGAATATTCGTCCATCGAGTTCATTGATCTGCTTCAGGAACCCCGCTAATCCATCACCCGATGAACCTGAACACCAGAAACAAGGTCGACGTCGCATTTAGCATGGCTTCCATGACGGACCTGATCTTCCTATTGTTAATCTTCTTCATGCTCACGGCTTCGTTTGTTACTCCTTCGGGCTTGCCTGTAAACCTTCCCACCAGCAAGGCGAGTACTATAGAGGTTCCGAAAGTGTCTATCACGGTAACTAAAGATTTACAATACTATATTAACGATAAACGTGTGACTAAGAGTACGTTAGAGGCTGAATTAAAACCTTTACTTGGCGCTCCTGGAGGCGTTGTTGTTTTGCATATTGATGAAAGTGTTCCCACCAAAGAGTTGGTGTTTGTGGCAGGCATCGCGACTTCTCTGGAGGCAAAGGTTACGCTGGCGACAAAGCCCAAATAATCATGAACGAGCAGGAAAAAAAGAATCGTCGCGTTGGGTTGCTGACATCAGCAGGGATCCATGTTCTGATCTTTGTCCTCTTGTTTTTTGTCATTGCCTGGCGCGCACCAGATCCTCCATTACCTGAATTTGGGATTGAGTTAAATTTTGGATTGGATGACCAGGGATCGGGTGACATTCAACCCGAGACTCCGGTTGGAGAGGATGGCGAATCAACCAAGACGGAGACAGCAGTGGAGCCTGCGGCATCGAATCCAACCGAAGTGACAGAAGATTTGAAAGAGCCCGTTGTCGACAAAGTCATTGAACAGGCTGTATCGAAAACAGAAAGTCCTGTTACAGCAAAGGAAAAGCAGCAGACAACGGCCACACAGGTGACAAAGAAAAAGGAATCAGCTCCTGTTAAAACTGAAGCAACTGTACCGGCGAAGGAAATCCCTGCGGTTGTTGCTCCTGCCGAAACGCCAAAGAAAGGTGAGCCAGGAAGCCAAGGTGATAACGTAGCAAAGACCGGTGATAAAGGAAGCGCCGAAGGCAAGCTTGATGCTAAAGCGTTATACGGAACACCAGGAGGTGGGGGCGGCGGCACCGGGATGAACCTGCAGATGTCAGGATGGGCCTGGGCAGAGCAGCTGCAGTTGCCAGAATTGCCTAAAAATGAGGAGAGTGGCCGGGTCTTGTTTGAAATCGAGTGCGATGTGAATGGCGACATAACCAGAGTCACCACCCTTGAAAGAACTTTGAGCCCCAAGGCAGAGCAACTTATAAAAGACTTCATTAGAAAGAATTCCCTGATACGCACTGCCGGCGGGGATGTACCCGCAGTGTCCAAAGGTAAAATTGTGTTTTCGCTAAAAATGAACTAGATCTACTTCTTGGTCTTGTAAAGGTTCATCGCAATCCGCTCTGTAAGGGGCTTCGGCACAATTTCAGCAAGTTTGGCGCTGATCCAATTCGTGAACCCAGGTATAATTTCTGATTTTCCAGCAAGCATTCCATCAATGGCGGCTTTAGCTACCGCTTCAGGCGTCATGCTGAATTTCTCGGCGCGTTCCTTTATCATTCCTAGATTAGCCCGGTCAATGAACCCTGTGCTGGTCGGTCCCGGACTCAGACATGAGACAGAAATGCTCGTTCCTTTCAATTCCCATTTTAGACCCCTGGTGAATAGAAGTACGAAGGCCTTTGTCGCGGCATACGTGGCCAGCGTCGGGACTGCCTGGTAAGCTGCGGTGCTGGATACATTCAAAATGAATGCCTTGGGCTGGCTTTCCAGCAGGGGCAGGAAGGCCTTACAGAGCTCTGCCAGGGTCACCATGTTTAATTGGATCATGCCATTGAACTCACCGTCTGGAAGATCGCGGAGAGCACCCCAGGACCCAAACCCTGCATTATTGATAAGAATATCTACGGGTACATTCTTTTGATCTACCCACGCCTTAACCTGTTTGGCTGCGCCCACGGTGGCCAGGTCAACGGCCAGGTAGTCAGCAGCAACAGCGTATTTCTCTCTCAGGTATTCACAATTCTTCTTCAGGAGATCTTCGGAGCGAGCAATGATCAGGATGTCATGCTTCCGTGCGGCCAATTCTTTGGCAAGAGCAAAGCCGATTCCTCCGCTTGCTCCCGTGATCAGGGCATAGGCCATGCTATTTGTCCGTTATGGACTGGAAACGCTGATAGAGCAGCGGCTTGCTGTCTTCGTTGCGGGGCATGTATTTGCCCGAAATGATTGGAATATACATCACGCGACGACGGCTTTGTTCGCCGATCAAAGGAGACTGGGCCACGCGGTGCCAGATACGGCCATCATGAACGGTAAGATCGCCAGATTCAGTAGTCAATCCCATTTCTTTCTTGTCTGCTTTGTTGCTGTAATAGAACTTGCGGAAAAGAATAGTGCGAATGCCTTTGTTGTGTGTGCCCGGCAGGATACGAAGGCCTCCATTTTCTGGTGAAGAATCATCCATGTGAAGACCGACGTTCAGCATCGGCATAATTTTGTTTCCAAGGAAGATATCGCGCAGGGAATCAGTATGCCAGCCGAGCTGACTGAAATTGCTATTCTCCGTATTCACATAGTGATTAAACACCAATCCATCTCTCTCATTAATTCCAATACGTGAATCCGGCGCTCCAATGAATTCAAAAAGTGCCTCTAGCCGGGGATCTTTGAGGAAGTTCTCAAATATTGGAGAAAATTGATTCAGAAAGGCAAAACGCTGAACGATCCTCTTGCCATCGACATCAGTACCAAACTTAATGGGAACACCATTCACTACCTTCCTCTCTTCTTCAATCCACTCCTGCTGAACCCGCTGAGATTCGCTCAGCATTTCGGCAACCGTTTCCTTTGGAACAAACTTCTTGAAATGGATAAAACCGTATGTATCGAAGAAAGCTTTCTGCTCTTCTGTTAGCTTACTTCCTAACGTAAATCGAGGATAGGTTCCATTCACCTTGTTCTTCTTGTCAGCGTCAACCTGATCGTGCATTGTCCTTTTTTGTGTTTAAGTCTCGTACCAACCCGCAATTTACGGGAATCTTACGGAATAGTTGCTACTCAAACTGGCCAATTCAGCTAAAATGTGCCTTTCTATTTGATTTGAGGGGGATTCTTCATGGGGATACCGCGCAGGTATCGTTTTACACCCAAAAACACAGCATAAGTAACAAAAGGGGCAGCAATGAGATCAACGGAGTAGTGCACGTGCTGCCAGGCAAGAAAGAGGGCCATTAAGGCCGTTGCTGCTACCTTGACCAGGAACCAGATTCGGTTTCTTTCGATCAAGAGCAGCACCATCATCGTGCTGACATGCCCGGAGAAAAACAGGTCCTTAGCAAACCCACTATTCGGATAGACAAAGGAGGCTGAAATTGGGTCAATCAGCAAAATCATGTCTGAAGGTGGCTCCAGGGTAATGAGATACATCGTTGTCATCCGAATGACATTCACAACGCAAAACGTCATCAGCGCGGTAATGAAGAGGGTAGCAGAGCCAGCATAAGATATCATGGTTTGAATGATGGCCACTGTCAGAATCGCAAATACGGCAGTTGACCAGTCGACAGGAGTAAAGAAGTTCAGGATGGGATCATTTATTAATATGCCGGCCTTGGGGCCAATGACCTGTTCGTAATAGGTCGGCATATACAAGAAGATCATGGATACGACGATCAGGCAAAAGAGTGATGCCCATCGCCCCCTTGCACTTTTGAATAGCTCAATCCAGGTCATGGCTAACTATTCAACAACAAGTAAGAAGTAGTTTTTTTTCCCTTTCTGCACGAGGAGATACCGATTATGCAGGAGGGGAAACGTGGGCGCTTGATTCGGATCATCAATTTTTGTCTTATTGATGCTCACGCCACCACCCTGAATCATGCGTCGGGCTTCACCTTTTGCAGTGAAAATTTTTCCTGCCGTAGTTTCCGATAAAAGATCGGTAACTGTTAGAGCCGAAGACAATTCGCTCCGTTGTATATGCACAGTCGGTACACCTTCCAGCACAGCCAACAGGGTATTTTCATCCAGTTGCTGCAAGTCCTCAGTGACGGACTGCCCGAACAGAATTTGAGAAGCATTCCGCGATGTTTCGTAGTCGCCTTGTGAATGGACGCGAACCATAATATGCCGGGCAAGTTCTTGTTGAAGCGCGCGCGCGTGAGGTGCCTTGGTATGGTCAGCAACTAAGCCGTCAATCTGCTCTTGCGGTAAGTCTGTAAAGATGCGAATGAAAGAGGCGGCGTCTTCATCCGATGCGTTCATCCAATATTGATAGAATTGATAGGGTGATGTCCTTTTCGGATCAAGCCAGACATTTCCCTGCTCCGTTTTCCCGAATTTGGTTCCATCGGCCTTCTTGATGAGTGGCGTCGTGAGGGCAAACGCCTCACCACCCTCTTTGCGACGGATCAGTTCCGTTCCGGTAACGATATTTCCCCATTGATCGGATCCTCCCATCTGAAGACGGCAACCCTTGTTCTTGTATAGCCAATAGAAATCATAACCCTGTACCAACTGGTAAGTGAATTCAGTAAAGGAAAGACCAGTATCAAGCCGTTTCTGCACCGAGTCCTTGGCAATCATGTAATTCACGGTGATATGCTTGCCTACTTCCCGGATAAAATCAAGAAAGCGAAAGTCCTTGAACCAATCGTAGTTGTTGACCATTTCAGCCTGAGATGGCCCTGGGGAAAAATCAAGGAATCGCTCGAGTTGATTTTTTACGCATGCTTCATTGTGCCTGAGGATATCTTCTGAAAGCAGGTTTCGCTCCGAGGATTTTCCAGAGGGGTCACCCACCATGCCTGTAGCACCTCCAACGAGTGCCAGAGGCTTGTGGCCACACCGCTGAAAATGAACAAGCGTCATAATTTGGACCAGGTTGCCAATGTGGAGTGAATCGGCCGTTGGGTCAAAGCCAATGTAACCCGCTGTCCGCTCCTGCAGGAGGTGGGCTTCGGTACCAGGCATAAGGTCATGAATCATGCCCCGCCAGGTCAGCTCTTGAACGAAATTATGGGTCATTCGGATCAGCTTGAATCAGGGGGCAAATATAAAAAGTGATCAGTCATAAATTGGATAATCTATTGGCCCGGGAAATATAAACTGCTACTTTGGCCGGAAACTGGAAGTATGAAACAACCCGAGTCACTGCAGCTAGTTGCAGAATTCCACAAGACCTTCAAGCATCCCATATTGCTTTCCCCAACCATCCCTGAAGAGAAGCGGTGCCGTCTGCGGGTGGAATTGCTTGCCGAGGAACTAAGGGAATTGGAGGAAGCCATTCAGGCTGAGGATATCGTAGCCGTTGCCGACGCGCTGTGCGACCTCCAATATGTTTTGTCAGGAGCGGTATTGGAGTTTGGTTTAGGTGACAAGTTCAACGCCTTATTTGAGGAAGTCCAACGATCCAATATGAGCAAAGCATGCTCCACCGAGAAGGAGGCACAGGAAACCGTTGAGTTTTATAAGTCACGGGACAACACAGATTGCTACTACCTGAATGAGGGGGATAAGTGGCTCGTATACAGAAAAGCGGACAACAAGACCATCAAGTCCAAAGGGTATTCACCCGCCAACCTGGAATCAATTATCGGGGGGTGAAATGTACTAAATCAGGTTTCCAAATCGTTTTTTGTTGTAGTTTTGAAGCCATACACACCGAGCGAGAATGCAACATATAAGTGAATTGAGTCCTTTCCTGCAAGCCTGGTACAACGTCATGATTGTAGGGGGCATTGTCTTTGCTGCCTTGGGCGTAATCATTTACCTCGTTCACAACCTGCGTGTTGCCTTGATCAAAGATTTCAAGGCGAAGTACGACTACATTAATGCCCAGGAGGTGAATTGGTTCAAATGGTCATTCTACTGTTTTGGAGCAGCCATTGGCCTGTTTATTAACCTCTACGGCTCAGGAGAGCGGGTTCTCAATACGGTAGGCGTTTGGTTCTTCGTCCGTATCTTTTTCGGATTTGCTGGTGCTGTACTGGTTGGATATGTTGCCAAGCTTGTGCTCCAATTTTATTATCCAACTAAACTCAATTCAAAGCTTAAGAAATGGCGTTATATGCCCAGGCATAACCCCAAGACTGGCAATCGCATGCGCTTGCTTACCGAAGAGGAAGAGGATGTGCATCTCGACGAGGGCAAGCAATCCGAAGAAGGCATTTTTTCCATTGACTACGACGTATGGATTGATGATAAGTCCGGGGACATCCAGATAGAAAAATATCAAGGTCACCTTACGGCGCTGTGTTGCCACAACTGCGGATTCTTCACCATGAAGGTGGTACATGAAGAAATCTCCCAACAATATGAAGATGGCACAGCGAAGGAGATGATCAAGCACTACAAGTGTGAATACTGCAAAAATGTACGCGCGACAGCGTTTCCGATTTCCAGAAAAGAAGGCGAAGATTATATGAAGCTACGCGGCACAACCAAGCGGAATACTAAGAATATAGACGCCATAAAAATAGAGATCCACTCTGTTCTGTCAGGTAAACGTTTCTATGAGTTCCCCTCGTTGGAGCAGGCCCAAAAATTCCTGGAAGAATTCGATCTGGACAAGTCTGCAAAACCCTAGCATCTCATTTGCTGGATTTCCGTTATACTCAGAATGGGCTTAATTTTTTCTTTATGAAGCAACGTGTGTGGGTATTGACCCTAATCCTGGTCATTTCTGGTTTCAACGGATATTCCGCTGGTCCAGATACCACCCAATTACGACCGAAGGCTATCTTTGGTAAAGAAGCAAGAGTAGTGTCTTATTTGCTTGACAATCATCATTTTAGGAAGATAAAGTTCAATGATTCATTATCGTCGGTAGTTCTCAATAAATACTTCCTGGAACTGGACAACAGTAAGATATACTTCCTGGAATCAGACATCCGGGCGTTCGACGGGTATCTGAAGCAACTGGATGATTTAACCCGAAGCGAAAACGTTACGCCAGCATTTGTGATCTACGGAGTGTTTCAGCAGCGGTATAAGTCACGTCTGCAGTACGTGTTGAATACTTTGGCCAGTGAAGAGTTCGACTATACCGTGGATGAGTTTTATGAGACAGAGCGAGACAACGCCCCGTGGGCCAAATCAGCAGAGGAACTAGACCAATTATGGAAAAAGGTCGTCAAGAGTCAGGCGTTGGGACTGAAATTGACGGGCAAGACCCAGGCTGACATCACCGATATTCTCAAGAAGCGGTATGAGCGACTGATGAAGTCGTTTGATCAAATCAACAGTGAGGATGTATTCAGCATCTACATGAATTGCATCACTGAGGCATATGATCCACACACCAGCTATTTGGGCCCCAAAGCTTCTGATTTATTCAAGCAAAGCATGAGTTTGTCACTGGAGGGAATTGGCGCCCGACTCCAGGCCGAAAATGAGTACACGAAAGTATTTGAAATCATTCCTGGCGGGCCAGCCGACAAGTCGAAGCAACTGCATGCAAATGACCTTATTACTGGCGTAGCTCAAGGAAAGGATGGAGAGATGGTGGATGTAGTAGGATGGAGGTTGGATGATGTGGTGAAGTTGATCAAGGGTCCCAAGGGTACCGATGTGAGGCTCCAGGTGCTCCCGGCACAGACCGGCGTTGCTGGACCGCCGATTGTTATCCCTTTCATTAGAGATAAAGTAAAACTTGAAGATCAAGCGGCTAAAAAGCAAATAATCAATTACTCGGTTAATGGCAAGGCTGTAAAACTTGGGGTAATTTCCTTACCTAGTTTTTACATGGATTTTGCAGCCTACCAAAAAGGTGACCCTGATTACAGAAGCACAACAAGAGATGTAAAGAAGATTATCCAGGAGCTAAAAGCTGAAGGCGTGAATGGCATTGTGATGGACCTCAGGAACAACGGTGGGGGATCATTGCCAGAAGCGATTGACCTGACCGGTTTGTTTATCAAGGATGGCCCTGTGGTTCAGGTCCGTGATCCAGCCAATCGGGTTGAGGTCGGTATGGATGAGGACAAAGCGGTAGCCTATGATGGACCTCTGGTTGTCCTGACTAACCGGTTCAGCGCCTCGGCTTCAGAGATCTTTGCCGGTGCCATTCAGGATTATCACCGAGGTGTAATTGTTGGCGAGTCGACATTCGGTAAGGGAACGGTTCAGTCAGTACTCGGCCTCGAACGCTGGATAACAGATCAGGAAAAGGTAGGCCAGTTGAATTTGACGTCTCAGAAATTCTATCGCGTCACCGGAAGCAGCACCCAACTCAAAGGGGTTACGCCAGACATTTTATTGCCTTCGGCCTTAGGCACCGAACAGTTTAGGGAAAGGTCACTCCCGAGTGCTTTGCCCTGGGATGTTATCAAGAAAGCTGATTTTCAAAAGGCCCCCAATGTGACTGAAAAGTTGGTGGTGGCGCTTGCGCGTGACTACCAGGAGCGCCTAAAATTTGATCCGGCACTAAAACGATATGTAAGTGAGGTAGATGAGGCCCGGAAAAATTTCGGGGTAACCCGGATTTCCCTTAATGAGGCACAGCGTAGAAAAGAAATGGCTGATGCTAAAGCACGATCCGGGGAAGTTACACTGGATACCAAAGTGACAAAAGAAGGACTTACCAGCGATGACTTGAGTCACCTCAAGGATGAGCCTTTACGTGAGGGACTTTTGATCCTGGCTGACATCCTGACGAAACATATTGGTTGAGCTTCAACGCTTCACTGAAAGCGGAGTCAGCTTGTAGCCCTTAGCCCTGAGTAGTGCCAGCAGGCCTTGCTCGCCTTCCAGGTGAGAAACACCCACCGAAATAAAGGAAGGCTTGGAATTAATCATCTTCTCAATTTTGGGCAACCATTCCAGGTTTCTCATCGTGTAGAATTCGCGAATAAAATCAGCGTTATTCTCGGTTGGATGAAGCGTATACTCAAATACCTTATCCAGATCACCTGCAACGTATGCGATTTCCAAATTGTGATATTCAGATTTCTGTTTTTCAAAATTGGCGATGCTATGAAGCAATGCCGTCTCCTGATCCTTGATTGGATAGGCTTGAATGGCTTTTGCTTCCCGGCTAATGGATTCAAGGCTATAGGTCTTCAGGCTGTTATCCTTAGCAATGAGGAGGAGTTCAATATCATAGTATTTCACATTTTCCCCCAAAGACATGCGCGTCATGTTCATGGAGAGGGCGAGGGGAATCATTTTTCCCAAGTCCTTTTCAAATTTGGCCTTTGAGATATGGAATTCGCTCTCGAAAAAACTTAGCACCTTGGCATAATCCTCTGGGGAAAGTTCGGTAGCTAAGGACTTACCCTTTGGGAAGTGAATAGCCTTACTCAATTCCATTTGGGCCTGGTGGTCTACCTGATCTTCAATGGCAAATATCTTGCACTCTTGCAGGCGGGTTACTGCTTCTTTGGGCAAGTAGAACTCCTTCTCGCCGATGAATTTGAGGGTGCCCATGATATAAGACCTGGTTACCATGCCATTCCCGGATACTTCCCACAATATGGAATTCTGACTAAAGCCAGCAAGGGTCACAAACAGGGAAACAAGAAGGAGAAGTACTTTTTTCATGGGAGGGGTTGTTGGGTAGCAAAGGAATAATAATTCAATCAAAAATGGAAGTTTACCGCCGTGATAACGTTAAAGAAAGATGTTCTTATACACGTCCATGAACACATTTTTATCTATTTTAAGCCGGAATTGCGAACCCCGTAATCTGCTATGAGTGAGGAATTGTTGAAGGCCATTATCCAGCTTTTTGCCATCGTGGCCAAGGAGCGGATAACCGATGATGAGCGAACCAACATTAAGGACTTTCTTTCCCTTCACCTCAACCAGGAGGGCACCCGGTACTACCTGAACCTGTTCGACGAATTTGTAAAAGCTAACCGTAAGGCTGCCGGCGCGGAATTGTCGAACCTGGATGATGAAACAGCTCAGTTCGTCGATGACTGGGCACACATCATGCAGATTTCTAAGAAGGTGAACCAGGCGCTTACCATGCAGCAAAAGGTTGTCATGGTCATCAAGATAATCGAATTGGTTTACGCGGATGGCCATATCTCGGAACGTCAGGAAAATTTGATCTTCTATATCGGTGAGGCGCTGAAGATTCCAATGAAGGATCTCCAGGCCATGCGGACTTTCGTCATCGGACAAGACAGCGATGAGCTGAATTCGAAGAATATCCTCATTATCGATGAAGGCTCTGGCGATATCAAGCATACCGGTCCACGGATTGTTTCCAAAAACCTCACAGGACTGATTGCAGTCCTACGGCTTTCTGAAATCGAGACCTATTTTGTGAAGTACCTGGGAATTACCTCCCTGTACATCAATAGTCAGCCCTTCAAGAGCAGGAAGGTGGAAGTCTTTCCTACGGGTTCAACGTTCCGTGGAAGCAAGATCGATACCATTTACTATAGTGACATTGTTGGAAAGTTTCTGCAAGAAGAGGCGGGGTCGGAGATCAGTTTTGTTGCGGAGCACATTTTCTATCACTTCAAGAGTGGCCGTGCCGGGCTGCAGAATGTAACCGTATCGGAAAAGGGAGGTAAGTTAATTGGGCTCATGGGCGGCAGTGGCTCAGGGAAGTCGACCATGTTGAATGTATTAAATGGATCGGAACGACCTTCCAGTGGCCGGGTACTCATTAACGGAATTGATATTCACGAAAATCCCGAAAGCATTGAAGGCATTGTGGGCTTTATTCCGCAGGATGACTTGCTGATGGAAGATCTGACAGTCTTTGAGAACCTGCACTATGCAGCACGCCTTTGTTTTGGACAACTCAACAAGGAAGAAGCGGTAGAACGTGTAAACAAGGTCCTCAATAGCCTGGGCCTTTCAGAAATCCGTAACCTGAAAGTAGGCTCACCGTTGCAAAAGACCATCAGCGGTGGACAGCGGAAGCGTGTCAACATAGGCCTCGAGCTGTTGCGTGAGCCCACCATCCTGTTTGTGGATGAACCCACATCTGGCCTGTCGTCGCGGGATTCTGAAAATATCATGGACCTGCTCAAGGAACTCTCGCTGCGCGGCAAGATGATTTTTGTGGTGATTCACCAGCCATCGTCGGATATCTACAAGATGTTTGATACGTTGATTATCCTTGATGTAGGCGGATTTCAGATTTACTATGGAAATCCTGTTGAGGCCGTTTCCTATTTTCAGGAAATCATCAATGCGGCTACGAAAACTCCGGGGGCATGCCCGGAGTGCGGTAATATTAACCCCGAACAAGTATTCAACATCATTGAGACGCGGATCGTGAATGAATTTGGCCGCTTCACCAATACCCGCAAAATTTCCCCTGGACAATGGTATCAGTATTTCAAGCAGAAGATCAAGATACATCGGATTGAGGAAGTAAAAACGCCGCTGCCGGTAACGCAGAAGATCCCCAATTGGTTCAAGCAGCTATTCGTTTTTACCGGACGGGACTTGTTGTCCAAGCTGGCTAACAAGCAATACCTCGTTGTGAATCTTTCGCTATCACCTTTGTTGGCGCTCTTCATGGCTTACTTCGTAAAGTATTACGATTTCATTGGCGTGGATGAAGCCAGCTATCATTTCTCCAAGAACAGCAATATCCCGGTATACTTCTTTATGAGCGTTGTGGTGGCTCTTTTTGTCGGCCTGATTGTCAGTGCCGAAGAAATTTTCAGAGACCGCAAGATTAGGAAGCGCGAGGCATTTCTTCACCTGAGTAACAGCAGTTATCTTGCTTCGAAGATTATCATCTTGTTTGGGCTCTCTTCGATTCAAACCCTGTCGTTTGTTTTTGTTGGCAACTTGATTCTCGAGATTCCGCTTTCCGAGGCCAGGTATTGGCTGATCTTGTTTTCAAGTGCATGCTTTGCCAATGTCCTGGGTTTGAACATTTCCTCTGCTTTTGATTCAGCCGTCACAATCTATATTCTTATCCCTGTCCTGGTGATTCCTCAATTGCTGATGAGTGGCGTTGTAATTCCCTTCGACAAGTTCAATCCAAAAGTGGGTAAACCTAATGCGATCCCGTTGATGGGGGAAGTGATGGCTTCACGCTGGGCTTTTGAGGCTTTCATGGTAACGCAATTCAAAGACAACCCATACGAGAAGCTATTCTTTTCGGTGGATCAGAAAGAGCGTATTTCCTTCTACAAGCGAAACTATTTGATTCCTGAATTGGAGACACGCATATCTTATCTGTGGACCCAGCGAAGTCACTGGCGTGGCCAAAATCACCAGGGGGTCAAGGATGCTTTGAGTGTCTTAAAAGAGGAAGTCACTTCGGAGATGTTAAAATTTTCTCAAGATCCAGCGTTGGCCGATAAACTCGAAATTGGCAAAGTAGATTCAACAACCCTTGGGAAAACAAAAGAATTCGTCAGTTTGCTTCGAAAAGCTTATGGTGATCGAATGGATGAAGCGAAACAGGAGCGGGGTGTAATTACCGCTAAACTGACGGACACCCCGGCAAAGAAGCAAGCTTTCGATGTCATGAAAGGGAGATATACGAATGATGCTGTAAAGTTGTGGGTCGAGAATTCCAATGAAGAAAATCGGATTGCGAAGTGGGATGGCCAGCTCATCCAGAAGTACTACCTCATCTATTTGGAGGACCACCGGCCCAATCACCTTTTTGACTTCCGGTCAAACTTCTATGTGCCCACCAAGCATTTCATGGGAAGATATTACGATACCCTGTATTTCAATATTTCTGTCATTTGGATCATGACCCTGCTGCTATTCATAACTCTTTATTTTGACATGCTAAAAAAACTTGTTCATGCGCTGGAAATGCGAAGAAAGTACAGGAGAAGAAATATTGCGTAACTAAACCAAATCCATATTTTATGAAAAGCTTGTTACTTAATCGCAGCGTACTCATCGCCCTGATAGTATTATCCTGGGGCTGCACCGCGAAAAAAGAGGCGGCTACGGATACATCCATGGAGGAAACTACCTGGGCATCCATGGACGCGTACCATTTGATCATGGCTGATTCTTACCACCCCCTAAAAGATTCTGCTAACCTGGCACCTGCCAAAGCCAATGCTGAATTGCTTGCCGCTGAAGCAGAGAAGTGGGCCGCCACTGCCTTGCCTGAGCGCGTCAACAACGAGGAGATGAAAGGCAGGATTGAAAGCCTCAAAGCCAACTCGCGAAGCTTTGCTGATAAAGTTAAAGCTGGTGCTAGCGATGAGGAGCTAGCAACCTCTTTGACAGCACTGCACGGAGAATACCATCACATTATGGAAGCCTGGGAAGGCGGCCATGAAGAGCATCATTGATTGATTGCCATTGCACCATCAACTTATTTTGACTGTCGTGCGTGAGTGTGATTTTTCCAGAAACCCCACGCTATGAAGAGCGAGCACCAAGAGCTTGACAAGGGGAATCTCTGGTTTGTCATTACAGCTTCATCTGTCGGTACCCTTATCGAATGGTATGACTTCTATATTTTCGGAAGCTTGGCCACCATTCTCTCTGAGCAGTTCTTCCCCAAAACTAACCCAACACTTGGACTCCTATCTGTGCTTGCGACTTTCGCGGTAGGATTTATCGTTCGGCCCTTTGGCGCCATCGTCTTCGGGCGTTTGGGCGATATGGTTGGGCGGAAATACACGTTCCTCGTCACCCTCATTCTGATGGGGTGCTCAACGTTTGGGATCGGCCTGGTTCCGGGATACGAGACGATTGGTGTCGCTGCGCCCATTCTGGTTCTTTTGCTTCGGGTCATCCAGGGATTGGCGCTTGGTGGCGAGTATGGTGGAGCGGCAACGTATGTAGCCGAACATGCTCCGCTCGGGAAGCGGGGGTTCTACACAAGCTTTATACAAACAACAGCCACACTGGGGCTCTTTGTTTCGCTGGGCGTGATTCTGCTCGTTCGGCAATCGATTGGCGTGGCGGAATTTTCTGCGTGGGGATGGCGGATTCCCTTTCTACTTTCAGCCGTACTTGTTGCGGTATCAGTATACATCCGGCTTCGGATGCAGGAGTCTCCCTTGTACTCTAAAATCAAACGCGAAGGATCGATATCCAAAAATCCGATAAAGGAGAGTTTTGGGAAGAAGAAGAACCTGAAGATCGTTCTGCTTGCACTCTTTGGCGCAACGGCAGGGCAGGGCGTGGTTTGGTACACCGGACAGTTTTATGCCCTTACCTTTATTCAGAAGACTTGTGGCCTGGAGTTTGTCCAATCCTACTCGGTGATCGCTATCGCCCTGGTGATTGGCACACCTTTGTTTATTCTTTTCGGCTGGCTGTCGGACCGCATTGGTAGAAAGTATATCATGATGATGGGAATGCTGCTCGCTGTGCTTGCTTACCGCCCGATCTACCAGGCGATGTATGACCTCAGCGATGTGACCAGGAAGACGATGGTGACTGAGGGCAAGAACATCAAGCGCGAGACCTCTCCGGAAACAGGCACCGTGAGCATCTTAAGTATTCAGCCTTATACTGATGGCACTCAAGTGATCGAGACCAGCAGCGAACAGCCAGATGGAACCGTGAGCACCCCCAAGCGGGAAGTAAAGTTGTCTGACGAGGGTTTCTGGATGATGATCGCATTGATTTTCGTGCAGGTGATCTTCGTTACGATGGTTTACGGACCGATTGCGGCCTTTCTAGTTGAACTATTTCCCACACGAATCCGCTACACATCGATGTCTTTGCCCTATCACATCGGCAACGGTGTATTTGGCGGATTGACACCCTTGATTGCCACCTGGATGTCGGGTAGTGGCGATGTCCTTGTTGGGTTGTGGTATCCAATTATCACGGCAGCCATTTGTTTTGTCATTGGGATGATTTTCCTGTCGAACAAGACCCCCGAAGTGGTTGACTAATCAATGGCCAGGAAGCAGCAATGGGTAACGATCGGTAAACGCAAGATTGAGCTATCCAATCTGGAAAAGGTCCTTTTTCCGGAGGACAATATTCTTAAGGCTGAAGTTATCGAATACTATCTCAAGATCGCCCCAACGTTGCTCAATCACGTAAAAGGCAGAGCGCTTACACTCATTCGCTTCCCGGACGGAATCCACGGTGAAATGTTTTACCAGAAAAGCAGACCTGCCTGGGCGCCGGAATGGATTGAATTTGCCTCGCTGGGAAAGGAAGAAAAGAAAGACTACATCATCGCGACGGAGCCAGCTTCACTGGTGTGGCTTGCCAATCTTGCTTCTCTGGAGCTCCACCAATTACACAGCCGTAAACCCAACTTTGACAACCCTGACTACATGGTCTTTGACCTCGATCCGCCCGAGGGATACGATTTCCGAAAGGTTGTGCCGCTCGCATTGGAGTTGAAAGCGTTTATCGAAGGCTTCGGGTACACCGCATTTGCAAAGACAACGGGAGGAAAAGGCGTGCATATCTGTTGCCCGCTGGAACCCCGTCATGATTTTCATGCTGTCTTCGAGGCCGCGCAATTGATTGCCCAACCCTTTGTGGACCGCAACGCAACGACCACAACATTGCACATTAAGAAAGAAGCGCGCAAAGGCCGCGTGCTTATTGATATCTACAGGATTCGGTCCGGGCAAAGCATCGTTTCTCCGTACAGTCTTAGGGGAAGGATCGGCGCGCCGGTATCCATGCCGCTGACATGGCATGAGTTGGAATCTGTAAAAACTCCACTGGAGTTCAACATTCGCACCGCATTGGATAAAGTCCTGCGTGACGGCGATGCCTGGGAGGGTATGGACGCCTACGCGGTAGAAGTACACACGCAAAGAAGGAAAGTTGTTGCCAAAGAGCTTCCGCCCAATAAGAAGCGGAAGACGCCCGCACAGTTGGAGTCATATGAAAAGAAAAGAGATTTTGAAAAAACCACAGAACCTGCAGCCCACGTAATCAAGGGGACCGGCAGCAACTTCGTAGTCCATCGTCATCATGCAACGAATCTACATTATGATTTGCGCCTGGAACAGGACGGTGTGCTCAAATCGTGGGCTGTTCCCAAGGGACTTCCGCCGCATCCCGGGGTCAAAAGACTGGCCGTGCAGACTGAAGATCACCCGATGAAGTACCTGACGTTCAATGGTACTATCCCGAAAGGACAGTATGGGGGTGGAGACATGTGGATTTACGCCCTCGGAAAATACCAGATCACCAAGGACAAGAAGGATGGATTCTATTTCAGATTGAACAGTAAAGAAGTGAACGGCGAATACCGCATCTACAAGATCAAGGTAAAGGAGTGGCTTTTGGAACGTGTTGACCAGCCGCAGGTAAATTACTTGACCGATGTGATTGAGCCGATGCTGTCCGAAGCAGCTGAAAAGGTACCGGTCGGAGAGGAGTACCTCTATGAAGTCAAGTGGGACGGCATCCGTGCCTTGATTTCGCTTGAAGATGGCCAGGTTCGTATTCGCAGCCGCAACCAGAATGATATTACCGCGCAGTTTCCTGAACTGCAGATAGCTGACAAAGCCTTTCGTGCGACCAACGGGTTGTTTGATGCTGAGATTGTTAGTTTGGACAAAACGGGAAAGCCGGATTTCAAGAAAGTTATCCACCGTTTGATGAGCACTGGTGAGACCAACGTGCAGAAGATGAGTAAGACCAGTCCGGTTTACTGTTACATCTTTGATTGTCTCTACCTGGATGGACGACCCCTGGTAAACGAGCCGTTGGTCAAGAGAAAAGAGTGGCTGGGTGACGCCCTTCGTCCGGACACGCCGTACCGCCTCAGTGAAGTGGTTGAAGATGGTGCATCGTTGTTTGAGGCGGCACGTGAACATGCCCTGGAAGGAATCATGGCCAAACGCAAGGATGGAAAATACCTTCCTGGAAGGCGAAGTGATTTATGGACGAAGGTGAAAGTGCGTAACACGGTAGATTGCTTTATCATAGGTTACACAGCAGGGAAGGGTAATCGCGAAACGACTTTTGGGGCTTTACAAATTGCCGAGGAAGTTAATGGCGAACTTCATTACCGGGGAAAGGTCGGGACAGGGTTTGATGACCAGACCGCGAAGCAGTTAATAGGTCAGATCAAGAAACTTAAGAAAATTAAGCAGCCAAAGATGGCCGGAGGAAAGTTGGTCGATGAGAAAGTGACTGTTTGGGTGGAGCCATCGCTGGTGGCTGAGATCAGCTACGCCCAGATAACCCAAGACAAGATGTATCGGGAGCCGGTGTTTGTGAGGTTGCGGCCAGACTTGGGAGTTAGCGGATAGTGGGCTGTACGACAGTGTCGGAGAGGGGAAGTATTTCATAGAATATCACAACCCTTTTGATGGAGGTGGCTGCCGAACCGAAAGTGCAGCCGGTAAGGGGGGAACGGAATTCAAACTGGAAATGCACTACTGTTGTACACCCCTTAGTGGTCGATTACTGACTACGAATTACTGATTACCGATTACCTACCACTGATTACTGACCACCGACGACTGTTTACTACTTACAGATCTTCGGTATCAGTTTATCCGCATCCTTTATTCCGAGGCGAGAAGCGGATTTCAGATCAACACAAGCTTCGAAGGAATTACCGACATTCTGTTGGCAGATGGCCCGGTTGTAGAAGGCACGGCCGTGTTTGGCATCGTGGGATATTGCGATGGTGTAATCTTCCACCGCTTCTGCCCATTTGCCCATTTTGGATACGACATTGCCTCTGCACACCCAGGCCCGAGGGTTCTTTTCATTGAGTTTGATTGCCTGGGTGAAGTCAGCGAGGGCACCCTCCAGGTTCTTCATTTTCTCTTTTACCAGCCCCCGATTGATGTAGTTTTCTTCTTCCTTCGGCTCCAGCCGAACAACCTCATCATAGTCTTCGAGGGCCCCTTTGAGGTCGCCGCTTTGAAGCCGTTGATAGGCACGCTCTGCCCTCGGGTATGGAAGTTTCTCATTTTTGGCAATTGATTCGCTCAGGAGTTTCTCTGCACCATGCGTATCACCTGAAAGTGACTTAACAGCAGCTAAGTTGTGTAATGCCAGGCTGTTATCAGGGTCCAATTTAAGTGCTTGTTCATAGTCAGCGGTGGCGCCCGCTTTGTCGCCGCGTTCAATTCGGGCGATGCCGCGATTGACATGATAGGCAGCATTGGTAGGTGCGAGGAGGATAGCTGAGTCGAGCCAGTGGATCGCTATGGGGTAACGCTTGAGTTGGGTTTCAATCTGCCCCAGGTAATTGTAGATGTGGTCTTTGGCACCCGTTTGGGCTGTAGAAATTCGGGTGGCGCCGTTGCCAAATTTCTCCTGGCTGTAGTATACTGTGTTCGTTTCTGCCCCGGGCGGCAATTTCAAAAGATTCAGAAAATCCTGGCGGGCGGGAAGATATTGTTTGGCATCGAACCGGAGTACAGCCCTGTTAAACAGGCCTTCTGCATCTGTCGGCCTCAGGTCAACATAGATGTTAAAGTCCGTGAGTGCTTTGGCAGATTCGCCCAGGTATTCCCGGGCAATACCCCTGGATCGGTAGGCGTCGGCGAAGCGGGGTTCTAGGCGCAGACATTCGGTATAGTGGGCCTGTGCTTTGAAGTATTCTTTGTTGGCGAGGGCTTTCTCACCTTTTTCGTAGAGTTCCTGAGCTTTGGCGCGGTTTGTAATTTGGGACCCCTGGCTTATGGAGTCAAAGCCTGTCAGAGTCAATACAAGTATTAGAAGTAGACTGTGCTTCATGTTCGATCCCATACTCAAAACTTAAAATAGAATTCACCGGTAATGTTCGAGTTGTCCCAAGTATTTTGCCGATCACCGGAAAGTCGAGAGACATTTAGCCTTACCAGCTTGAATACCTGTTCGATCGTAAGTCCGGGCTTTCGCATGGCTTTGAGAAGCTCTTGTGTATAAAGCCCATTACGACCAGTGCCGTCAATGGCAAGAGCTCCTGGTGCTGTAGCAAATGCAACAAACGATCCCCTTGCCTTTTCTATTTCGACCAATCCTTGTTGACCAATTCCCCGGGTAACGGACGGAAATGGATTGCTCCTGCACGCATCCAGAATCACAATATTCAGTCTGGAATTTGACCGTGCCATGTTTGCGAGTACCATGCGCTGTACAGGGAAACAATATCGCCAGATGTCGTCTTCAAATTCGATGGTTGCATCAACAGGCACTAAATAATTTTCCGTCTCTTGTCGCAACCCGTGGCCAGCATAATAGAACAGCCCAACCGTCTTGTCCTTATCGCCAGCATCAAGTTTCTCTGTGAATTTTAACAGCGCAGCTCGAATCTGCCCATACGTGGCGTTGGTCAAAAGTTGAACGTCAAAATTTGAAGCTTCGAGTTCAGCCGCCATATCCGTAGCATCGTTCACCGGATTTTTCAATTCTCCGATACCCTTGGGATAAAGATTGTTACCGATTACGAGCGCATAGCGTTTTTCATCTTTATACAACTCAGCGATGGATGGATTGGCAACTGCTGTTTGTTGAATCACTGTTTCCCTGGGAATGGATATCGTGCTTCGTGTTTTCAATTCTGCCTTATCCAGCTTAGCTATTTCGGCTTTCACCGCTTCGTTTCCAGGCTGGATTTCATAGGCACTTGAGAAATCATTGTACGCCAATACCTCATCTTTAAACTTCAAGTAGATCTGCCCGCGCTCATAAAGAAGTTTAACAAGGGACTCTTTGTCATTTTGAAAAGCAGAGATGGCATTCCCATAGGATTCAATAGCATCCGGATAAAAGCCAAGTTGATCATTGCTCTTGGCCACGAACCAAAAAATGTTTCCCTTGTTGTCGTGGTTACGCAGGAGTGCCTCTTCGAAATCACCTATGGCATTCTTGAAATTCTGGGTCCTATAATAGGAAAGTCCCCTCAGGTAGTAAACTTCAACATCCAATGATTTATGACGAACTGATATGGTTAAGTATTCGGAAAAAGTGGAAATGGCCTCGTCATACTTTTTGGCCTTGTAGCTTTCAAGCCCCTTTTCATAGTACTTAAACTGAGCGGGTAGAGCTATAGTTGTTAGTACTACAAAAGCCAAGGCCAGAACGATTCTGCTGGAGTATTTCATTGTCAATCAGAAACGATAAGAAGCACCAAAAGATATATTTATTGTATTGAATCCCTGCTTTACAAATGGGTAGTCCGGGTGGTAATATCCCGTGGTTTTGTACGGAGGAAATGCGCTCGTGTTGATGTACGTGACGGGCAATGTCATTCCAATGGTGCCCTGAAGAAAGAACGTTACCTGTGATGGTAGCGCGTACTCCATTCCGATGCCCAGATTCACGCCACCGGAAAATTGGGTACTGGATGCCCAGTCTTCCAATCCGGGAGTACTCTTGCTCAAGTTATCAAAGGGGTCTCCGGCTGACCAATTAGCGGGGTCATCTAATGGGTCATTGGTATTGGCAGACCACAGGGTAACGGCGGCGGTCACCTCCGACCTGCTGGTCAAGGACAAGAAGGGCTTTACGATGCCATATGCACCGAATCGCTGCCCCTCTGAGAAGGGAATGAAATCAATCTTGACAAGAAATCCGGCGTTTATGAAACTCAGGTCGCCGCCTTTCATGTCGACAACATAGACTTCATACCCAAGCCCGGGGCCGTCATCCTCCTGAAAAATATTGTTCCCTTCAGCATTCGGATTACCGTAAGAATTTGAAATGGCGGGGTCATAGCTGAATTTCGAAAAGGAAACTGAGGGTCCGATCGTTACAATTCTGTTGAGCCTGATCAAATAGCCGGCTTCCAGGTTTAAACCACCACTGTAGTCACCTTTGTTGCTACCAAACCGGTAGGAGGGGCCGCCAAGGAAATAGAAGCTTTTCCCTTTCGTTACCCGGTCTTTTTTTTCAAGATTCCCCTCCTCTTGGGCAACCGCGTAATATGAGCCTATCAGCAAGAAAAACAGGGATAGCGCAAAACGATTTCTCATAGGGATATTGGGCAGCTATCAAATATACAACTTACTGCTACCGGTGCCATGCACAATTCTGCATACATGCGCGATACGGAATATCATTTTGGGGAATTCGACGCGTTCGGCAGGCCAGAAAATGAAATGGCCTCAGGGAAGGCCTTTTTGTCAATTCGTAAGCGTTTTAGTCTGGTTTGAACCCGAGGCTGCTTCCCCGAGGTATTCGAGGCAATACCAAGTGAACGCTAGGCTGTGAGAATCGGATTTCAAGAATAGGACCGGAATGGGATGAACCGGTTTCAGGAATGAAAATGGAGTAATTTTTGGATTGCAAGGGTCAAAAGCTATCTTTGCAGCCTTGTTTTCAAGGTAGCGTTTTCAGAGGCCTTGTTGATGAGACGGAAGGACTGGTAGTTCAGCTGGTTAGAATGCCTGCCTGTCACGCAGGAGGTCGCGGGTTCGAGTCCCGTCCGGTCCGCCACTTGTAAAGATTTAATAGCCTGTAAGTCAATCACTTACGGGCTTTTTTTATTTCAAATTGTTTTCTGGGTGCCTTGCTGGGTGGACATTCCGCCGACCTTGATCACTCTTTTTCGTCTCAGGGTAACCGCAAATAGCTGCTCAGAATGAGGCACTTAAAATAATTGCGAGACACGAAAAAGGGTGTTCACACAGAACGGAATTTCCAATTGATTAGCCGAACGATTAATACACGCGTATCACCTGAGCGTGGAGTATTTTCAACAACCCCAAATTGCACCCCCTCTGATTTTTCAAGGAGTACAATCTGTGCGTGGCATGTATTTTTTACACTGTATGGATGGGAATTTGCGATACTCCAACTAGTTCCCCCAATACAATGAAAAAACTCAAACTACTTCTTATCGGAACTTTCCTGCTGTTCTCTGGTGCCGCCGTGGCACAGGTCACTGTCATTGTTGGTTCGCCACCCATGTGGGGCCCCGTCGGGTACACGGAAGTGCGTTATTACTACCTTCCTGGAGTGGAATCATATTATGATATTGAGTCGTCCCGGTTTATCTACTATTCCGGTGGAGTTTGGGTGCATAGAACCTACCTCCCGAGCAAATACAGAAACTACGATTTGTACAACGGCTACAAAGTTGTCTTGACAGATTACCGTGGGAATAAGCCGTACATGAGTTTTTCCGATCACAAGAGGCAGTATTCAAGGGAGTACCAGGGGAACTATCAAAAAACATACGGTGAGAAGCCGGGCAAAGGAAATTCCAAGAAAAATAACGGGAAATCCGGAAAGCATTAGACTGATTGACCCTTATAACGGGTGTCTGCGATGAAGTCTGGCGCGACGACTATGTCGCGTGCCGGGCAGAACGTAATGCGCATCAATAATACCAAGGCTGCTGGATCGGAGCACGCGCCTGTTGCTGTTGGGAAGACTTCCTAAGTTCCACAGCCTATGCTAACTCCTCGCCCATATCGCCTAACACTTGAGCAACAAAACGAGGTACAGACTTTCCAAGATGAAACAGAACATCCTGCAATTCCTCCTTATGTGTTTTGGCAATTGAGTTCAGCTTGGCGACCACCACGGCTGGATTGATACAATAGAGTGTAGATAAGTAGTCCTCTGGATGAACAGCCTCAATGTTCCACGACTGAAGCGATGCGGCGGGGAAATGTTTGAGGTTGAATGTTATTATGAGACTTACGTTCCCTTTGATTGCCGCTGCAAGCACATGCCGGTCCTTTTCATCATTTGTCATTTGAGGAATCAATTGATCAAAGCCGCTGATACTGGCTTCCGGAAAGGCCAGTTTGATTTGCTCATTCCAATAAGCAGCAAGCTCGGTGGAATAAGGCTTCTTGAATTTCGTGGTTTGAGTCTTCCTAACCTCTTCTAGAATTACTTCGGACCACCGTGGCACAAACAACCTTGGTGATTCTGCTAGCCGGAGGTATAGATCACACACACCCGCATTTGCCAAAACACAAGCATCAAGCAGGACTGGAAAATCAGCCTGCATCATTCCCTGTATAATCGGAATCGTACAAGCCCTCCTTTTTCACACGTTGAAACAAGTTGTCTAAATGACCACGTCGCTCCTGGTCGCGCTTCATGGCATAATTCCGCAAATCCTTAAAGTAAACCCTTCGGTGGGTTCCGACCCGATGGAATAGAATCTGATTGGATTCCAGCAGTGTGACGAAGTGCTGGCGTGACATGCCCAGGTAGTTCGCTGCTGCTTGCGTAGTGAAAGCTTCAGACTCAGGCAATAGAACGATCGCCTTGCCGGTAAGCATGTCTTGCACGACTTTGATTAGCATTTTGAAAAGTGGTTCTGGGATTGGGATCTCCGTACCATCACTACCCTTTAGGCAGGGGTGGCCGCTTCTATGAGCCATATCAATCAATGGCTTGAGCATAGCAAGTTCCTTTTCCGATAGCAGGGACGAGTCGACCCGGGTTTCAAGGGTGTTCATAATTAACCATTTGTTGCATACGCTATATACGGTATATACGCTATAAGTGCAACAAAAGTTTTGGAGAAGCGCTATCCAAGCTAAAATAGTGCCTTTCTGCCGCTTGCCTACTACACTAACCGGAAGCATTCATGCCCAATACAAATCACCTTTTCAAATGCAAGGCACCGGATTAACTTGCGAACACGCAAAGAAATGAAAGGCCCTGTAAAACAACCTGCAGAAAGTACCAACAAGGAAGTCATCCTTGATTTCCTGAAGGAAGTGACAGGATATGAGTCTGGCCTCGTGCGAACCATTATTGATCTAAGGAAGAAACCGGAGGAAGTTCTTCAGGCGTATCTCGACCGCCAAGGCGGGTACATGAACCCCTTTCGTCTACTATTCACGATTCTGGGACTCTGGCTGTTTGTCAATTCCTTCATCATCGATTGGTATGCCGTCTGGTATGATTTTATTAATACGTACAGCAATTTTATGATAGAAAACGTCTATCAATTTTCGCTGGAGAAAAAGATAAAGACGGCGGCAACCATGGAGAAAATGATCAGGATGATTTCCCAGCTGGCCGGGGATCTCTTTTCAAAATATTATGTACCCTTTGTTGTGCTTGCTCTTCCGTTGTCTTCCTGGTTTGCCGTTAAGTTTTGTCGGCGCTACAGCGTGTCGTTCCGTAGCATCCTTGGTGCAAACACATATGCCGCAGCCACAAGCACAGGTATTGGCTTCTTCATGGTTGTAGGGTTGGCACTGAGCGCGATGATCACCATGGGCATTCTTATTCTCCTCATGGTTCTCGCCCTCACTGGCCGCAATTTCATTCAGGTAACTCCGCTACACAGATTCTTTCCAGATAATGGTAAGGCAATTGAGAAGAAGATTTTGTTGGCAAACTTTATCGCTGTTCTGATCATCATGTCCCTGGGGTCAGTCATTTATTTTGTGGTTACTTCTTTCGTTGGTTAGGGTTTCTTTTTACCTCGATTTTCCACCTAGCGTTTGTGGGAGTTAAGATTCACTGTGCACAAAAAGAGGGCGTTACTTCCTAGTTGGTTTACATGACATTCTGCCAGTAAATTGGTAACTTGTGAAACAGTAACGAATCGCATGCCGATCAACTCAACCGGACAAATATTCATGAGAAAGGGCCTTATACTTGGTTTTGTTTTCGTGTCATCCATTGGGATGGTGGAAGCTCAAACATCAAAAGATTCTACGCGCAACAACTCCAGCGTTGCTTCAACGGAGTCTCATTATCTTGGAATTAATGCTGGGACTACTACGGGGGTAGGATTGTCCTATGCCTATTGGCCCCGCAGAAACGGATTTCAATTGACTTTCTTGCCCCTGATCGACAAGTCGAATACGTACATTAGTCTGGCTGGCACTTACCTGCACACCTTGAAGGTTGTTTCAAACAACTATACATTCTTCTTGTACTGGGGAAATCATTATACAAACATGTTTGGTGATCATAAGTGGGTTTACCATACGGGTTTCGGCCCGGGTGTCAAGTTTGAGAAGAATGGATTTTCTCTTCATTTTATGGTCGGGTATGGCATATATAACCTGCCGGATGATGCGATGACAAGGCCAACAATCGAACTCGGGGGATTTTATAAGTTTTAGTTAAGTGAATTAGCTTCTATCCTTTATTTCTGCGGTAGTCCCCACTGCAAATTTTCTCAATTGCCTGATGTTCCGAGTTTCTATATTTACCTGACATTTCAATTATTCGAGATTTATGCTCACCCGAAAGCAATTCCTGAACCAGTTGATGGTTGCTGCAGCCGGTTCCAGTCTGATTGGATTTAAGTCTGCTATTTCGGCTCATGCCCCCAAGCAATATCTCACCTTCGACTTTCACTGCCATCCTGGTTTGTTTGTCACGAAAGGAACACCACGCTATGCCGGTGACGCAGCGGTCCTGAAGACAGTGGCCACCATGAATGCCAGCCGCCTCTCAGGAGCCTTTGTCAGCCTGGTAGCCGACATGCCCCTGATTGCGATTGGGCCCACCGGCATAAGCGTCTCGCATAATTATGCTGCAGGCGAGGGCTGGAAGGAATATCAACGGCAGTTAGGCCTCTTCAAAGAAATTTTTACATCAACAGACGTTCACATCTCTATAAAGGCCGCTGATCTTGAGAAGTATGCTTCACAAGATAAAGTTGCGGCGTACCTCGGCTGCGAAGGCGGCGACATGCTGGAAGGAAATGTGGACAGGGTAGATCAAATGTATAAAGATGGCGTTCGGTCAATCCAACTCGTCCACTACGTTCCCAATGACCTTGGTGATCTACAAACGGCGGCGCCTGTACACAAGGGACTCTCTGCCTTTGGAAAAGATGTGGTTCGCCGAATGAACAAACTTGGACTTGTTGTGGATGTGGCCCATGCCAGCTTCAAGACTGTGCAAGATGTTGCAGAAATTACTTCTAAGCCGATTATTCTATCCCATAGTGCATTGGCCATGGAAGCGGACCGGCCAATTGCGCAACGCGCTATCTCTGCCGACCATGCACGTGTTGTTGCGGGTACCGGAGGGGTGATCGGCATGTGGCCTTCTGGGTTCTTCAAGAGCTTTGATGAATTTGTCGACGGTACGATGCGCATGATTGACGTGGTCGGAGTTGATCATGTAGGCCTGGGCACGGACATGGATGGAAACTTCAAGCCTGTGATGGACAGCTATTCTCAATTGCCAGCATGGGCCGATGCGATCAAGGCAAAAGGCCTTTCGGAAGAAGAGACCTATAAAGTGCTTGGCGGAAATGCCTTGCGCGTGTTGAAGCAGGTACTCTAGCACCCCGGTAACGGATGAATGGTTTACGTTTCATCTCGGGTTGACTGGTATAGCCCAAAACAGGGGAGTTCCAGTTTGCCGGCCAAAAAAATCAATCCATTCTTATACGACCCTGTTGCTCCCTGCGTTAGAACAGCATAAGGCCTCGGCGTTAAATTATTAAGTCTTTTGTTGTGGCTATCGTTGATTGGCTACTGTAACTTTATCTGATTGAAATGAGGCTGAGTGAAATTTAAAAACCAGACCTATGAAAACTTCATCCGCAATCCGACTCTTTTTCCTATCCGCTTTTTCGCTTCTGCTTACATATAGTTGCAAGGAGAATGACCAGGGCCCGAGCCCACTCAGCGAATTAAGTAATGAAGCCAAAGCTTTCCTCGGCTTGCGCGGCGGTGCCAATCAAGCCATGTCGGCTTCAGGTAACGCCATAATCAACAAATCCTTTCAAGGTGCCTACAATGGCTACGCATCCGGCTCTGGCGTAGCGGGCGTTTCTGTTGATCCTGACAGTACGGTGGTGGGTCCATATCCCTGGCAGACCTGTGCCGATGTAACGGAAATCAACAACCCTGATGGAAGTGTAACAGTTATCACGGATTACGGTGATGGCTGTGATGAGGGAAGTGGCGAATATCATTATTTCATGCACGGAAAGTACACCTACACCTATAAGTACGAACAGTCGCAATCTGGCTCCGTGTTTAAATACACTTATTTGAACCACAATAGTGCAGAAAACTATGGCGGAAGATATTACTTCAACAATGATTCCAGTGAGTGGCTGACCAACAGCCATTCCATGTATTCCGGCGAGTCGGAATACGATACAGTCAATCAAAAATTCTCTGGATTCTATGCCTATTCAGACACCTCAGAATATGAATATGATCACGTGGCCTATACTTCCCAATCACAGGGTAAGGCAACTTACAACGAGAAGAAATCAGTTTTTGATATCAACAATTATCAGTATTCATTCGGCAATAATTATTAC
Organism: Cyclobacteriaceae bacterium; assembly: GCA_043750575.1. Classification (GTDB taxonomy): domain Bacteria; phylum Bacteroidota; class Bacteroidia; order Cytophagales; family Cyclobacteriaceae; genus ELB16-189. The sequence continues at coordinate 40,342 of JAYVBH010000041.1, forward strand.
AAGTCAACGATGTTGAAATCCCTGGTGATGGACTATACGTGTTTTTCCATGATGACCGACATGATGATGGCCCCGTTCTGGTCAACCTATGTCTCCGGCCGGGAGCGCATACAGTACAAACAAGATGGAGAGTCGGGAGAATTTGAAATTGATTATGGTGATGGCACGTGCGACAACATTATCGAGATCTTTGAGAATGGAAAGGTCTTCAAGATTGATTTGACGGCCGATTACGCTGCGCTTCAGGTGAAGGGGGGATAAGTCGAGAAGGCAGGCCCTTCCTATGAAATGTCTTACCGACCAAGCGAAGCCCCGCGGCAATCAAGGTGCGCTCATGACTATGAAATACGCTTGTGCGGATGCCTCGGGATACCGGAACGCGCCAACCTCGCCTGCGGCAAGGTGGCGCGTCCGGTAAGACTTTCCATAGGTTATTGTGTGCCACATCTCTGTGATTTCTACTTATTATGGCAACACACTACTTCGTTCTAACTTGGGAGAATGGTAATCAGGATTTTCTCTATTTGCACATTTGTTATGGTTTCGTATAGCATGGTGAATGGTCAGGCTATTGATGCTGCCGCAAGTTTCAGAATGATCGACGCGGATGCATATGTGCGACTTCATTATGAGAACGACTTCTTCTCAGCGACTGATTATTACTACAGCCAGGGCATCAACCTGGAGATTGTTCATCCGGTATTCAAAAAATTCTTTTTGACTAAGATTCTTGTTGCAGCGAAAGAGAATAAGCAGGCAGGTATCGCATTCGAGCACAATGGCTACACACCTACCAGCACCGAGTCTGCTGGAATCCTGTATGGCGACCGACCCTATGCGGCTACACTTACGGCTCGTGTCATTTCCTACAGCAGCAACGATACCTTGCGCAAGAGAATTACTTCCTCGCTTACGCTTGGTGTAATTGGTCCCGCAGCAGGCGGTCAGGCCATGCAATCGACTATACATCAGTGGATCAACGACTCCCAACCTCTGGGATGGCCCAATCAGATTCAGAATGATGTGGTCATCAACTATGAGGCTAGCCTCGAAAAGAACATCCTGGCAAAACCCGGAGTAGTAGCCATGAACGCATTTGGCAAGATTCGTGCTGGCACGCTGAACACCAAGTTATCATCCGGCCTTGTACTCATGTTCGGGCGTCTCAACCCACGAATATCCGCCTGCTTCACTGGAGTAACCCAAACACCAAAGCGCAAGTTCACGTTTCATTTCTATTTCCAACCCATGGTTAACTTTGTTGGTTATGATGCTACCCTCCAGGGCGGAGTTTTCAACAAGACAAGCCCGTACACGATTTCTGCAAGCGAGGTAACACGGTTCACTTTTCAATCCAACGCAGGTGTTGTTGTTAGCCTGGGTCCACTTTATCTGGAGTACTTCCAGACTTACCTAACCCGTGAGTTTGAAACTGGAATGGTACACCAATGGGGTGGAGTGCGGGTAGGGGTGAAACTCTAATGTCTTACCCACCAAGCGAAGCGCGTGTCGGTAGCCCGCGGCAATCAAGGTGCGCAGATGACAATGAAACACGCTTGTGCGGATGCCTCGGGATACCGGAACGCGCCACCTCGCCTGCGGCGACATGGCGCGTCCGGTAAGACTTTCCATAGGTAATTGAGAATCTTATCGAAATCCACATTACCAGGAGTTGAATGCAATGCGGTATTTCGGAACATTGCCTGCGGGCTCGTATCTTTAATTTCTACTAAATTCGATACGCATGTCAATCAGGGTCTTAACTGTACTTCTTTCTGCCTTACTGTTCACCGCCTGCTCATCTGGCGACCAACGCCCCAACATCATTGTCATCCTCGTCGACGATATGCGCTGGGATGAGTTTGGCGCAGCCGGCCACAACTACATCAAGACACCCAATATTGATCGCCTCGCCAAAGAGGGGGTTCTGTTTGCCAATGCTTTCGCCACCACACCGTTGTGCTCCCCAAGCCGGGCCTGCTTTCTCACGGGGCAGTATGCGCACACCAACGGCATCATCGATAATACTGCCCGCGATGACCAGAGCCATCGCCTCATGACTTTTGCCCAGCCACTTTATCAGGCAGGATACGAGACTGCCTTCATGGGCAAGTGGCATATGGGCAACGACGATTCGCGCCGAGCGGGATTTAGTCACTGGGTTTCACTCAAGGGGCAAGGCGAGGCAGTTGATCCCAGCTTGAATATCGATGGGAACCGCCAAGTCATTAAAGGATACGTAACCGATATTCTGACCGATTACTCCGTCCGGTTTATTGAGAAGAAGCGTAGCGGTCCCTTTTTGCTTTATCTCTCGCACAAAGCCTTGCACCCGAATATGGTTCAGGCTAACGATGGAAGCATCAAGTCTATTGGTGAAGGGGGGTTTGTTCCTGCTGATCGTCACAAGGGTCTGTACGGAAGTGAGGTGTTTACCCGGCGCCCAAATGCTTTTGTTCCCCCGACAGACAAACCGGCGTTAGCTCGGACTGTCGGCGATCTTCCTGCTTTGGGAAAAGAAACCGCAACAGCAGAGAACACCATTCGTGAACGTGCCGAGATGCTGATGGCGGTCGATGAAAGCCTGGGACGATTGATGACGGCCCTGGAAGCGAAGGGCATGTTGGAAAAAACAATAATTGTTTTCACCAGCGACCATGGATATTGGTATGGGGAACATGGATTGAATGAAGAGCGTAGGTTGGCCTACGAAGAAGGAATTCGCATTCCGTTTTTGATGCGCTATCCGGCTGTGATTCCTGCTGGCGCCCGACACGATGAAATGATCCAGAGCATTGATATGGCCCCGACCTTGCTCGAAATGGCGGGGTTGAAGCCGGATCCGTTTATTGAAGGTGCCTCGCTGCTCCCTGTGCTTACGGGCAAAGCCAAAGATTGGCGAAAGTCAGTGTTGATTGAATACTACAGCGACACAGTCTTTCCCAGGGTTGTTAACATGGGATATAAGGCTGTCCGCAACGAGCGATACAAGTATATCCATTACCTGGAACTGGACGGCATGGATGAGTTATATGATCTACAGGAAGATCCTTATGAATTGAAGAACCTGATCAATGAGCCAGCTGCCTCCGATGTGCTACAACAGATGAAGTTGGACCTCGCGTCACGTGTGATGGACACGGGTACGAATTGATATGATTTTAATCATGATTTGCTGATTCAAACGGCATAGAATAGACCTTGGCAATTGAATAGTTTCGTTGCGCCAGGTGTGGTCGTCCTGACTCACCGTAGGTTAAATTATTCACTATGAAAAAGCAAACAGGAATCTGGATTGGCGGAACCAAGGCGGTCATCGTCACACTCGTCGATGGGAAGGAACACATCGATGAAATCGAATCTGAAATTGAGAATCATGTACACCATTTTGGTGAGGGCGACTCAGGGAGTTTTATGGGGTCAAAGCACCTCAACAATGACAAAAAGTTCGATGAGCGGAAGAAGAATCAGTTTGACAAATATTTGGATTCTGTACTGGAGCGAGTGAAGGACACAGACGAGCTCTACGTGTTTGGGCCGTCAGAGACCCGGACCATGCTCCAAACGAGAGTCGATAGCAAGAAAGCATTCCGGAAACTTTCTGGCAGACTCATGGCTGTTGAGCCAGCCGACTCTTTGACCACCAACCAAATTGTAGCCAAGGTGAGGAAGTACTTTGGCTGGAAATAGGACTTGCTAAGTCTGGTTTTTCCTATCGGCTCGCCTCAGGAGCATAAGTTGCATTTACCGCAATTTTCGCAGCAGGTGTGGTAGATAATTGCGATATTCAATAACGAATTAGCGCTTGCCGGCGTATTTTGATACCGGTCAGTGTGGTTTGTCTGCTACTTTTGGATAGAAATCGTTTGGAAATGAATCCACAGCCGGCACGAGCGACAATCGTTGAATATTTTCACCAGTGGGAGCGGAGTATCCCGAACAGTAAATTCCTTCGCCAGCCTGTCGAAGGCTCGTGGACGGAGTACTCCTGGCACGAAGTGGGGACAAAGGCACGTAGTGTACTTGCCTCGCTTAGATCTCAGGGGTATCAGCCCGGTGACCGGATTGCAATCCTATCTCAAAACTGTGCCGAATGGGTTATCTGTGACCTGGTTATTCTCATGGGCGGATTCGTCTCTGTTCCCTTATATGCTAACGTCAATGCTGAAACCATGAAAGCCATCCTGGCGCATGCTGAGGCGAAGCTCCTTTTCATTGGAAAACTTTTTCAGAGCGACTGGGACGAGGTTCACCTGGCTATCCCGTCGACAGTGAAGGCCGTTTCCATGAATGGATATGAAAAGGAGGGCGTCACATCCTGGTCCGAATTTCTGGCGGGCAGACCAAAAGATGCATCTGGAATTGCATTGTCTGGCGATGACGTGGTGACGATCATTTATACGTCGGGGACCACCGGAGCACCCAAGGGTGTAGTTCATACGCACCGAACGATCATGGGTGCATTGGAGGCGGCAAAGTCATGGGTAAAACTTGACAGGCCGGGGAACCGGTTTATTTCTTACCTGCCGCTATCACATGCCGCCGAGCGAGGTCTGGTGGAATTTGGTGCCATCTTTTCCGGAGGTTCCATTTCGTTCGTTGAATCGCAAGAGACCTTTGCCGATAACATACGTGAATCGCAGCCAACCCATTTCTTTGGCGTGCCGCGGATTTGGGAAAAGTTCCAATCCAAAATATTGGAGAAAATGTCTCAGGAGAAGTTGGACAAACTCCTTGCTATTCCTGTCATTCGGTCGGTTGTCAAGTCACGGATAAGGAAAGCCCTTGGGCTGTCTGATGCTGATGTGATCCTCACGGGTGCTGCTCCTGTATCCGCCGACTTGCTCCTTTGGTTTACGCGGATTGGGATTGTGATCCGCGAGGCCTACGGGATGAGTGAGAATTTCAATGTGTGCGCCATGAACCCGCCCCATGATGTTCGCATTGGCTATGTCGGCAAATTGTTTGATAACCAGGAAGTAGTCATCGACCCGGATACCCGTGAAATCAAACAGCGGTGCAATTGGGTCATGAAGGAATACTACAAAGATCCAGAACTCACAGCCCAGACACTGCGCGATGGATTTCTGCATACAGGCGACATGGGTGAGGTCGATGCGGATAATTACCTTAGGCTTTCCGGTCGGGTGAAAGACATCTTCAAAACGTCGAAAGGCGAGTACATCGCACCGGGAGAAATTGAAATGAAATTCCTGGCCCTGAAAGAGGTTGACCAGGCTTGTGTTCTAGGCTCCCTCTACCCGCAGCCATTTATCTTGGTTGGCCTGTCCATCGTAGGCAAAGCGCTCGATCGTTCGACGGTGGGTCAGACACTTAAGTCCATGTTAGTCGAGTATAACAAAGATGTCATGGTCTACCAGAAGATAAAGAAAGTGATTGTCGTAAAAGAGGAGTGGACGACAGCCAACCAGTTGCTAACGCCGACCTTGAAGATGAAGCGAAATGCGCTTGCCAGTCGGTACGAAGCCAGGCTGGCCATGTACTATGAGTCGAGCGAAGAAATTTCCTGGGAGTCCTGACAAGTGGAGCCATGAATACGAAAGACCTTGCTGGAAAAGTATGCTGGATCACAGGGGCGTCGAGCGGTATAGGTGCCGCCCTTGCAGTTGAACTAAGTAAACTGGATTCGACCCTGATTCTTTCCTCGCGCCGAGCTGATAAACTGGAAGAAGTAAAGGCGGCGTGCACGAAACCGAAAAAAGTAGTCGTTCTCCCATTCGACATGGAGGATACAAGAAATCTTGCTGGCATCGCACGGAAGGCGTGGGATGTGAATGGCGGGATTGACTTTGTATTTCTTAACGCTGGTCTGGCTGTTCGCGATTGGCTGATTCACACCGAACAGGAATGGTTGGAAAAAGTAATGCGCGTGAATTTTTTCAGCGCTGCGGCGATCACAAAAACGTTGGTTCCCCTGATGAAGGATCGCGGTGCTGGGTGTTTTGTGGTCACGAGTAGTTTGTCAGGGAAGTACGGGATTCCTAAACTGAGTGCGTACTCGGCATCAAAGCATGCGCTTCACGGATACTTTGAGACGCTGCGTACGGAGCATGCCCGTGATGGAATCAAAGTAATTATGGTCGTTCCCGGTCTGGTGAAAACGGACATTACCCTCCACGCGTTCACCGGAAACGGAACCGTTAATGGGAAGATGCAGGAAGCTATTGCAAACGGGATATCTGCTGAGGCTTGTGCTCAGGGAATGATCCGGGCCGTGGTGAGCGGGAGGAATGAGGTGCTCATCGGAGGCGTAGAGACCTACAGCGTTATGCTCAAACGCCTGTTCCCTGGTTGGTTTGATGCCATCATCCGCAACAACCCGATGAAGAAAATCAGATCGCTTTCCTTTCGGAGAAATACGTGATCCTGATTTTCTAACTCTTATCTGTGTTAATCTGCGGAACTTTTCTTGCCACAGATTACACGGATTACCGCAGATGGCATGCTGCCTCACTATACAGCACCGGGTAGATGTTAAATCTAATCTGTGTTAATCTGCGCAATCTGTGGCAACCTTTCTCGCCACAGATTACACAAATTACCACAGATGGCATGCAACTTTACTTTGCGGCCCCTGAGTAAATGGAGTTGAACAGCAGTTTGTACGTCCCATGTGTTTGTCCTCGGAATTGCGGACGGAAACCGAAGAGAATGACACGTCCTTTTCCATAGCCGACATTGAGCATGGCTGACTTATCCTTCAAGTAACGATCATGCCCTTTGGCCCACCCGCTCATCACCAGGTCTTTACTGGCATATTTCGTGACTTCTTGAACATCGGGGCCGGGAACAACCGGTGTGTTTTCATTTCCGCCTTCGCCCTTGCGTTGTGGAATTATCTTTTTGAAAGAACGACTGCGCTGAAATGAAGCCGCAGCTTCAGGTTGCATGCCATAGGCAAGTGGGTTGTTGACATCTACATTCATACGGATCAATGAGCCCGGAATAAAGAAATCGCTGGTTGTCAGACCTTGGGTCAGATCTTGAACAGGTAGTCCAAATTGTTCAATAGCAAACCCGGTGGACTGATCCAGGCAAATCAGCGTTCCGCCATTGGCTGTATAACGCTCGATGGCCTGAACACCAGTAAGGCCTATGCCGCCAATAAACTGTTCAGGCATTTCTCCTTTGCGATGGCCATGCATAATCTCTTCACCACGTTGCGATGGGAGAAGAATGGCTGTGTAGAGACTGAGGTTCCTGGTACGGATGTCGATATCGTGAAGGGTGTCAATTTCAAAGTCAAATTGCTCAAGCACCCAACGCGTCCATCCTTCGTCAATGTTGTCTACCCACGATTTGTATATACCTACCTTCACACGTTGCATGGGCTTGATATTGCCCGGCTTGGCGCCGATGCCCTGGAATGAAACCCCCGTTTCCTGACCAATACGTGCAACCGCGCTTGCGGTCTTGGATCCTTTCTCGATGACAAATGTCCCGGGAGCGAATGTACTGCCACCCTCCGTGAACGCGGCCGTTGCCACAAATACTTTTTCTCCTGCTTTCAGTAGCCGGTTAACAGCCTTGATGCTGGCGTTGTCTTGACGACCCACGGCGTAACCAAAACCAGCTGATCCCTTCAATGTTCCAGCCGCTACTGGAACTTTTGCTTCGAGCTTCTTAGTCGATGCAGTAAACGAGGTTGATACGCGGTCTACTTTAATACCCATCTGCATCGGCAAGGTCCAGCCTGTGAGATCATACGGAGGGATGGGAGGCCCGCCCGGAAATTGATAGAGGTCCGGGTAGTTTTGTTTCTCCATTAGATCCGCGAGGTATGGGCGAAAGGCCTGCGCACCATAGAGAATATATGAACCTTCAGGGTAATCGACAGTTCCGACCTTAAATGCGGCTGTAGCGCGATGGACATCAATGCCTCCTTGCATCATGACATTAACGAGGTTGTCGCCGGAGCCGGCATCCCACTGATTTTTGGAAATGACATAGGCGAAGGCTCCACTCTTGTCGTCGATTGCGTCACGGCCCATTTGGTAGGAATTGAAGAGAAACTCATCATGTTTCTCCGCGGCCAGGTCAAGCACAGCCATTGAAGCTTCCAGCATGTAGTTTACAGCATCGCGGAAATGGGACTCGCCGCCTTTCCAGGGATAGGGATAGAATATTTCAGTGCCGTCCGTCGTTTTTCCGCCAACCATTTTCGGTATAGAATCAGGAGGGAAGAATCTTGGGGTAGGAGTAGCATGAGAGGTCTCGGTGAGGATTCCAATCTGATTGTGGTAATAGGGCGCGGTGCGCATGCCGCCGTTCCACCACATTTCAAAGGTGGTCTGAGAAATGGCGCCGGGCATCTTCTTCATGGCGAAACGATTCGCCATAGCCGTGCCTACGAGGTTAACGCCCGTGGTTACGCCTGGGTGGATCTTTGGATTTACCGGACTGCGGAATGGTGGAATGAAAATACGAGCCCATGAGGGTGCCGTCTGATGGTGATTGTGAACAATCTGGGGATACCACTGGCTGTATAGCACGGTCGTGACTGCCTTTGTCTCCGGCATGTTGCTCATGAACCAGTCACGGTTGTTGTCGTGACCGACATACTCCTGATAAAGTATGGGAGGGTCTGACGTTTCAAACATGGTACCTACATATTTCCGGTACCAGGAGCCGACGATATCCAGTCCATCCGGATTAATGACCGGGACCACGAGGGTTATTACATTATTGCGAATGTTCTTCATCTCATCTGATTCTTCGGAGGCTATGCGATAGAGGAGTTCGGGGGTCATTTGAGCATGCGCCTTTTCACTGGCGTGCATACCGCCGTCAAACCATACAATAGCTTTCCCTTCCTTTGCAAGCTGTTGCGCTTCTTGCGGAGTTATCGTAGCGCGCGCAAGCTTGGCGCTGATGTCCTTCCACTTATCAAGGGACTTCATGTTCTCCTCGCTTGATATAAAAATTAGCTTCATCGATCGTCCGCGTACCGACTTACCGATCTCGATCATTTTCACCCGGTCAGTGGCCGCATCCAACTTGTCATAGTAGGCCAACATTTGATCATAGGACGCCATTTTGTAGTCGGCACCCGGTTCAAAGCCAAAGGTCTCAGACGGTTTGGGGATTTGCCCCTGGGAGAAAGATGTGGCACTGATCATCAGGCACACGGCGAGAAAGAGGAATCTTTTCATGGTATAGAATAATTTGGTGCGAATGAATCACAATAACACTTAGCCTGCGGGGAGATTTTGCTAAGTGGTGATTTTGAGTGATTAAATGGAGTCAAATTGAAAAATGGAATTTTGAAAGTGGAAAATGGGTTATTTAGGCGTTGTTCTCTTGCGGTGAAAAGTGAATAAGATTCAAAAATCTCGTAATTTTGCACACTTCCACGAAACGACAGAAATGAATCTATTGGATTTTGAAAAGCCCATCGCCGAGTTGGAGACCAAGCTCCAGGACATGAAGCAGCTTAACAACGATAGTGATGACAACTTTAATCGGGCCATCCAAGCGCTCGAAAACAAAATAAAGGAATTGAAGAAGGAGACATTCGAGAATTTGACCGGATGGCAGCGTGTTCAGCTCTCCCGGCACCCGGATAGGCCGTATACCCTGGACTATATCTATGAGATTACCGCGGATTTTATTGAACTCCACGGTGACCGTAATGTAGGTGACGACAAAGCCATGGTGGGCGGGTTGGCAACAATCGAAGGACAAACCTTTATGGTGATCGGTCAGCAGAAAGGCCGCAACACAAAGCAACGCCAGATGCGCAATTTTGGGATGGCTAATCCGGAAGGATATCGCAAGGCGTTGCGCCTGATGAAAATTGCGGAGAAGTTCAACAAGCCCATCATCACATTTATTGATACGCCGGGTGCCTTTCCTGGTTTGGAAGCTGAAGAGCGGGGGCAGGGCGAGGCGATTGCCCGCAACTTGAAAGAAATGTTTATGTTAAAAGTACCCGTCATTTGCATCGTGATCGGAGAGGGTGCATCCGGAGGAGCGTTGGGCATTGCCATTGGTGATCGCGTATTCATGTTGGAGAACACCTGGTATTCCGTCATTTCACCGGAGTCATGCTCTTCGATTCTATGGAGAACATGGGATTATAAGGAACAAGCTGCCGAAGTATTGAAACTGACAGCTAAAGACATGAAGGAACTTCGATTAATTGACGGCATCATCAAAGAACCGCTGGGCGGGGCGCACACGGATATGAAATGGATGTCAACGGAATTGAAGCGTGTTATTCTGGAGACAACGAAGACACTTTCCGCTTTGTCTCCACAGGAACGTATCCAGCAACGCATCGAAAAATTTACTTCCATGGGCGTTGTAAAGGAGTAATCCATAGATTGGAAGAATAACCATCCGGTAGAAAGTTAACGCGTATCTGGGAATGAAACTGCATACTATCAATACCGGCTTCTTTAAGCTCGACGGAGGAGCGATGTTTGGTGTGGTCCCCAAGTCGCTATGGCAAAAGTTGAATCCTCCTGATGCCAATAACCTCTGTTCCTGGGCGATGCGTTGCCTGTTGGTTGAAGATGGAAATCAATTGATTCTGATCGATAACGGGATTGGCGACAAGCAGGATGCAAAATTCCTGAGTTACTATTATCTCCACGGTGATGATCACCTGATTGGTTCTTTAGGGTTGGCAGGATTTTCTCCGGCTGATATTACCGACATGTTTTTGACTCACCTTCACTTTGATCATTGCGGGGGTGGCGTTCGGCGACAAAATGAAAAGTTGTTGCTCACATTTCCGAAGGCAACGTACTGGACAAATCCGGAACATTGGCAGTGGGCTACCGAGCCTAATGCAAGAGAAAAAGCAAGTTTCTTGAAAGACAATATTCTGCCCATGCAGGAAAGCGGTCAGCTTCGTATGGCGTATTCGGATCAACCATCTCCTTTGCCGTTGATGGATCTTCTCTTTGTTTCAGGACATACTGAGAAGATGATGTTGCCTATGATTCCGTACAAGGGCACAACGGTCTGCTACATGGCCGATCTGATTCCCTCGGTGGGGCATATACCGGTACCCTACGTAATGGGCTATGACACACGACCGCTTCTGACGATGGATGAGAAAGAAAAGTTTCTTCAATTGGCCGCCGACAACCAATATGTTTTATATTTTGAACATGACCCAGTGCATGAATGCTGTACTGTGAAGCATACCGATAGGGGTGTTCGGGTGGATAAGACCTTTGCATTGGCGGATCTCTAGGGTAAGAACATGAAAGATATCGGGCTTGTCCTTTCCGGTGGTGGTGCGCGGGGCGCCGCCCACATTGGTGTGATCCAGGCATTGGAAGAATTCGGAATCAAGGTGACTCGAATTTCCGGAACGAGCGCCGGTTCTATAGTAGGCGCCCTCTATGCCCAGGGTTATACGCCAAAGGAAATGCTGGAGATCACCAGCCAGGTCACTGTTCTTAATTCCGTTCGTCCTTCCCTTGCTCCCGGGGGGTTACTTCGCATGGATGGATTAGGGCAACTCCTTAGGAACAGGCTGCCTGTTGATTTCTCAAAACTGAAAATCCCGTTGACAATTGCTGCGACGGAGATAAGGCAGGGGAAAGTGGTGTACTTTGACTCAGGTGAACTGGTTCCGGCCATCTTGTCATCCTGTTCCATTCCAGGAGTATTCAGTCCTATGCCCTTCAATGGCAATTTGTATGTTGATGGCGGTCTGTTGGACAACCTGCCTGCCAGAGCACTTCACGGGAAGTGTGACTTCCTGATTGGGTCACATTGCAACAAAGTAAGTGCATCGTTTGATGTCACAAATATGAAGCTGGTGATCGAGCGAAGCCTGCTAATGGCAATTGGGGCCAACACATTGCAGAGCAAGAACCTATGCGATTTGGTCATTGAGCCCAGCGGGCTGGATAAATACAGTAGTTATGATATTGGGAAAGCCAAAGAGATTTTTGAACTTGGGTATAAATTCACAAAGGAGAACTTCAAGCAAACACATTTTGAAAAGATACTGGGCTAATGGCAAATGAACTGACTTTCCAGGAAGAGATCGTAAGGGGGATACCGGATGAACTTCCCGAGCCTCAACCATGGGACAATTCGGTGAGTCATGCCCCTCGGCGGAAAGACCTGCTTTCAGCGGCAGAGAAGAAACTTGCGATCATGAACGCCTTGCGGTATTTCCATCCCCGGCATCATGGAACCCTGGCGCCCGAGTTCTACGAAGAACTTAAAGCCTATGGCCGGATATATATGTATCGGTTCAGGCCTTCCTATGCAATGTATGCACGCCCGATTCACGAATACCCGCACCGATCACAGCAGGCAGCGGCCATTATGCTGATGATCCAGAATAACCTGGACCCGGCTGTAGCCCAGCATCCTCATGAGTTGATCACCTATGGCGGCAACGGCGCAGTCTTTCAGAATTGGGCACAATATCTACTGGCCATGAAGTATCTGGCCGGCATGACCGATTTACAAACCCTGCATATGTACTCTGGCCATCCAATGGGTTTGTTCCCTTCTTCAAAAGGTGCGCCACGGGTGGTGGTCACCAATGGAATGATGATTCCGAATTATTCCCGACCTGATGATCTCGAAAAGTATAACGCGATGGGAGTAACCCAATATGGGCAGATGACCGCGGGCTCATACATGTACATTGGGCCGCAGGGAATTGTCCATGGCACAAACATCACATTGTTGAATGCGGGCCGCAAGATTTCCAAGCGGGGAGAAGGACTGGAGGGCAAGCTGTTTGTTTCCTCCGGTCTCGGTGGAATGAGTGGAGCGCAAGCTAAAGCCGGAAAGATTGCCGGATGCATATCTGTAATCGCAGAGATTAATCCCAAGGCTGCACACAAGCGGCACGAACAGGGTTGGGTAGACGAGTTGACCGATAATATGGACGATCTCGTCAAGCGCGTTGCCGTAGCAAAGCGAAACCGTGAAGCTGTATCGCTGGCCTATCTGGGTAATATTGTAGATGTGTGGGAACGATTTGCATTTGAGGAATTGCATGTTGACCTGGGCTCTGATCAAACTTCGTTGCACAACCCGTGGTCTGGAGGATACTATCCGGCATCGTTGTCTTTTGATGAAGCTAATCGAAAGATGGTTGAGGATACTGAAGGTTTCAAACAAGAGGTTCAGGATTCACTGCGCCGACAGGTTACGGCCATCCACCACCATGTCGCGCGAGGCACGTATTTCTTTGACTATGGAAATGCCTTCCTGCTGGAGGCATCCAAAGCAGGCGCTGATGTGATGGCAGATGATGGACTAACCTTCAAGTTTCCTTCCTACGTTCAGGATATTATGGGACCGATGTGCTTTGATTTTGGATTTGGTCCCTTCCGATGGGTGTGTACTTCCGGCAAGCCCGAAGATCTGGCGGCTACTGATGCTATTGCTGCAGATGTTCTGGGAGACCTGGTGAAGACAGCACCGGATGAGATTAAATCTCAGTTGAAAGACAACCTCGACTGGATCCGAAACGCCGGCGAGAATAAACTGGTTGTTGGGTCTCAGGCAAGAATTCTGTATGCCGATGCCGTGGGAAGAGTTCGCATTGCTGAGGCATTCAACCTTGCTATACGCGAAGGAAGAATTGGTCCTATCGTTTTGGGACGTGACCATCATGATGTATCGGGGACAGATAGTCCGTATCGGGAGACATCAAACATTTATGACGGATCACAGTTTACTGCGGACATGGCTATTCACAATGTGATCGGTGATTCGTTCCGTGGGGCTACCTGGGTATCGATTCACAATGGTGGTGGCGTAGGCTGGGGCGAAGTCATTAATGGAGGCTTTGGTATGCTGCTGGATGGAACGGTGGATACAGACAGAAAAGTCAAGAGCATGTTATCGTTTGACGTAAACAACGGGGTAGCCCGACGTTCATGGGCACGGAACAGCGGCGCGATGATAACGGCTGACCGGGCACAGAAACTTGCGGAGGATCTTCAGATTACGATACCCCACCGGGCCGATGACAAGGCCATCGATGCGCTTTTTCATTAAGAATTTACAATTGCTATTTCATCGATGCTGAGACCCCTATACCTTTTGTTATTCAAGATCTTCGGATGGAAGATCAACGGAAAATTGCCCGACCAATATCCTAAATACATTATTGCGGTAGCCCCGCACACCAGCAATTGGGATTTTCCCGTTGGTCTTGCTACACGGAGCATTTTGCGTATCCAGAATGCGCAGTTCTTGGGTAAGAGTCAATTGTTTGTACCTCCAATTGGCTGGTTTTTTCGTATGCTTGGAGGCCACCCGGTGGACCGAAGTAGCAAGCACGACATGGTGGATCAGGTGGTTAGGATTTTTGCAAAGCACGACAAGTTTATCCTTGCCATGGCGCCGGAAGGAACCCGAAAGAAGGTAGCCAAACTTCGTACTGGATTTTATTTTATTGCAAAGGGAGCCCACGTCCCTATTGTTCCGGTGGGTTTTGACTTTGGGAGAAAGGAAATCGCTGTTGGTCAACCGTTGATTCCCGGGGACAATCTTGAACTTGATATGGAAACCCTTTTGGCGTTTTACCGCACCATTCAAGGCAAGAACCCAGAACTTGGGCTGGCATGATTTTTTTAGATCCGTAAAAGGTAAATCACCATACGCGTACTAAAACTAAAACCAAGTCAAAATGAACAAAATCAAAATTTCAATTACCGCACTACTCGTGATGCTGAGCATTGGGGCAGCCGTAGCGCAAGCAGCAGTTTCATTGGGCGTAAAGGGAGGACTAAACTTTGCCAATGTAAACGCAAGCTCTCCAAGTACCGCTTTTGCAAGCAAAACCGGTTACCACCTTGGCGCCTTCCTTTCGGCCAAATTCGCAAAACTGGCCATCCAGCCTGAGATCGTTTACTCACAGCAAGGAACGAACTTTACAATCAGCGGTGGCTCAAGCATGGATCAGAACTTTAGTTATGTCAATATACCCATCATCTTGAAATTGTACCTGGTTGGCGGACTCAACCTTCAGGCTGGACCTCAGTTCGGTTTTTTGACCAGTGCTGCAGTTGGTGGAGTTGACGTCAAGAGCCTTTACAAGTCTTCGGATTTTAGTGTTGGCCTTGGTGCCGGCCTGGATATCAGTAACTTCTGTATTGATGCCCGATATAACCTGGGTATATCGGAAATAAATGATGTTGCCGGATCAGACGCAGTCAAGAATCAGGTTTTTCAACTTTCCCTGGGATTCAAACTATTTAACTTCGGCAGCTAGAAAAAACAAAATATCAGATTAAGCCGCCGGGAGTACCCCGGCGGTTTTTTTGTAAGAAACATGAGGCACACCTAGCGTAATTATCGGTCTGAAGCCGTTCTTCTTTCGTCTGTGCAAGAAAAGCATCTCTAATTTTCATAATTTTTTAAAAACTAATCAGTTACCTACTTTTGCTGCGTGGTATTTATCCAAGCAAATCTAAAAACTGACTTCTATGAACAAAATTAAATTAACAATTTCAGCTTTACTTGTTGTCCTTAGTGTCGGTGCAGCGATGGCTCAGGCATCGGTGTCTCTTGGGCTTAAGGGAGGGTTAAACTTTGCAAACGTTAACGCTAGCAGCGTAGGTGCGGCGTATGATAGCCGAACCGGTTACCACCTTGGGGCTTTTCTCAATGCAAAATTTACGAAGTTTGCTATCCAGCCAGAGATAATTTATTCGCGTCAAGGTTCATCAGTTTCTTTCAGTGGTTCCACTACTAACTATGAGCTTGATTATATCAACATTCCGATATTGCTTAAGTTTTATCTTGTTGCGGGCCTTAACCTTCAGGCTGGCCCTCAATTTGGATTCCTTACAAGCGCGGTGGCAGGGGGAGTAGATGTCAAGAATCAATTCAAGACTTCCGATACAAGCATTGCTTTGGGAGCCGGATTTGATATCAGTAAGTTCTGTATTGATGCCCGTTACAACCTTGGACTATCTGAAATTAATGACGGCGCAGCATCTTCTGCTGCCAAGAACCAGGTTTTTCAGCTTAGCATAGGTTACAAGTTTTTCAAGTTGGGGAATTAGAGAAACTAAATTTTCGAGAAAAGCCGCTGGGAATAACCCCGCGGCTTTTTTGTTTGTGTAATTTTGATTTAATGAATCGTTACGAAGAGGTCCTAAACTATTTATACCAGGCCTTGCCCATGTACCAAAGGGTGGGGGCCGTCGCGTATAAGAATGATCTCAACAATACACTTCACTTGTGTGAAGTACTGGGCAACCCGGAACGTAAATTCAAGTCGGTCCATATTGCAGGCACCAACGGGAAGGGCAGCACATCGCATATGCTCGCCTCGATTCTTCAGGCAGCAGGATATACAACCGGTCTCTACACATCTCCTCACCTTAAGGAATTTACAGAGCGGATAAAGATCAACGGGAAAGATGTGGACCACGACTTTGTGGTTGATTTTGTTGATCGCATGAAACCCGTACTAGACCAGGTTGAACCCTCCTTCTTTGAAATGACAGTGGGCATGGCCTTCGACTATTTCGCCAGACAACAAGTCGATATCGCCGTGATTGAAGTGGGCCTTGGCGGGCGACTGGATTCCACAAATGTGATTACGCCTGAACTCTCGTTGATTACCAACATCAGTTTCGACCACAAAGCGCTGCTCGGCGATACACTTCCCAAGATTGCGTTTGAAAAGGCAGGGATCATCAAGCCCAGTGTTCCAGTCATCGTAAGCGAAAGACAGGAAGAGGTTGAAGATGTTTTTATTACCCGCGCGGCAAATGCGGAAGCATCACTTGTGTTTGCTTCGGACATGATTCAGCTGCAGCACGGCTCTTCAGGCTATGATGTATATCAAAATGGAGCCCTTTGGCTTGAGGGACTGATACCAGAACTTAAGGGAATCTATCAAGAGCGAAACCTGCCAGGAGTGCTTGCGGCTGTTCTTGCGCTGAAAGAAAAGGGATACCATATTCCCGACTCTGCCGTGCATCAGGGGATTTCAGAAGTTATTGAACGGACAGGGCTGAAGGGTCGCTGGCAAACGTTGCGTCTACAGCCCCTCACCATTTGCGATACGGGACATAATGAGGCTGGGATCCATGAAGTAATAAATCAAATCCGGCAGACGCCGCACCGGAGACTGCACATGGTCATCGGGATGGTAAATGATAAAGATATCAGAGACATATTGAAACTCTTGCCCAAGGACGCTGTTTATTACTTCTGTCAGGCAAGCATCCCGCGCGCTTTAGATGCAAATGAACTTGCCAGGGAAGGTCTCATGGAGGATTTACGGGGTACTGTAGTGCGGGATGTAAATAAGGCTTTAAAAATGGCGCTGAAGAATGCCGATGACGATGATTTGATTTTTGTCGGCGGGAGCACATTTGTAGTAGGTGAGGTTGATGATCTGTAACAATGAAGCGACTGCTTTTCATACTTCTTGTTTTGCCTTTGCTGAGTTGGGGGCAGAACGTGCGTTTGAAGGGTACCGTGTTAACAAATTCCGGTCAGGTTCTTAGTTCAGCGAATGTCCATGTCATCGATTACACGGATGTAGCAGTAACTGATAAAAGTGGGGAGTTTGTCCTCGAACTTCCCAAAGGTTCGGTTGACCTGGAGATCACCTTCATCGGGTATGAAAAGATGGCTCAGCGGATTGACTTAGCCGGTGACACCATAATGAAGTTTATGCTTATCCAGCGCACGGAGCATTTGGAGGAAGTGGTTGTGTCTTCATCCCGTTACCGGCAATCTGATCAGCTTCTGACTACCCGCATGAGTTCGGTGACGCTCACCGGGGCGGAAATCAATTCCATTCCTGTGCTGGGGGGCGAAGCAGATCTTTTGAAGACCATTCAATTGCTTCCCGGGGTATCTAAAGGCGTTGAAGGAAGCACCGATATTTTTGTAAGAGGCGGCGCGGCGGATCAGAATCTTGTTCTCCTCGACGGGGCGCCGATATATAACACCGGACATCTCTTTGGTTTTCTCTCTGTTTTTAACCCGGATGTATTGTCCACCGTCGAGTCGATGAATGGCGCTTTTCCGGCGGAGTACGGAGGCAGACTTTCTTCTATCCTTGATGTGAGAACGAAAAGCGCATTCGCGGAACGGACGCAGATCAAAGGCAATATCGGTTTGCTGGCGACACGCCTGATGGTCGAACAGCCATTGGTGAAAGATAAGCTTAGCATTTCACTGGCCGGGCGCCGTACGTACGTTGACCAGGTGGTGCGCATAGTGGGGCAGGAGCTACCGTATCATTTTTATGACCTCAATGCAAAGGTTGCATACCGGCCAACGGCAAGCGATGAGATTGAATTCACGCACTATTCCGGAGATGATGTCCTGAACTTTATCCCGGGTTCAACAAACTCCCGGCGATTGCAGAATACAACGAGCAATTTTACGATTGGCAATACGGCCCAAACCCTCCAGTGGAAGAAACAAGTAAATGCAAACTGGTCTTCTAACTTGAAACTGTATCGGTCGGTCTTTCACTACACGATTGACAATAAATTTGAGGACAGCCGCCTCTTCACGAGTTCAGACATTGAAGACCTGGGAGGTAAATGGGCGCTCACTACCGATTCACTCGCTGGATTATCTTTTACTGTGGGGCTCGACCTGGTTAAGCATCGGGTCAGCCCGAATATTATTTCGACATCGGGAGAGTTGGCGAGCCTGCTGGAGAGCAGCACCACACAAGCGCAGGGTGCTTGGGAGGGAAGTGCATTCTCACAAGTCAACGGCAACTGGAAGACCCGGTGGCGGTGGAGTGCAGGAATCCGGGTTTCTGCGGCTCGGGTGAGCCAAACGACCTACGTCAACCCAGAACCTCGCTTGTCTCTTCGTTACACGGTGAATGACCGCACCACCCTGAAGGCAAGTTATTCGCGGATGGCCCAATACCTGCATCGAGTATCAAGCGCAGCGGTTGCTTTCCCGACAGATATCTGGTACCCGGTTACCGATGCCGTAAAACCCCAGCGAGCAGACCAATGGACCGTCGCCGTTCAGCAGCTGATTCCAAAAGCAAATCTCTTCGTTAGTGTGGAAGGTTATTTCAAGACCATGGACAACCTGATTGGTTACCGGGAGGGAACGAACTTGTTCCTGACACGGGACTTTGAATCGCAGTTGATCCAGGGGGCTGGCCGATCCTTTGGAACCGAGGTGCTCATCAAGAAGGAATCCGGTAAGCTCACCGGATGGATTAGCTATACGTTGTCCTGGTCGCAGCGACAGTACGACGAAATCAACGGAGGTGAGTGGTTTTATGCAAGGTATGACCGTAGGCATAACATCGCTGTTGTCGCCAACTATCAGTTTGCGCGTCGGTGGTCATTCTCTGCTGTTTGGGAATTTATTTCCGGTTCACGCTTCACGCCTATTATCGGCAAGTACGTGGTACCAACCACAACATTGGTGGGCGTGAATTTGGTGCCAGTCTATGCACCCCTCAATTCCGTAAAGCTGGCGGACACGCATCGGTTAGACCTTGGAATAAAGTACCGGCCGTCACGAATTGGCAGTCGGTTCCAGGGTGAGTGGTTTGCCGGCGTGTACAACAGTTATAATCGGGCGACTCCGGTGGCGATTGCCATTGTGCCGAACGGTGACGGGACATTTCGGTATGAGCAACCCGGACTATTTGGGTTTCTTCCTTTTGTCAGTTATGGATTCAAATTCTAAACACATGTATCGGATATCAGGACTATGGCTGATTCTTGTCTCGTGGGTCCTCACGGGGTGTATTCCCAGTCCGCTGGAGGTTGATGATATTCCAACGCTGCCGGTTAAGTTGGTCGTATCTTCTCAGGTGGTGCCGGGACAAGGACTTGCCGTGATGGTTACCCGCAGCATCGGCGCCCTCGATGCGGGAAGAGGCTCTGACCTTCAGGTGCTCATCAGTCAGATTGCTGTTGATGATGCGCTCGTGACCCTGGAGCACGACGGTCAACGCGATACGCTGGTGTACCAGGCCTACGGTGTTTATCTGGGTGCCTCTGACGCTATTGAATCCGGGAAAGCCTACACCCTTCGCGTCAACAGTCGGGCGTTTGGGGAAGTGAGTTCTACTACGCTGGCACCTCGTCAAGTTTCCTTTCAATCGGTTTCGGCTGAGTTGTACCTTACTGGCTATGATTCGCTGGCCAGCATCAGCTATAGCCTGGTTGATCCGGAAGAAAGAAACTGGTACATGATTAATGTTCAAAAGTTCTCGACCAAGCAGGAGATAAACTCCTATTTGAATCCCCGCATATTTACGCGCCTTGTTCAGGATGATACATTCAACGGAAAAGAATTCCAGGAGCAGTTCAATGTAATCTTCCAGGATTTTTCCAAAGGTGATTCCCTGGCTGTAACGATGTCAAGCATCAGCGAAGCGTATCATCAGTATCTTTCCTTGCGCAATGACAGTCGCTACAGCTTGGCTGGATTTGCTACAGAGCCATTGAATTTTCCTTCCAATGTGAAGGGTGGGTATGGGTATTTTAATTTACACATTCCGGATGTGCGGCTGTTTGTCATGGAGTAATCTCTCAAGCAAGGAATTAAATTAGCCTTGCAAGGGTGCGCGACTATTTTGTTTTGGCCATGGAGCCATCCTTTCTATCTTTGGCGCTGTTCAATTCGTGAAAAACAAACTCTACCGCTTTAGTGTCGTCGCTGAACGTGCCAACGTTTTGGAACCTGGCAAGGAATTGTATACCCGGATCCGTGGTCATTGGAATGATTCCTACTTTCCAAAGCCAAACCCCATTACGGTGGAGCTTGCCTGTGGACGCGGGGAATATTCGGTAGCGCTTGCTCATCAGTTCCCCGAAGGGAACTATGTGGGCGTGGACATCAAAGGGGACCGGATATGGAAAGGTAGCACCCTGGCCGTGGAGCAGGAGCTAACCAACATCGGGTTTCTGCGGACCAACATTCTGAACATTGAGAGTTTCTTTGCTCCCCATGAGGTTGATGAGATATGGCTCACCTTTCCGGATCCGCGCCCCAAGAAACGCGACATCAAGCGGCGCCTGACCAGCCCCCGCTTTCTGGATATGTACAAGCGGATACTAAGGCCCGGAGGAATATTCCGACTAAAGACCGACAATACCGGATTGTTTCATTACACGCTGGAGGAGTTGGGACTGCGATCTGACATCCAGGACTTGGCCTTCACCGAAGATGTGTATGCTTCGCCTTTGCGCGATGAGTGCTTTGATATCCGAACACGCTACGAGGAGATGTTCGCCGCAAAAGGGGAGAAGATCAAGTATCTCCGTTTCCAATTCCACCAAGCATAGCTGGTTTTCCAGAGGCACTTCATAACACTTTATTAATGTAGGTCATCGTGCCGAAACACAAAATGACCGTACATTTGGTTATTCAATAAATTTACTTTGGCAAAAAAACGAAGAGAGGTTGACGTTGTGGTGCTATCCGATATCCATTTGGGGACGTACGGATGCCACGCGGAAGAACTTCTCAGGTACCTGAAGACCATCAAGCCAAAGACCCTTGTGCTAAACGGCGACATTATTGACATGTGGCAGTTCAGCAAGCGGTACTGGCCTCAGTCGCACATGCAAATCGTCAAGCACATTACCGGCCAACTGGCGAAGGGGTCCAGGATCATCTATCTGACTGGCAACCACGATGAGATGCTTCGGAAGTTTGCAGGATTCCGTATCGGGTCGTTTCAGATTCTCAATAAGAAGCTCCTCAGCCTAAACGGAAAGAAGGCCTGGATATTCCATGGTGATGTATTTGACGTAACCATGCAGCATTCGAAATGGCTGGCGAAACTGGGGGCTGCCGGATATGATACACTGATCCTGATCAACACGTTTGTCAACTTCGTGTTGCGCCTCTTCGGAAAGGACAAAATATCATTATCCAAAAGGGTCAAGGATAGCGTTAAGCAAGCGGTGAAGTTTATCAACGATTTTGAGAAAACGGCTGCCGACATTGCCATCTCCAAAGGGTATGACTATGTAATCTGCGGGCATATTCACCACCCGGAACATCGGGAGATCACGACAGACAAAGGGACGGTGACTTACCTGAACTCCGGTGATTGGGTTGAGAACCTCACCGCGCTCGAATATAACGGGGGATTCTGGAAGATTTACCGATATGGCGACGACCCCGTGGCGCAATCGGTGAGGGTACCCAAGCGATTTAAGCGTAAGCTGGACAATGACGAAATATTTCGAGACCTTGTAAATGAATTTCTAGATCCTGACTAACTGCTGATGAAGATACTATATGCAATCCAGGGAACCGGAAATGGGCACCTTAGCCGAGCAGTGGATATTGTTCCTGAGTTGAAGAAATATGGAAACGTTGATATTTTTGT
The DNA here is from genome assembly GCA_043750575.1 of Cyclobacteriaceae bacterium. Taxonomy (GTDB): domain Bacteria; phylum Bacteroidota; class Bacteroidia; order Cytophagales; family Cyclobacteriaceae; genus ELB16-189. The sequence goes on from JAYVBH010000041.1 coordinate 62,666, forward strand.
CAGCGGTGCACAAGCGGAGGTGACATTGCCGTTTCCGATCAAGTATAAGTCAAAGGGCCTCAGCTTTTACTTTGGCAAGAGCGGGGGGATCAACTTCTATAAAACCTTTCAGCGCAATAGTTCGAAAGATGTAATGAAGGAGATTGCCGAGTTTCCCGTGGAGAAGTATGATCTGATTGTAAATGATTTTGAACCCATCACAGCCTGGGCAGCGAAGAAAAAGGATGTGCGTATCGTTGGACTCAGTCATCAGTCAGCCCTGCTTTCCAAAAAGACACCTAAACCAAAAGTAAAGGACCCCTTTGGAGAGTGGCTGCTGCGTACGTACGCACCGGTCGATGATTATGTTGGTTTTCATTTTCAAGAGTATGACAAGGGAATTTTTACGCCCGTCATCCGATCAGCCATTGTTGATGCTGAGAAGAAGACCAAAGACCATTATACTGTCTACCTGCCGGCCTACGACGACAAGAAGCTCGTGGCGCTGTTCATGAAGCTACCGTCTTTCCGGTGGCATATTTTTTCGAAGCACACCAAACAACCTTATCACATCGGGAAGATATCCGTCTACCCAATCAGCGGGGAGGACTTTGTGGCGAGCATGGTGACAAGCGCGGGTGTTCTTTGCGGTGCGGGATTTGAAACGCCTGCTGAGGTATTGCACCTTCAGAAGAAATTACTGGTGGTTCCGATGAAGGGCCAGTATGAACAAAAGTGCAATGCTGTTGCATTGAAAAAGTTGGGGGTACCTGTATTGAAGAAAGTGAAGAAGAGCAGTTTGCCTAAAATTGAGAAGTGGCTCGACAGCGAGAGCACCCTGGATATTCAGTATCCCAAAGTCGCGGAGAAGGCCGTCGAACGGCTCATGAAGAAATATGGGCCTAAAGAGTAGGTGACTTATCCGTTGAGTTCTTCCAGTACGTTGGCAAGTTGATCATAATCTTTCAGGCCGGGGGATGATTCGCGTGACCCTTGAAGTGCCACGCCTGATGCATGGGTTGAAGACAGGAAATCCTTTGTCAATCCGGGGAATTGACTTCGGGCAATCAGGACTGGCGAAGTGGAATGGAATGGTCGTTCTATGTTATCCGGAACTTCGGTCACAATCCAGAAAGCGATGCCATCGTGGGGTAACGTCCCGGCTTGTAATCGTCGCAAATATTCATTGAAAGTAATCTCCACCATTAAAGGCACTGGAGTTGGTCCCAGTGATGGTACAAGGCTCAAAGCGACATGATAGTAGTCTGGCGCGTAGTGGCTGCGCACCTGCTCCAGATCGTCAGGAATTTTGGATCCCAGTTCTGCGACGCGCTTGGGACCCGAAACCCATCCGATGATCTGCTGATAGGCCTCGGGGCTTACATAATCAGGATGAGTCGGATCAACGACAACACCAAGGAAATCTGCACCCATTCCCGCGCAATAACGCGCATCACTCAGGTTGGTGATGTGACTGACGTAAATGATGGGAGTCGATTGCATGGTCAAATATTCAAAAGAAAAAATAACTTTGTATAATAAGTTTAGTGTGTTGAAGGCGAAATGGGTCATTCTTGTGGTTTTGGTGTTCGCGGGTTGTCAGTCAAATGACATCCTGCCGAAGACGTCGTCCCTTGAATATTATCCGATCCGCGTCGGTGCTTACTGGGAATATGAAGTTGTGGAGACGACCATCAGTCAGGTGGAAGGGCAGACAAACACCATCTATGAGCTGCGGGTGAACGTCAGCGACTCCACGGTTGCCAACAATGAGACAACATACATTCTTCAACGGTGGCGCCGTGATCCAGGCACAACACCGTGGACGGCCCTCGATACCTGGTCAATTCGGCAGACATCCTTTCAAATGGTACAGCAGGAGGGGAACGTGCCGTATATTAAACTCCATTTTCCCCTGAGCGAAGGAAAAGCCTGGAACGGTAACGCACTCAATAACCTGGGCGGATCGGATAGCTGCGAGGATGGAACTGTCAATTGCGATTTGTATGTGGTCAATAGCCTGGCCAAACCGTTTGAGCTGCCCGGTGGCTTGTCATATGACAATTCTGTTACGATCCTGGAAAACAATGAGGATGACCCCATCGTTATGAAGGATGTGCGTTCAGCTGTGTATGCCATGAACATCGGACTCGTGTATCGTGAGGTGTCGCACCTGGAGTATTGCACGATTGGCGATTGCATCGGACAGAAAATAGTTGAAAATGGTTTTCTTCAGAAACAAACCTTAACGGCCAATGGCGGCCTATAGACTTTGTCTTGCACTTGTATTATTGTCTTCACCGGTTTGGTCACAGACAAATCGGTACATGGTTTTCTTCAGCGACAAGGTTGGGACTCCCCATTTAATTAATCAGCCTTCCACTTTTCTTTCAGACCGGGCGATGTTGCGCAGGACGAAGGCAGTCGTTACTGTCACCGATGCAGACCTGCCAGTTACCCCAAATTATGTAACCCAAGTCAGGGCGGCAGGGGCAAAGGCCTTCTTCACTACACGATGGATGAACGGTGTGCTCATTGAGGCGACACCTACCATCGTCACAATGATTACCGCAATGCCGTTTGTTTCTTCTGTTGAATATGTTGCTCCCAACCAGCGACTGCTTGGCGGACGAAAGGGGAGTCAGACCACTTCTTCAAGTGCTACTGGGTCTACAGATGACCAACTCCACATGCTGGGAATTGACAGCATGCATAAGGATGGGTACCGGGGCGAGGGCGTCATGATTGCTATTTTGGATAGTGGGTTCCCCGGTGTCGAGAGCACAGCCCCATTCCAGGGCATCCGCGACGGCAACCAGATAAAATTGACAACGGATTTCATTACCAATTCTGCCAGCGTATACCAGTTTGATGATCATGGGACACTGGTCTTCTCGACTATTGCAGCACAAACGACATCATTCAATGGCGGCGCAACGAAAGCTGAATATTTGCTTTTTGTAACCGAAGATGAACCTACCGAATACCGGATTGAGGAATACAATTGGTTGTTTGCTGCCGAGCGCGCGGACAGCGCGGGGGCAGATATCATACAATCTTCGGTGGCATACAGTGAGTTTGACGACCCCGCGATGGATTACACCACAGCCGACTTGAACGGTACTACAGCCATTGTATCTCAGGCTGCAGGATTTGCGCGTGACCGAGGAATTATTGTGGTGACCAGCGCTGACAATCTTGGCAATGCACCATGGCAATTCATCACGTTTCCTGCCGATACGAGGGACATCCTTGCTGTGGGTGCTTTAACTAGTTCTGGCAGCAAAGCCAGTTTTAGTTCGATCGGTCCAACGACGGACGGCCGCATAAAGCCCGATGTTGCAGGGCTTGGCGTTGGAGTTTGTGTGATCAGACCTTCCGGTGAAACGAGTACAGCTGATGGAACATCCTTTTCAGCACCTTTGGTTACCAGTCTGGTGGCCGGCTTGATTCAGGCTTTCCCGGATATTAAACCAATTGACCTTGTCGTAGCAATTAAGAGGTCAGCAACCCAGTATTGGAGTCCGGACAACTTGATTGGGTTTGGCATACCGAATTATTTGGCGGTAAGAAACTTTCTCAAGAGCAATGGAGGTGATGGACTTTACGCATATCCCAATCCGGCGACGTCAACCTTGTGGCTTTCCATGCCTACTTTCTGGGATGTTGTAGATCTGGTTATCAATGATCATCTGGGGAAAGTAGTGTGGGATGGGCGTCATCAGATCACATGGTCCACTACCCCCTTGCCAATTGACGTATCGGCGCTTAACCCGGGAGTATATGTGGTGCGAATCATCTTAGGTACTGCTACAATAAGTTTTCGCTTTGTGAAAATTTAATGTGCTATTTTTGCAGGGTCATTCTATGAAGCCCATCATTGCCCCCTCGATCTTGGCCTCCGACTTTGCCAATCTGCAAAGGGAGATTACTATGATCAATGAAAGCGATGCGGATTGGATTCATATTGACATCATGGATGGGGTCTTCGTACCAAACCTCTCCATGGGCCTTCCTGTCGTAGAAGCTGTCAAGCGGCATGCACGTAAGCCGATGGATGTACATCTGATGATTGTCCAGCCAGAGCGATTTGTTGAGGCCTTCCAGAAAGCCGGAGCGGCAACCATTTCTGTCCACATTGAAGCTTGTCCTCACTTGCACCGGAATATTCAGCAGATCAAGCAATTGGGAGTGAAGGCAGGGGTGGCACTGAATCCGCATACGGCAGTAAACCAGCTTGAGTACATTATCAAAGACATTGACCTTGTCTGCGTCATGTCAGTAAATCCGGGTTTTGGAGGGCAGAAGTTTATTGAATCCACCTATCAGAAAATCAAAGAGTTGAAGAAGCTGATCGCTCAAACGGGTTCTCAAGCCCTGATCGAGATTGACGGGGGTGTAAACCAGGCGAACGCGAAGCCGCTATTGGAGGCTGGTGCGGATGTGCTGGTAGCCGGAAACTTTGTGTTTTCATCTGCTGAGCCGAAAAGTATAATACATCAGCTCAAAAGCCTTTAGTAACGGCTGGCAGGGATTTTGTTCTGTTTTCTAGAATCATCATGAAGCCCTTTCGTATTCTTCTCCTTACCATTGTTCTGATGTCTTGCGCACGGTCGGTTACCCGTGTGGATCCAGGACAGACCATCGACCTTAGCGGCCGGTGGAATGATGCTGACTCGCGACAGGTAGCCACCGCAATGATCAACAACCTGTTGAACAGCGAGAAGTTTAAGGTATACACAACCCAACTTGGCAAGAAGCCTGCGATCATCGTAGGCCTGGTGAGAAACAGAACCAGCGAGCACATCGATACAGAGAACTACATTAAACGCATTGAGCTTGCCTTGTTCAATTCGGGTACAGCCGAAGTTGTGGAGTCCGGGGCGTTTCGCGACAAGCTCAGGGTAGAACGGGTTAACCAACGGGATTTTGCAAAGCCCTCCACTGTTGCTCAGTGGGGCATGGAAACAGGTGCCAACCTGATGCTGTTTGGGGAGATGACTTCGGAGACTGATGTTTATGAGAAGAAACGTGTTGTCAATTATGTGACGACGCTTTACCTGACCGACATGGAGACCAACAAGCGGGTGTGGTACGGTCAGGAAGAAATCAAGAAGTACGTTAAAAACTAACGGGGTTCCCGTGCTGCGGAATGAAGTGTCCCTGGTTACATCGATTTATGCTTGCCTGCATTGGTGTTATGCTGGCAGGTTCATGTGCTACCTACTATCGGTCGAACCTTGCTTTCAATGAAGACTTCGAGCGCGGTGATTTGAACAAGGCCCTGAGGACCCTTCAGGAGAAGCCATCCGAGGGTGCCGGAAAGAAACAGTTTCTCTACTTTGTCAACAACGGGTTGGTACTTTCACTCTTGGGGAAGTACGCGGAAAGCAATTATTACTTTGAGCGCGCTTACAATTTTGGAGAAGACTACCGGATCAATGTTGCCAATGAGGCGGCGACCTATTTTACTAATCCCAACTTTGCCGTGTACAGGGGAGAGGACCATGAGCATCTCTTATTGCTCTACTACAAGGCTATCAACTTTCTGAAACTGCATAAGACAGACGAGGCGCTTGTGGAATGTCGTCGCCTCAACATTCGCCTACAGCAGCTCAGCGATCGGTATGAGACACCCGATAAATACAGGAAGGATCCATTTGTCCATACGTTGATGGGCATCATATACGAGATTGACCTCGACTATAACAACGCCTTCATCGCCTACCGCAATGCATATGAGGCATATGAAGGAGAGTTCATGCAACTCTTCCAGGTTGGAGCGCCCGAGCAATTGAAGAAGGACTTGGCGCGCACGGCCAAACTTAGTGGGCTTGATGAGGAATATGAACATTACAAAGAGAAATTTGAAATGTCTGATGTGACCGTCGTCGCCCCGGAAGGAGGTGAGCTGGTCTTTTTTTGGCATAATGGCCTAACCCCGGTGAAGACAGAATGGGCAGTCACCTTTGCCATTGCGCAGCGTGACGGTATGGTCCATTTTACCAATGAAAGGCTGGGATTGAATTATGCATTTTCTGCATCAAACTATAAATCCAGCGACATTCAATCTCTTTCAAAATTGGATGTGTACCGGCTGACATTGCCAAAGTACGTGGAGCGACCTGTGCTTTATGCCGGGGCAACCCTTTCGATAGGGGAAGACCGCTACCCGGTACAACTGCTGGAGGACGTCAATAAGGTCGCATTCAAATGTCTGGAAGAGCGGATGAATCTCGAACTGAGCAAAGCTTTGTTGCGACTTGCGGTAAAGAAGGCGACGGAATACCAGGCCCGGAAAAGCGACAAGTGGGCAGGCATGGTTACTCAGATGATCAATTTGATGACGGAGTCGGCAGATACGCGCAATTGGCAGACACTGCCGCACAGCATCTACTATGCAAGAATCCCGCTGCGGGCGGGTATAAATACTGTGACCCTGAAGACAACAGACTTTGAAGGTCATACACAAGACCACGTGTTTACCTACGAAGTGAAGCCGGGTGAGACACGCTTCCACACGTTTACAAGTCTGGAGGCCCTCCAGGCACGTACCGGGTTCTGATAAGCAAGTCAAACTTCTTACCTTTATCCTCATAATACCCATGGCGAATTGAACCGTTCCATTCACATCCTTACAGCGATCATGAGCCTTACCTTTCTGGGTATGGACGTAGCCATGGCGCAGCAGGAAGATCCAAACAAGCCAAAGGCTGTGCCTGAAGTAATTCCCGAGGCTAAGCCAGAGACCCCGCCTGCAGAGAAGGAAGAGGATAAATCTTCCTTTCCGCTCGATAACTTTTACGTGGATATCAAAAAGCGCCCCCGGTCAATTCTCAGCAAACTGATATTTGGGCTCCACACAGGATACGGCAATACTTTCTTCAGTCATGAGCTACCGGGCTACGGTGTCTATCAGGACCCGGTCCTGGGGCCTTCAATTTTCCCGGGAGCAGCGACGGCCACGCGGTACTCCAACTGGGTGAATGAGCGTGCTTTGGTTAGTACACCTGTATCTGGGCTCGGCTTCATTGCGCCTGCAGGTACTGAGAACCTGGGCTTCAGTGGAAGTGGATTGAACATCCCACTCAAGTTGACTGTTCATGTGGAATTCAAGAAGAAGTATCGTGTTGGCGCCGGTTATTCCTATGAGTATATGAGCATGGGGAGCATGTCTCCAACAACGTTGTCTGACAAAATCGGGAGCCTCAGTCCATCCAACCCAACGGGGTTTATGAGCAAGTATTTTGCCATACTGGGCGTTTCGTTTTACCGGATGGGGAACTACCTATTCACAGGAGATATCCAGATTGGCGGATATTCTCCAGGAAGCAATTTTGACAGTTCGTTGATAACGACGGGTGTCTATGTCAACGGGGGGGTGACGATAGAACGCGAATTATCAGAATACCTTCGCCTGGTTGTGCGGCCTTCCTACGAATTTAAGAGCTACTCCCTCAACCTTCCTGAAGGCGGCAGCCCGATAGACCACTCCATGAATGCGCTATATGTCAACGTGGGGTTTACCTATCGTATCCCTGAACTTCCGAAGTGCTATAACGGCGACTGTAGGATCCAGATAAACCACGCCCATGGCGATCGGGAATATCGGAGCCGGGTACACCCGATTCATAAAAAACAGAACCCGAATTACGGAGAAAACCATCCCACCCTGATCAAGTACAAGGGCAAAAACAAGAAGAAATTAAGCCCTTATTGACAGGTCATGCTAGCGCCATTCCGGCTATCAAATTCACCCATTTAATACCCTGACAAGCGGAGTTCATTTGGGTCTTTTTCCCTATATTTGCCCGTTCATTTATTGTTGAGTAAACGACCCTAAACCAGTGGCAGAAGAGATCAGCGGATTACCTCCGCGGCAGAACATAATTCCGATCAGTATTGAAGACGAAATGAGGGGTGCCTACATCGATTATTCGATGTCGGTTATCGTCTCACGTGCCCTTCCTGACGTCCGTGACGGCCTAAAACCCGTACATCGCAGGGTGCTCTTCGGTATGCAGGAGTTGGGTGTTAACTACAACAAGTCTTACAAGAAATCAGCCCGCATTGTCGGGGAAGTGCTGGGTAAGTACCACCCGCATGGCGACTCGTCTGTGTATGATACGATGGTGCGTATGGCCCAGGACTGGTCATTACGCTATACGTTGGTCGACGGTCAGGGGAACTTCGGTTCTATTGACGGAGATTTTCCTGCGGCGATGCGATATACCGAAGCCCGTCTCCGCCGCATTGCCGAGGAACTGCTGGCCGATATCAACAAGGATACGGTAGACTTCCAGCCCAACTTTGATGACTCCCTGACCGAGCCTACGGTGCTACCGGCCAAGATTCCCAATCTGCTGATCAACGGCTCGTCGGGTATTGCTGTAGGGATGGCCACCAATATGGCACCTCACAACCTGACCGAAGTGGTAGATGGCATTGTGGCCTATATCGACAACAGGGAGATTACGATACAGGAACTCATGAAATTTGTCACAGCCCCTGATTTTCCTACAGGTGGTATTATCTACGGACTGTCTGGCGTGCAAGAGTCTTACCTGACCGGTAGGGGTAGGATTGTTGTCCGGGCTAAAGCCGAGATCGTCACAAATTCACATGGGAAGGATCAGATCATCGTTACCGAGGTTCCGTATCAAGTGAACAAGGCCCAGATGATCGAGAAGACTGCCGCTTTGGTCAACGACAAGAAAATTGAAGGCATCTCAGATATTCGCGATGAGAGTGACCGTGACGGCTATCGCGTTGTCTACGACCTGAAGCGCGACGCAATACCAAATATCGTCTTAAACAATCTATTTAAGTACACACAGCTACAGTCCTCATTTGGTGTCAATAACGTAGCGCTTGTAAAAGGCCGCCCACAGACACTTAACCTGAAGGATCAGATTGTTCACTTCGTGGAACACCGGCATGAAGTGGTGGTGCGTCGTACAAAGTTTGAGCTTTCTGAGGCAGAAAAGCGTGCCCACATCCTGGAGGGGTATCTCATTGCCCTGGATCACCTGGATGAAGTCATTGCTCTTATTCGTAATTCAAAGGATCCTGATATCGCCAAGATTGGCCTGATGAATACCTTCAAGTTGTCTGAGATACAGGCGAAGGCAATTCTTGAGATGCGGTTGCAGCGCCTTACGGGCCTGGAGCGTGAGAAAATTCAGAATGAGTACAAAGAGGTGATGGCACTGATCGACCGATTGAAAGAAATCCTTTCCAATGAGACGGTGAGGATGGATATCATCAAGGCCGAGTTACAAGAAATGAAGGAACGCTACGGAGATGCCCGTCGTACGCAAGTGGTAGCCAGTGATGAGGACTTTACGGTTGAAGACATGATCCCAAATGAAGAGATGGTAATTACCATTTCCAATCAAGGCTATGTCAAGCGGACTTCCTTGTCGGAATACCGGACACAAGGTCGTGGCGGGATTGGCTCCAAGGGAGTATCAACGAAAGAGGATGATTTTACCGAGCATCTCTTCATTGCGCATGCACACAACTATCTATTGATTTTCACTGCGCTGGGAAAGGTATTCTGGAAGAAAGTATACGAGATACCTGAGGGCACCAAGGCCTCAAAGGGCAGGGCCATTCAGAATTTGCTGAACATCGAGAGTACCGATTCAGTACGGGCTGTTCTCAACGTGAAGAGCATTGAAGACGAGGCTTACATCAACGAGAATTTTGTCATTCTGTGTACCGAGCAGGGCGTCATCAAGAAGACTTCACTGGAAGCCTATTCAAGGCCACGTGCGAATGGCATTACTGCGATTACTGTGCATGAAGGTGATCGGCTCCTTGAAGTGGCGCTGACCAACGGAAAGAACCACATCGTCATTGCCAAGCGCAGCGGAAAGGTGGTTCATTTCAATGAGTCAGATGTGCGGCCCATGGGACGGACAGCGGCAGGTGTTCGCGGGATAACCCTGGAGGGAACAAAGGACAAGGTAGTAGGGATGGTATGCATCACACATCCGGAGGCCAACTTGCTGGTTGTCTCGGAGCGAGGCTACGGCAAGCGCTCTTCAATAGATGATTACCGGATTACGCGGCGTGGTGGAAAGGGCGTAAAAACGATTAATATCACCGAAAAAACTGGCACCCTTGTTGCAATCAAGGAAGTACGGGATACCGATGAACTCATGATTATTAACCGGTCAGGCATCAGCATTCGTATCCGTGTGGAAGAGCTGCGTGTGATGGGCCGGGCGACACAAGGAGTTCGGGTGATCCGTCTGAATGAAGATGACTCGATTTCATCTGTTGAGAAGATTCAGAAGATTGAGGAAGTGGAGGGGGAGGCGAAGAGTGAATAGTAAGTAGTAAACCTGTAACCTGTTTAAGTACCTAAACCAAACCTAAGTATAAAATAGAACGACGATGAAAAAGACCCTAGTCACCTTGCTTGCCATATTGCCATTCCTGGTTTTTGCGCAAGTGAAACCCAGCATACCCAAGGCCGAGAAGGCCCTCCGAGAAGGGAAGATAGATGAAGCAAAGGCCATTATCGATGCGACTGTCGGCAATCAGGAATTCATGGTAGACAAGAAAGGACTGCCCTCGAAGAACGCCGCAAAGGCCTGGTTCCTGAAAGGGCTTATCTATTTTGCCATGGATACAACCAAGAAGGAGCAGTTCAAAAAGCTGGACCCTAATCCTTTCCAGGTTGGAAAGGAAGCCTTTGAGAAGTCGAACGAACTCGACAGCAAGACAGCGTACTACTTCAACGATGCCCAAGGTTTGCCTTTGCTGAACGACAACGCGAAAGGTGTTCTTGCCATGAACTACTACAACAAGGCCATCGTCGGGTACAATGAAAAGCATGACCCCAAGGAGGTACTGGACTATGCGGAAAAAACGCTTTACTTCCAGCCAACCGACACTGCCATTTTGCTGTATGCGGGTGGGGTGTTTGCGCCCGCCGCGGGTGAAGTGGACAAGGGCCTGGCATTGCTTGACAAATACCTTGCTCAGGGTGGGAGGCTTCCCGAGGTTTACACCATGATGGCCAATATCTACATGAACGATAAGAAGGACAATGCTTCTGCGTTGAAAATTCTGGAGCGTGGAAAAGAAAAATTTCCCAAGTACAAGGATTTTCGCCTGCTGGAACTCAATATCTACCTCGGTGAAAAGAAATACGATGTGGCCAAACAGATGGTGGAGCAGGAACTGCAGGCAGAGCCAGACAACAAGGACAACTACTTTCTGTATGGACAGTTGAACCGTGAACTTGGCGATATGGAAAAAGCCAAAACAGCTTTCAAGAAAGCCCTTGAACTTGATCCGAAACACTTTGATTCTGCCGCTGAATTGGCCAATCTCTACTGGGCGGATGCGAAGAAATACAAAGATGAGATGGGTAAACTCGGGAATTCAAAGGCCGATATGGAAAAATTAAAGGCCATTGACGCCAAGTATGTAGAGTCCCTGACGATTTACATCCCCTATATCGAAAACTGTGAAAAACTTTCTCCGGATGATGTGACAGTATTGTATTCATTGCTCAACGTTTATGGCGACTTGGATGATCAACCCAAGTTGGCCCGCGTGAAGAAGAGACTTAAGACACTTGGCGAAGACATTGATTAAATAATGCTTCTGCTCTAATACAAATAGCCGGTACTCCTGGCTATTTGTATTTTTGCTCATGCTTTCCTTAGCTCCGGCCTATTGCCACGTCCGTCCTTCAGTACATGAGCGAGGAAGGACTAAAGTCCATCTATGAATAATACCTCGATGACCTCGCCTTAAAAGGCGAGGCAAAAGGAGTTCCCCCATGCCATTGCCATGTTCATTGCCACGTCCTTTAGGACGTGGTCATGGAAGTAAAAACAAAAGAAAGATGGGCTTCAGCCCGAACCTATTATTTCGATCTCAAATCCTTGGACTAAAGTCCATCTACGAATACTACATCGATGTCCTCGCCTTAAAAGGCGAGGCAAAAAGGGAGTTTCCTCATGCGGAGGATTGCCTTGTCTTGCTATGTCCATTGCCACGTCCTTTAGGACGTGGTCAAGGAAGTAAAAACAAAGATAGGCATTAGCCCGATCCTATTATTTCGATCTAAAATCCTGGACTGAAGTCAATCAATAAATACTATATCTTTTGCCTCGGCTTGAAGGGCGAGTCAAAAAATTCCGATCTATTCAATATCATTCGTAGCTTTCGTTAACCATCAAACCTCGTGGCTGACGAATCCTCCTCCTTACGACGCATCCTGACTCCCACAATGGTATGGGGTCTTGGCGTAGGCTATGTGATCTCCGGAAACTATTTTGGGTGGAACCTCGGTCTTCAGGCAGGAGGGACGTATGGTCTGGCTATCGCTACCTTCTTTGTCATCATCCTCTATATCACGTTCACCTACAGTTATGCTGAACTGGCTTGCGCCATACCCAAAGCCGGAGGCGCCTTCGATTATGCAAACAAGGCACTCGGGAAAAACATGGGGTTCCTTGCGGGGATGGCGCAGAACATTGAGTTCATTTTTGCCCCACCCGCGATTGCGCTGGCTATCGGCTCGTACATGAACCTATTCTTTCCCGCTGTCGATGCAATTATCTTTTCCGTTTGTGCTTACCTCTTGTTTACCGCACTCAATATCTACGGAGTAAAAGCCGCGGCGCTCGTCGAGCTAGCAGTGACAGCGATTGCTGTGGGGGGTCTTCTTGTCTTTGCATGGACGTCCTTGCCACATGTTTCCGTTGCCAACCTTTCATTGAACCCGCTTCCTTATGGCGCAGCCGGTGTTTTTGCGGCAATCCCATTCGCCATTTGGTTTTTTCTCGGCATTGAAGGAATTGGCAACTTGGCCGAGGAAGCAGTGGATCCCAGGCACACTATGTCGCGCGGATTTCTTGCGACATTGTTCACATTGATTACGCTATGCATGCTTACGTTTGTCGGATCTATCGGTGCGGGTGGATGGGAGGCCGTTGTCTTGAAGAGTGACGGGACCGCTTCCGATGCGCCGTTGCCGATGGCCTTGCAAATCATTCAGGGATCGGAGGGATGGTCATATACACTCCTCGTTGTCGTTGGACTCTTCGGACTGGTCGCTTCATTTCACGGCCTTATGCTCGCGGCTGGACGGTCCAGTTTTGAATTCGGGAAAGTGATTTTCCCGAACGCCTGGATGGGAAAGATTCATCCCCGGTTTCAGACGCCTGCCAATGCCTTGCTTATCAATATGGGAATTGGTCTCATCGCCCTGTTTACCGGCAGGACCGGCGATATTATTACGCTCTCTGTATTTGGCGCGCTCTCGCTCTATTGCATTTCCATGGTTTCGGTCATCGCGCTGCGTAAGAACAACCCAGACCTTCCGCGCCCTTTCCGCACACCATTTTATCCGTACTTCCCCGTGGCAGCCTTGACGATTGCGGGGGTGGCATTGGTTGCCGTGACCCTGTATAATTTGAAGGTAAGCCTCCTGTTTGTGCTGATTATCGCCGTGTGCTTTGGTATATTTAAAGTTCGTAAATCGACCGCCGGCATATGACTACCAAAGCGATACTGGACTACGTAAAAAAACATCCTTCAGGGAGGGTAAAGGTTGCGTACGCAGACATCGACGGAATTCTCCGTGGCAAGTACATTTCAGCAGCCAAGTTTCTCGCTGTCGCGGAAGGTCAAACTACCTTTTGTGATGTAGTTTTTGGCTGGGATGCCAACGACACAGTATATGACAACGCCACGTATACCGGTTGGCACACCGGCTATCCGGATGCTAAGACTCGCATTGACTTGACAACCTTCCGGAAAATTCCGTGGGAAGGTGATGTTCCATTCTTCCTGGGAGAATTTCTTGATGAATCAGGCAAACCATCTTCTGTTTGTCCGCGCCAGCTGCTGAAGCGTGTAGTTGGTGAAGCGCGCGCGGCAGGATATCAACCCGTCTTTGCTCAGGAGTTTGAGTGGTTCAATTTTTCTGAAACCCCCAAGTCGGTGCGGGAGAAGAACTACAAGAACCTTGAGCCGCTAACGCCGGGGATGTTTGGCTACTCCATGCTGCGGACCAGTCTGGGTCATCCCTTCGTTAAAGATCTCTTTGAATTACTCACCCGGTTTGGCGTTCCCATCGAAGGTCTGCATACTGAAACCGGCCCGGGTGTTTTGGAGGCCGCCATCCATCATGCTGCGGGAGTGGAATCAGGCGACCGTGCAGTACTTTTCAAGACTGCGGTAAAAGAAATTGCCTATCGTCACGGAGTCATGGCCACCTTCATGGCGAAGATCAGCGAAGACCTGCCCGGCTGCGGGGGCCATGTGCACCAGAGCCTCATGGATAAGAAGGGAGCGAAAAATCTGTTCTTCGACGCGGGCAATAAATTGAAGATGAGTGAGCTGATGCGCCACTACCTTGCCGGTCAGCTCTACTGCTTGCCATACTTACTCCCGATGTTTGCTCCTACGATCAACAGTTACAAGCGATTGGTAGAAGGAGCATGGGCACCGACTACGCTCACCTGGGGTATTGATAACCGCACCGTTGCGATCCGCGCCATCACCGGCAGCAGCAGTTCCTGCCGGTTGGAAACCCGCGTCATCGGTTCGGATGCCAACCCGTATCTCGCCATGGCTGCCGCGCTGGGAGCGGGGCTTTATGGCATCCGCAAGAAGATGAAACTCAAGCAGCCCGCTACGGTGGGGAACGGTTACGCGGATTTTTCAAACGGAACACTTCCCCGCACCTTAGAACAGGCTACGGAAAATATGAAAACATCCCTCGCGGCCAAGGAGATATTGGGAAAGGAATTCGTTGATCATTTTGTGCGGACAAGGGAATGGGAGTGGAGGCAACATTTGAAGTCGGTGACGGATTGGGAGTATAGACGGTATTTTGAAATCATATGAAATCAGAAGTAAGAAATCAGGAGTAAGGAGCAGATCATGGTATATCAGTATAATTTTCCTACGACGATACGGTTTGGAGCGGGTGCGAGTGGCGAGTTGGGCGACTACTTGAAGAAACAAGGGGTGAACAGACCTTTGGTGGTGACAGATGCCACCGTATCACAATTGGATTTCTTTAGGGCGATAGTCAATGATCTAAAGACGAAAGGCCTGGGCCCGGAAGTCTTCGATGACATCCACAAGAATCCAGTAAAGTCTGATGTTTATAGAGGTGGCGATGCGTACGACGCATTGAAGTGCGATGGCATTGTTGGTATCGGCGGGGGAGCGGCACTCGATGTGGCACGAGCGATTGTTCTTCGGATCAATCATCGGGAAGATCTATTCAAATATGATGACTTGGTGGGAGGTGATGTGTATGTGACCAACGACGTCCCTCATTTCGTGACGATCCCCACTACCTCGGGAACCGGAAGTGAGGTAGGTCGAAGCGCCATCATCTCTGATGATGTGACCCACCAGAAGAAGATACTCTTCTCACCCAAGCTACTGGCAAAGATTGTGTTTGCTGATCCGCTGCTCACGATGGAACTTCCTCCAGCTGTCACAGCCGCAACCGGTATGGATGCGCTGACGCACAACATGGAGGCCTTCATCGCCAAGATGTCACATCCCATGGCGGAAGGAATTGCGTTGGAAGGAATTTCGTTGATCAGCCAGGCGCTGGAGAAGGCTGTTAAGAAGCCAGATATTGAGTCCCGCAGCCAAATGCTGATCGCCTCTATGATGGGAGCAGTAGCCTTTCAGAAAGGGCTTGGTGTTGTTCACTCCCTGGCACATCCACTATCAGCCCTGCTCGATACGCATCATGGATTGGCCAATGCAGTCAATATCCCTTATGGCATGGAGTTCAATATCTCCGGGTTCGAACACAAATTCAGACGGATTGCACGAACACTCAACCTGGCAGACGAGACAGGGGAAGCTGTGGTAAGATATCTTTTTGACCTCAACACACAAATCGGGATTCCTCACAAACTTCGTGACATCGGCGTAAAGCAGGAACATATTGAAACATTAACGGATCTGGCGTTCGCTGACTTCGCACATCCCAACAATCCCAAGCCGGTGACCCGCGAGGATTTTAAACAGCTTTACCAGAAGGCCCTATGAGCAAAAAGCTGATCATCGGCGTGGCGGCCGGGAGGAACTATAACAACTATACGAAGTGGTTGAAGCAGAATCCTGACGTGGAGATTGTCAAGCTTGGCTATGAAGAAAACAATCTGGACACCGTGTCTTCGTGCAAAGGTATTTTGTTAACCGGCGGTGAGGATGTGCACCCAAAATTTTACGGCAATCCAAAGTATGTAGAGCAGTTCAGGCTCGATGACTTCGACGAGCGCCGGGATGAATTCGAGTTGAAGATTCTCGCCTACGCGCACAAGAAACGACTTCCGCTCCTGGGCATTTGCCGGGGGCTTCAGATCACCAATGTATTCCTGGGGGGCACCCTCATTCCTGATATCGGTGCTTACGGACGATCTGACCACAAGAAACTTTCTGATGGCACTGACCGCTTGCACCCAATCTGGTTGCCGGAAAATACGATCCTCGGAGAAATCACAGGCACAATGCGGGGAGAAGTTAACAGCTCACATCACCAGGCGATCGATATGTTGGGTGAGGGGCTGGCCATGAACAGTGTTTCGCCTGATGGCGTACTGGAAGGCGCTGAGATTAAGGATCGGGATGAGCACCCCTACCTGATGCTTGTGCAGTGGCATCCCGAAAGGATGATTGATCAGACGAGTGCGTTTTCGAAGAATATACGGGAGTCGTTCTTAGATGCAGTTGCGAAGAACGGATGAGGAGACGCAGGTTGCATGATGCAAGTTGCAAGATACAGGATGCAGGTGGGGCGGTGAGGTGTCGGAAATTGTTTATTAATTGGAACGGGACAAGATGCAAGTTGCAGAATACAAGATGTAGGATGCAGGTAGGACAGAATCAGAGCAAATGAGAGTGACAGGTTACAAGATGCACGTTGCAGGTGGAGTGGTAAAATATCCAATATTATTCAGACTATTTCTAGACTCCATGACTGAAGCCAGGAACAAGATCTCTCGGCTTGGAGAATCTCCCTGCGTCCTGCGTCCTGTAACCTGTAACCTGTACCTGTAACCATCGAGCATTCATGAAGATTCTCAACCCTGCCACCGAACAAACCATCGCTGACCTCCCTACGGATTCACCTGCCACCCTTGATCAGAAATTGTCCAGGCTTAGGGCTGCGCAAACGGTGTGGGCCGGTGTTCCCCTGACTGAACGGATCCTGGCAATTCGCCAATTTTCTTCGTTACTGGAAAAGGAGACAGAGTCGTTGGCAGCTGTTTTGACCAGTGAAGTAGGCAAGCCGTTACAACAATCGCGAAATGAATTGGCCGGCGGACGCGCCCGGATCCAGTGGCTTGCGGATCATGCGGCAGAGTACCTGTCGGATGAGACCATGACAACAGCACCCGGACTGAGTGAGGTAATCACCTACGAGCCCCTGGGTGTTGTGTGCAACATCTCGGCATGGAACTATCCGTACCTGGTGGGTATTAACGTCTTTATCCCGGCCTTGCTGGCGGGCAATGCGGTGCTGTACAAACCTTCAGAGTATGCCACGCTTACGGGGCTGGAGATTGAAAAGCTTTTGCACGAAGCGGGGATACCCAGGGACTTGTTTATTACAGCTGTTGGCGGCAAAGAGGTAGGGGAAGCCTTACTGGCGATGCCATTCGATGGCTACTTCTTTACCGGTTCGTACCGAACGGGGAAATACATTTATGAGAAGGTCAGTGCAAAGATGGTATCATGTCAATGCGAACTGGGTGGAAAAGATCCTTTGTATGTGGCTGATGATGTCGCAGATGTTAAAGCTATTGCAGCCGGTACAGCAGATGGAGCATTCTATAATAACGGTCAGAGTTGCTGTGCTGTGGAACGAATATACGTACACGAGAAAATCTATGATGCCTACGTTAAGGCGTTTGTCGCAGAAGTGAAAAGTTATAAATCCGGTAGTCCCACGGAGGCCGGCATCTATCTCGGTCCGCTCACGCGCAAGGAGCAGTTGGATGTTTTGGATAAACAGGTGGCAGAGGCAGAGGCCGGTGGTGCTGTTGTACAGACGGGGGGAAAGCGACGGCCTGGCAAAGGATATTACTTTGAGCCGACAGTTCTCACCGGGGTGAGCAATTCAATGAGCGTGATGCAGGAAGAGTCCTTTGGGCCCATTATTGGAATCATGAAGGTAAGAGATGATGCAGAGGCAGCGCGTTTGATGGGAGACACGCAATATGGACTAACGGCATCCGTCTACAGCGCAACGGAAGAGAGGGCCATGCACATACTTAAAAAATTGAATACAGGCACAGGCTACTGGAACTGTTGTGACCGGGTGAGTGCGGCAGTACCCTGGAGCGGGCGGCAACATTCAGGATTTGGTGCAACGTTGAGTCATGCCGGCCTGCGCGCGTTTACCAAGCCCAAAGCATTTCATTTAAAGAAACCTGTATGAAGACCGTATTGATTACCGGGGCAGGAGGGAACCTCGGCACTGCGGTAGTTAAGCACTTTCTTTCAGACGGCTATCAGGTGCTTGCGCTTGTTGCCCCGGGTAAAATTCCGTTGAGTAACACGACGGGTGTTGACTATTTTGAGGTTGACCTTGTTCAAGAAGCTGCGGTAGAAGAACTGCTTCAGCGGATTACGATCAAATATCCCATCATTGATGCTGTTTTGCTTCTTGCTGGCGGGTTTGAAGCCGGCGCCATTGAAGGGGCCAGCGATGAGAGCCTGAGGCGGATGTATTCCTTAAACTTTGAGACTGCCTATCACATCGCACGCCCGATGTTTACACACATGATGCAGCAGTCGAAGGGAGGAAGAATTATTTTCATTGGTGCTCGCCCGGCACTCGAGCCACAGGCAGGTAAGGACCTGATTGCCTACGGGCTTTCCAAATCGCTGCTATTCAAGTTGTCGGAGTATCTCAATGCTGCAGGCGCAAAGAACAATGTAGTTACGTTTGTGGCAGTGCCCTCAACCATTGACACACCCGCCAATCGTGCTTCCATGCCCACGGCCGACTTCACTACGTGGCGTACGCCGGAGGCTATTGCTGATGTTCTGGCTGGTGCATCCCGTCTCGATGCTTCCTTTGCAGAAACCGTGATCCTGTTGTATTAAAAGGAGCAGGGCCAGTACTCGGGGCACTCTTTCTTGCTACCTCCCTGCTACCTCCCTGCTATCTCACTGCTACCTCCCTGCTACCTCACTGCTATCTCACTGCTATCTCCCTGCTATCTCACTGCTACCTCACTGCTACCTCACTGCTACCTCCCTGCTACCTCCCTGCTACCTCACTGCTATCTCACTGCTATCTCACTGCTATCTCACTGCTATCCCCTTGCTACCTTCTTCGATCCTTTTTCGATTGTTCTTCGATCGTCCTTCGACCTCGAGTGCTAAAAAGCAGGTTTTGATGACAGATTCGATGGTTCGGCTGCTCAAAATGGCGCAATTGAGCCAATTATTAGGTTTTGTGTCTCCAGTTTACTGGTGGTTCACAGAAAACCAGAGGCGTTACGCGTAACAACGATGGCTACTTGCAGACGCACAAGCATCGATAGCAATCTAATACGAGACACCAGGAAAACATCAAAAGATTGCAAAAAAATTATTGCCTTCAAGTGCAGCCAATATTCCAGGTACTGTTTTCCTGACAACCGGTCAGTCAGCGTTTGTGCAAAGCGAGTTGGATGCGATACTTGCGAGATGGACGATATCATCCGCCTTGAGCCCCTGGTTCATCGGGACATGAATTGCATTGCTTTGGTTGGGCAGCTTAGGACGGCTGCATACAAAGTGGTTCAGGCCTTTCCCGGGCGCAAATACAGTAAAACACATGGCTGCTGGTATGTTGAGTATGAGCAATCGACCCTGGAGCGCCTTGCTGATCAATTGGGTGCTTGCCAAATGGTGGAGGTATCTGATAAGTTCGAATTGCGGAGAAGGAGTGATGTGAAGAAATCTGAAGTGGCAGTTCTGCCTGAGGGATATCATGAGAGTCTGTCGCGCATACGCTACAGTGGGGCGACGGTGAAGACGTATGAGTCGCAGATGCGGATGTTCCTGAACTGGCTCCATCCACGCACACTCGGCGACCTGACAGACGCCATCATCAATGACTACCAACTGTACCTGACCGAAGTGCGGAAAATCTCTACATCCACGCAGAACACGGCCATCAACGCGATCAAGTATTACCTGGAGAAGGTACATCATGGAGAGCGAAAGGTGTACTACATAGATCGGCCGATTAAGGAGACAAAGATGCCAAGGGTACTGAGTCAGGAGGAAGTGAAGGCATTAATGGAGGCAATAAAAAATATAAAGCATCGCTGCATAGCCATCATTCTGTATGCGGCCGGTCTCCGGATGAGTGAGCTACTGAATCTTCGTTGGAAGGACTTCGATGAACATCGGTTGCAGTTGTTTGTGAATGGAGGTAAGGGCCGTAAAGACCGGATGACTATTATCTCGAAGTCGGCGCTGGCATTTATAAAGTACTACATGAGCCTGTATAAGCCTAAGGATTTCCTGTTTGAGGGGCAGGGGGGTGGTAAGTACTCGCCAGGGAGTGTGAACAAGATTATTGACCGGGCGGCCAAGGCGGCCGGTATCTTAAAAGATCCGACGGCCCATACGCTCCGCCACAGTTTTGCGACACATTTGTTGGAGCAGGGAACAGATATTCGCTATATTCAAGCTCTGATGGGGCACGAAAACAGCAAAACGACAGAACGGTATACACACGTCACCACAAAAGGCTTTTCTGCGATAAGAAGCCCTTTGGATGGGCTAAATATTGATCTTTCGTTTCCCGCCCCGACAGATGAATAAGGATATATACTGCATAAAGTGCAGTATATACAGACGTTGCCGGCAATACGCGTGACAGATTAGAGAAATGAAAACAATACTGGGACTTTTATTCTTGAATCTAATTTCAGTCCTCGCTACAGGACAGACTCA
>JAYVBH010000042.1:0-74229 GCA_043750575.1 Cyclobacteriaceae bacterium
GCAATATCGTCGACACGCTCGCTCAGGGGAGGGATACGAATCTCAACCGTATTGATCCGGTATAGCAAGTCCTGACGGAAGCGGCCATCTTTCACCATCTGCTCGATGGGCATGTTGGTGGCACAGACGAGGCGGATGTTAACGTCAACCGATGTGTTGGCACCAACGCGCGTGATCCGCCGCGACTGCAACGCACTCAGCAGTTTGCTTTGCAGATTCAGGCTGAGGTTTCCGATTTCATCGAGGAAGAGTGTGCCATCGTTGGCTAGTTCGAAGCGCCCAGGTCGGTCTTCGCGGGCGTCGGTGAATGAGCCTTTCTTGTGGCCGAAAAGTTCGCTTTCAAAAAGCGTTTCGGTGATGGCCCCCATGTCGACAGCGACGAACGAGCTATCGTGGCGCAGTGACTTCTGGTGAATGGCGCGGGCAACGAGTTCCTTACCCGTTCCGTTTTCTCCGAGGATCAGCACATTGGCCTCCGTCTTCGCTACGCGATCGATGAGGTCATAGACTTCCTTCATCGCGTTGCTGGTGCCAATGATGTCACGAAAGGGTTGACTGATTTGTTCTTCCAGCATCTGCTTGGCCTTGCGGAGCTTATCGACTTCGTTGTACGACCGTTTGAGTTTGATCGCAGTGGAAATGGTAGCGATAAGTTTTTCGTTCTGCCAGGGTTTGAGGATAAAATCAGTGGCGCCATCTTTGAGTGCGCGCACAGCCATCTCTACGTCACCGAAGGCTGTGATCATGATAACGACGGCCGAGGGGTCGCGTTCCTTGATCTTGGCCAGCCACTCAAAGCCTTCTTTTCCGCTCGTGGTGTCTTTGCTGAAGTTCATGTCCAGCAGGATGACATCGTATGTATCGTTGTTGAGGAGGAAGGGTATCTTGTTGGGGTTCTTCTCGATAATGACCTGATAGTTGTGCTTTTTGAGCAGCATCTTCGCGGCGAGGAGTACGTCCTCGTCATCATCGATCATCAAAATTTTTCCGTCGTTCACTGGATTCAGGTTTAGGTTATTGTCACCCCGATGAAGCCTAGCGGATTATCGGGGTTCACGGTAAGCGGGGTTTAGGTAAGCTACACTAAGGAAAAACTGTGCCAGTGCTGTGGAGGCCCAGAATCGCGGTATTACTGCCCGAAGTTGTTCTGGGGTGGACAAATATGTTCATATTCGTACAGTTCTCAAAGATGCTTGTGCCCGGAGCCTACTCTTTGGGAAGTGGAATATCCCGCTTCATCATATTCTCCCGGTTGGCCATCTCCCAGGCGGTGTAGAAGACAAGTTGCGCACGCTTTGCAAGTAGCTTGTAGTTGATCTTTTCGAAGGTGTCGGTGGTCCTGTGGTAGTCCGGTTGGGTGGAACCATCGGTATAGAAAATTATGGGAATACCGATCTTCGCGAAGTTGTAGTGATCGCTCCGGTAGTAGATCTGCTCCGGGTCTTTTGGGTCGTTGAACTTATAGTCCAGTCCCATTTTCATAGACTTCTTATTCACGGATTCGTTCAGGGGTTTTGATTCGCTGCTTATCTTGTCGTCACCTACCACATACACATAGTTCAGTGAATCCCCTTTCTTGCGATCAATATCGATGCGACCGACCATGTCGATGTTGAGGTTGGCCGTGATTTTATCGACAGGTACGGTGGGATGGTTGGCGTAATACTGCGATCCCCAAAGTCCTTTTTCCTCTCCGCTTACAGCCATGAAAATAATGCTACGCCGGGGTCCTTTGCCTTCGGCCTTGGCTTTGGCGAATGCCTCCGCGATTTCAATTACACTTACCGTGCCTGAGCCGTCGTCATTGGCGCCGTAGTAAATCACATCGCCTCGTTTGCCCAGGTGATCGTAGTGTGCAGTGATCACCAGGTACTCGTCCTTCTTGTCAGTGCCCTCAACAACAGCAAGAACATTGGAGCTGGACAGTTTCTGAACCTTCTTGTCCAGAGAGGCTTCCACTTCTGCTTTGAACACCTGGGGTTCGGGTTTTTCAGTCTTCAGTTTCTCCTTCATTTGACTCCAGCCGGCGCCGACGATCTGTTCTGCAGTCTTGTCCGTAATCATATAAGTTGTTGGGTATTGGGAATCACGAAACTGGCTAAAATACATCCGGCCTGCTGCCGTATTGGGAGCGAAGTTTGTACTGACAATGAACACAGCAGCAGCACCCTTCTCTCGTGCGTTGGTGATCTTCGCGAAGGTGCCTGTGGGAGAAAACCAGCCGTTTCCGCCGCGCAGTCCGGTTGGACCTCCTTCAACAACAAGTACTGCTTTTCCCATCACGGTGGTTTTACCAAAGCTGTTATAGGCCGAATCGATCACCCCGTAACCGGCATAGACGACTTCAGAGAAGAATAATTCGCTCTCGCTGCCGAACTGGGCATAGCCCTGAAAATCCTGGTTCGCCGACAGGTTCATGCCGTTAATTGCCATCCGTGCAATCGTCAACGAATCTTTATATACCGGGTAGTCTTGCTGGAAGCTGCCTTGGTTTCCGGGAAGGAGTTTCAACGTCTTGAATTGTGCTTCGATGTAGGCTGCGGCCTTTCGCTGTCCGGCAGTGGCTGTCTCGCGCCCTTCCATTTCTTTACTTGCCACAATATATAGGTGTCGTTTTAGGTCGGCATCAGTGATGGTCGCGGCGTAAGGCTTAGGATTGGCGGCCTTCTTTTGGGCGGAGAGACCTCCTGAGAGAAGAATAGACAAAACGAAGAGAGCGTACTTCATATGATTTGTTTTGTAACGATCCGCAAATATGTTATTCTTTTGGATGGATTGGAACTGAGTGGCTAAATATAGGATGAGTGGTTAGTCTGGAATTCCGTCAACTGTCTGGACCATGATTTAGGGATTATGGGATTACCTTGATTTAGGATTGCCTTGATTCAGGATTAACTTGATTTGAGGGATTAGAAGTTGCACGCAAATGAAATACGAGGACTTAACCAGGAAGATTATAGGCTGTTCGATGGAGGTTCACAAGGATTTGGGCAATGGTTTTCAGGAGGTTATTTACCAGCGGGCGTTAAAGATTGAAATGGAGGTGATGGGCTTAGTCTTTGAGCGAGAGATGGAGATGCAGATATATTATCGCGGCAGAGAAATTGGAACGCGGAGAGTTGACTTCTTTGTGGAGAACAAGATAATGGTCGAGTTAAAAGCCGTGATCAGACTTGAGGATGTCCATCTGGCCCAAGCGATGAATTACCTCGAAGTCTACAAAATGGAAATTGGCCTTCTTATCAATTTTGGCGCCCGCAGCCTGGAATTCAAGCGCGTTCACAACAACAAGCTTCCTGAATCAAAGTAATCATGGTAATCATGGTAATCTTTTAATCATGGTACTCATGGCAATCAAGATAATCCTTGAATCATGGTAATCATGGTAATCAAGGTAGTAAATTACCTGCGATGA
Source organism: Cyclobacteriaceae bacterium (assembly GCA_043750575.1). GTDB lineage: Bacteria > Bacteroidota > Bacteroidia > Cytophagales > Cyclobacteriaceae > ELB16-189. Next base: position 3,416 of record JAYVBH010000042.1, read on the forward strand.
ACACGGAAGAGTACTTGCTGGGAATTGATATCGGGAGTTCCTCGGTCAAAGCGTCTTTGGTTAGCGTAGCAACAGGAAGATCTGTGGCTTCTGCACAATCACCTGCTGTGGAAATGCCCATGCTGGCGTTGAAACCCGGTTGGGCCGAACAGGATCCTGATCTTTGGTGGGAACATGTGGTGGCCAGCATTAGAAAGACCTTGCTTACTTTTCAAGGCCGCCCCGAACAGATTCGGGCGATTGGCATTTCCTATCAGATGCATGGGTTGGTGATTACTGGCAAGGACCACAAGCCGCTTCGTTCGTCTATCATCTGGTGCGACAGCCGGGCTGTTCCGCTGGGAGAAAAGGCTTTCAATAAGTTGGGACACGACTTTTGTTTAACGCATTACCTTAACTCGCCTGGTAATTTCACTGCATCCAAGTTGCGGTGGGTGAAAGAAAACGAACCGGCTCTGTTTGCCAAGATCGATAAGGCAATGCTGCCCGGCGACTACATCGCTTTGCGCCTGACGGGTGAGGCCGTGACCACGGATACGGGTTTGTCGGAAGGTATTTTTTGGGACTATATTCTCGCCGATGTAGCGGTTGACTTGCTCAAAGAATTCGAACTGGACCGCAAAGTTATTCCCCCCGTTACCGCGGTGTTTTCCATTCAAGGCAAATTGCTGCCGACGGTTGCGGGCGAGTTGGGCCTTGCGCCGGGAACGCCGGTTTCCTATCGCGCTGGCGATCAACCCAACAATGCCTTTTCACTGAACGTACTGGAGCCCGGGGAGGCCGCGACCACCGCTGGAACTTCAGGCGTTATTTACAGCGTTACAGACAAGGCTGCGTATGATCCCGCCTCTCGGGTCAACACGTTCATACACGTCAACAACCGCAGGGATAGAAAGAGAAATGGTATACTTCTTTGCGTCAACGGTACCGGGATTCTGAACAGCTGGCTCCGGCGTAACGTACATTCCGGCTCTCCGCTGACGTACGAAGAAATAAACCGGATCGCCAGCGGGGCGCCCGTGGGGGCCAATGGACTTGTAGTTCTGCCGTTTGGAAACGGAGCAGAACGAATGTTGGAGAACCGCTCGCCGGGGGCTTCTATTCATGGACTGAACTTTAATCAACATACCCAAAGCCATTTGTTCAGGGCAGCACAAGAGGGTATTGTTTTTTCTCTTCGATATGGTTTTGAAATATTACAACAGATGGGAGTGGCTACCCATGTGATTCGTGCAAGCAAAGCAAATCTGTTTATGAGTCCGTTGTTCCGGGAGGCATTTGCCAACGTAATGGGTGTCAACCTCGAACTGTATGACACCGATGGAGCCACAGGCGCTGCGCTGGGTGCTGGTTTGGGTGCCGGCATTTACAGAAGCCCGGCCGAGGCTCTTGCCGGTCTCGGCGCACCAGAATTAATTCAGCCTCAGGCGCATCTCCGTGAGACTTATTCCACTGCCTATGAAGGTTGGAAGAATATCCTCAACGAATATCTTGCAAGCTGAGTCACAGCAATTTTGCGTAACTTATTTTTGACTCGGACTAAATGACCCAAAAGCATATGAAGGTGGTGACCGGAAAGAAAGAATACTTCAAGGGAATTGGCTCCATACCCTATGAAGGTAAGGATAGCGACAACCCATTGTCATTTCGGTATTACGATGCAAAGCGCAAAGTTGGCAAGAAAACCATGGAGGAACACTTTCGGTTCGCCATTGCCTATTGGCATGCCTTCGGCGGAACAGGCGCAGATCCCTTTGGCGCCAGCACAAAGAATTTTCCTTGGTTGACAAATGCCGACCCCATTCAACGTGCCAAAGACAAGATGGATGCTGCTTTTGAATTCATCACCAAAATCGGTGCACCGTTCTATTGCTTCCATGACTTTGACCTCGTAGACGAAGGCCCTACCATCAAAGAGTCAGAGCGGCGCCTCAAGACAATCGTGGATTATGCCAGTGAGAAGCAGAAGGCTTCAGGTGTAAGGCTATTATGGGGTACGGCCAACCTCTTCTCCAATGTACGGTACATGAACGGCGCTGCCACAAACCCTGACTTCAAGGTACTATGTTACGGGGCCGCGCAAGTGAAAAATGCCATCGACGCCACCATTGCGCTGGGTGGCGCCAATTATGTATTCTGGGGTGGAAGAGAGGGATATATGTCGCTGCTCAATACGAATATGAAGCGCGAGCAAGAGCACCTTGCCACGTTTCTGCATGCGGCAAAGGACTATGGCCGCAAGAACGGGTTTAAGGGAACATTCCTCATTGAACCAAAACCGATGGAGCCCTCGAAGCATCAATATGATTTTGACGCGGCTACCGTCCTGTCCTTCCTTCGGCAATACGATCTGATGAAGGACTTCAAATTGAATCTGGAAGTAAACCATGCGACACTGGCGCATCACACCTTTCAGCATGAATTGCAGGTGGCTGCCGATGCCGGTATGCTGGGAAGCATGGATGCGAACCGGGGCGACTATCAAAACGGATGGGATACAGACCAGTTTCCAAATAATGTTTACGAACTTACGGAAGCGATGCTCGTGATACTGGAAGCTGGCGGGCTCAGAAACGGTGGGGTCAATTTCGATGCGAAGACCCGACGCAACTCTACCGATCTCGTCGATATTTTTCACGCCCATATCGGAGGCATGGATAATTTCGCACGCGCCTTGCTGGCGGCTCAGGCGATCCTTGACGATGGTGAGTATACACGATTGAGAAAGCAGCGTTATGCCTCCTATGACAAGGGGAAAGGTAAATTGTTTGAGCAGGGTAAGCTCGGCCTGAAAGACCTTCGGGAATTGGCTCTTCAATCAGGCGAGCCGGACTCAATCAGCGGCAGGCAGGAGTATTTCGAGAACATTATCTCCAGGTTTGTATAATGCTAAGCCGGAAAATAAATCAACATAAAATGAGGAGTGCAAAAATTTCACGTAATGGAACGGAGATGAAATGTGTACTACTCCTTGCTATTTTTCTGGTAGCCGGTTCAGCCGGCGGACAGGTTCTGGTTTTTTCAAAGACAAAAGAACACCGCCATACATCCATTACGGATGGAAAGCTTGCGTTCCTGAAATTGGGGAAGGAAAACAACATGTTGATTGACACCACTGAAAACGCGGAGGTGTTCTCACCGTCCACCTTGAAGAAATACAAAGTGGTCGTGTTTCTCAATACGACAGGTGACGTCCTCAATGATGAGCAGCAAGCCGCATTCGAAGAATTTATAAATCAAGGTGGCGGGTTTCTCGGTATTCATTCAGCGGCCGACACGGAGTACAAATGGCCGTGGTATGGGAGACTTGTAGGTGCCTATTTCAAAAATCATCCGAAGCCACAGCGAGCTGCCCTGGTGCTGGATAAACCTTTTGGAAAGACGAACCTTCCTGCCCGCTGGGAACGTATGGACGAATGGTACAACTATTATAATGTTTCAACCGAGATCCAGGTTGTTTATTGGCTGGATGAAACGTCTTATGTAGGAGGGGAGCACGCGAACAAGCATCCGATAGCATGGTATCATGAGGTTGACCGAGGGCGTGCCTGTTATATGGGATTTGGCCATGTTGAAGAGACATTCACTGAGCCTTTTTTTCTCTCCCTGGCATTGGAAGCTCTTAACTGGGCAGGCAGGCTGAAGTAGCCCCCGTCGATACTCATTTGGTTACAATCAGCACCCCTTGCATCAACATGGCATGACCGGGAAATGAACAGAGGTACGTATACGTTCCGGGTGTGGCTGGAGCAGTGAAGTAGATAGTCTCTGAGCTTCCGGGTTGGACGAGGTTCGTATGAAACAAAACCTTGTTTGTTTTTGGAATGTAGTTTAGCTCAGCACCTTTCAGCCCCATATTGAATGCAGCATCCCCCACTTCGTTCGCTGCCCCGGGTGACACGATCACAACGTTGTGCAGCATGTCATCGCTATTATTAAATACCCACTTGATCTTACTGCCGGCTTTTACCTGAAAGGAGACAACGTCATACTTCAGGCCTGGTTTGGTACCCAACACAATTACCTGATCGGGTTGCGTCCAACCCACCGGCATTTTGGTCTGATGTTTAACCTCGGATGATTTTTTTGTTTTAACAGTCGCAGCTTTCTTTTCAACCGGCATGGCTGCCATTTCATGTTGCTGATGCTGTACCTTTTGGATGTCCGTCAGCACAGCTTTGTCTCCTGATGGAAGCGCATTCATCGTGTAATAGCCAACCGGATGTAACAAGTTAACGCCCACCTGTGAGGAAATGCCGCTAAGTTTAACTTCATGAATAAATCCTTCACGGAGATTATCAGCCACCAGACGAACTGTGCGCCCATCTTCTGAAACAATAATGCCTTTCAGTGGACAAGTTTCCTGTTGAATTACTTCACTACCATATTCATGATGGTAGTGGTAGGTGAAGCCATTCACTTCATAGTTTTTAGGATTCCTGGCAGCGTCTTTGTCTACAGGAAGCGTGAACCTGATTTCAAACCCATCGGGTTTTGCCCGGATGGTCTCGATTTCGAATGGTGTCTTGCCTGTCCAGACCAATCGCTGAAGCGCATATGATTCGGGTCCTGTACTTGACCACCCACGACTGGTCATGCCGGCAAAGATAGAACCGTCAATCCCCCAGCGTAAGCGAATCAATCCGGATGCAAAACCTTCACGAAATGGATAGCATGCACCCTGGTACTTGCCATTAATTTTTTCCAGTGACATGCGCATGATGGTCGAATGGCCTTGATCGCTGACGAAGTATTGCCCTGCGAAAGGACCAAATGCACCATGCGTAGTGTCTTCCAGTATGTCGGCCGTTGATATTCCCATGAGTGTATGCGGAAACCACACGGCCGGCAATTTTATATCCTTTATGATCTTGGCCGCCTCGTGCATGGGTTGTCCGTTGTCAACTTTCGCCAAGTCCTGCTTGGTAAGTCGCAGCGGCGACTCGGGTTCTTTTGTCCAGTTTAGGCCACCGGCATTACCCGCAAAATCACCTTTCTCCAGGTGCGTTACGCGACCGGAGCCAACCCAGTCGCCCTGGTTCTCTGCGTAAAAAACATCGTTGGATGAATTCACCGCAATTCCAGCCGGCGACCGCAAACCGGTAGCAATGGGTTCCATGGTACCGTCTGATCGTATCTTTAGAAGCCACCCGTGCCACTTTGCCAGTCCATCGCCATAAGATCCTACCCACGCTACATTCAGGGTAACATACATATCGCCATTCTTGTCAAATGCGGGGCCATAGGCATATTCATGATAGTTGCCACTAAGATCAAATCGGTATACAGCTTTGTATTGATCGGCTTTGCCATCGTTATCCAGATCCGTGATCTGGGTAAGTTCTGCTCGCTGTGTACAGTAGAACGAACCGTCTTTGTAAGCCAGCCCCAATACTTCATGCATGCCTGATGCAAATCGAGTAAAGTGGGGCAGCCCTGAAGTCATATAAGGATTGTCGATCATCCAGACTTCGCCGCGGCGCGTGCTGACGGCCAATCTCCCGTCTTGCAATACAGCCAATCCTCCGACTTCTAACTTTATATCTTCCGGGATAGGAATCCTCTTTATCTGATAGTAGTCTTCCTCTGTATAGAGTCGGGTAACCTGCGCGACGGCTGCGTCAGGGTGAAATACAAGCAGGGTCAGAAGCATGTTTAAGAAAATGCCTTTTATTATCATTGTGGAATGAGATGCGCTTACCATATCAGTGAAAATTCAATAGTTGAAGAAGTTTTTACGGGAATCACCAATTCCATAGCGTCGGCACTATTTCTGATTTCCGGTTTAACCTTGGGGGGAAGTTGAATGAAGTGTTGGTTGTCGATGGCGTACACTCTTTCAGCAACTTTTTCAATCATTTTTCCTTTTGCCAGCCGGACATATAGCATCTGGGAGGGCGTCAGTCCACCAATGGAAACCGAATGTGAAATACCCTGCTGATTTGGCATTGGCTGAATCATATCGGTCATGCTCACATTCTTGTATTGATATTGAAAAACGGGAATGCGATTTGAATTCAATGTATATCCCTTGTAGATAAAATCATGAATGTAGTCCAGTGAATCCGGCAACGCGGCTGTTTGCGTTTGAGAAAACGATACGATAGGGGTTGCTGTCAGGGTTATGGCGGCACCGAGTGGGGAGGCAACCTGTGGCTCGCCTCGTTCGTGCCACATCTCAGTGACATTGAGAAACTCACCTCGCCAAACGGTCAGGAGCGCACCCTGATCCAGGTCGTAGGCGTAGTTTATTCCCTTGGGGTCGCCAACAGAAATTACATGGGTTTTCTTGCGTCCATTATGGACCATAAAGGACCTCAAGAGCTCCGGTTCATCGCGGGTGAGTGCGGTAATCAATGGTGCTGGCGATTCACTTGGGACGGAGGAGGGGGTATGGAGGGCCAATGCCCGGGAATTCAATTTGCTGATTGACAAACCAAGTTTTCTCCTGGACCATGGATAGTTTTTAATGTAACTGAATTGAATAGCATGATCGCCTTTCGAAAGTTGTTTTGCCGCAAAATCGCCATCCGTCAAGATGCTTTCACCATCAATGGCTAATGCTGTCATTCCATTTTTCTGGACGATGAATCGATATTCATCGGTTGCATCCACATGGAGCTTGCCTTTAAAGACCAATCCCAGACCACTCGGGTTATCGGCCAGTCTTGCATCAATGGCTTCGGCGTTCCCATTTCGGGTCTCTTTGTCTTTAGTGAGTTCTGCAAAGTTGTTGAATATGCCTTCGTAATAGGTGTATGTGAGGTCCGAAAGTGAAGCACTAAATTCATTCAGCAAAGCATATTGGATATTTCGGAATGCCACGGGGCCGTGGTCACCCTGAATCATAAGGGGGCCAGAAGCTTTTTCATCCGTATAGGCGGCAGCACGTGTTGGTCCAAACACAACAACATTTTCATGGATGACGACACCATTTAAAGCCACCTTGACAAAGCGGGCCGGGCTAATTTTCTTCCCTTGTGCATCAAACCGGGGGCCCTGAAATTCTACTTCCAAATGCTGCCAGGTATTGGGAGCCAGGCTCGCGTTGGTTTGTGGCGGATGGCCTTCATACCCTTTCAACCCCTCGGGCTGTGCGTCATCCCACCGCTCATATATGCCACCACAATCCAATGACTTAGGTGCGGTCACCATCCAACTATCAAGCAGTTGTACTTCATAGCGCCCTTGAAAGTAGATTCCAGAATTTGATTCCTTGGGCATCAGAAAGTCCAGCGACAGAAAAAAATCACTGTGCTCAATCTTGGTGAAGATGTTCCTTCCCCTTACGTCTTTGCCAACGTCATTGAAAAGAACGCCTGTTCCTTTGCCTGCATGAAAGAAAGGTTCATCGAAGCTACCGGATACTCCGCCAATGATTTTCCAGTTCTTGGGAGGCTCCGCAAAGAAACTCAAGTCGCTCAATGAAGCCTTCTGGGTCTTATATCCTTTTGTTTGTGCAAGGCACAGTCCGGGCACCAACATTATCAAAGTAAGAAATACGCGAACCATGGTTGTGAAATTAGTATGTATTCAGGCTGAATATAGTAAATATCACGGAGGAGGGTGTCCTACACCTTAAGGTGTAGGACACCCTCTTGGAAAACCTCATTTTCAGCGACACTTTTCAATCGGGTAGGCAAACTTGGCGAAGGAAGTAGGGCTATGCTATGCGCCTATCTACTCCGGCAAATGGAATCATCCCGCTTGAAGTGAAAAGCACTCTTTTCGTGAAATCAACATCCTCTATCTCAAGTCGCTTTTGTGTCGGCGTGACGATGAACAGGTCGATCACTTTATGTTCAACACTGTCACCAAAATAACTTTCCGTTGTCGTGTAGACGATTCTTAGTCCGGAATCAATGTGCAGTAGTGTAAGCTCGAACATTCGATAAATTTCATCAGTTTGCCTGCGCTCCGAGTGCGAGTATTCCCGTGAAATGTATTTCTTAAACTGACTTTCTTCATAAGAAATACTGTTAAGCTCCACGAGGAGTCCAATGCTGGATAAGATATGATCTTGCTTTGCTTTACTTATCTTCATGCTGGATCACATGACCAATTCCTTGGAATGGCCATCAGGGTTTGAATGCTGTGATCGTCACCGACCTGATTCCGACTGAAAACATTCGGTCATCATTCATGAGGGTAAAGCGTGATTCATTTGGTTCAAATGTTGCGCGCCGGTCTGCAGTGTACAGATCAATGAAGATTAATTGACTTCCGGATACATAATACAGCTCCTCGCCAAGAAAATTGAAGTAGGTCATATTCTTCTCGCCCAGTGTTCTGACATATTTGCCCAGCGGGTTAAAAACATGCACGCCTGCAGTCTTATCCAGCAGAAATACATAATTCTGATACTCCCGCATGTATGTGTAATCAGTTATTTTTTTTAGCGGAAGATGCTGAAGGGCTGCTTCCAGGCTAATGGTTGTTGAGTTTAAAGTCGTCTTCTTGATGCTGAAATCGGCCGAATCCAGTATCCACAACTCCCGCAGCGCCGGGCACACCAGCCAGGGACTTATGGCGAAGGCCGGATCGAGTTCATGTTGCGATATCGTGGTAAAATCGAACGACATGTTACCGTATCGGTTTTCGATGCGATTGTAGTAAAACGACTGCACACCATCGAGGGGATCGACCAGGGTGGGAGGAGAATCAAATTTGTGAGAACCGATCTTCTTGCCGGTCTTGTCAAATTTCTGCACGTCACCGCTTGCCAGCACGAGAAACAGATCTCCGGGGCGGTCCACGCCTGCCCATACAATGTCAGCGTTTGTGGTAAGGGTAATCGGAAGGGATTGGCCCCCTGCATGAAGAGATTGCAGTTGGACAAGGAGCATGATTATGCCCAGTCGTGTCATGAAGTAAAAGTTTTCAGCTCCGCATTTTTCCCATCGTAGCTGCAGTAGGTAGCCTTCTGATGTACCCACTCGCCGATGTTGAGGTAGCGGCTGTTGGGTCCCACGTGGAGATCCAGAATCAGGTGACGATGTCCAAAGATGTAGAAATCGCGGTGAGTTCTTTTCTCTTCCTCACGGCACCACACGAACAGAAACTCGTTTTCCTCGCCTTTGAATATCTCCTCACGCTTCATGTTGTTGATCCTGCTCTTCTTACTCCAGTAATGGGCAATTCGCATGCCGAGATTGGGGTGGATGCGGGCGAACAGCCATTGGCAGATGCTGCTGTTGAAGAACTTCTTCAGGAGTTTGTAAGAAGTTTCGCCGGGGCCGAGGCCATCGCCGTGGCCGATGAGTAGGCGTTGGGTGCCTACGACAAGTTCGATGGGTTCACGGTGGATAGGAATACCGAGTTCGGTGGGAAAGTAGTCAAACATCCACATGTCGTGGTTGCCGGTGAAGAAGGTGATGGGAATACCGGCATCACGAAGTTCAGCCAGCTTTCCCTGGAGACGGATGAAGCCCCGAGGTATGGCGAACCGGTATTCAAACCAAAAATCAAAGATGTCGCCCAGCAAATAGATTGCATGAGCGTCATGGCGAACTGACTCAAGCCAGGCTACGATCTTTTTCTCCCGTTGCAGACTAGCGATGGCATCGGGAGCCCCCAGGTGAAAGTCGGAGGCGAAGTAAATTTTCTTGTTCTGGGGGAGGTCTATATTTTCTATGGTCATCCTGGTGGTCTCCAGCTTGCAAAGGTAGTTATAGAGAATGACCTGTGCCTCATAGTTGGATACTTCCCGTCTTCCCGTCTTTGAGGTATAATTCCGGGTCTATAAACCGCCAAGGCGCGAAGACGCGAAGAATAGGTCTAGCCCTGTGGGCTCGCGTCCTGTGGAGCACTCGGTTCTGCGGCTGGTGCTGCCTCTGCCTTTGGCGCTTCGACTTCCGGCTTAACAGCTCCGTTTGAGTTTGTAAACTTCTCGTAGTTCGTCTGGTGACTGAAGGGGCGTTTGCCAATAAGGCGCTCGAGATCGGTCTGGAACAAGATCTCTTTCTCAAGGAGTTCTTTCGCAATGATTTCCAGCTGTGGACGGTGGTCGTTCAGAAGTTTCTTTGTACGCTGATAACAAAAGTCAATCAACGCTTTCACTTCTTTGTCAATCTTCTCGGCTGTGGAGTCTGAATATGGCTTTGCGAAATTATATTCGGACTGCTTGCTGTCGTAATATGACAGGTTGCCAATCTCTTTGTTCATACCATAGACCGTTACCATGCTGTAAGCCATCTTGGTAATGCGCTCCAGATCACTCAATGCCCCCGTAGATATTTTATTAAAGACGATGTCTTCCGCAACGCGACCGCCAAAGGCCATGCACATTTCATCGATGAGCTGGTCGGTCTGGTAGAGGAATTGTTCCTTGGGCAAATACTGCGCATAACCCAGTGCGGCAATTCCGCGGGGCACAATACTCACCTTTACCAAGGGATCAGCGTGTTCTAGGTACCATCCGGCAACAGCATGCCCGGATTCGTGGTAGGCAACGATCTGCTTTTCTTCAGGTGAAATGAGTTTATTCTTCTTTTCCAGTCCGCCGATTACGCGATCGATGGCATCATGGAAGTCGCTCATCTCCACTTCTTTCTTCTCTTTACGCGCAGCAATCAAAGCGGCTTCGTTGCAGACGTTGGCTATTTCAGCACCCGCAAAACCAGGAGTTTGTGCGGCCAGTTTTTTAGCGTCTACTTCTTTCGAAAGCTTGATGGGTTTCAGGTGAACCTTGAAGATGGCTTCACGGCCGTTGATATCGGGTTTGTCGATGCTGATCTGACGATCAAAACGTCCTGGGCGAAGTAATGCAGAGTCCAGAACATCCGGGCGATTGGTTGCGGCAAGAATGATGACACCGCTGTCGGTGGCAAAGCCGTCCATCTCCACGAGGAGTGAGTTCAATGTATTTTCCCGCTCGTCGTTGGCGCCAGGCACCTGTCCACGACCGCGTGAGCGACCAATGGCGTCAATCTCGTCGATGAAAATAATGCAGGGAGCCTTTTCTTTGGCTTGCTTAAACAAGTCGCGAACACGTGCGGCACCTACACCCACGAACATTTCTACAAAGTCTGAACCTGATAAAGAGAAGAAGGGAACACCGGCCTCACCCGCGACTGCTTTTGCGAGTAATGTTTTTCCTGTTCCGGGTGCTCCAACGAGCAAGGCGCCTTTTGGAATCTTTCCACCCAGCTTGGTGAACTTGGATGGATTTTTCAGAAACTCCACGATCTCCATGATCTCCACCTTGGCTTCATCCAGACCAGCAGCATCTTCAAATGTGATCTTTACTTTACTTTCGGCATCAAAGAGTGCGGCTTTTGATTTTCCAATATTGAATATCTGTCCGCCGGGTCCGCCGCCGCCAGTCATCCGACGCATTAGCATCCAGAAACCAAATAGGAGGAGGAAGAGGAAGCCCCAATTGAAGAGCATACCTCCGACGTCGTTGCGTTCTTCATAGACTACGTCGACTTTTTTCTGACCCCGCGTGTTAATGGCATCATACTGATCAACAAATTTGTCGATCGAACCGATTTTCATCTTGAAGTGAGGCCCATTGACGCTTAGTCCGAATGGACTACTTTTTTCAAGTTCTTGCTTGTACTTGGCATTTTGAAGTGCCTCAGGCTTCAGTGTAATCTCTACCTGCTTTTCATTTTCAACCAATACCAATTTCTTGATATCCTGGCTTTCCACCATATCCTGGAACTTGCTGAATTGAATCAAGGATAGCTCGCTGGTTTTGCTGAAATAGCTTACACCGAGGATGACAGCCACCAATCCCAGGATGATCCAAATCTGGTAGTTTGCTTTGGGCAGTCGAGGCCCGCCCATATTATTATTCGCGTCTTTTTTCTCCTTGTCAGCCATGCTGGTTCTCTACTTTTTTATGGTATCTGCTAAACGTGCAATGATAAAATTGGTTCAATCCTTGATTTCGGTGATTTCAGCGTCTCCCCAGAGCCTTTCCAGTGAATAGAGACTGCGTATATCCCTCCTAAAAACGTGCGCCACGACACTACTATAGTCGATTAACATCCACTCTTTATTGTGTTTTCCTTCTGTGTGCCAGGCATTTTCTTTTAGCCCCTTGAATACTTCGTCCTGAACTGAATCAGCGATGGCATCCAACTGCTTGTCGGAGTTTCCTGTGCTTATAACAAAGAAATCGGCAACTGCGTTCTTTACATTTCGGAGATCCATGACGACGATGTTGGTGGCTTTCTTCTCCTGCATCCCTTTCACCACCAGCTGACTTAACATTTCAGATTGGTCAGCTTTCCTTCTCTTCGCCATTCACTATCTTCGGTTTATTACAAAACGTAAAACTAACTAAAATACCTTGTATAAAATCCCTGCCAATACCCTTTTCATGGGTCAAAAGCTTATTTATGTGCCAGAATGTCACTCAACAAATTCCTCGCTCGCCGAACTGATCCGCGATGCTGACTTGCCCGAAGGGTTAGTACTGATCACTGATCATCAAACCGAAGGTCGTGGACAGCGGGGTAACAGCTGGGAATCCGGACAGGGAGTGAACCTAACTTTGTCCGTACTGCTCAAGCCAAAGTTTCTGGCCACGAAAGATCAATTTCAACTCAATATGGCCATTGCACTAGGCATTGCGGCTGGCTTGCAAAGTCTTGTTTCCCGGACGATTTCATTGAAGTGGCCCAATGACATTTTTATTGATGACAAGAAGGTGGGGGGGATTCTTATTCAAAATCAATCCCAGGGTGGTACGCTCTCCGCGGCTATCGTGGGAATTGGGGTTAATGTCAATCAAATGGAATTTGCAGCCCCTCGTGCCACTTCGCTCATCCAGATAGGGGGTAAGGCCTTGCTCCTGGATGATGTCTTTCAGCATCTTATCAGTGCACTTGAGGCTTCGTACCTGGAACTTCGCGCAGGTCATTTGGCGTCAATACGCAGCAGGTATTTAAAGTCCCTCTATCGGCACGGTCAAACCCAATCATTTGAATCTGAAGGGGAGCATTTTGTTGGGATAATCACAGATGTCGATGAGTTTGGAAGGCTCTGTGTCAAGACTGACTCTTCAATCAGGAAGTTTTCCTTGAAAGAAATCCGAATGCTAAATTAGGCGGAACCCGCAACCCTGAATCCGAAACTATAGCTATCTAAAGCGAATGGTTCGCTGCTCTCCGTTGAAAGAGTGGCCTGAGGATTGTCCGGTCAAGTACAAGAAAAGCAAGAACCAGATTAATGCCGATCAGTACCTTCATGATTAGTTTACCGTTTATGTGTAACGCTGGTAATGATGGAGTAACATACTTCTTGAGGGGAGCGATCTGGTCAAACGCAATCAGCCCGGTGATTTGATCAAATGCGCCCGCGCTGATCACCATCGCCAGCATGCCCGAGGCGATCATGACGCCAACCAGCAGCATGAGTCCGTTTTTGGGAGAGGCGTAGTATGAAATCGGTGCCCTTGAAAGATTTTGCATCACACGCTCCACAAACCTGGGGGAAGGGGATTGTAAGGGTTTCGATTCGAGGAGAGTATGAACACGTCGCAATTCTTCCAGGCGTTGCTGCAAAGCGGGTGAGCCTTCGAGTTCACGCTTCAGGTGCTGTAATGATGCACCCTCCAGTTTGCCGTCCAGGAAATCCTGTAAATTGTCTTCCTGATCGTTAGTCATCTTCTCCATGCTTCATAAAGTTAGTGCTTCTTCTTTTAATATTCGTGTGAGTTCGTCGGCGAGTCGTTGCCGGGCCCGATGAACCCTGACCTTCAATGTGTTCATGCGTTGCCCCATCATTTCCGCTACCTCCTCGAGGCTAAATTCCCGAATGTAGTACAGTTGAATGGCCATTCGGTCAGCCTCGTTTAGCTGTTCCATGGCTTGCGCAATGAAAGCAGACTTATCTGCCGACTCCAGCGAAGATTCATCCTCGTCACCACCTCGGTCATGGTGATCAAGGGATTCCATGGGGTGCCTGTTCTTTCGCTTATAACTGATGGCAGTATTGAAAATGATGCGATACAGCCAGGTGGAGAATCGCGCCTTTCGGTTAAACGACTTCAGGTAATGAAACGCCTTGATGAATCCATCCTGAGCCGCTTCTTCTGCCTCCGGCCTGTTATTGAGGATTCTCAGGGCAATGGTAAAGGCGTAACTCTTGTAATGGTCCACCAGACGGGCATAGGCCTCTTGTTTACCGCCCAGGATCTGGTCGATCAACTCATTTTCTTCCTGAAGTGAAATCACAGCCCTTTGACGCGTGGTTTGATCCTGAAGTTACATATTGCTGATCAAAAGAAAGGATCACTATTTTTGATAAGCGTGTAACCGGGCATATGCCCCTTGGCGTCAAAGGGAAAAAAACACATCACTATGGATTCAGATCAAATAATTATTCCGGTTTTAGGCATACTTCTGCCCATCATTATTACCCTGGGAGCTTTCATAATGGTTGTATACATCCGCAAATACGAAAACATCGAGCGGATGTCGATGATCGAAAAAGGTGTGGCTCCGGATTTGTTTAAAAGGGAGAGGGTCAATGGAGGGTCGACACTACGGTGGTCATTCCTGCTGATTGGCGTCGGCATTGGATTTCTAATGGGCTACTGGCTAGACCGTATGTACAACATGGAGGAAACAGGTTATTTCTCCATGCTTTTCATCTTCGGCGGGCTCGGCCTCGGCATATCTTATTTCCTCGAGGAAAAAAGGAATGTGAAGCCGTAAGGCGGTCAGTTCGAAACGAAAGAAAGGTTGTCACTCCAGGGTGACAACCTTTTTTTATGGGAATACCCAGGGGATAATCGTCAGCCCAAGAACTGAGATGATCACCAGGCAAGCCAGGTTGAGCAGGAAGCCGGTTTTGATCATGTCCTTCATCCGGATGTGCCCGGTAGCAAAGAGGACTGCATTGGGTGGCGTGGAGATGGGCATCATGAAAGCGCAGCTTGCGGCAAGGGTTACAGGCATCGCAAGCCAGATGGGGTTGAGATGGAACCCGTCGGCGATCCCGAAAACAACGGGAACGAAGATCGTGACCAGGGCGACGTTGCTCATCAGCTCTGTCAGACCCATAGAGATTCCTGTAAGAGAAATGATAAGGATGGACGGGTTAATATCTTTTTGTTGCGAAAAGTAGTTTCCAACCAGTTGCACGAGGCCGGATTTTTCCATTCCATCTGCGAGACAAAGTCCACCGCCAAAAAGGAGCAGAATGCCCCAGGGGAGTTCCTTCATGTCTGACCATTCCAGGAGAAACTTGTGATTCTTGAAATCGGTTGGAATGAGAAACATGATTACTCCACCCGTCATCGCAATTGTTGTGTCATCGAGCAAATTTCTGCCCATCATACCATTTAGGTTCTGGCGGAAGATCCAGAAGAAACAAGTGAAAGAAAACACCGTCAAAACCATTTTTTCTTCCCGTGAGAGTTTGCCCAACTCCTGGTATTTGCGTTGGATTAATTGATGGGAGCCTTCAATGGAAGGAAGTTGATTTACAAACAGTACACGCGTAATCAAGAAGTAGCAGGAGGCTAAAGCCAGGACCATCATCGGAATGCCGACAATCATCCAGCTGGAGAAACTTACATCCAGATCATAGAAACGTTTCATGTATCCTACCATCACTACATTGGGCGGCGTTCCGATGATAGTGGCCATTCCGCCGATGCTGGCTGCATATGCGATGGCAATCATGAGGCCGGTAGCAAATTTGGTGAACCGGGGATCGTCGGCACGGCCGCCCATTTCTCCGGCGAGCAGTCCTGTAACCGATGTGGCGATAGGCAGCATCATGATGGCTGTTGCCGTATTGCTGATCCACATACTGATGAGTGCCGTAGAAAGCATAAAGCCAAGAATGATTCCGTTGCCGCTGGTGCCCGTGAGGCGGATGAGGCCGAGCGCAATGCGCTGATGAAGTTTATGCCTTTCCAGTCCGAGGGCAAGGATGAATCCGCCCATAAAAAGAAAAATGACGGGATCGCCATAGGGTGCGGAAGCTTCGCGTACTGTCGATACACCCATGAGCGGAAAGATGATCATCGGAAGGAGGGCGGCTACCGGAATCGGTACCGCTTCAGTCGCCCACCATACCACCATCCAGGCTCCCAGTGCTAGCACTGCAATACTTTTTTCGGTTAAGGCACCAGGTGTTAGGGAAAGAAGAATAAGGCTGAAGAGTATTGGCCCGAGGATCAGTCCGATAAGTCTTGTTCTTGAAAGAAAGGCGTTCATCCCGGAATGGTTTTCGGCAAGATACATGATGGTTCATATTGAACAAAGGGAGACGCGACAGGGTGCGTAGTCCGTGAATATCTGTGAAAGCTGTTACACGGAGTTACACGGAGGTGGCACAGAGATGCACGGAGAATACAATGATAGAGATATAATGATCTGCATTCTCAGCTAGCTTCTGTTCCTTTTTAAGTAGGCTCGGAGAAGGTTGTTACACGGAGTTGCACGGAGGTAGCACAGAGATTCACAGAGAATACAATGATGGTATCGAGCTATGCCCGAAGAAGTTCGCGTGCGTTTTCCTTTGCGAGGGGAGAGGGTTTGGCGCCGCCAATCATCTTGGCAATCTCTTCCACGCGCTCCTCTTCGCTGAGTACCCTGATTTCTGTGCTTGTCTTTCGGCTCGACATATCCTTAAAGACAAGGAAATGAGAATCTCCTTTTGCGGCAATCTGCGGGAGGTGACTGATGGTAATCAACTGGTGCCTTTTGGCCATCTCCTGCATCATCGCTCCCAGTTGTATGGCAATTTCTCCTGAGACACCGGTGTCGATTTCGTCTAACACGAGTGTCGGCAGGGAGCTTTTCTCGGCAAGGACATACTTCACGCAAAACATCAGCCTTGAAAATTCGCCACCCGATGCTACCGCTTCGAGTGGACGCGGGGCGATACCCTTGTTGGCGCTAAAGAGAATCTCGACCTGATCCGCACCGTGTGGCCCGGGGTCCGTCTTTCTGTTTTCAACCTGAAGAACAGCCTGGGGTATTCCGAGGGGCTTCAGTAGTTTAACGAGATCGGTAGCCAGGCTTGAGAAAATTTTCTCTCTTGAAGCCCTGAGCTTCTCCGCACTGGAAGTAAGTTCATTTTTCGCCTTTTCAAATCGTGCCGCGGTTGCGGCGAGCTCTTCGTCCAGGTTGATGGTCTTGTTTGCCTGCTCTTCTAGTTTTCCTTGTAAGTCAAGGAGCGCCGCAATGTTGGGGAGCCGATGTTTTTGTAGAAGACCATACAAGGTATCCAGCCGTTCCTGAATCCTACGTGAGCGCGTCGGATCTATTTCTATGTTCTCCTCCTCGCGCTCAGCCTCACTTACGATATCTTTCAGTTCAATGCGGAGTACATCCAATCGGGTAGCAAGTTGTTCCAGCGAAGCAGAGAAAGTACGGACTGGTTGAAGAAATCCGATCACCTGAGTCAGGTTTGTTTGAATGGAAGTTTCAGATTGTCCCAGTAGTGCAAGGATTTGATTGAGCCTGGATTTGATGTCTTCGCCATGTTCGCTGACCTTGAGGTCCGATTCAAGTTGCTCTTGTTCATTTTCCTTGAAAGCACCCTCTTGTAGTTCCTTTAGTTGGAACTGGATGAAATCGAATTCAGCCTTGAGTTTCCCTGCCTCAGCGGCAAGGGCATCGTAGGCCGTGCGCGTTTGTTGAAATTGAGTCCATGCTGCCTGATAAGCATCAACCAGCAAACCATTGCCGGCATAGCTGTCTACGAGGTCCAATTGAAATCGGTGTGTTCCAAGTTCCAGGGTCTCATGCTGTGAGTGAACGTCCATCAGTTTGCTTCCGATCTTTCGCATGACCTCCAGCGTAACGGGTGTGTCATTAATGAAGGCCCGACTCTTGCCCCCGGTGCTGATCTCCCGTCGAATCAGCGTTTGGTCACTGTAGTCCAGCTCATGTTCCGCAAACAGTGGCTGAAGGGAATAGGCACGGATGTCGAACTGGCCCTCGGTAATGCACTTGGAGGTTTCGTCCCACAATACCTTTGTATCTGCCCGGTTGCCAAGGAGTAGACCGATGGCTCCGAGCATAATGGACTTGCCGGCGCCGGTTTCGCCGGTGATCACCGATAGGTTCCGGGAAGGAACCATCTCCAGGTGCCGGATCAGTGCATAATTTTGTATGGTCAGACGGGTAAGCATGCCTGACCAAAATTAGCAAGGGAATCTAATTTGTCCCGATAATTTTTTGGTAGATATTTCGCTTGGCGTCCACGACCATCAGGATATCGTATGCCTCCCTTCGCACCTGAAGGTTGCCTTCTGAAAAAATGTTAACCAATTCATTTGATTTTGCGTCGAAGAAGGTGATAACAAATATGGAGCTGGGGTAAATCTGCCACACAGTCTTAATGGTTTTCAGGACATTTAGGGCAATCTGGCGGCTGTCATCGGGAGTCTTGTCAAAGTTGTCAAGCGCCAAACGGTGATACTTATAGAGGCTCTTCCGCAATTCTGACATTTGCGGGTTATTGAAATTCTCGATCAGGTTGTAGCGGTTTCGTGTACTCCCGATAGACTGCCACCCCGGCCGGTTGGATGATTGTGCATTGTTGACCACGGTGAGCGCATTTTGAAAGAATGGATCCCCACCACGTTCACTGAATGAATCGTAATCCACGCCCAGGATAATGTAAGCATAATAGGCGAGCATCGACGTCAGGTTGCTGATGTAGGCATTGTCGTTGTACTCCAGGGGGAGAGATTCAATGTACTCGAATTCCCAATCGCGGTCGGCGAAATTCAAGAGCACGGTCTCGTAATTGGAATTGTAAACAGGTCTGGCGACGGTGACTTGTGCATTTGCCGAAAACGTACCGATGGAAGGCATCTGGCTGATGTTGAGAAATATGGAACAGTTGATTCGTTCGTAGTTCTTATATGAATCAGACGTCCATTTGCGTGTGTTCATGAAGTTTGCGATAGCGCGCTCCATGTCTTTGAATATTCCGCGATCGGAAGTCTGGATCTGATCAGCATTGATCGTGACCTTGCAGTTGAGTTCCTGTCCCAGTAAAGGTTCAGAAAGCAAAACAAGAAGGAGGAGAGCCAGTGAATTACGCATAGTGCTCGAGGATAGCATTGACGATATCACGTGCGACTTCTTTCTTTGATTTCAGGGGAAACTGTTTTGCTCCATTCTTCCGGCTAATGATTTCAACTTTGTTGGTATTGCCGCCGAAGCCGGCCCCGGCATCGTTGAGGGAATTGAGAACGATGAAGTCAAAGTTTTTTGAAGATAGTTTCTTTTCCGCGTTTTGCTTTTCGTTTTCCGTTTCGAGGGCAAAACCTATCAGTAGCTGGCCTGCTTTCTTTTGCCTGCCCAGTTCTGCGGCAATGTCAGGCGTGCGGACAAGTTCCAAAGCAAGCAGGTCAGTTCCTTTCTTGATTTTTTGATCGGCCCGGGCAGCGGGTTTGAAGTCAGCCACAGCAGCTGATAACACAGCGATATCCATCGAAGGAAAAAGCCTTGTGCATGCCTCGTACATTTCATCTGCAGAGACAACAGGATGCACCGAAATGCCAGGATGGCTGGTTTGTTCGTGTGTAGGGCCAACGACCAGATCAACCAAGGCCCCTTGTTCAGCCAATGACGCTGCAATTGCAAATCCCATTTTCCCGGAGGAGTGATTTCCGATAAAACGAACCGGGTCCAGGGCTTCGTATGTCGGGCCGGCAGTAACGAGGGCCCTTTTACCTGTCAACTTTTTTTTTGACAGAAGAAATTCGTGGAGGTGGACCATGATCTCTTCTGGTTCTGCCATACGGCCGTCGCCTGTCAAGCCCGAGGCCAATTCGCCAACATTCGTTGTGATGAGGTGATTTCCGAATGCCTGCAGTGTTTTCAGGTTTGCCTGGGTCGCCGGGTGAGCCAGCATGTCCAGGTCCATGGCCGGCGCGATGAGCACCGGGCAACGTGAAGACAAGTAAGTGGCAAGCAAGAGATTGTTGCTGAGACCCTGGGCCATATGCGCCAGCGTGTTCGCGCTCGCGGGTGCAATCAGAAAGACGTCGGCCCAGAGGCCAAGTTCAACATGATTGTTCCATGTGCCGGTTTCGGAGTTTTGAAACTGGGTGAGTACAGGATTGCGCGAAAGGGTTGCCAATGTGAGTGGCGTAATAAAATCCAGCGCTGCGGGTGTCATGATTACTTTTACTTCTGCTGATTCTTTGATCAGCAACCGGACCAGGACCGCCGACTTGTAAGCGGCGATGCTCCCGGTGACACCGAGGAGGATTTTCTTCCCTTTCAGCATATCATAGCGCAGGCTTCACTTCCTCTGTGCGCTGACGGTGCATGATTTTTCCATCCATAAATTCTTCCAGCGCCGACGTGGTAGGCTTGGGAAGGCGCTCATAGAATTTGGATATCTCAATTTGTTCACGATTCTCAAACACCTCTTCAAGGTTGTCAACCGTGGTGGCAAATTCCGCCAACTTGTTGTTCAGTTCCTCCTTGATGTTGATGGCAATTTGGCGCGCACGCTTGGATATAATAACAACGGATTTGTAAACGTTGCCGGTCTGTGCTGCGATCTTGTCTACGTCGCGTGTAATAATGGAAGGTTGATTGGCCATGGTCCTACGAATTATTGTTTTTTAGTTTATTAATCTTGTCTAAGCTTTCTGTGTAAAGTTTTTCTGCTTCTTTCAGGAAGGTGCTTTGCGGGAAGTTGTCTACCAGTTCCTGATAAAAACTAACAACGCTGTTGAACCGTTCGAGCTGCAGGGAAGGGAAACTCTGTTGGGCGAGGCGATATTCAGCAACAACCTTCAGATATGCTAATTCCTCGAGGTATTTGGAGTCTGGAAAGTTCTTCTTGAAGTTGTCGAAGGCAATAACAGATGCCTTATAACTCTTTATCTTCAAGTACTGCTTTGCATTTTCATAGCCTTTCTGCTCCAGTTTCTGCTGACTGGCAGTAATGACCTCATTGGCTCTGTCCCGGAGCTCGCTGTCGGGATGCTGGTTGATGAAGTTCTGCATCGCGTTCATGCCCTCTATCGTGCTGGATTGATCAAGGTTGGTGGCAGGGGCCGATACATATAACGAGTAGGCGAACATGAAATAGGCTTCCTGCGCTTGAGCACTGCGCCCATACGTTTCGTAGAAGGTTCTGAACTGGTTTGAGGCCAAGAGGTATTGCTTTTCATAGTATTGGCAGTAGGCCAGGGAGAATTCCACCTTTTCACCTTCAGGGAGACCCCGGACAATCGGTAGAATCTCTTCAAATAGGATGGCGGTGCGGTAGTAGTCTTTCTTGCTATAGTAGTTCAATCCGGCATCGTACTTTATCCTCCAATCCTCGCTTTTTTGAATTGCCCGGAACTTGCTGCAGGATGTGAATCCCACTGCACATACCAGCATCCAAAGCGCAAATCCAAGTCTCTTACTCATAAAGAAGGGCGCAAATATACGATTCAGCCTAGATATTTGAAATTTGCCCTAAAACGAATGGAGCGGCAGATTATTTCCTGACGACGAGTTTCCGGGTGAGGACGCCGATATTGTCAAGATAAACCGTGTAGAAGTACACTCCGGAGGCTAAATCCTCCGACTGGATTTTTACCCGTGTTTCGAAGGCGGGTAGGTCATATTCTCCAACCGGGCTACCCAGGATATTGTGAATAACCACTTTCGCTTTCACAGCTTCGTCAGTAAGCCGGTAGTCAATAAAAGCCTGTTGATTGGTCACTGGGTTAGGATATACATCATGAACCGTAATGTCCCGGGACTGATATACGAATGACTTGATCGGTTTTTCTTCAATGCTGAGCAAAAAGGCATGTTCCACGTTCATTTGAGGGCTCCCTTTGGGGAAAGCCTCAAACCGAAATGAATTCGAGGTCGCCGAAAGACCTGTTTCAACTACAAAAAAGAGATTAGTTACAATTTCTCCGGCTTCAAGGCGTCGTGTGATCTGTTCAGTGAGCACATCAAAGCACTCATCGCCCATGCAGAAATAACCCTTTTGGTTGTCATTCAAGTCGGCAGCGGCTTTGCGTATTATATAGGTTTGGGGCCTGTCCGATGAATTGCGAATACGAATTGGTATCCGTGCATGCTGGCCCAAACCAACGCGATACGTGTCTTCGCGATCAAGCCATTCAATCCCCTGACTCCTGGCCGTAAGTCCAGCCACGCAAAGGAAAAGCAGACAGGCAAACCGAAGCATAATTGCACACTTACTCAATTGAAAAGGTAACCTAAAAGCCAAGGAATTCAAAGGGAAAGGCTAAAAAAGGCTGATATGAAGACAATATAATAATCCCCAGGGCCGCTTGTTACGGCTTCCGTTGGACGACTGTACCGCGTGATGGGCGATCCTTGACACGCCAGGCAAAACCCTTGAGCAGTGTCAATTCCGGTTTTAGCTCGTGTGGGGGGATAAACGAGGCATCGGGCTTCACATAAAAACTGATGTTGTGGATCTTCCCGGCTTTGAAATTGATTTTCATGTTGCTGCAGATAATCTTATTCATCCCCGATACGATTGTTATGTTCTGGGTTGAATCTTTTTCAGCCAGTTTCTGCAGCGCAAAATAGACGCTCTCCCCATTGCCCTCAACCACTACGTGATGAATGCTTTTGTCGTCAAAATACGCCGTCATTTTGCGCCCTTTGATCTGATTGAAATTTTTGAGTGAATCTTCGGAAGCGACAAAAGCCAAGTTTGTCATCAGGATCCGGTTGATTTTTTTATTCAATAGCAATACGTTGATGGAATCGGCTGTCATCTGGTTGCCTTCGGTCCACAAAACGGGGTCTCCATAGAAATACAGTGTTGAGTCGCTGGCCACGTAGGCAAGCGAATCAGCTCTTCCCTGAAGGTCTCGCTTGAAGATGCGGACGTTGTTGTAAGCGAGCAGCCTTTTTTTCTTTGGGTCGTTGCTGTCAATCGATACGAGTGTATCAGCCGAAATGAAGAGGGTATCGGACTCCTCTGTTATCCGGGCAACATAAGAATGTCCGTACACTTTGGAGATCATATTTTTCTTATCATAAAAGCCATCATCTCCATAGATATGCATATTCTCCTCCTTCGATGTCATCACAACATCGCCTTTGGCCTGGTAGAATTGTTTAACATCATCGAGGAAGAGCTTGGCGCCTCTTAGTTTGTATGTCTGGGTTTCAAAATCTCCCCGGGCAAGGTCTGATGTCTTTGATTTTGTGTCATAGAAACCACTCTCGTAGTATCCGGTACGGTCCATTTTGTCGCGAACTTCTGTGTGGGCCCGGAAGTAGATGATTTTGCTTCGGGAATGATATTGAAGTGTGTCGGAGCGAAGGGTGTTGTCTTTGTTAACGGCGACCACATCGGTCTTGAACGAAGCCAGGTTGGCGTTAAGGTCATAATACCCTTTCACACTGGTGAGCGTGTTGGTACTATCCACTAGTTTTCCATTGTTGAAATATCGCGCTGTGTTTTTCAATCGGTCGTAGTCGAGGAAGTCGGTATATAAGGTTGCCGTCTCGAGTTTGTTGAAGATTACGTTACGACGGAGGTAGGCAATTTTTTTATTTCCATCGTAGGTGAGTCTGGAGGCTGTTACGGTCACCGAGTCACCTTCTACAATGCGGATGCGACCATAGGCCTCAACAGTGTTTTTTGCCTTGTTGAAGATGGCTGAATCGCAGTAGATGGTTGTTTGACTCTGTTGGAACACAACCTTGCCAATCACCCAGTCGACGCGCACGCCGTCTTGGATGGACCCCCGCAATGTTTCCGCCTGCTTCAATTTCACCTTGCGCTGCCCAAAGCAGTCTGCGAGGCTGAGCAACAACAGTACGAAAAGCGAGAATTTCTTCATTTCCAGGGCAAAGTTAGAAAAGGCGGGGAGACAGGCGGACTTTTGATAATTTTGAGTAATGCTTACCCGGTTCCAGAATTATATTGAACAACATAATCTTGTTGGTGCGGGTGACCGAATCTTGCTGGCCGTAAGCGGAGGACTGGATTCTATGGTCATGTTGCACCTTTTCCGGGCGTGTGGATATTCGCTTGGCGTGGCACATGGCAATTTTGGTCTCCGTGGAAAGGAATCTGAAGGCGACGAATTGTTTGTGCGGGAATATTGCGGTTTGCATAAAGTTCCGGTTTACAGCAAGCGGTTTGATACCAAGAACTATGCCGAAACAAAAAAGATATCGATTCAGATGGCCGCACGTGATTTGCGCTATGGCTGGTTTAATGAATTGATGGAAGAAGGTGAGTACCATTGGTTGGCAACTGCCCATCACCTTAACGATAATGTAGAGACAGTCCTCCTGCGTTGGTCGAATGGTGCGGGCCTGGATCAACTCACTGGAATTCCACGGAAGAACGAACGCATTGTTCGGCCGTTGTTATTTGCCAGTCGTGCTGACATTAGCCTCTTTGCGCGGACATCCGGAATTGCCTGGCGCGAAGATTCCAGCAACCTGGCAACGAATTATCAGCGTAACTTCATTCGACACGAAGTCATTCCAAAATTGAAGGAGATCAACCCCTCCCTGGAAGAAACGTTTGCCGGAACCCTGGAGAAACTGGAAGGCGCGTCCGAATTGATGCGGCGAGGAATTGAACAATTAAAAGATAGTGTCACCCGGAAAGAGGGTAGGAATTTTCTGATCGACAAGAACTTGTTGTTGTTGCTTCGGAACCCGGCGTTTATTTGTTATGAATGGCTTAAGCCGTTTGGTTTTGAGTTCGACCGATGCAAGCAACTTGTGGCGTCTATTTCTTCTCAACCGGGAGCGCGTTTTTTTTCACCCACACATATTGCGGTCATTGATCGAGAAAACATAATTGTCTCCCCTAAGGAAGAGGAATTTCATGACGTGCTGGTGGAGGAAGGGCAAGACAAGGCAGCCTTGGGTCCCTGGGTGCTGGACATTTGTAAGGAAGCAGGGATGATTATTTCTGAGAATCCATGGTGTGCAACGCTGGACTATTCAAAGGTTCGTTTTCCGGTGTTATGGCGTCGGTGGAAACCGGGAGACAGTTTCGTTCCACTGGGGATGAATAAAAGGAAGAAAGTCAGCGATTTTCTCATCGACGAACGAATTTCGATGCCGGACAAAGAGCGAGTTACAGTCCTGGTTTCTGGTGACGAAATAGTGTGGATTGCGGGCTACCGGGTGGATGACAGGTTCAAAGTAGGCCCGGGGACGCGCAATGTGCTGCGCATGCAGTTGGATATGCATAAATAAAGCATTTGTCATTTTTCTTTTTTGAATGGAATGATAACTTGCGCCGCGATCAAAGAGGCGTCCGTAACTTAATCTCAAATTACCGGAAGTGCCCTTGGCAATACCTAAACATTAAACCGAATAACGATGAAAATTACTGTAGTAGGTGCAGGGAATGTTGGTGCTACCTGTGCTGATGTACTCGCCTATCGCGAGGTGGCCAATGAAATTGTTCTGATAGACATTAAAGAGGGAATTGCCGAAGGGAAAGCCCTTGACATATGGCAGAAAGCCCCTATTGATCTGTATGATAGCAGAACGATAGGATCTACCAATGACTATGCTAAAACAGCAGGCTCTGAGGTTGTTGTCATCACTTCTGGTCTTCCTCGCAAGCCCGGCATGAGCCGCGACGATCTCATTGGGACAAACGCGGGGATTGTAAAGTCGGTTACAGAGAATGTGATTAGGCATTCACCTAACGCAATCATTATAGTGGTATCCAACCCGCTGGACGTCATGACCTACCAAGCGCACCTTACTTCAAGATTCCCGCGTACGCGTATCATGGGCATGGCTGGTATTTTGGATACTGCAAGGTATCGCGCCTTTATCGCAGAGGCTTTGAATGTATCCCCCAAAGACATACAGGCGATGCTCCTGGGTGGGCACGGTGATACGATGGTTCCGCTTCCCCGGTATACAACCGTTTCTGGGATCCCGGTAACCGAGTTGATGGCCAAGGATAAACTCAATGCCATTATTGAGCGTACGAAAGTTGGCGGCGGTGAGCTTGTCAAACTGATGGGCACGTCGGCGTGGTATGCACCAGGATCTGCGGCTGCGCAAATGGTGGAATCGATTGTGAAAGATCAACGGAGAATTCTCCCCGTGTGCATGCAGCTCGACGGCGAATATGGAATCAAGAACTGCTACCTCGGTGTCCCGGTGGTGCTTGGCAAGAATGGAATTGAGCGCGTGATTGAACTCGAGCTCAATAGTGAAGAGAAAGCCTTACTGGAAACCAGCAAGAAGCATGTTATGGAAGTAATGGATGTGCTTGACAAACTTGGCAAGTAGTTCTTCCTGATAATATTGAAAGTGCCCGATCGCCTCGGGCATTTTTTTTGTGGATCTACTTGGGTTTGAAAGCCTGATAAATGACTTCGGCAGCAGAAATGCCATAGTGTGCGGTATCAGGAAGCTCCCGGGCAAACGCATCCGGTTGTGACCTCAGGCCGCTACGCTCAATGCGCTGTGAATAATCCTTCCCATACTTCCGTACATGGTCATCTTGACCAAAGTGAATCTCCCGTTCCCGTGGAGACTTAATCGACAGATCTTCAACGGTAACAGCAGGCACAGGCGCGAAAAACGGAACCTGCAGGATGGCCCAGCCGCCGGGCTTAAGCACCCTGCGGATTTCACCCAGCGCCTGAAGGTCATTGTTGACATGCTCCAGCACATGGTTGCACAGCACGGAATCAAAAGAGTTGTCTGCAAAAGGCATATGATGAATGTCCATTTTCACTTTAGCCAGCGGTGATTCAAGATCTGCTGTGATGTAGGACTCCCCATGCATTTTCTCGAATGGTTTCATGAAACATTGCTCCGGGGCAATGTGGAGTACTGCCTGTTGCCGCTCAAAGAAATCCGTTTTCGATTTAAGGAAAAGCCATATCAGTCGATGTCGTTCCAGGGAAAGGCATGATGGGCAAAGGGCATTAGGCCGGGGGTTGATCCTGCCGTAGGGCAAAAACTGCCGATAGGTGTGGAGGCATATCGGACATTCAACCCGGTTGCCCATATAGAAGAAGCCCATTACCCGGAGACCAACTCCACTTAGGCGGAGGAGGTAGGTGCGGGGTATATACCGTATGAGTAAGGCTATTAAGTGCTTCATGGCCCCAAAGATAACTTTGGCAATGAGTCTGAAGGGCTGGGGTGGGCCTAAAAAAGGCCAACTTTGTCAAACTATTTGACCGGGACCGTCATCTATATCGTAAAAGCAGGTATCTGACATGATTCTCCAAGCGCTGTGACACAAACATATTCCGAGAAGGCCATGATGCATGCTGAAGACCTGGTTACGCAGGCGCGTGAAGGCGATGGCGTAGCACAGGGAAAACTGATGCAAGTGTGGTACAAGCGCATATACAATTTTGGGTTCAAGTTTTTCTTTGACCACGATCTGGCCATGGAAGTAGCCCAAAAGACGTTCATCGCCATGCACCGAAACATTAGCTACCTCCAGGATGCCAGCAGGTTCCGTCCCTGGCTCTATACGATTGCAGTGAATTGCTGCCGCGAGGAACTTCGGAAGAAGAAGAGCGGCCGATCAATTTCGCTTCACGACCTGCGACCAGGAGAAGAGGAGGGAAGCAAATCGTGGGAGACCGCCGGGCACCGCAGTGATAACCCGGAGCGGGTTCTGCGACAGAATGAACTTTCGGATCTCCTGCAGACTTGCCTCGGACAGTTAAGCGACGAACAGCGCGAGGTTGTGATCATGAAAGAGTACGAGGGGCTGAAATTCAGGGAGATTGCAGAAGCGCTGAGTATCTCAGAAAATACAGTCAAGTCGCGCATGTACTATGGATTGGAAGCACTGAAAAGAATTTTGGAACGAAAGAATATTACACGAGAAACAATTGGTTATGAACTATAAACCCGATGAAGCTACCCTGGTCTCTTATCACTACGGTGAGTTGGAAGGCGAGGAGCATGCAAAAGTTGAAGCTTTCCTTCGGAACAATCCTGAAGAGCAGAAACGCCTGGAGGAATGGACGCACGCACGCAGGGCGATGTCCAGCCTGGGAGATAAGGAAGTAATTGCTCCGCCGATTTTCTTTGGCGACAACCAGCGGTCGTTTTGGAGGGAAGGGTATGTGCGGATGAGCCTGGGGATCGCGGCATCGCTCCTGGTCGTGCTTGTTGCAGCCCGCCTACTTGGGCTTTCAGCGACCTACACACCGGGCGAACTGCGGATCGGCTTCGGGGGAAGCATTCAACAATCGCCAGTTGCTCTTTCTGTAAGTGAGCAGCAGGTCGAAGCGATGATTCAGGCTTCGCTTCAGGAGAATAACCATTCTCTGAAAGCAGGATGGGCCGATGATCGGAAGCAATTGCAGGATGATATTAAACAGGATATCAACACCAGTACAGAGCGAATCAATGAACTGGTCCGCAAGGCATCGGGTGGACAGCAAGAACAAGTGAAGCAGTTTGTTAGCCAGTTGCAAGCCGATAACCTCAAGCTGATGAAAGACTATTTGCAGCTTTCTGCCCAGGGCCAGAAGGAATATGTGGAGACGTTGCTGGTAGATTTTTCGAAGTATCTGCAAGAGCAGCGTAAGCAGGACTTGCAGGTGGTTCAGTCGAGCATGACGAACATGCAACAAAATACGGAGCAATTCAAGAAGGAGACCGAACAGATCCTGACCAGCCTGATCAGCACGGGACGAACTGAGAATCAGAAGAGCTATTGATGATGTGAGGGTGTATGAAAAGTATTGACAATGTTAAACATGAAAAAAATGAAGACCATGATTAGTGCAAAGAGTGTGATGACTGTGATGATGATGATGGGGAGTATTCTTGCCGTGGCCCAGTCAAAAACAAATGACCAACGGATGCAGCAGGACCTCGAGGTAGCAGAGAATATTCTGGGAACGCTGCTTCGGCAGGAGTTGGGAAGACGGAACTTCTTCCCGGTAGAGGTAAAGGGGAATTACGTTCCCGGATATGGCGTCACCTTCCGGTTGCCCATGAGCAGCGGCCTTAACCGGATTATGATCGGTGAATTTCCGCCCATGCCGAGTACGGTCAATGTGAGTCCCAATGGGTATACCTATTCCTATAGCCGGACCGAAGAGAGCAGGGCTGATGCAGAAGTTGAGCGTGGCCATGCCGAAGCGGCCAGGGCTGACGCAGAAGTTAGGCGTGAACGTGAGCAGATCAAAGTAAAACCTGCCAGGGCACCAAAAGGAGAACGCATCCCTGATGACAGTGCTACAGCCACGGTGCAAAAGCGATTTATGGATGTATCCCGGAACTTTTTGTCCGACTATGGGGATGTGATTAGCGGGCTTAAGGCCGATGAAAAAATCATCATCACCAACCGTTCGGAGGATTTTGGGTCGGATTTTGAGATGATGTGGATCAATGGCCGGGAATCCAAGCGTAAGTTGATGTCGGTGGAAGCAAGGCGCGGAGATGTTGATCAGCTCAAGCAGGGAAAAATATCGAGAGCTGAATTTATAAGCCGGCTGAAGGTAGTGAACACCGAGACCGCCGATGCGCTCGACCCGGACCTGGAAGTTTTAGCCAGTATGTTTGGCCGCCTTTATCGCGAAGATCTTTCCAAGACCTACTATGTGCAAGGCAACCTCAGCTATGAGCGTCTCAAAGACTTCGGTGCCATGTATTACATGAAGGTCTATTCTAGCATCGAAGAGGACAATGATCGTTTTGCTATGCCGACCGTGGCCATGCGCGATGTTTCTCAAACCGAGCGTGACAAGAAGGTAAAAGAACTGTATCCGAAGTTCGAGGCAGATCTCAAGGATAATATTGTGGAGTACGGCCGCACGCTGCGCAGCCTGAAAGACGAAGAGCAGCTTGTGTTTAAAGTCCAGCTTACTAAATGTGAAGGATGTGGTATCCCATCTACATTGGAATTATCGATCAAAAGCAGTGCGCTGAAGGATTATAGCTCCGGAAAGGCTACAAAAGAATCGACCCTGGCAAAGATCAATGTGAAGAAGACTGGCGTGCAGTAAGAGGTGGGGTTGGTGGCGCTGTAAATCAGGTAGTCCTGGTTTACAGCGTTTTTATTTCCGCCCAGCTTGAATTAGATCCCGGTGTAATTGAATGGGGTAATGGACAGGAGTTTCTTCTTGACCACTTCATTCACCTCCAGGGATTGAATAAAGGTTGAAAGGCTTTCCTCTGTTATTTTTTCATTTGTTCGGGTGAGTGCCTTTAAGGCTTCATACGGATTGGGATATCCTTCCTTTCTCAGGATCGTCTGAATGGCCTCAGCCACAACAGCCCAGTTGTCTTCCAGGTCCCGGCGGATGACGCCTTCGTTGAGTTCAAGTTTGCCGATTCCACGTTTTATGGATGCTAATGCAAGCCAGCTATGCGCAAGCGGAACGCCGATGTTCCGAAGCACGGTTGAGTCTGTGAGGTCGCGCTGCAAACGGGAGATAGGAAGTTTGGCAGACAGGTGTTCAAACAGTGCATTCGCCAGCCCCAGGTTTCCTTCTGCATTTTCAAAATCGATGGGATTCACTTTGTGCGGCATGGCAGACGAGCCCACTTCTCCAGCTTTGATCTTCTGTTTGAAGTAACCGAGGGATACGTACTGCCAAATATCGCGGCAATAGTCTGTCAGAATGGTATTGATGCGTTTGATCGTGTCAAACTGGGCAGCAAGGTTATCGTAATGTTCAATTTGGGTCGTCGGATGGCTTCGTGTGAGGCCCAGGTGAAGGGTGACAAAGCGGTTGGCAAACTCGATCCAGTCAACTTCAGGATACGCAGCATGATGCGCGTTGAAGTTTCCCGTCGCCCCTCCAAATTTGGCTGTATGGGGAACGGCCAGCAGCAGGGTAAGTTGGTTTTTAATTCGTTCAGAAAAAACGCCCATCTCTTTTCCGAGTCGGGTGGGTGAGGCCGGCTGGCCATGTGTCCGTGCTAACATCGGCACCCCGTTCCATTCAGCGGCCTGCAGATTGATCATGCCCATCACATTCCTGATTTCCGGAATGAGTTCTTTTTCTAGGAATTCCCGAAACAGCAGGGGTGTGGCTGTGTTGTTAATATCCTGAGATGTAAGTCCGAAATGGATAAATTCCTTGTAGTCGGAAAGGCCATTCGCGTCAAAGGCATCTTTGAGAAAATACTCTACAGCCTTTACATCGTGATTGGTTGTCTTCTCAATGTCTTTGATTTTTGCTGCGCCTGCTTCATCAAATTTCTCGTACAAGCCTCGAAGTTTACCGAACTTTGCCGCTGGGAAGTTTTTCAGTTCAGGGAGTGGTAATTCACACAACGCGATGAAATACTCAATCTCGACGCGCACCCTGTAGCGAATCAGCGCATACTCTGAAAAATAGGGGACAAGCGGCTTGGTTGTCTGGAAATATCGTCCATCAATGGGGGAGATCGCTGTGAGCGGATTAAGTTCCACGCAGGGTGTTTAAACCGCTAAAATAATTCTTTTTAACCAATCGTGAGTTTTTTCGTTGATTGACCCAAGATTCGCGCTGGATTTTTCTCATACCTACACAGAATGTTTCGCCTTTGCTCTCTTTGTGTTGTTGCCATATTTGCGGCTCACGTGCCCAGATCGGAGGCGCAGGTGAAGAATGTTCCTGGCACTGAGCTTGGCATTCGCAAAGCGAACAGCCCAATCCAACTCGATGGGAAACTGGATGAGGAGGATTGGAAGTCAGCTCCCGTGGCCACAAATTTCTATGTCAACTATCCCGCTGATACAGCCGCGGCGAGGTTCCAGACAGAGGCCCGCATGCTCTTTGATGACCATGCATTGTATGTCTCTTTCGTGTGTTTCGATGATGCCACACCCAATGTCGTGCAGTCGCTGCGCAGGGATTTTGACTATTCTGGCAATGATAACGTCTTTATGTCTCTCGGTCCCTACAACGATGGAATCAACGGCTTTTTCTTCGCTGTTTCTCCGGAAGGTGTTCAGCTGGAGGGTACTATCGCGGCCGGCGGTTCGGAGGCAATGAGCTATAATTCGAACTGGGACAATAAATGGTATTCGCGTGTTGTCAAGCAGGAGGGCAAATGGGTTGCTGAGATTATGATTCCTTTCAAGAGTTTCCGATACAAGAATGGCGAGGACACCTGGAGCGTCACGTTTGTGCGTAAGGATTTGAAGCGCAATGAAACATCGAGCTGGATCGCGACACCCATTCAGTTTGTGCCAAACGCGTTTGCCTACAGCGGAAAGCTGAAGTGGGAAGTGCCTCCGCCGCATCAGTCGCTCAATGTTTCTCTGATTCCCTACGTGGCTGGAGGTTTGTCCGGCGATAAGACAACCACACCTGAGAAAAAGGAAACGGATCTTCAGGCTGGTTTCGACGCCAAGATCGGCATAACGCCATCGCTCAACCTCGATTTGACGGTCAATCCAGATTTCTCGCAAGTGGAGGTGGACAGGCAAGTGATCAATCTGACCAGGTTTGAATTCCAGTTCCCCGAACGGCGCCAGTTCTTCCTCGAAAACAGTGACTTGTTTGATCGCGCGGGATGGCCATCCGCTCGTCCCTTCTTTTCGCGACGCGTTGGCTTGGCAACCGATACATCAGGGTACATACAAAAAGTGCCAATTGAATACGGGGCCAGACTCAGTGGTTCGTTGTCAAGCAAATGGCGCGTCAACCTGTTGAACATGAAAACGAAGGAAAAACTTTCCCTCGGTCTGCCGGAACAAATGTATACGGTTGCCGGTGTCCAACGGAATTTCTGGAAGCAGTCGAATATTCAGTTCTTGTTTGTCGACAAGCAATCACTGGGCAGTGACCTCGGTGATTCCAGCAAGTATTTCCATCAAAGCATGTGGGAAGAAAAAAATGACCCTACGGGCACGACCAAAGTGCTCAATACCAATAACCGGACAGGGACCATCGACCTGGATCTTTTGTCTGCTGACAACAGTTGGTACTTCAGTTCATTTTATAGTCGATCATTCGATGCTTTTGCGACAGATGATAATCAAACGGGTGGTATGTTTCTTCAGCACACAACCCGGGATTGGCAATTCAATGTCATGCAGACCTTCCTCCAGAAAAACTACAACGCTGAACCTGGCTTTGTTCCAAGTCGGGGGGTTTACCCGGGAGTAAACAGCACGTTTGTCAATGTTACCCATCCGATTTATCCAAAAAGTAAAAAGCTGATCAGGGTTTCACCGAATGCAAACTTCACCTTATCCAGCATCCCGGGAGGAGTCATTACAGACAAGAGCGGTGGTATTGGGGTAACATTTGCGTTCCTGAATACCGCCAATTTTGATGTTCGCTACAGTCATGTATTCCAGGAATTGACCAATTCATTTAACCCGATTGATGGGGAAAAGTACACCAACTTCTTACCGGGTGAACAGTATAGTTGGAATAGTATGCTAGTGAGTTTTCAATCGGATTCGCGCAAGCTATTCCGCTATTCTGTGGGCACATCGCCTGGGCAATTCTATAATGGAACCAATCTGTACCTGTTCGGTGAGGCCAGCTACCGCTATCAGCCTTTTGGCAGTGTTTCCATCCGGTGCGATTATTATGACGTGAAGCTGCCGGATAACTACGGTAATCAGCAGCTCTTTCTTTTGAGCCCCCGCTTTGACTTGACATTTACCAATAAGATTTTCCTTACGACGTTTATCCAGTACAATACGCTTCTGGAAAATGTCAATCTAAATGCGCGGCTACAGTGGCGCTACAAGCCCGCCAGTGATTTTTTCCTCGTGTTCACCGAGAATTACCTTCCAGCCACCTTTGCAGGCAAGAACTACTCGTTGGTGTTTAAATTCACCTATTGGCTGAATATTTGAGGCGGCAATCATTGAGTTAGTCGCATTTGGCACGTAGCTTTGCGGCTCATTCAATTACTCAAACGATGGCCTTTAATTTTTTTAAGAAATCGGAGAAACAGGAGTCAACTCCCAAACCGGCCACGGAAGAGAATCACGGTAAGCATTACATCAACCTCACGGTTAAGAATATTATCCAGGAGACGAAAGAGGCTATTTCTATTGTGTTTACCCATCCAGAAGGCCGAAAGATTGCCTACAAATCAGGACAGTTCCTTAGTTTGATCACCACGGTAGATGGCAAGGAAGTGCGCCGCGCCTATTCTTTGTGTTCATCGCCTTTTGTGGATGAAGACCTGGCGGTGCTGGTCAAGCGCGTAGAAGACGGGAAGTTGTCCAATCACCTACTTGACAATTTGAAAGTCGGCGACAGCATCAGGGTGATGGAGCCCATGGGCCACTTTACCACTGACTATGAGAAAGGAAGGAAGCGCCACATCGTGATGTTCGCCGGCGGGAGCGGGATCACGCCGATGATGTCGCACATCAAAAGCACACTCAGTCAGGAGCCAGACAGTGTGGTTTCGCTGATCTACTGCAACCGGAACCTGGAGAATGTCATTTTCATGGACGAGTTGACGCGGCGGGAAACTCAGTATGAAGGCCGTCTTCATGTTATTCACATCCTTGACCAGGCACCGATGAACTGGCAGGGTCTTTCGGGATTGCTTAATCACGACATGCTTACCAAGTTGTTTGAGCGCATTCCGAATTGGGGTATTGATAAGACAACCTACCTGATGTGCGGCCCTGAAGGAATGATGAAGAACGTAGAGACGATTCTCCAGGAGCACAAAATTCCAAACGAGAAGGTTTTTAAGGAAAGCTTCGTAACACCGACCATTGACAAAGAGCAAAAGAAGGAAGCGTCTGCCCCTGCGTTAGAGAAGAAAGCCCATGAAGTGACCATCCGGTACGATGGACAAGTACATAAGTTTGTTGTGCAACCCAATCGGACAATTCTGGAGACGGCGCTGGACAAAGGGATCGACCTGCCATATTCCTGTCAAAGCGGGCTGTGCACGGCGTGCAGGGGTAAGGCCATTTCAGGCACGGTCAAACTGGACGAAGAAGAGGGACTCTCAGCAAGCGAGCGCGCTGAGGGTTACGTCCTCACATGCGTCGGGCATCCGATGACGGATGACGTAGTTATTGAAATCGGCTAACCTTTCTTTGGGAGCGCCAGCAACTCAAAGGTCCTTTTCCCAATAAGGGCATCAGCGGTGATTTCAACAAGCGGACTTTCTATGAATCCCGCCATTTGATAGACGGTGTAGCCAAGTCCAGTTAGCACAGCATACAATTCTATTTTTTCTTCGCTTGTAGCGGGCCCAAAGCACTCTGTGATAAGCGTTGGTTTGTACTCGCGAATAATTCCATCCAAAGTTTTGATAATCTCCTTGTCATAACCTTCCGCATCTATCTTGATTAAGGATAATTTGCGAAGCCACTCGCCATAGTTTTTCCGAAGGTAGTTTTCAAGGTTTATGCCTGTCACATCAAGAGTATAGCGCACGTTGCGGGCCTGATTGTGTGTAAATCCAACGATCCCTCCGTTTCCATAGGATGGATCACCAGAACCAAAGGTGAAGTTGCCATCATAGGCGGTGGCAGCAACATTCAGAGAGACGATAGACGTCTTTTCCTGATTGAGGGCAGTATTTGCACTTAGAACTTTGAAGACATGTGGGTTAGGTTCAAGAGCGAGTGTAAGACCTTCCTTCCCCACAGCCAGCGCCATAGGTACGGTCGTGTCGCCCTCGTTTGCTCCGATATCAATCGCAAAGTCGCCCTTCTTGATATAATTCCTGTAGAAATTAACATTCTCCTGCTTGACTTCGTTACCAAATTCTCCTGGGTGAAGCCATTGCGCATACTGAACCTTACCATCAATCGGTAAGTCAAAGTCAACAACTTGAAATTTGTAATCCTTGAATTCTTTCTTTCGTCGAAGCCTATTAAAGAGGTTGCTGAACATATTTAATGTCTTAATCGTTGACGGATAAACTGATTACCTACAATTTAACTGGCTGCAAATAGCCGCGCTAAATTACTCAGTTTTTCTAAACTCCATTCCTCCAAAATTAAGCTTCTCAACCTTGCCGAAGGGTGAAAGAACGAATTGCCCATCAACTTTTCCATACCAGGCTTTATCCCACGGGCCGTAGAACGTGTCAAAATTCCAGTGTGCGAGCGTAGCTGATTCCATATTGTTTACGTTGACTTTCAGGCTTGTGCCGGTCAAGGTAATCTCTATTGTTCCGAATAAGGGATCGGAATATTTTCCGGCATAGGCCGAAAGTGGAAGTGAGGGTGTTGTATTAGGTACGCGCATGCCTTCGAGTCGCGCCACTTCTTTTTCCTGTTGGTCACTCAGGCCTTTGTAGAGATTTAGGATTTCTGTGCTCCAGTCACGACTGCCACCAAGCCCGAAGTGATCAAAGGCTTTGTACATGAGTGCATGACGGACTTCCGCATGATCGTAGTTGCCGAGGAAATAATAGCCAATGCCCTGGTCGGGAAGTTGGGCATTCAAGGCGATCAGACCCGAGAGACTCCCCGTATGAAAGTTCACTTTGTGGCCCTTGTAGTCGTGCTGAAACCAGCCGAGCCCGTATGTTGTCCAGTTGGGCTTGGTGAGTTTCGCTGTCGGGTAGAACCCGCTTTCCGTAACGAGGGTTTGGGGCTTGAACATCAATACCCAAGTGTTGGGCTTGAGCAGCCGCCCGCCGGCATACTTGCTGCTGTCGAGCATGCACTGCACCCACTTGCTCATATCTTCTATGGAGGACCAGACGGCCCCGGCAGCGCCAACCGCTTCGTCATTGGTGTAGCCGATGACTTCAATCTTGCCGTTGACTTTAAAATGGGGTTTTGTGTAGTTGTCGTCCTTGATGAATTTCATCTTGCTGGCCGTACGCGCCATACCCAGCGGCTTGAAGATGCGGGACTGGATGAATTCGTGCCAGGTTTGGCCGCTGAGTTTTTCAATGACTTTCCCGGCAGCGATGTAGAAGACATTTTGATATATGAATCCCGCCCGCAGTGAATAGCTTGGTTCGACCATGCGCATCCGTTGGAGAATTTCAGTTTCAGGAATATCCATCATGCTCCAGAGGAAGTCAGTGTTGCCGACACCGCTATTGTGAAGGAGCAGGTCTCTGACTTTTATGTCGCGGGTGACTGATGGATCGTAAAGCTGGAATTCGGGGAGGTGTTTGATAACAGGGTCATCCCACTTGACTTTGCCTTCGTCGACGAGCATGCCCAGACACACCGCCGTCATGGCTTTGGTTGTTGAGCCTATCGAAAATAATGTTTCGTTGGTGACGGGCTTGCCGGTGTTGATGTCCCGTGTGCCGAAGGATTTGATATAGATGACCTTGCCATCCTTGACCACGGCCACCGACGCACCGGGGACATCCCATTGTTTCAGCGCCTGCATCGCGTAGGCATCGAATTCTTTTATCTTTTGGTCAAGATTGTTGGGCAACTTTTTTTGGGCAGAGGCAGTGACGCTGAGAATGATTAGCCAGAGGAGGATTAGTTTTTTCATGGGCATTGGGGCGTGCCATGAAAGTAAGAAAATTCGGCTAGCCCGCCGAAGGTTTCCGCAGGCGGGTGATTCGGTGATGCGTATTTGAACCGCTGAGACACAGAGGCGCAGAGAAATTTGAGAATTAACCAATTTGTGAATTTGGGAATGGGGGAGAATTCGGGGATTTGTTGATGCGGCAATAAACCTTATCGGTTCCTCAGCGCCTCTGTGCCTCCGCGGTGGTTACTTTATTTTTAGTTGGACCTCTGCTATACGCTACTCACCCTTGTCGCTTCGCCAACCCGAGTTGTCTCAACGACAAGAAGTGTAACCCATACGCCAGTGGCACCAGCATTCCGGGCAAAAGCACAAACGGGAACCTTGCCACCAGCACATTTGCCGGTTCGTTCATGAATACCCGAAACGGAGTGGGCAAGGAGAGTATGGCGATGATAATAATGTTGAGGAGCAAACCGAGAGAAATGAAATTGTACAAGTACAGTACTGTTCGGTTGTTGGCGAAGTAGTAGGCCACCGGCGCAGCGAAGAGTCCCGCGAGAATATCAAAATTGCGGCCCTCGAACGTCATTTGTATAGGCAACACGTTAGCGATAAAGGTAGCCCAGAGCAGCAGTT
This sequence comes from Cyclobacteriaceae bacterium, assembly GCA_043750575.1. Taxonomy (GTDB): domain Bacteria; phylum Bacteroidota; class Bacteroidia; order Cytophagales; family Cyclobacteriaceae; genus ELB16-189. Next base: position 41,355 of record JAYVBH010000042.1, read on the forward strand.
CGACAAATACGCGGAACACTTGCAACCGGATGAGGCTTCGTGCGGGGATGTGAGTAAGCAACTCTTTTACCGGCTTTGAGAATACAACGAGTATGATGGTCACCAACGGAATTCCAAGGACAATCATAATCCTTGGAGGAAAGGCAGAGAAATTTTCGAAGAATCCTGTAGCGGAAACGCCAAGAATAAATGCAGTCCAACCGAGGATTGCAAAAATGAATTTGTTTGATATCCTCTGCTTCCTGGCCTCATCCCAGGCGGTGAGGCTGATCCCTTTTTTAAGCTCGCGAATGACAACCCAGTACATGATCACTGTGAGGGCAATGAATCCAAAACCAGAAGCAGCATATAGTGTGGAGTTCATACCAACATTTTTCTTTGCTTTTTCTTCGCGTCTCCGCGCCTTTGCGGTTCCTGCATTTTCTGCATTTGAGTTTCCTCTGTGGTTTTTTTATTCGTTTCCTTTTCTTCTTTGTTTTTCCTTTGCGTCTTTGCGCCTTTGCGGTTTAATATTTTCTCTGCGACTCAGCGCCTCCTTAACTCGCAAAACAATATCCACACCCACGTTCCTGCGCCCTGCCCAGTGCCCACACGCCAGACGGAACAATTTGAATTCCCGACAGAAGGTTTGCCACCCATTCCTTCCTGATTTCAATGGGGTCCAGGTTCATTGCCGTTCCCACATTGGTACTCCAGACGGTCAATGCCATATTACAGACGCAGAACATCACGCCGCTGGCTTGAAGCTCTTTGATGCCAATGGCGATGGGGCCGACTCCCGGTGCTTTGTATTCGCCAGGTTTTGGTTGTTCAAAAGGATTGCGAAGGGCAGGGGCTTTGGTGGCAGGATCTTCCGCCTTGACGGCCTCGCCCAGTTTATATTTCTCCCACATGCCGCTGGCGAGCGCATAGGGAACAGCCGTATGTCTTAAAACGACCACCGCGCTGCAGTCCTTTTCCGCCGTGCCCGTCATTCCATTGGTGGTAAGAAATACGCGTGGCCAGGCAAACGGAGTTATTCCATGGGGTTGGGTCACATCGAAAACCATTTTGTGCTTGCCTTTGATTTTATCGAACCAGGCTTCAAGGTCTGAATCCTGGTTGGGGGTGGCAGCAACAGCCAAGGGGGTAGCAAGCGCAGTTATCCCGATGGCGGCGGCACTGGTGGCTAGGGAGCCAAGGAACTCCCGGCGATCGGTTTTAGGGCTTAGGTTGTTTTCTTTCATAGTTTGTTGGGTAGACGTTTTGAAATAATATTTAATGTAGGATTTTTCCATGAATATGAAAACCTCGGATAGACAGACAGGCTTTACACTGATGCGTCGGTGTTGCACCTTTGCGTGAAACCTTGATAGTCTCACGCAAAGGCCCTCCTACGCGAAACGCTTCGGCGGCCAAGCGCTATGCCGCAAGGACCACCTGCCAAAAGCTAAAGGCCAAGAGCCAATAGCTATCCTCTTTCTCCATTTATTGTACCTTCGATTTCGATTTCCAACATTATGAACAACCCTGAAATCTCCCTCGATACCGCCACCAAATTGCTGAAGAAAAGCAAATCTGTGTTCGTTGAACTCTTCAAACACGGCACGCTCGTGGTGGAACTCTACAAACCCGATAAGACAGACAAGCAGCAGCCTCACAACAGAGATGAAGTCTATGTCATTGCCTCAGGCACGGGGATGTTTTTCAATGGGACCATCAGGCGAAAGTTCAAGGCCGGCGACTTCTTGTTTGTAGCTGCCGGAGTTGAACACCGGTTTGAGAAGTTTACTGAGGATTTTTCTACGTGGGTGTTTTTTTATGGACCGCTGGGTGGGGAGAGGTGAGTTACTGGCCAGTGGCCAGAGCCTGGCGTGGAGGTTTTCTTTCAACGGGTTAAAACCCGTTGTTATAATACCGGTCGAGCCTACGGCTCTGTAGACGAGAGAACATTGCTCGCACGAGAGGCGAAGCCTTGGTCTATTTTGTGATTTTGCCTGACCCACGACAGAGGCACTCAGGCAGGTACTTCAGTCCAGCGATTCAAGCGTGTCTTGTTGCGCCTTGGCTCTGGAGAGCAGAGGGCTGGTCGGACAAAGAGGCATAGCCTCGGTCTATTTTGTGATGGTGCCTGACCACGACAGAGGTACTAAGACAGGACTTCAGTCAGGCGACTCCACAGAGTGTCGGTCGAACCTTTGGCTCTGGAGACTAGAGGGCTGGTCGGACAAGAGGCGTAGCCTCGGTCTATTTTGTAACAGCGGACTTCAGTCCGTTGACTCAAGAATGGGCTAACTCCCAAGAGAACCATAGGTTCGGGCCATATGAGTCAGCCAACTGAATGCGGCGGCCAAGAAATTAGCTTGAAGAAGGTAACGGCGAGGTAAGGGATTCAATATCCTACAGAATTCATACATTAGCCAGCATGAGAACAATCCTTGTCTTATTAGCGATCTTATTCGCACGTCCAATTGCCTTTGGTCAACAAGCGTCAGCGATGTATCGAAAGGCGGACTCGCTATATCGTGCGAAGGAATATCGCGCCTCGGCCGCTGAGTACATGAAAGGGATACGATTGGAATGGACGACTGATGTTCCGGACCGATCCGCAAGCGCTGCGGCATCCTGGGCCATGGCAGGAGTATCAGACAGTGCGTTTTATCTCTTGAGTAAGGTGTCGACCTCGGAAAGTGTCTCTCCAGGAGTTGCCAGGAATATTCAGAACAACAAAGGCTTTGTTTCGCTGCAGGCGGATAAGCGATGGACCCCATTGGTGGAGCTGATTGTCAAGAAAGCGGCGTCCAACTACCCGCAAGAGGAAATCATCTTTGGAAGAAAGGACGGCATGGCATTGACTATGGTCCGTATGAATCCAAAAGGAAAAGCCAACGGCAAATCGATCATCTCCGTCATTGCCGGTAGTTGGAGGTCCTCTTACGTGGGATTCGAAAACTATTATGCACCGCAAGCCCATATGTACCTGACTAAGGGCTACACCGTGTTTGCGGTTCTGGTTGGTTCCCAGCCCAGGTATACCATGGTCGATCAGGTGGTGGACATAAAGCGGGCGGTGCGCTATGTGCGCTATCATGCGTCCAGCTGGGGTATCGACCCGAACAAAATCGGAATAACGGGAGGCTCTGCTGGTGGCCATCTGTCGTTGGCTGTAGCAACAGCAGATGAAAAAATTGATGCGAGCGCTGCCGACGCGGTGGACAGAGTCTCTTCCCGTGTGCAGGCCGTTGCGGTTCTGTATCCTCCAACGGACCTTACCAACTGGGATGGGAAAGGCGGCAACTTCATTAATAAAATTAAGGTGTTAAAAGACAACAATATCTTCGGAGCGGTTGACTTTAAAACCTGGAATAGTAAGACCTTTTCCTACGATGCCGTTTCGGATACCGTCGAGAGAAATAAAATTGCAAGTGAGATCTCTCCGATATACTACGTTACTTCGGATGATCCGCCCGTATTTATTGTTCACGGCGACGCAGATCCGACTGTTCCGCTCGTGCACTCCCAGTCCTTCACGGCCAAGCTTAAAGAAGCTGGCGTTGCTTGTCGGCTGGTTATCAAGAAGGGGGGGAAGCATGATGCGACGGACATGAACCCGGAATTTCAGGAGTTTCCGGATTGGTTTGATAAGTATTTGAAGTAATCCAAGCTTGAGCGCTCCCTTGGAAAATCTGAGTCAACCTGTTCCCGTTCAGGGTCAGGATCGGGAGCACTTTATGGATGCTCTCCGCGGATTGGCTATTCTGGGAATATTCATTATCAATCTCACAGGACTCAGCCTTCACAGCACTGAACATTTGCAGGGTGGGATCTACAGTGCCTATGATGATACGATGGTCTTTCTTCAACATTGGTTTATAGAGGGTAAGTTTTATTCTATTTTCAGTTTGCTGTTTGGCTGGGGCCTGGCGCTCCAGATGAAACGAGCACAGGGCAATGAAGAAAGGGTGGTCGTTTCGCCGTTAATCCGCAGAAGGCTGTTGTTCATGTTTGCGCTGGGCTTCATCCATCTGGCCTTCATTTGGAACGGTGACATCGTTGCGTTTTACGCGTTGGTTGCTTGGTTGCTCGTGCCTTTTATCAATCAAACTCCCAGGAGACTAGTCCTGATGGGCGTTATATGTGTTTTGCTGCCTATTCCCTTGTACTGGCTCAAGATGAATTATCCAGTGTTCAAAGCTCCATCTGATTTCTTATTCTCCATGGTGGATCGCATGGACCAGTTTTTTTTCGGTTTCAGCGGACCGGAGGCTTCGTCAAAAATTATGGAACTGTTCAAAAAAGGTAACCTGGCTGATTTCCTGCTCTTGAATTTTGACGGTCTTTTTTGGCGGTTTGGTGACCTGTTTTTTCAGAGCCGCATCTTCAAAGTATTGGGTATGTTCATGGTCGGGTTTGGGCTGGGCAAGAGCGGATACTTCAACCATTTGATGAAGAACCCGAGAATTCTCTGGTGGATTGTGGGAATAGGCTTCGTGGTGGGACTTCCTTATAATTATCTGCTTGCAGTCACGATGAGGGACCTACCGCAGACCTATCAGGCCCTTCAGCCTGCAGGATTGTGGCGCACCACAGTTTATGCTTTGGGCGTTGTACCTCAGTCAATGGCCTATGTCGCCACGCTGGCTCTTTTCTTTCGCACAGGGATAGGGCACAAGGTTCTTATGTGGGTGGCGCCTGTTGGAAAAATGGCCTTCACAAATTACATCAGTCATTCTCTCATCTGCGTATTAATATTTTCGGGCATTGGGTTGGGATACATGGGTATGTTGGGTCCAATGGCATGGACCTTATTCGCGCTTGTGGTTTATGTTGTTCAGATTGCGTTCAGCACCTTTTGGCTCGGAAAGTTTGAGTACGGTCCGCTGGAGTGGATATGGAGAAGCCTTACCTATGGCAAAGTGCAATCAATGAAGAGGAGATCTTAATCATTTTAAAAGACCTTCTTCTATATTTGGCGCTTTAATTCCTCTATGACCTCACCCACGATCCCGCAACGCCCCACCCGTAAGTTCCTCTCTGAGTCTTTTTCAGTGATAAATTGGGACGGACTTAAACCCTATTTCGACAAACTCCTCGCTCGGCCATTCTCCTCAGCCGCTGACCTTCGCGAATGGTTCCAGGACCGCAGCGAACTGGAATCGGCAATTAGTGAAGACCTCGGCTGGCGGTATATCCGCATGACGTGTTACACGGAGAACAAAGAGTACCTCGCGGCCTACCAAGATTTTGTGGAGAATATTCAGCCCCAGATTGCACCGGTATCAGATCAACTGAACCGGAAAGCGGCCGAGTCGCCGTTTTTGGCTGAGCTCGCCAACGAGGAGGGCTATTCAATCTTAATCAGAAACCTCAAGAAAGACATTGAGATCTTTCGCGAAGAGAACGTGCCTCTCTTCACAGAGATCAACATGGAGTCGCAGAAGTATGCCCAGCTCAATGGCGCCATGACCATAACATGGAAAGGGCAGGAGCTCACCCTCCAGCAAGCTGGTGTGCTACTTCAAGAGACAGACCGCACGGTGCGTGAAGGCGTGTACCGACTTATCAATGACCGCCGCCTTCGCGATAAGGAAACGCTGGATACTTTGTACACTAACTTAATCCAGGTGCGCCATAAGGTTGCTGTCAACGCCGGCTTCCCGAATTTCCGCGACTATATGTTCAAGTCCTACGGGCGGTTTGATTACACCCCCAAAGACTGTTTTGATTTTCATGAGTCCATTTCTTCGGAGGTCGTGCCTTTGCTTGAGGAGTTTGCTGAAATTAGAAAGGAGAAGTTAAAGGTATCTTCCATGCGCCCCTGGGACAAGGCCGTGGATGCGGAAGGAAGGCCTCCGCTCAAAGCTTTTTCAGGTGGAAAGGATTTATCCGCAAAATCGATTGAATGTTTTAATCGCCTGGATCCCTATTTGGGAGAATGCCTGAAAACCATGGAGGCTATGGGGCATCTGGATCTGGAGTCACGCATCGGAAAAGCCCCGGGGGGCTATAACTACCCGCTGGCGGAGATCGGCATTCCATTCATTTTCATGAATGCGACGTCGACCATGCGCGACATGACGACCCTCATGCACGAAGGTGGCCATGCGGTTCATAATTTTCTAACCATGGACCTGGCATTGGGAGATTTTAAGAACCCGCCCATGGAAGTTGCCGAATTGGCATCGATGGCGATGGAACTCCTGTCGATGGACCATTGGGATATCTTCTTCACCAATCCACAGGATCTGGCACGCGCGCGGCAGGAGCAGATGGAGGATATTATAGAGACACTGCCCTGGGTTGCGACGATCGACAAGTTTCAGCATTGGGTGTATGAAAATCCGCAGCACACGCTTGAGCAGCGCAAGCGTCGATGGAATATCGTCTACCAGGAATTTGCCGATACGGTTACGGATTGGTCTGGCCTGGAAGATGCGAGGAATTTCCTCTGGCAGAAGCAGTTGCACTTGTATGAGGTACCGTTCTACTACATAGAATATGGCATGGCGCAGCTAGGGGCTATTGCGGTGTGGCGAAATTTCAGGAAGAACAGGGTCGAAGGACTTGCCGGCTATCAGCGTGCATTGAAATTGGGCAACCTCAAGACCATTCCTGAAATCTATCGTGCCGCAGGAATCAAGTTTGATTTTAGCAAAGCCTATATCCGCGAGCTTATGAATTTTGTACGTGAGGAGATGGCCCGGTAGGGGACCGTCCGCTGGCCTTCCTATGAAAAGTCTTACCGGTCCGCGTGACGCGGTGCCGGTACCCCGCCCAAATCAAAGTACGCAGCGTACTATGAAAAGCATTCGTGCGACTACAACGGGGTACCGGAATGCGCCATACCATGCCTTGCGGCAAGGCGGCGTGTCCGGTAAGACATTCCATAGGTTGTGATGTGCGTCTCACCGCAACTCCTACGACGTATGATCATAAATCACCACCCACTTCCCATCTATCCTCTTAAAAATAAGCGTGAAATTCCCTTCGGCATTATTACTCACCCGCGTGAGGAAATATTTGCCCATGACGAGGAAGTGAGAATCACCAATTGGTTTAATTGAAAGAAATTCGAATCGCAGGGTTCCCATCGCAGCCCTGTCAGGATAACCTTTCATATATCCATCCATGGTCGCCTGCCAACCCTTGTTGATTCCCCGCTTGCTCATGAATTGCAATGAATCGGATTTCCAATAGCCCTCCATGAACTTATCGATGTCACCGTTGTTCCAGGCGATTTGTTGCGTCTCCATCACCGCGCGGATGGCGGCCTCTTCTGCTTTCGGATTAAAGGATGGCTTTGACTGCATGCATGAGCTCAGGACGGGAATGATTAAGGGTAATATGTGAATGATTTTCATGTGTGCTATAATTTGCTACAATGAAATTACCTATTATTTCTTCATCCCATTTATCAATATTAATTTTCTGAATGCGGTGCGTGCCTGATTCTACCTTGTGCAACAGGTCGCTCCTACGGAGCTTTTGCACGTGCGCGGATTATTGGGCTACAATCAGGACGCCCCTGACGGGGCTTGAATCCGGTCGATTCAGCCTGGTGCGTTTCAGTTCTAGGGGACGTAGAATTTCCTTTGCGGTACTGACGGACTTGAATCAGGTCGATTCATCCGGACGTGTTTCAGTCCTGGAGGGACGACCTGTTTGTAGGATTTTCGCCATTGGATTGTGAGCGAGCTCCGTAGGAGCGGCCTGTTTTGTATTCACCGTAAGCAATAAAAAAAAACCGCACGGGATTTCCGTGCAGTCTTTGACATGAGTTGGGTGTTTTCTATCCACCTACTCGAATCTCTTTCATGCGACCGTTAATATTGATCAGCGTCACTACATTGTCGCAAGTTCCATCGCCATAGTCCACAGTGAGCTGGCGGTTGCCGTGCTTGATCAATTTCTTGCCTTTTACCGGGATGAACACACCTTCTGCGGCACACTGACGATCGTAGACCAGGGGCTCAAGTATTTCGATGAAGTAGCCACGTCCGTTGCGATTGGTGCCAGTAGCCGTACCGTAGATAATCAACCGCATGAGGATATTGCTGCTATTGCGTTCGTGCTCCCGGATGTGGTGCAGTCTGCGGGTGGCCACGCGACCATCAGCCCAGGTGGCAGTGCCATCTTCAACATCCACTTTGAATTTAAGCCGCGTAGTATCGGTGGTAATGTTCAGCACAGAGCGGGTTCCTGCAAGTTGAACATCGTTTACGAAGTAGTTCTCGAACGTCATGATTGAAGAAGAGCCTGCTTCTTTCCATGCACCGTTGTAGGCGACTACAATCACGCCCTTGCGTGTCCGGCCGCGTTTGTCCTTACAGCCAGATCCGAAATCGATGCGGATGACCCCGGCCGTCTTATCTCCGGTACGGGTGACAACAGCGCATTCGAATCGCACATCGGATTCGGCAATTTTTCCACCTTCCGATGTTTCAGAGATCACGGCAGTCATCCCGATGTCTTCTGCATCATCATTCGATGATTCATCGAGGGCGTCTGCTGTTGCGTCGTCAGAGTCTTCAAGTGAGAAGTCTGCGGCCGACTCGTTGTTGGTACAGGAGGTGATGGTGAGCATCACCAGGAGCAGTACGGAAAGAATTCCATTGGTGAATCGAAAAGCATTCGTTTTCATAGTTTGTTTGTTTGCCCTTAGAGGATGGAATGCATGGGAGGTTTAACGACCGGGGAAAGATTTGTGAATCTTTTTTCGGTTGAAGAAAGGAGGTGATTTGCTTTGACGTCAGTCGACGAGGAAGGTTTAACGGGCAGGTAAAATATTGATCAAACCTTGCTATTTTGCGTCGCTTAAGCGTATTGAATGAATAAGATAGATTTCAAAAACGATGTTGCTCCTCATGCAGTAGCCGTCCTTTTTTTTCTCGCAGTTACATGCTTCTTCTTTAGTCCCGCGTTCTTCGAAAACAGGGCATTGAACCAGGGAGACATTCAGCAGCACGTTGGTGCAACCAAGGACCTGCAGGATTACCGCGAGGCGACAGGCAAGGAGGGACTTTGGGCGGGATCGATCTTTGGCGGCATGCCAGCCTATCTGGTGAGTGTTGACTGGAGTGATGATGTCGTAGTGACAATGAAGAAGGTACTGTCACTGTTTCTTACGCACCCTTATTGCAATGTATTTCTTGCTTTCATCGGATATTATATCCTGTTGATTGCTTTCCGGATCAGGCCCTGGTTCGCTATGGCCGGAGCGCTGGCCTTCGGACTATCCTCTCACATAATCATTGGGTTGGTAGCCGGGCACAATGCTCGTATCGGGGCTATCGCATTTATGCCCATGGTGATTGCGGGGATACATTTGGCGTTCACCCGGAGCAGGATGCTCGGGTTTGCAGTTACAGCAGGCGCCATGGCGATGCACCTCAGGGAAAATCACCTGCAGATTACCTACTATATGCTGCTTGTCGTGGTTGTGTATGGTGTGGTGCAGTTGGTTCAAGCTGTTAAATCGGGAGAGATATCTTCCTTCCTCAAGACCATCGGCGTGCTCACCTGTTCAGTCCTTCTGGCGGCTGCCACTTTCTTCGGACAATTCTGGGCGATTACCGAGTTTACCAAATACTCATACCGAGGAACTTCCGAACTCGTCAACACAGTCACGAAGCAAAATCAAAAGGGGCTGAACAAGGAATACGCATTTCAATACAGCAATGGGCTGGAAGAGCCGATGACATTGCTAATCCCTAATTATTTTGGTGGCAGCAGCTCACATTACTTGTACCTGGACACGAAGAGCAAAACCTACGGGGCCCTGGTGCAATCTGGCAACGACAAAATGATTGACCAACTGGCGCCAGCCACATCTCCCTATTGGGGGCCTCAAATGCTGTCAGCGCCCTACTATGCGGGCGCCACGCTTGCATTACTTTTTGTTCTTGGTATTGTCTGGGCAGACCGGAACCTGGCCATCTGGTTGGTATCCGTGAGTATCCTTTCGCTATTCCTCAGCTGGGGTGAGAACTTTAGCACATTCAATTATTTTCTCTTCGATAATCTCCCCGGGTACAATAAATTCAGGTCGGTAACTTTTTCCATCATCATGATCTTATTTGCAATTCCGCTGTTGGGGATGCTGGGATTGGAAAAGCTTTCACAAACGGAATGGACCCAGGAAAAGATGAAGCGCTTTCTCTGGCCTTCGCTGGTGACCATTGGCATTTTCGGTTTGCTGGCGCTGTCAGGAGGATTTGGCACGTTCCTCAAACCCGAAGAGACTCAGTATCCAGCATGGTTTAAGGATGCGCTGCGGCAAGATCGAATGGCGTTGTTCAAGGGTGATGCATGGCGATCCTTTTGGTTCATCACTTTCCTGTTCGGAGCTCTTTTTGTTTATGTAAAGAAATGGATTAGGAACTGGATGTTCGTGGGTGCGCTCTTGCTACTGGTGGGAATCGACATTGCGGGGGTGACCAGGAGATTTATTTCGAAGGATAACTATCAGCGGAAACGCGAAAACTATTCCTTTGCCCTGCAGGCATCGGACAAAGAAATTCGTAAGGACACCACTTCATACCGTGTCTATGCCGAATATGATGGGACGCCTTCCTATTACTTTCGGTCCACCGGGGGTTATAGTGGTGCTCGGCTTGGACGCTATCAGGAAGTGATGGATTCATGTCTGCGTCCGGAGTTCCAGCGGATGGTAGGCCAATACAGGAGTACCGGAAAGCTTTTCCTGCCGGAGCGGCATGTCATGAGCATGCTTAATGTGAAATATTTTATCGCCGGGCCTGGGGCGGAAGAGTATTTCAGAAATGACTACGCAAATGGATCCGCTTGGTTTGTTGATCGCGTTGAAGTGGTGCAATCTGCCAACGAGGAGTTTCAGCGGATACGAGAGGTTGATACCCGGTCCGTTGCGGTAGTTGATATTTCAAAATTTCCTTTAGTGAACAAAGAAATAGTCCCGGATAGCTTGGCGTCAATTTCATTGACCCATTATGAATTGCCGTACCTCAAATACGAAACGAATGCTGTTAATCCAGGCTTTGCTGTGTTTTCAGAAATCCATTATCCGGAAGGATGGCATGCCTTTATCGATGGGAAGGAAGCGCCCATCCTCCGTGCAGATTATGTGCTGCGTGCGCTGGAAGTACCGGCTGGCCGGCATATCATTGAATTCAAATTCGAGCCCAAGCCTTACGTAATTGGTAACAAGGTGACGATGGCGTCATCCTGGATCCTTCTCGTTGTTATCGTTAGCTGTCTGGTTTACACGTTCAGAGTTCCGGGTATCTAGTTCCGGGTTCCGAGTTTCTACTTTCTACTCATCCTTCAATACATCCACCGGATTCGTGAGCGCGGCTTTGACCGAGTGATATGACGTTATCGCAACCGCAGTGATCAATGTTCCGATGCCAACCGCTGCGAACAACCATGGAGAGGGTTGGATCCGGTAGGTGAAATCTTCGAGCCACTGGTTCATGATCCACCAGGCGACTGGCGCGCCGATGAGAAAGGCCGCAATAACCAGACGGGTGTAACCACTTGCGATCAGCGTGAGAATATTCCAGACGGAGGCGCCAGAGACTTTGCGGATGCCGATTTCCTTGGTTCGTTGCTCTAGCGTATAGACAATCATCGCCAGCAGTCCAAGTCCCGCGATTACCAGGGCGAGAACAGCCAGTACGCTCAGCGCGTTGCCGAATTGCTGTTGCGTGTGGAAGGTCTCCGCGAAAGCGTCATCCACAAATGAATATTGAAAGGGTGCGTCGCCTGCATGCACTTTCCACAATTGCTCAAGCGAAGTCAGCGTCGTTTTCCAGGCTTTGCTGTCCTGGGCGGCAATACGGAGTGCGATGAACTCCTTTTCTCCTGCGCCCACGACTTCCTGGTTACGGATATGAAAGATGGCCATCGGTTGAATGGCAGACTCCAACGACCAGTAGTGGAAGTCCGCAACGACACCAACGATTTCGAAACGTATATCGGAGCCTGGTATGGAAAGTTTCTTTCCGATCGATGTTTCATCCAAAGGCCATCCGATGTTACTTAGTGTGGCCTCATTCACGATCACCCGGTTGACATCACCTGGGTTATCCTTTGAAAAGTTTCGCCCAAGTTTCAGTTTAATGTTCAGCGTTGGAATATACTGTTCATCGCCTGTCGTATAGTTCAGCGAAAGAGTTGTGTTACTCATACCCTCGGCGGAAAATTTGTCACCTCCCCAGACCGTAGGGGGCAATGACGTGCATCGGGTGCTGGAGACAACGCCGGGAATCGACTTGGCGGCATTTGTCAATGTTTCGCCGTCTTTAAGGGATTCAATCCGTTTGATCACCAGCAGATTCTCTTTGTCAAACCCAAGGTCTTTTTCAGAAACATAGTTGAGTTGCTCGAAAACAACACCGGTGCAGATGATGAGAATGATGGAAATTGAAAACTGGAAAATGACAAGCCCATTGCGGAAAGTCTTTCCATCATGGCCGGTCTTTACTTTACCTTTGATGGCCTCAGCGGGCTGGAAGGCGCTGAGAAAGATGGCAGGGTATATTCCTGACAGGATGATCATAGTCAGCAGCAACCCAGCGACTGATGGAATCAACATGGGGTTGGCGGTTAAGCTGAGGGTCAGGACCTTTCCGGTTATCGTGCTGAAGCCTGGCAACACCAATTGGCAAACGGCGATAGCAATTACCAAGGCAAGTACACAGAAGGCGGCAGCTTCGAGAAAATATCCAATACTTAACTCACGACGGCCCAGGCCCAAAATCTTCCGGATACTCGCCTCTTTGATTCTACGCGTGAATTGCGCCGTCGACAAATTCATGAAATTGATACACGAGAGCAGGACGATAAAGAAGCCGGCACCAATCAGTGAATAGATAATCTTGATGTTTCCGGGATCACTTAGCCGGTTGTAGACAATCTCAGAAGGCAGGTGAATGGATGTCAGTGGCTGCAGAAACAGATCCCATTTCTTTCCTGATTTGATGTACTCATCATACGTTGTCTTCATGACCTCTTTAAGCGTGACCTCGGCATGCTTACGTGGTATGGTCTTGAGTTTTTCCAGGGTCAGATTCATATCTGTGCCTGGTCTGAATCGGACATATGTCTCCAGTTGCGTCCACACCCAACTCCAGTAGAAGCGTTCAACGCGCGGATAGGAAGTCATCGAAACCAACACGTTAAAGTTTATATAGGTGTTCCCGGGTGGATCTTTGACGACAGCTGTGACCTCGAATGTTTGCTGATCGCTTCCTTGTCCTGACCGCAAGAGCTTGCCCACCGGATTAATAGCACCAAAATACCTTTTGGCGGTAGACTCCGTCATGACCAACGTGTTGGCTTGCCTTAGGGCGGAACCGGGCTCCCCATAGATCATCGGGAAGTTGAACATCTGAAAGAAATTTGAATCGGCGGCCAGCACTTTCTCTTCTTCGAATGAGCGTACTTCCTTGTTGTCACCTGTGTATGATAAAATCAGGCTACCGGGTGTATGAAGACTCGTCATCAATTCTACTTCTGGCAGTTCCTCTCGAAGGGCTGTAGCCACCCCGGGACCAGTCGACGCAAACTGATGGTTGTCGCCTTCGCCCCAGATAAACGTCTGGTTTACCCGATAGATCCTATCCGCATTGTGATGAAACCGGTCGTAGCTGAATTCGTGACTGACATAGATATAGATCAATAAGGTGCTGACCATACTCACGGTGAGCCCGAGGAGGTTGATAGCTGAAAACAGCTTCTGACGCCTGAAGTTGCGTAGGAATAGGAGGGTGAAGTTTTTGAGCATGCCCTTGATTTGCAAAGGCTGTACCAAAGCGATTTTGTGGCAATTGGCTCCGGAATGCAGAATCGTCTGTCCACAAGTGAATAGAAGTGTTCGATTTTGGCCGGTCGGCGAATCTTCTTAAACTTGTTGGATGACGGATTTACGCGGTCGCCTTGCTCAGGAATTTGAAACTCGATTTCACAGCATGCCGGTAATGGTCATGGCCCCGGGAAGGATCAACCTGATCGGTGAACATGTGGACTACAATGAAGGGTTCGTCCTTCCCGCAGCCATTGACAAGCAGTTGCTATTCGCCATTGCACCAAGCCTCAGCGACCGCAGCGCTGTGTATTCAGTCGATTTTGACGAGTCCGCCTCCTTTTCTTTCAGTGAGCTTAAGCCGGGCAACCAGTGGGTCAATTACCTGATGGGTGTCGCCGAAGGATTTCGCCAGCGAGGGATTCAATTGCGAGGTGTAGATTGTGTTCTTGGCGGAACCATTCCTGCTGGTGCCGGACTTTCTTCTTCCGCCGCACTGTGCTGCGGTTTTGCTTTTGCGCTCAACCATCTGCTTCATGCGAATCTTAGTCGGCTGGATCTGGCCAGGATCGCACAATTCTCGGAGCATGAATTCGCTGGCGTCAAATGCGGTCTGATGGATCAATATGCGGTGCTGTTCGGAGAGCCGGATTCTGTATTGCTGCTCGACTGCCGGGCAATGACACACGAAGCAATACAATTTCCTGCGTCAGCTTGCTCGATCATGCTGGTGGATACACACGTTAAACATTCTCTGGCGTCGACTGCTTACAACGACCGCCGGGCGTCATGCGAAGCAGGAGTAGCAATCCTTAAACGAATGTTCCCCGGCATTCAGGCTTTGCGGGATGTTTCGACCGCACAATTGGAAGGGTGTCGGGATCGACTTCCTTCAGAGGTCTTCAAGCGCTGCCATTTCATTACGGAGGAGATCGCCCGAACACAGCAAGCAGCACGGGCACTAAAAGACGGCGACCTTCCTACATTCGGAAAGTTAATGTTTGATTCTCACAAAGGGCTGCGTGACGAATATGAAGTAAGCTGCCCCGAATTGGACTTGCTGGTCTCGCTGGCAGAGAAGAACCCTGAGTGGGTGATCGGGGCACGCCTGATGGGTGGCGGTTTTGGTGGGTGTACCATCAATCTGATTCGTCCGGGCAGGGAAGAGTCATTTAAGAAATTGATATCAACCGAATATTTCACTTCCTTTAGGATGACCCCGGAATTTTATCCGGTAACGCTTTCACAAGGAACCCATTTGATCAACTAGCAAGCCGCATGCAAATACTGGATTATGTAGTCTTCCTTACCTATTTCACCATCGTGTCCAGCTATGGCTACTGGATTTATCAGCAGAAGAGAAAGTTGGACGTGGACTCCAAGGATTTCTTTCTGGCAGAGGGGTCACTTACCTGGTGGGCCATCGGCGCATCGTTGATTGCCTCCAATATTTCCGCGGAACAGTTTATTGGCATGAGCGGCGAAGGCTTCTTTGTGGGAATTGCGATCTCAGTGTACGAATGGATAGCAGCCGTTTCGCTCATTATCATCGCGGTGTACTTCATGCCGGTGTATCTGAAAAATAAAATCTACACCATGCCACAGTTTCTTACCCGGCGGTATAACGAAACGACAGCGCTGATCATGGCGGTCTTTTGGCTGTTCCTCTACGTGTTTGTTAATCTGACCTCCATCTTATATTTGGGTTCGGTTGCAATCAACGGCCTGGTCGGCGGCGACTCACTTCACCTGATTCTTCTCGCCCTGGCCTTCTTCGCGCTTGTTATTACTCTTGGCGGGATGAAGGTCATCGGGTATACTGATGTAATCCAGGTGGCTGTTCTAGTCATCGGAGGTTTGGCGACGACCTACTTCGCCCTGACCATCGTTGCGGAGCGCTTTGGTGCTGATGGTGCCCTTGCCGGTTTTCAGACGTTGATGGATAAGGCACCCGGTCACTTTCACATGATTTTCGATAAGCCCACCGCGGCCAGCTCACAAGATGAGATTAGTAAATACCTCATCCTTCCGGGGATTCTGATGTATGTGGCAGGTCAATGGATTGTGAATCTCAACTATTGGGGATGTAATCAATACATTACGCAACGTGCGCTGGGTGCAAACCTCAACACAGCGCGAACTGGTATTCTGTTTGCGGCCTTGCTGAAATTGCTGATGCCTGTCATCGTCATGCTTCCCGGCATCGCTGCTTTTGTCCTTGCGCAGCATGGTGATCTCCCTGAGCTTAGCAGCAAAGACGGAGCGTATTCTGCCATCCTCGGGTTTCTTCCTTCCGGCCTCAAGGGACTTTCTGTTGCGGCACTTACGGCGGCCATTGTCGCCTCGCTCGCAGGGAAGGCCAACAGTATCTCTACTATTTTCACGCTGGATCTTTACCGTAAATATTTCAATACGGGCGCAACGGAGAAGAAATTGGTGTGGGTGGGTCGCATCACAGTTGTTGTAGCCATGGTCATCGCCGTATTTTTCACATGGACGGATCTGTTGGGAATTGGTGGCGAGGGAGGATTTACCTTCATCCAGAAATACACGGGGTTCATCAGTCCGGGTGTGTTTGCAATGTTCATCCTGGGTATGTTCTGGCCGCGCACCACAGGGGCTGCTGCCATAGCCGGCGTATTCACCGGGTTTATTCTTTCCGTGATATTCAACAACTATGCGCCAGGCTGGTTTGGCAATGATACGTTGATTTACACGGCCTATCCGAACGGCAAGGGTGGTTACGAAATTCCGTTCCTGATGTGCATGGCACTTTCGTTCTTCTTCACCGTGGCCGTTATGGTGGGAATGAGCCTCGCAGGCCCCAAGGTGAACCCAAAAGCATTTGAATTGGATAGGGAAATGTTTAAAATCAATGCTTCATCCAAAATCTTGATTATTGCCATCCTTATGATTTTGGTGGCCCTGTATGTGAAGTTTTGGTAATAACAGTAGAATCACTTACTCAACATCCGCTATGAAGAAAGAGACCTCATCAAATCCACGGAGAAGTTTTCTTAAGACGCTCATGGCGGGAACGGCAGCCTCGCTGGCCATTCCTGCTTTTGCTGTCTCGAAAGATGCGGACTTGGAGCCTCTATTGACGGCGCCTGGCGATCCCGAAAACGAGCGCTACTGGGAAATGGTGAAGCGGCAGTTTGCGGTGCCGGATAACCTCGTCATGATGAATGCCGCTAATCTTTGTCCGGCGCCCTATGGCATCACCCAGTCGGTTAAGGCAACGCTGGATGACCTGGGCAGGGATGTCTCCTTTCAGTTTCGCGACAAGTTTGATCTGATCCGTCCGAAAGCATTGGAGAAACTGGCTTCATACCTTGGTGTAAGTCAGGATGAGATAGGGATTACCCGCAATACCTCCGAGAGCAACAACATTATCGTGAACGGATTTGACTTCAAAGCCGGCGATGAGATTCTACTTTGGGATCAGAATCATCCCAGCAACAATGTTGCCTGGGAGCAGCGTGCCAAGAGATTGGGATTTACAGTGAAGAAGATCAGTTTGCCTGCCTCACCTCAGTCCATCGCTGACCTGATCCAACCCTTTGAAAAGGCGATCACACCGAAGACACGGATGATATCTTTTTCACACATAAGCAACGTGAGTGGCATCGCACTTCCTGCCAAAGAGCTTTGTGCGCTGGCCCGAAGCAAAAAGATCCTGAGTATGGTTGACGGCGCACAGTCGTTTGGGTTTATCGACCTCAACCTTCGTGACCTGGGCTGTGACTTCTACAGCGGTAGTACGCATAAGTGGCTGATGGGTCCCTTGGAAAATGGCGCGGTCTACATTCGGAAAGAAAGTATGGACCGCTTGTGGCCGTTGATTATCAGTGCAGGCTGGAATGAAACTCAAACCACAGTCGATGAGCGCTATTGTATTGTGGGACAGCGAAACGAATCCACCCCGGCGGCAGTGCCGGAGATCATGGACTATCATAGCCTTATCGGAAAGTTGAACATCGAGAAGCGTGTTCGGGGGCTTAACAGTTATCTCAAAGAGCAACTTCGTACCAAAGTTCCACAGGCAACGTTTATCACGCCGATTGCTCCGGAGTTGAGCGGTGGAATCACCATTTTCACCATCCCGGGAAAGAACTCCCAGGATATTTACCAATCGCTCTACGCAAAGTATGGCATTGCCGGTGCGGCAACCATGGGGGTGCGGTTGTCGCCGAATATTTACAACACGAAGGATGATATCAACAAGGCCGTCGACGCAATCCGGGCGCTGGCCGGATAGAAACACTATGATCAGGAATCAGATTCAGGAGTTTATCAAGGCAGAGCCGGACTTTCGGCATCGCGGCAAGGAACCCGGTCGCCTGGAGAATTTTAGTGATGCCGTTTTCGGGATGGCGATTACGTTATTGCTGATCTCGTCAACCCCTCCCGACAACTTTGATCATCTTAAACGTTTTACCTTCGAGCTCTTTCCTTTTTTGGCCTGTATCGCACTGATCGTCCTTATTTGGCATGAGCACTATGTATTCTTCCTACGCTATGGACTAAGGACCGGAAAAATGGTCGTGCTCAACACCCTTTTCCTGGTCATTGTTCTCTTCTATGTTTATCCATTGAAGTTTCTAACCACTTTGATTCTCGTGGGCCCTTTGGCCTACGTGACGAGCAGCGATGATATCCTCAAAGAAATAATCTTGATGATTGATGCCAGCGATATGGGTCAGCTCATGATGATATACGGCGTTGGTGCAGCGAGCGTTTTTCTGGTTTTGGCGATGATGTATAAGTACGCGCTATCCAGGGCAGACGCACTCGAACTCAATGAACTGGAACGGTACGACACCCGAATGAGTATGATTGCGAACGTGCTGATGGCCTCGGTACCTTTGTTTTCTGTGGTTGTAGCCATCGTGTTCCAGAAATACTGGTGGGTTGGAGCCGTGTCCGGGTTCACCTATTTTCTTTATACACCCGTTATGTTTGGGTTTCACGGTCGGGTGACAAGGAAGCGAAAGTCAATGATAGAGGAGGAGTTACAACCACCCATCAAATGATATGAGAAGGGTAATCCTCGGCCTTGCCGTTTCCCTTGATGGATATATCGAGGGCCCTAAGGGAGAATACGATTGGTGTTTCTCGGATCAGGATTACGGCATGAAGGACTTCTTTTTACGGATTGACTCCATTTTTATGGGTCGCAACACTTTCGAGCTGGCTCAGTCGATGGGCGGTAAGAGTCCCTGGAAGGGTATAACAACGTTTGTGTTCTCGAACACCTTGAAATCGATAGATTCAAAAGATACGCACCTTGTATCTGGCGACCTGGCTACCGAGGTCTTGAAGATCAAGGAAACCGCAGGTAAAGACATTTGGCTGTTTGGCGGCGCGCAGCTCACGGCCTCGTTTATCAATCTCAGCCTCGTGGATGAACTCTGGCTTTCCGTTCATCCTATTCTATTAGGTGCAGGCAAACCGTTGTTTCAACAAATTCGCGAACGGAAGAAACTTAAACTGTTAGATGTCAAGCCATATAACACGGGGTTGGTATCGTTGAAGTATGAGCTAATTTGAGAAACCCTCACCTGTCTCAGTTGCCCGCCACATCACCCCATCACCAAATAATAACCTCACCCCATGTCCCTCGAGCAAACCGTCACTCAAGTGGAAGAATTGTTCCAAAAGCTCGATTCGGAAATCTCCCAGTTCCAATCGGCGACATCACTTCATTGCAAGTGGGGCTGTGGCAAGTGCTGCTTTAAACCGGATATCGAGGCAACGATTCTGGAGTTCCTGCCTTTCGCGCTGCATGTATATCGGGAGGGAAGGGTGGAGGAATGGCACACGCTTCTCAAAGATTCAGATTCTTCCATCTGTCTGATATTGAACCCAACCTCTGCGGAGGCAGGCCTCTGTTCTGACTACAAGCATCGCGGCCTCATCTGTCGGTTATTTGGATATTCAGCGCGCACGAATAAGTATGGCAAGAAGGAGTTGGTCACTTGTTCGATCATCAAGACTGAGCAAGAGGAGGCATTTCAGAAATCGGGAGAACAGATTGATAACGGATTGCCTGTGCCGGTAATGAATCAATATTACATGCAACTGGCCGCCATTGACGCTGATTTGTCCCGGGATTATTTTCCGATAAACGTGGCCTTGCGGAAAGCCATGGAGACCGTGATGCATTATTATGCCTACCGGGATAGTGCGGATGCCGGCTAATGGAAGTTCAGCGCTTCGTTATTTCCTCGATTTTGGTACGGAGATAAGCGGGACGAGGAACTTGATAACTTCCTTCCCTATTTTAGGTATAACAACATGGGGAGTTGTCTTTACTTGTGGCGTTCTGGTTCCCGAGCGTTCGGCGGAAGGCACATTCCAGTAGATCGTGGTCAGGGTGACCAATATGGCCACCGCTACTCCCAGGATTACAAGCCACAACCGGTCTGCGTACTTATTCATATGCGTCAAGCCTTTTGCAAAGGATGGGCCAATCCAAAAACAGCCTAAAATCACCTGAATTTGGGGGTGAGGTGTTCAAACTTGAACATCTGACCCTGCCTTTCCGTACAGTAATACTGGTAGAGCCCTCGATGGTTACCACTAAACTCCAGACAATATTCACATTCAGGGACCTAATTTCTGCCTACATTTGTTGCAGCTAACGGGTCATTATTACACGCCGGCATGAAGAAATTTGGAGTACTTATTTTCCTGGCATCGCTGTCCATAGCCGGACAAGCGCAGGAACCCAGCGCGAGTCCTGTAAAGTGGATGTCGTTTGAGGAGGCCATTGCGCGTTCCAAGACAGAAAAGCGGAAGATCTTTATCGATGTCTATACAGACTGGTGCGGCTGGTGTAAGGTGATGGACAAGAACACGTTCAGCGAGGCCTCTGTAGCCAAGATTCTGAATGAGAAGTTCTACCCGGTCAAGTTTGATGCAGAGCAAACCAACGATGTTGTGTTTGATGGAAGAACATTCAAGTTCATTCCTTCCGGCAACAAAGGCGTACATGAGCTTGCCGCCGCCCTGCTCAACAATCAGCTTTCTTATCCCACTGTCGTATTTCTGGATGAGGAATTCAAAATGATTCAGCCACTCCCGGGCTATCAAAAAGCTCCTGAATTCCATCGGATCATTTCGTTTATCGGAGAAGATCACTTTAGGAAAATGAAGTGGTCGGAATACCAGAGTATCTATAAGTCTCCCTATCCGGAAACGGCAGGGAATGGATCCGGCAATTGACCAAAGGCTTTCACGGCAATAAAAAAACCCTCGGATGAGGGTTTTGTATTTTAGAACATCTTGCGTTTCTAGTGATCTTCGCCTGGCTGCTGCTCTTTTTCCACTTTCTTCATATCCACATAGGCGAGCGCATTTACGAAGCCGATCAGCAAGGCTACGATAAGAATAAACAGGTTGGCTCCGTCTCCGACTACTTGGTCAATCATAGGATATCAGGTTAGCGAATTCAAATGTAATGCATCCAGTTCATTGGTACCAAACAAACGGCTTAAATGTTGGTCAGATGCCCAGTTCGGCCTTGTTCGCCTTGAGAACGGCCAGGATGAATGAAATGTGTTCGGTCAGGTCGACGCCAAAGAGTTCAGCCCCTTTGTAGACCTCCTCACGGTCGACCTTGGCAGCAAAACCCTTGTCTTTCAGTTTCTTAATGACGGATTTGGCCTCCAGGGTTGTAATTCCTTCCGGGCGCACCTGGGCACAGGCGACAATAAACCCGGTAAGTTCATCACAAGCCAGCAACCCCTTGTCAAGGGTAGTGTCATAAGAAACTCCCCACTTCGTATAATGTGCGGAAATGGCGTGAGCGATTTTTTCATCACCGGATTCACGGAGTTTTTTGACGATGATATTTGGGTGCTCCTCCGGGAAGGCTTCATAGTCGGCATCATGCAGTAACCCAGCGATGGCCCAGGTTTCCGGATCTTCGCCGAGTTTGGTGGCATAGGCTTCCATGACCAACTCCACCGTCCGCATGTGGCGGAGAAGGCTGGCACTCTGCGTCATTGACTGCAACAGTTGCCGGGCATCAGTTCGTGAAATCATGAGGTTTGCTTCCGCTTGCGCTTGATGTAGATGAGGTTGAAGGCTCCGATGGCGGTGACAAGGGCCAGCACACCGGCGATGATTATGATTTGTGCATTGCGAAGGCGGAGGGTTTTGTTCTGATCCGTCAATTGCAGGGCCTCGATCTCAGCTTCTTTCTCTTGCAACTCAAGCGCTACATCCAGTTGGGCGATACGACGGCTGCTCTCTTCGCCGTATATTTTTTCGCGGGCTGCATCGTATTTCTGCAGCGCCTCGTAGGCTTCTTTCATCTTGCCTTGCCGTGCATAGTTGGCCGACATGCTTTTTAGAATCTGAGGGACGAGGTAATGCGATTGAAGTTCAGCTGCGATGATGAGCGCCTCGTCCAGGTAGCGTTGAGCCTGGGTCGTCTGAGCTGCTTTCTCATACATCTCGCCCATACTCGCCAGGATGGCAAGTTCACTGGCCCGGTCATTCTGCTTACGCACAATGTCAAGGGCGCGCTGATAATACTCACCTGCCCGCTGGTAGTTTCCCTGGCGGTAGTATAGGTTTCCGGTATTTGTCAACGGATCAGCAAATTCAATTCCTGCTTTCTCACTCATTTTCCAGGCTTCCGCGTAGTAGGTGATCGCCTTCTCGTACAGTTGAAGGTCGCTGTGTACGTTGCCCAGGTTGTTCATGGATCCAATGATTTGCTCAGGTACACCGAGTGCCACGAAGCCCTGATGAGATTCTTCGAAGTAAGTAAGGGCCTGCGCATAGTTCTTCTTCATCGAGTAGATATTGGCAATGTTGTTCTTTGTTGTGGCGATGCCTTCTGGATTTTGCAGTCGGGCATAGATTTCCAGTGAACGGATGTAGTTGGCAAGCGCGAGGTCGAGGGCGCCCTGATTGCGGTAGGCCACACCCAGGTTGTTATAGCAGGCGGCCATGCCTTTTTCATCTTTTACCGAGATAGCGAGGGTAAGCGCTTCACGGGTATAAGCCACAGCCTTTACCGGGTCGGAATTGATATAGGCCCTGAATAGTTCGTTCATCACCTTCACTTTATCAGCGCCTTTTGCCGTGTTTAGCAGGTTCTCAAGACTGTCGGTCGGAGACGCGAAAGCCATCAGGGTGGTAGAGAAATACAGGATGCTGATGAGCCGCTTCATTTCTTATGGGATTGAGTGACGAAGGTAAGAGATAATATGAAATGAAAGAGGGGATTTCAACCCGTGTTTCCATTCAAACCAACTGACTTTTTTGCATATTTATCGGATGATAAAGTTGATCACAATCTGTTGTTTTCTTTCGCTCTCCGTGTTTGCACAGGAAAGCAAAGAAGTCATGAAGCCTGTTAACCTTCTATTTGAAGGAATGAAGCAAGGCGATAGCGCGATGGTACGCCGCGCTTTTCATTCAGAGGCTGTCCTTCATACGGTGATGAGCGATCCCAAGACCAATGAGCCACGGTTACGAAACGAAGCGCTGGCCGGTTTCCTGAAATCGGTAGGTACGCCGCACAAAGAGGTTTATAACGAGCTGATCTGGGGAGAGAAGATTGAAATCGATGGTGACATGGCTCAGGTCTGGGTGGACTATGCTTTCTACCTCGGCGCCACGTTTAGTCATTGCGGTGTCGATGCCTTTCACCTGATTCGCAATGCGAAAGGGGAATGGAAGATTTATTCGTTATCAGACACAAGAAGGAAGACAGGGTGTGAGGTGCCGAAAGAGGTGAGTGAACGGGTGAGGTAGGTGTTGGGAGTTGGGAGTTGGGTGTTGGGGTTTAGGTATTGGTGGTAAACCCCGGAGGAGCGGCATTTTGATATGCCTATTCGCGTGAGATCAATATTGACTTTCTTATATAGTAACCGGACAAGGCTGCAGCAAAGAGAAAGACGGTAATCATGATCGCCCAGTAATTCATTTGACGCGATTGGGCGGTCATGGTGAAGTCCTTAACCAGATCCCCTTGCTTGAACCAAAATGCGTTTGCGCCAGCAACCGAGTCAGCGTTTGATTCAAGAATGTCGGCGGGCATTTTGATGGAATGTTCAAATCTGTCAAACAACGCGAAGAAGTGCTTTTCATCCAACCCTTCAAATTTGTTCCGGTCTTCGGGCAGCAGGCGAACCGGTATTTTTAGGGAGTCCGACAACAAAGTTTGCAGATAGTCGATCCTGAAATCCTGTGCGGATAGGGATCGAAAGAGCCATTCCTTATTCTTGCGGGTAGTATCTAACCAGGATGTGGCAAGCTTCT
Organism: Cyclobacteriaceae bacterium; assembly: GCA_043750575.1. GTDB lineage: Bacteria > Bacteroidota > Bacteroidia > Cytophagales > Cyclobacteriaceae > ELB16-189. The sequence continues at coordinate 65,401 of JAYVBH010000042.1, forward strand.
TTTTCTCCAGGGTTTGCATCAGGATATCGAACACTTCTTCGAACATGCCGCGTTGAAAGTATTTCTCAAATTTGGCATCGAGCGCGCTGTTGTATAGCGAGTCTTCATGGCTTAGCGCTTTGGTTGCCCGGCTGCGATTCAGGAAAGCGTAATCTTCACTATTGAAAAAATCATCAGGGCTGACATGGTTGAACCGGATCGTTGCCATGTATGTGTCGCTATAGATTATGTCTGAGTAGAACCAGCGAAATGAGGTCTTGAATTCAGACTTAATCTTAAACAGGGCTTCTGAGGCTAGGGTATATTCGTTTGCTTCCTCAGCGGAGGAAAAACGCTTTCTAAATGTAAAGTTATACTCCGGCTTGCCAACAGCATTGGAATCCGGCTGCTCTGCCACGACAGGCAACATCTCTGCCGTCCACCCCGTTTTCTCGCTGGCGCCAAACATGTTGTTTAGCAACAAAGACGAATCCGAGTCCTGCGTTGAAATCATCCTTTCGAGCGTGCCATCTTCGTTGACGGTAGTATGGGTATGATAGTCATTGCCCAAACAGCCCGTCAGGAAGATCATCGTCAGGAGCGAAAGGAGGTTGGTGAGCGACTTCATGCCTCAAATTTCGTCATTAACTGTTGCTGTTCCCACGGTGTACAGGTTTCTTTTTGATATTGTCTTGTGTGTGGCAGCCCCTAACACCAAATACCTAATACCTAATACCTAACGCCTTTCTCCCTTTCCTATTCTCTTCGTATTTTTAACCATGCTCCGCCCTTTGATTTTACTGCTTCTCATGAGCGCCCCGGCATTCGCCCAGCAGGACGAGATTCGCAAGAGCATCTATTTTGACGGAGGCAGCTATTTTATCGACGACTATCAGGCTGCGGATCTTGCGCACTGGCTGGATTCCATCCCAAGCCTCCTCGACAAGTATGAGATCCAACTGATCAGCCACACTGACCCAATTGGAGGGAAGCGTTATAACCAATGGCTTTCGCAGATGCGCGGCGAGGCAGTATTCCAGCTACTATTAACGAGGGATATACCCGATCGGATTATCCATGTCAAGAACTGGGGCCTTGAGAATCCGGTATATGAAAACTCTTCCCACGTTGGCATGTTGATGAACAGGAGGGTGGATGTGATTTTGAGACCTGTGCTGTTCTGAGAATATGTGTTGGGCGTTAGGTGCTGGGCCGATGGTGGGTTTAAATGACGATGGGGATATTCACCGCGAAGGCGCGAAGGCGCGAAGTAGGTTTGGGAATGGGGGAGAATTGGGTGTGGAATAATTTTTTATTTGGTGAGTTTAAGTGACGATGGGGATATTCAACGGGAAGGAAATGTCGGTGCTATGGCGCTACTGCTTTGCTGCACATCCACTGCGTTTCCTTCGCGCCTTCCCGATTTCTTAGCGGTTCCTGCATTTCTTTGCTTTTCCTCTGCGCCTCTCCGCCTCTGCGGTTTATTGCATTCTCGGCATGGCGGAATAAGCCAACACCTAACACCCAACACCTACTTCCGTCCGCTTCCGGACACCTTTTTTCAATCGCGGACGGATAAAATGCAACCATTCCTTAAATCTACCGTCTAATCGTCTGTAGCGCCCATGGCATTATTATTGGCAGGAAACCAGCATAGCAGACACCCAAATGATCAAACTCCAGGACATCGATAAATACATTGATTCTCGCTTTCAACGCACTTTTATTTTGAAAGGCATCGATCTGCAGGTGGAGCAAGGCGAATTTCTGACGATCATGGGCCCCAGCGGCTCCGGAAAGTCAACCCTGATGAACATCATCGGCATGCTTGACGAGCCATCGGCAGGGGAGTACTTCTTCTTCGATGAGCCGGTGCATAAAATGAAGGAGAAGCAGAAAAGCGAAATGCACAAGAACTACATCGGCTTCATTTTTCAGGCCTACCACCTCATTGACGAACTGACGGTGTATGAAAATATTGAAACACCTTTGTTATATAAGGGAGTGGGAGGCAGCCAACGCAAAAGCATGGTCGCTGAATTACTCGACCGCTTCAATATGGTGGCCAAGAAGGATTTGTTTCCTGAACAATTGAGTGGAGGTCAGCAGCAACTCGTAGGCATTGCCCGCGCCATTGTCGGCCAACCGAAGTTACTGCTCGCGGATGAGCCCACCGGTAACCTGCATTCCGAACAAGGGAAACATATTATGGACATTTTTCAAAAACTTAACGACGAGGGAATCACCATTATCCAGGTGACCCACTCTGAAGAGAATGCCCTTCGCGGCAAGCGCATCGTCCGCATTGCAGACGGTGCCGTTGTAAAAGATGAAAAAGTAAGATGAGAAAGCGTATGTGTATGAAGCGGATTGTGGTTGTCGTGTTGATGCTTGTTGCGGTGACTGTTACTTTTCAAGTGCAGGCTCAAACAAAGGTGTTGACCTTTGAAGAAGCCGTGCGGATCGCGATGCAGAACAGTGTTGTCCTCAACACACAGCGAAACAACCTGGAGTCAAGCCAGATTCAGAAGACAGCAAGCCTTGTGTCGATGGGGCCAAACATTTCGCTGAATAGTACTGCCGTGCGCATCGATGGTAATTCATTTAACCCGCAAACCGGTTCGGTAATTAATGGTACGCGTGACAACATTACCGGATCACTCAACGCAAACATCAATCTCTTCAGTGGTTTCCAGACAATAAATACCATCAAGCAGAATACAAACTTGCTTGACGCACAAGCCTACAATGTTAACCGTGTGACCCAGGATGTGATTAACACCGTCGCAACGCAGTACCTGACCGTTATGCTGGACGGCGAACTGCTTAGGATCGCAAAAGAAAATTTTGATGCGCTAAGCAAGCAACTCGAACAAATCAAGGAACAGACGGCCCTGGGCGCCCGGTCTCCGGTTGACGAGTACAACCAGGATGCACAAACCAAAGCGGCTGAGCTAAGATTTGTGCAGGCCGGAATTCAATTGAATAATGACCGAGCGCTGCTGACACAGACACTCCTCATTGATCCCTTTGAAGATTTTATCGTAGAGAACCCGAATTGGGATGTCAATGCGATCGGGAATGAGGCGCTGGATCCGCGCGCATTGGCTGAGGAGGCAAAAATTCATAGAGGTGACTACCTACGCGCGATGCGTCAGGAATCTGCTCAACGCTTTGGGATGGCTGCAACCCGTGGAGGCATGATGCCAAGGCTGTTTGCCTTCGGTACCTACGGATCTGCCTACAACTTCCAACACAATGTCCCTGACTCCGTCGACGATGGCTCAGGCAACCAGATTCCAAACCCTTCTGCACCGCGGGCCTTCAAAGAGCAATTCAGGGAAGACAACGTCTACAAGCAATACGGTCTACAGTTGACTATTCCTATTTTGAATGGTTTCCAAAACCGGTCAACCCATGTGCAGCAGAAAATCTTATATGAGAACAGTCAGCTGAATCGCAAGAATGTCGAATTCCAAATACAGAATGATGTTCTTCGCACCATTCGCAACTATGAAGGGGCAAAGAAATCTTATTTGATCACCGTCGATCAGTTGAAGTCAGCCGAGGTGGCCTTTCAACTTGAAACCGAGCGTTACAACCTGGGCGTTACCAACTTCGTGGATTTCGTCAACGCCAACCGCGCATTCGTCCAAGCCCAAGCCGACAAAGCGCGTTCGGAGTATAATCTCGTATTCCAAAAGCTTCTGCTGGAATACGCCGTCGGAACACTTAAGGTGGAGGATATACAGAAGTAGCTGTTGGCTATTGGCTCTTGGCTTTTAGGTGACTCGTGTGGGATTGACGACCGGGACAGCTAAGCCAGATATTTCCAGCATCGGCACATGTCGCGCCCAAACGAAGCAAATGACCTGCTCATTGCCGCACCCTGCCAATGGCCAAAAGCCAACGGTCAATAGCAAATACCTATTTTTTTATATCTTTGCGGCCCCTCAATCGTGTGGGGTCGTCTTGGTTGGTTCCAGGGCTGGCATTTAAACCAAATTTGCTTCAGGACGGCCCGCCTGGAGCATGTAAAAAGGGCATTTTAGTATGGCAAAAGGACAAAAAGAAAAAGGCTCGGACAAAGGAGAACCTTCAAAAAAGCCGCTATCCGTAAAGGGTGACGATGTCGCTATCGACATCAAAGATGCAGAATCAGAACTGGCCCAGGATGACCTGGCCGCATTCAAAGCTGCCAAGCGTGCCGAAGAAGAGGAAGGACTTAACCGGGTTATTAAGGATGTAAGCGCTCGTCAGAATGTGGCTGCACCTATTTCCCTGGAAGCATTTGATTGGGAAGCATTTGAGCGCCGTGGATTTGGAGAGGGATACTCTTCCCAGGACCGCGAAAGCCTCATGAACCTGTACTCGGGCACGGTAGCTACCGTGACGAACAGTGAAGTAGTGAAAGGTATCGTCGTAGGCATCAACAACCGCGACGTGATTTTGAATATCGGATTCAAGTCGGACGGTCTCGTGCCGCTGGCGGAATTCAAGGATATGCCGAACATGAAGATCGGCGACGAAGTGGATCTCTTCATTGAAGAGCGTGAGAACGCCATGGGCCAATTGGTCCTTTCCCGCCGCAAGGCCAAGCTCGTAAAGGGCTGGGAATATGTGCAGACCGCGTTGGACAAAGATCAGGTGATCGAAGGATTTGTGAAGCGCCGCACGAAAGGTGGTTTGATTGTCGACGTATTCGGCATCGAAGCCTTCTTGCCTGGTTCACAGATCGACGTGAAGCCGATCCGCGACTTTGATATTTATGTGAATAAGAACATCGAGGTGAAGGTGGTGAAGATCAACTACACCAATGATAACGTCGTTGTGTCCCATAAGGTATTGATCGAGAAAGATCTCGAGCAGCAGAAGACAGCCATTCTTTCCAACCTGGACAAAGGACAGGTGTTGGAAGGGGTGATCAAGAACATGACCAACTTCGGTGTATTCATCGACCTCGGTGGTGTAGACGGCTTGCTGCACATCACAGACATTTCATGGGGCCGCGTAGGTCACCCGGACGAAGTCCTCAAGCTGGACCAGACGGTGAAAGTCGTTGTGCTGGATTTCGATCAGGACAAGAAGCGCATCTCTCTCGGCATGAAGCAACTTACGCCTCACCCATGGGAATCGCTGCCTGCAGAAATCATCGTAGGCTCGAAAGTGAAGGGCCGGATCGTGAACGTTGCCGATTACGGTGCGTTCCTCGAACTGCAGCCTGGCGTTGAAGGTTTGATCCACGTGAGCGAAATGAGCTGGTCACAGCATTTGAGAAATCCCCAGGATTTCATCAAAGTAGGAGATATCGTTGAGGCTGTCGTGTTGACCGTTGACCGCGAAGAGCGGAAGATGTCACTCGGCATCAAGCAACTTTCGGAAGATCCCTGGACACGTCCTGAGGTTCTTACGAAGTATGCCATCGGCACAACCCACAAGGGCATCGTGCGCAACTTGACCAACTTCGGGTTGTTCCTGGAATTGGAAGAGGGTATCGATGGACTGGTGCACGTATCTGACCTGAGCTGGACGAAGAAGGTGAAACATCCTTCTGAATTCACGAAAGTAGGAGAGCACCTCGAAGTGAAAGTGCTGGAGCTGGATGCGGCCAACCGCCGCCTGGCCCTTAGCCATAAGCACATGGAGCAGAACCCATGGGATACGTTTGAGTCGATCTTCACACAAGGATCAGTTCATCAGGGTACCGTGGTAAACAAGAACGAGAAGGGGATGATTGTTGAGTTGCAGTATGGCATCGAAGGATTCTGTACCCTCAAAAACATCACGAAGCAAGACGCCGGCAAGACGGAGATTGGAGAGTCTATGGACTTCAAGGTCCTGGAGTTTTCGAAGGACGACCGCCGGATTACGTTGAGCCACCGTGCGCTCTGGTCTGCGGATGTGGAAGAAAAAGCCGCACCGAGAGAACAGCAGTCATCCGCCGCTCCTAAGAAGAAGACAGAAGGCAAGGGCAAGACGATTGCGAACATCAACCAGCAGAGCGAGAAGTCTACGCTGGGAGATCTCGAGGCGTTGAGCGCTTTGAAAGAAAAGATGTCGGCAGCGAAGTCGGCACCTGCTGCGGATGAGGCAAAAGGAGAGTAAGTTTTAAATGGATAAACAATAGAAAGATGGTTCTCCTGATGAAAATTGGGAGAACCACTTTTTCTTATTCACGTTAAGAGGTTAGATTTGTGATTGGATAGTGGCCCATTTTATGATTCAAGATTCTTTATTCAATATGCTCCCCGGATTTGTTCACCGGGACTCTTGAGAAAAATAGAATTATGGGTTTATTCTGTAAATCCTAAAATTCTGGTCTGGTCTCGTGGCCGAGCGGCTAGGCTGAGCTCTGCAAAAGCTCCTACAGCGGTTCGAATCCGCTCGAGACCTCTTAAAGCCTCGAATCAGAAATGATTCGAGGCTTTTTACATTTGCAGGGTAACAAAAGGTAGTCCTTTATTTATCTTCTCCCTGTTTGCTTTCCTTTGGGTGATTTGGAGATTCCCGATTTTCTTTGGGAGTACCAGATTCTTCATTTGGTTTTGTAACACCCTCCACAGACGAGAGGGACGTTCCCCAAAGATGATCATTTTGCTGTATTGGAAGTGCTACACTAAAGTTTTGCGAAGGAGTAAAACTTGGCCCTGCGGGACCTGTTCCATATGAAGATAGGTCGGGATTGAATTTCAGATGTTCAGCTACAATCGGGTCAGAAAAGGATCCGGCTGGTGACATATATGGATATAGGTCAGGGCGAAACTGAGAGGCCATTCTCCTCATGTTGCTTACAATGTTCGATTGAAAAAAAGCTTCATAATTGGTTTGGAAAGCCTCATCTGACTGCCTTAGGGTCTTGACTTCAAAAATCGTTTTGGTTCTGACCTCGGCAAGTTTTCGAATATTTGCAAAGTTTAAGAATTGATCAGCATTATAGATCAATATTCGTATACCGGTTAAGTCGAAAAACTCTTTGATTAACTCTTCTCTTGGTCTGATGGTTTTTCCATCTTGGATTGTCCACCAATCCGCCTTCCTGTCATCGGTCACAAAGATTATTTGCTGATTTTTCTCATTTGCAAATTTTATTAGCTCTTTCCAGATAATCAGATCACCATACTTGTGTCTATCCTCCTTTTTTGAAGGGCCATCCTTGTACCCCGGGGGAATCATTGATTGATACCTCCTATTTCCTTCTTCGTAAATTGCCGGAAGTTCCGCCTGTTCGAAACCCTTCCCAACGCACTTGCTAAAGAGTTTTGTCAACTCATCGAGAATTTTGTCTTCCTTGCTAAAATCTGTATGTTGTTCCTTCTGCTTTTCTAATTCAGAATCAAGGTCTTTGAGAAACGCTTGAAACAGTTTTTCTATTCTGTCTATTGAAATTGATCGATATCTTTTAAATGTTTTTAACTGAGCAGAAAGCTTTGTATCATAGTTTTGTTTGACAGTTTCCGCGAGGTCACTAAAGGCATTGTTTGTATCTTCAATAACTCGGTTCCGGTTAGTGTGATATTCAAATGCAACCTGATGGGGTATGAACAGCCGTTCCTTTATACCCCTTAATACAGCAAGAAAATCATTCCTTGTTGTTGAGGTATACCGATAGAGGTTTAGTAGTGTGTTAGTATCAAGGCAGATTATGCCTTTCTTCCATGCGCTTTCGACCTCCTCGTCGGTCGGATTGTAGAATCCAATAAATTCTTTTTTCATGATGTAGGTTGGTCAGTTCCTATGTTACTTTTTCTTCTTCCTATTGCGCTTGGCTCCAATTGGTTTCTTACGTTTAGCAATATCTTTACTTAGCTTTCTTACTCTTATTGATTCCTCTTTCTCATAAAGAGTGGAAATCACCAATTCGAGTATCTCATAGGCATCCAATGCATCATCTTTTATCAATGTGTCACTGGGATGACTGCCATAATTGCCTATCCATTTAATGGCCATTAGGTGACCTGCCTCAGAAGGCTTCGTTTGTTGGAAGACCTCTATTCTTTTATGGAGAGTGTATTTTAGTTTCTTTCGATTCCTATCTATATATGCCTTTGGAACATTTTCTTCATCCATTATTAATTCACAGATAACTCGGATCTTGTTGGTGCAGGATGATGTATCCATCCAGTAAAGATGGAATGATTCAATTAATGCTTTCCTTATCTTGTGGGGAACTTCCTTATGGACAATGAAAGGATGAGGAGTCGGATAGAAAGCAAGCGGATAGAGGATTTCTGAGTATGACACCCCGGGGCCTTCCTCATAGTCATAGTCCATTCTAACATTCATACGACCAAGTAATGAAATTGAGTCAGAACAAGCCTTGTTATCACATGTGATGAAGCCAAAAAATGTTCCTTCGATCCATTCTGGGTCCCAATCATCTTCACTATGAGCCTCTTTCGACTTTTCACTCTCAACAATTGTGATTGAATCTTTGTTACCCCGCAATACTCCGCGTCCACACGTCGGGCATGGCCATTCAGGAATTCTTTCAATTGTGAATGGAGATTTCCAAATCGGTCGATTTATTGGCATCTGTTGGAGTTTAATTTGAGGGTTTTGATGCTGGATTTCTTAGAGCTTTTCTGTTTTCAGGTAGACAAAACTACCCACTATGGCGCGTGTTTGCGACTCGTGCCCGTTGTGCGCCTGAATCGAAAGTACGAATTGCTTCATCGAAATCCGATAGCCGATGAACGTAGCCAAGTGGCGGCGACCCCATCTGGCGCGCGTGTTCCGCGTGGTTTTGGCGCCAATCTAGCGCGCGTGTTCAGCCCAGGATTCTGGCGCGGCGTTTTTTTAACGCGTGCCGGTCTGGAATAGGAAGCGAAGCATCGATGCCACAAATAGTCA
>JAYVBH010000043.1:0-73790 GCA_043750575.1 Cyclobacteriaceae bacterium
CCCATACAGATGGCTGTGTGGGCTCAGTCAAATCCCGTTCAACTCAGACCCTCCATGCTGGTTGCACACGGTGAGCTCAGGCTGGCAGACTACGATGGATGGATGTTTCATCAAGGTCATGATACCCGATGGGCACTGCCCCTAATTGACTCATCGGGATGGACACGGATGAAGCTCTCCGAACTGACCGACAAACTTGCAGACAAACAAGGAAGAATTGAGGGGTGGTTCAGGTTAACGTTTGAACTCGACAGTGCATGGCATGAGCCATTGTACCTTACCCGTCAACTCTGGTCCGCCACTGATATCTACCTGGACGGAAAATTGGTAATGCAGTGCGGAGATACAGGAAACCCTTACCAGGCGTACAACCCTGTCCTCAAACCTGGAATACCATTCCCCGCCTCCCCGGTCATGCCGCACGTATTGGCCATTCACGTAGTTGAGTACCAGACTGCCATCACACCGCGCGAGCTGCGGCTGGCCCCAGCCTATTTGCAGGAATTCCTCAATGTGGTTAATTCTGACTATCAGGCTTTCATTCAAAGACAGATCAGGGCCACCTATCTAATGGGAGGAATATCCTTCGCTGCAACCGCATCCCTGTTCCTTCTGTTTGTGGTGTTACTTTTTCTAAACAAATCTGTACGCATATTTGAACTCACTGCCCTTCTCACGTTGTTCGTATTGCTTTCAACCGTTGGCATTTTCATTGAGAAGCTCTTTGAAATTTCCTACACCACTCAAAAGATCACCTTTCTGATCACCAATACCATCACGCAGCCGGTCATGATGATAATGACCCTGATTATTGCTGAATGGGTACTTACCAAACGGGTGACGTGGATTACGTACTGCCTCCTACTTCTCATGCCGTTCGCCAGTGCGGCAGGGCATCTTGTAAATATCTCCTGGCCCTTCGGTGTGGTTCAGACCGCCGTAATCGTGTACTTTCTCCATCTGGTTATCCGATCCAGACATACTATCCGACCCACGGACTGGACGGTAATCATCGCCATGATTACACTCACCGTTGGGGGAACAATCTCCATATTTCTCCACAAGTACTTCCGTGTCGAATCGGCAGCGTATGAATTGCCGCTTAAGCCCATTGTGCTGTTGTCCTCTCCTTTGCTCCTGTTGGCCTACGTCTCTATGAGCTACAAGGATATTCTCGCAGCAAAACAGGAGGAGGCTGACAAGGTCATCCGTATAACGGAAGAAAAGAAACTTCTTTTGGAAAAGCAGAATGAAATACTGGAGACGAAGGTAACCCAACGGACAGAAGCCCTTGAAAAGTCCATTGCCGATCTGCGTGCCACCCAATCCCAGCTCATCCAATCTGAAAAAATGGCCAGCCTCGGTGAACTCACTGCCGGCATCGCCCATGAAATTCAAAACCCCCTAAACTTCGTCAACAACTTCTCTGAAGTAAGCAATGAGCTCCTCGACGAAATGAACGCCAACCTGGCTTCCGGCAACTTGCAACCTGCAACCGAAATTGCCCGCGATGTGAAACAAAATCTCGAAAAGATCCTCCACCACGGCAAGCGCGCCGATGCCATCGTCAAAGGCATGTTGCAGCACAGCCGCTCCAGCAGTGGCATAAAAGAACCCACAGACATCAACGTACTGGCTGATGAATACCTCCGCCTCGCCTATCATGGGTTGCGCGCAAAAGACAAATCATTCAACGCTACCACCAAGACCGATTTCGATCCAAGTGTTGGCAACATCAATGTCATTCCTCAAGACATTGGCCGGGTCATTCTCAACCTGATAACCAATGCGTTTTATGCGGTCACGGAGAAAAAGAAGCAGCTAGGAGACTCTTACGAACCAACCGTGACAGTCGCTACAAGACGCTCCCTCTCCTCCGGAGAGGGCCGGGGTGAGGCCCCAAAAGTCGAGATAACCGTCTCCGACAACGGCAACGGCATCCCCTCCCACATCAAAGACAAGATTTTCCAGCCATTCTTCACCACCAAACCCACTGGGCAGGGAACGGGATTGGGGTTGTCCATGAGTTATGATATTGTGAAAGCGCATGGTGGGGAAATCAAAGTGCAATCCAAAGACAATGAAGGTTCTGAGTTTGTTATCACACTTCCTTCATAGAATTGATATTGCGGCGTTCAGCTCATGAATCAACCCACACCCAGCTCATGCGCCCAGCCCAGTGCCCAAACGCCGTCGGATTTCAAATTTCTCTAAAATGCTGTACCTTATTCGCACTTAAGGCTACTCGGAAATAATGGGATCGCGAATTTTTATATCAGCTTTTTTTCTTCTTGCTGCGACCACGGCACCAGCTCAGCTATACGACATTGACAGTCTGAAGAAGGAGTTCCAGATTGCGAAAAATGATACCCTGAGTCTTATCCTTTCCGGTAGTATCTCCCGGATTTACAAGGAAATCAATCCGGACAGTACCTATCGCTACGCAGACATCATGCTCACGATGGCTGTAAAACTGAAACTCCCGCTGGAGGAGTCTGTGGCGCTGGGGGAACTGGGCTATGCCCTTCTCAATCAGGGTAACTATCCCAGATCTTTGCAAGCCCTTTTACGGGCGATTGCCATTGTCGAAGATCCAGTAAGCGAGAAGAACATCCTGCCTGCCCATATTCCTCCGTCGGATGAATACATTGATCGGTCTCTATCTGCCCACCTGCAGCGACTGGCTGTGCTCAGCAAAGTGCAGCAATACGCCGCCATTCTGTACGATAATTCCATGAATTACAAAAAGGCGTTGAATTATTGCAGAACTGCTGTTCCATTTGCCCGAGAATCCACCAGCACCCCCATAATAATCATCAACTACATAACCTTGGGCAGAACTTATATGTACTTGAATGATCATGACTCTGCCCTATGGAGCTTTCAGAACGCCTACGACAATGCTTTGCAGTCAAATGACAAACGATACATGGGAAGCATATTGCTGAACACAGGTCGCGTCTACCTGAAAATGGGCAAGCAGGAAACCGCAAAGACCTACTTCAAAAGAGCGCTGATAGAAAGCCGAGACAATGATTACTCAAGAGGTGTGGTAGCCAGCGACCTTGAACTGGCAGGTCTCTATGGGGCTACAGGCAAAGCCGATTCAAATCAATTTCATATACGTCACGCGCTTTCGACAGCGTATTCTCTGAATGCCCCTGATCTTTGGCTTCGTTGCTATTCAGCACTCGTTGATATTTACAAGGGATCCAATGCGGACAGCACGGTCAAGTATCAAGCATTGATTATCCAGATCAACAAAGAAACTTTCAGCGCAAAACAAGCCCAGCAGTTTCAGAACATCGACCTTGATGAGCAACAGCGCCTCAATGAAATTGAAACAGCCACAAAAGAATTCCAGGCCCAGCTCAGAACAAATATTCTCATGGGCAGTACTTTCACACTCGTGGTGATTGCTTTCTTTCTATACCGGAATAGCAGAATAAAGCAGAAGGCAAAACAGAATATTGAAAAAGCCTACGACCAACTCAAATCCACCCAATCCCAACTCATCCAATCCGAAAAAATGGCCTCCCTCGGAGAACTCACCGCTGGTATCGCCCATGAAATCCAGAACCCGTTGAACTTCGTTAATAATTTTTCAGAAGTAAACTCAGAACTCATCGCAGAAATGAAGGATGCCCTGGCTAAGGGAAGCATGGATGAAGCAAAGTCCATTGCCACCACGATCGAAGACAATGAATGCAAAATAGTATTCCACGGCAAACGCGCCGACGCCATCGTCAAAGGCATGCTCCAACACAGCCGCAGCAGCAGCGGGGTGAAAGAACCCACGGACATCAATGCCCTGGCAGATGAATATTTGCGTCTCGCCTATCATGGACTAAGGGCGAAAGACAAATCATTCAATGCTACAATGAAGACCGACTTTGATCCAACCATCGGTAACATCCAAGTCATTCCGCAAGACATCGGAAGAGTGATCCTCAACCTGATCACCAATGCGTTCTATGCGGTCACCGAAAAAAAGAAACAGAATCCAGAAAACTACGACCCCACTGTCACCGTCAGCACCTCCCTCTCCTCCGGAGAGGGCCGGGGTGAGGCCCGAATAGTCGAAATAAGAGTCACCGACAACGGCCTAGGCATCCCCTCCCACATCAAAGACAAAATCTTCCAGCCATTTTTTACCACGAAGCCCACTGGGCAGGGAACGGGATTGGGGTTGTCCATGAGTTATGATATTGTGAAAGCGCATGGTGGGGAGTTGAGGGTGGAGACCACTGAGGGCCAGGCAAGCACCTTCTCCATCCTTCTCCCAATAATCAAGCCGGGGCATTAGAAAAATATGAGGTAAGCACTATATTTAAGGATGCCCAAACCTGTCTCCTTCCTCCACCGCGTTGCATTGATAACCCTGATCGGCCTCGGGCTCTGGGCCTGCACCGGGAATCCGGACAGCGTGCCGTTTCCTTCCAGCGAATCTGAATTTGCACAGCCGACCGAACGGCCCTTCAAATTCGGTGAATCCGTGCCAATCGAGTGGGAAGTTTACGATCCGGCAACCATCAAACCCTTTGCGACCCGGAAATTCAACCTGGCCAGCCTCCCGGCAAAACCTTTCAATATCGGCGGCTATCCGGAAGCACTAAAGACGCCGCTCGAAGAGAAGCCATTTGACTGGAACAGCCTTAAGGATACGGTCTTTGATTACAACACCCTTCCCACCCAGAAACTGCGGTTCAAAACCATCCTTATGGAACCGCCAACCGTAGTTAAAGCCGGCTATCCGAATTTCAAGCAAGGCACTACCCGCGGTGTGATGGAAGTCGGCGCCGCATTTGGGTTACCTGGCAACGGCCGCTGCTTCTTGCAAGACAAGGCGGGCATGTTTTGGATCGGCACCGACAAGGGTCTCGCTCGCTATGACGGGGTTAACCTCGAGATCTACGGAACCGAGCAGGGAATTCACGATCCAAACATCTGGTCTATCTGCGAAGATACTCACCAGCGAATCTGGATCGGAACGGGATCTGGTGAAGTCTTTGTCCTGGACAGGCAGTCCGGCTTCATTCTTAAGCTTGCCGACACCTTTCCGCGGGGATCGAACTTTGGAATCACACGTGACCGTGACGGGCAAATGTGGATTGCCCGATCCGGTCAAGGTTATATCATTGTTAGCGAAATAGACAAAACCGTAAAAAGATTTAGCCGGAAAGAAGGACTCGCAGACAATAACCCTGCAATAAAAATTCTTCAAGACAAGAACAATCGCGTTTGGCTCTCCTCATCACGCGGCGCCTCTGTCATCGACGCCCGTGCCAAAAAATTAACGCGTTGTCTTTCTGATAATCCAATTTTTAGCTTTATGGAAGATCAGGACGGCAATATTTGGGCCGGTGGCGGTGGCGGTGTGTTCATCCTGAACATCGAAAAAGGTACCCAGTTGCGCATTTCTGACAAACAAGGTGTAGACGGTTCTGTTTTCGGACTCTTGCAAGACAAAAGCGGTATCATTTGGATTTCAACGGACCAAAATAAAACCTACGCATTCAACCGGCAAACGAATACCATAGAGAAATTCATGATCGGGTCAGACAACCGACTAATCTACTCGCTAGTCGAAGATGCTGAGGGGCAGTTGTGGCTTGGTTCCGTGAATGCGGGAAGCAGCGTCATTAATCTGGACCGTGGAAGGCCCGGCAACTTTACAACAACCGACGGTTTGGGGAGCAATGCCATATGGTCGTCTCTGGAGGGCAGAGATGGAAAAATCTGGCTGGGCACCGCCAATGGGATTGATATCTATGACCCAACCACACGATTGCTCCGTCACCTGGGCACCGACCAAGGGCTTCCGGTTAGAAACATGAACCACCTCTATGAAGACAACCAAGGTCAGATTTGGGCTTTTGGAAACAACTATGGAATCACAGTCATCAATGTTAAAGAAGGTACAATAAAAACCTTTGGCCAAAGTCAGGGGCTTCGCGGGACCTTCATTCAGAAAGTATGGGAAGATGACAACGGCCAGATGTGGATGGGGACGACCGACGGAGAGGTCTATGTCTACAACCCCGGCGAAAGACTGTATAAGCGTATCAAGAACATGCCGGCATCATGGAAGGGTGGGCGTTTTTGTCACATGTCCTCCACTGCAGATGGTCAACTCTGGATATGTGTTGAAAAGGGTGGCGTAATCGTTGTTGACCATGAAGGTAAAACAATGAAACCACTGACCACCTCGCAGGGATTACTCAGCAACACCGTGTACAATGTCATGGAAAGCAGCACCGGTGAAACGTGGGTAGGCACAAACAAAGGGATCAATAAATTGAATCTCACGCAGCAGACAATTGCCAATTTTACCACACTGGAAGGTCTCGTGAATAATGATATCTGGACGCTGAACGAACGTAATGGAGTAGTTTATGCAGGGACTTCACGTGGCTTGTCGATGATTTCCTCCATAACCCTTGACCAAGGTGCCCAATGGCGAATCGTGAATTATGGAAAAGCACAGGGATTTCAATTTGCTGATTTTGATTTGAACAGTGCCCTGTTCACCAAGAGTGGGGAGTTTTGGTCCGGGGTTGAAATCGAGGTCCTTATGGTCATGAACGATCCTCGTCCCGATCCCGTGATTCCCACCCCATTCGTCACGGGCATCAGCATCCTGGACAATCAAAGAAATTTCAGACAGCGCTCCAGGGCAGAGAAACTGCTGGAAAAAGTCGATACCTTGTGGGAGCCGGTTGAGGGTGTCTTCTTCAAAGACCACAACAATGCAATTGCGAAGCAGTTTGCCGAAACTGGTGAAATCAAATGGGACAGTGTAGAAAATAATTACTTTCTGCCCGTTAACCTCCGCTTGCCCTACAACCAGAATTATTTGAACTTTTCCTTCGCTGGATTAACCCTAAGCAATCCGGACCATGTGAGGTACCGCTATGTGTTGGAAGGGATCGACAAAAACTGGAGTCCGATTTCAGCCAATACAGAGAGCGAAAACTACCGTGATCTTCCGCCGGGTGGATATGTATTCAAGGTATGCGCCAAAGGCATGAATGGCCAGTGGAGCACACCGGCATCGTTCAGTTTTACCGTCCTCCCCCCCTGGTGGAAATCCTGGTGGGCATATGGTATCTACCTGGTCATGATTTCTTTTGTCGGGTGGCGTGTGCACTTGTTTCAAAGGGAACAAACCGTTCGTAAGGAACGCGAGCGTATGCGAGACCGGGAATTTGCTCAAGCCAAAGAAATTGAAAAAGCCTATAACGATCTCAAGGAAACCCAATCGCAGCTTATCCAATCGGAAAAAATGGCAAGCCTCGGCGAACTAACTGCCGGCATTGCCCATGAAATCCAAAATCCGCTCAACTTCGTCAACAATTTCTCCGAGATCAACAAGGAACTTCTCCAGGAGATGAGCGATGAACTCAATCAGGGTCGCACCGAAGACGCAAAATCCATCGCGAAAAGCATCATGGAAAATGAGGAGAAGATACTCTTTCACGGTAAGCGCGCCGACTCCATAGTAAAAGGAATGCTGCAGCACAGCCGAGCCAGCAGTGGCATAAAAGAACCCACAGACATCAACGTACTGGCGGATGAATACCTGCGCCTGGCGTATCACGGGCTCCGCGCCAAGGATAAATCGTTCAACGCTACTATGAAAACAGAGCTTGATCCAACCATGGGCAAAGCAAGTGTTGTTCCCCAGGACCTCGGCCGCGTGATCCTCAACCTGATCACCAATGGATTTTACGCGGTAACGGAGAAAAAACGGCAAGGCATCGAAGGCTATGAACCAACGGTCACGGTGATTACCAAAAAGGCTGCCAACCATCTGACCATTGCCGTTCACGACAATGGAAACGGCATTCCAAAAAATATCCAGGACAAGATTTTCCAGCCTTTCTTTACAACAAAACCCTCTGGTAAAGGAACCGGCCTCGGACTTAGTATGAGTTATGACATTATCACCAAGGTGCATAACGGAAAAATCGACGTCGATTCACGTCCCGGAGAAGGCACCACATTTACAATCACCATTCCAAACCACCCATCATGAAAATTCTTGTAGTAGATGACGAGCAGGATATCCAGATACTTTTCGAGCAGCGTTTCCGGAAAGAAATCCGGGAAAACAGAGTAGAGTTTGTTTTTGCGTTCTCCGGCGAAGAGGCGTTGGCGAAAATGAGTACAATGGAGCATGAGGCGGTCCTCATCCTGTCTGATATCAACATGCCTGGCATGAGCGGGTTTCAGTTGCTCGAAGAACTAAAAAAGAAATACCTCAAGCCTCCACCCGTGGTCATGATGATCACCGCCTATGGGGATTCAGAAAATCACCGCATCGCCAAAGAACTCGGCGCCGATGATTTTCTTACCAAGCCGGTCGACTTCGTTGCCCTCAAGGCAAAACTTAACCTGACGAGCGCATGACCAAGATCCTCGTCGCGGATGATGAAGCCGACCTGGAGGTCCTGATCCGGCAGAAGTTCCGCCAGAAAATCAGGGACCAGCACTACTCGTTTGTCTTCGCGGTCAACGGTGTAGATGCCCTCAGGAAAATGGAGGAGCACCCGGACATCTCCATTATTCTCAGCGATATCAACATGCCTGAGATGGACGGACTCACCCTGTTGACGAAACTCAACGAAATCTCTCCCCTTTCACGTACCGTCATGGTCTCCGCCTATGGCGACATGGATAACATCCGTGTGGCCATGAACCGCGGCGCTTTCGATTTTGTCACCAAGCCGGTGAACTTCGAAGATCTCGAACTGACGATGGAAAAGACCATACGTCACGTACTTCAAATCAAAGCAACGCTCCAGGCAATCAAAGAAAACAACATCCTGAAAATGTACGTGGATGCCAACGTGCTCAATTTCATGGGCACCCGGGAATACGAGCAGTCGCTGACAGCCAGCGAGACCCTTGAAGCCTCCATCGCATTCATCGATATCTGTGGCTTCACCGCCATCAGCGAAAAGGAATCTCCCGATACCGTGGTCAAGTTGTTAAATCAGTATTTTGAAGTAATCGTCAAAGAGGTGATTACCCAAAACGGCATTGTCGACAAGTTTATGGGCGACTGCGTAATGGCTGTCTTCAAGGGCGAGTTCCATCTGGATCGCGCCATTGAAGCGTCACTTGCTATACGGAAGAAGATTAATTTACTGCCCGCAGAATTCAGCTTCACGCCCAATGTTTCGATCGGCATTGATAATGGCGAAGTTGTTTCAGGGAACATCGGCTCTGGTTCCCTCAAGCGGCTCGACTACACCGTAATCGGTGATGTGGTCAATACAGCCCAGCGCCTTCAGTCTGCAGCTGGACCCGGTCAGATTTACATCACTGAAAAATCCTACGAAAAAATAAAGACATCATTCACCTGTTCACGGATCGGCGAAACGAATCTGAAAAATAAAACGAATTCCCTCATCTTATATGAGGTGCTGGATTAAGCATTCTTCAACTAAAACACTGATATAATGAAAAAGAAAGGACTTCTGATTCTACTTCTTTTCACAGTTTGTCAGCTATATGGCCAGCCGGGCAATACGCTGGTCAAAGTTCTCGTCACCCCGGATCACGCGGACTGGACCTATACACTCAATGAACCGGTGAAATTCAGCGTCCAGGTTTTGAAAGACAACGGTGCCCTGAAAAATGTTCGGATAAAATACGAAGTAGGCCCCGAAAAGATGGAGCCGACCAAGCGCGACTCACTTCAACTCCCAGGAGGAACCTATTCCATCCCTCCGGTCTCCATGAAAAATGCCGGATTCCTCCAATGCATCGTCACCGCCTTCCATGAAGGAAAAGAGTACCGCGGCCTCGCGACGGCCGGTTTTGCCCCGGGAACAATTCAACCTACTGTAGACAACCCAAAGGACTTCATAAACTTCTGGGACAAGGCAAAGGCTGAACTCGCAAGAGTCCCATTGGATGCACGCATGACGCTGATGCCAGAGCGGTCCACAGAGGCAGTAAATGTGTACCATGTCAACATCCAGAACTTCCAGGCAGGTGCACGGGTTTACGGCATCCTCTGCGTTCCGAAAAAGGAAGGAAAGTATCCTGCTTTGCTCCGCGTTCCTGGCGCGGGTATCCGTCCTTACCTCTCTGAAATTCCATCTGGCATTGCCAATGCGGAGAAAGGCATCATTACCCTGTGTATCGGGATTCATGGGATTCCTGTCAATCTCGATGCGTCCGTGTATGATAATCTAAGCGCGGGAGCGCTCAACGGATACTGGGCCTTGGACCTCGACAACAAAGACTACTACTACTATAAGCGGGTCTACTTGGGATGCGTGAGAGCAAATGATTTCCTGACCAGCCTTCCTCAGTACGATGGAACAAATCTTGGAGTCACCGGCGGAAGTCAGGGCGGAGCACTATCCATTGTTACAGCTACATTGGATTCAAGGGTCAAGTACCTGACTGCCTTCTACCCGGCACTGAGCGACATGACCGGCTACCTTCACAACCGCGCCGGCGGATGGCCGCATCCGTTCAGCAAGGAAAACCTGGCCTTCAATAACTCAAAAGAAAAAATTGAAACAGTTGGATATTATGATGTGGTGAATTTCGCCCGTCAACTGAAGACGCCGGGTTTGTACTCATGGGGATTTAATGACGAAACATGTCCGCCCACATCGATGTACTCCGTCTATAATGTAATCACCGCTCCAAAAACCTTGCACCTGGCCCGCGAGACCGGCCACTGGACGTTCCCTGAGCAAAGGGAATTATTGTTGACCTGGATGGTGGAGAAGTTGAAAGGAAAGTGAAATTGATTCGTTGATTCGGTAATTCGTTGATAAATCACAATTCAGGATGAACTCTACTCTTCAACAAGAACACCGCAGGCTTTTACTTAAGTTCCTGCTCGGAAGCCCGCTCCTCTCGCTCGCTTCCTGCTCGACACCGCAAGAAAAAGCAGTCGCTGTAAAGACGCTTTCCGATCTGATCGAAAAAGCCTCCGATGCCCTCGATGTATTTGACTTTGAAAAGTTGGCGAAAAGCAAACTCCCTCCTGCCCACTACGGCTACATGGCCACAGGTGTCAATGAGGACATCACGCTCCAGGCGAACCGGGATGCCTTTGCAAAAGTAAAACTTCGCATGCGCCGGTTGATTGATCCAACCCATGTCGATATGCGAACCACATTGTTTGGCAAAGAGTGGCCTACACCCATTGCGCTTTCACCTGTCAGCAGCCAGCGCGCCTTCCATGAAGATGGCGAAGTAGCCACAGCACGGGCCGCGAAAGCCAAGAACCACCTTCAGATTCTTTCCACAGTAACTACCACTTCCGTGGAAGAGGTCACGAAAGAACGCGGTGCTCCGGTATGGTATCAGCTGTATGCGCTCAACGATTGGAATGCGACCAAAGACATGATCCGCCGTGCAGAGGATGCCGGGTCGGAAGTATTGGTGTTCACCGTTGATCTCGCCGCCGGCAGCAACCGGGTTACACTCGAACGGATGATGCGCGTTGACACCCGCGAGTGTGCTAAATGCCACTCCGAAAACCGATTTGAGCGGAAGCCCATGATACCTAAGACAGCCGGCATCGAATTCGAATCAAAGTTAACGTGGGACTATGTGGAACAATTAAAAGCAACTACCAACCTGAAGCTGGTAATAAAAGGACTTGAAACTGCCGAAGATGCACAACTCTGTCTCCAGCACGGCATTGACGGGATTGTCATTTCCAACCATGGCGGCCGGGCCAGTGAAACGGGAAGAGGTACGCTTGAGGCGCTACCTGAAATGGCAGCAGTCATCAACAAAAAAATCCCTATACTCATTGACGGAGGCTTTCGTCGAGGAACAGACATTTTCAAAGCGCTGGCCCTGGGCGCTGACGCCGTCTGTGTTGGAAGACCATATATATGGGGCCTGGCTTCCTTTGGGCAAGAAGGCGTAGAGGCTGTCCTGCAAATCCTGCGTGACGAACTGGAGATGGTGATGGGGCAAGCGGGGACGGCGACGATTAAGGAGATCAATAGATCGTACATTGCCTGAAAATTAATTTGGGAATTAGTCAATTTGGGAATATTTGGGAATTTGAGAATGGACAGCAGCTATTTCGCGGAGTTGCACTGAGAAATACACAGAGGTTCACAGAGAAAGGTAGAATAATGAAACACGTTTACTTCTGTGTTGTATACCTTGTCTTCATGCTGCTAATCGCTGGCTGTTCGCCAAAACCGATATCTCTTCAAGAGGTTACCTGGATTCATGGCTCAGCAAATTGCGCGGAAAACAATGAGCCTCCTATTCAAGTAGTTCAGTACGATGCATCCACCTGGATACTACGTCAAAACAAGTGCGTGCACTACGAGGCGCCGTTCATGTACTTGTTCGTCGGGCAGGACAAAGCGCTGTTGATGGATACGGGTGCTAGTGGAGATTCTGCTGCCTTTCCGCTTTACGCGACCGTGATAAAAATCATTGATCAGTGGCAAGTTGAAAACAACCGCAACGTCAGCTTGGTTGTAGCCCACTCGCATAACCACGCCGATCACTTTGCCGCGGATGCCCAGTTCAAAAATAAACCTAACACTACGGTGATCGGACCAAGTCGCGAAGAGGTTGCGGAATTCTTCCAGTTGACCAACTGGCCGCTAACGGAGGCCTCCTTTGATCTCGGCGGCAGATCACTCACCATTCTCCCAATTCCCGGCCACGAAGAAGCATCCATTGCCGTGTATGACCCGCAGACGCACCTGCTGCTCACGGGTGATTCTTTCTACCCCGGCCGTTTGTATGTCCGCGACTGGCCAGCCTTTCGTTCCAGCATCAACCGCCTAAGTGAATTCACTTCCAAACACCCTGTACAATGGCTTGTTGGCAATCACATTGAAATGAAAGACAGTGTTGGCCTTGACTATCCCACAGGAACTACCTATCAGCCGAACGAGCCACCCCTTCCGCTCACAGTTGCCGACTTGCAACAATTAAACACTGAATTGACTTCCCTCGGCGATGTGCCAACGCACAAGACTTTTGATTCATTTATACTCGTACCCAGACCACCTTCAGAAATAGCAATAGCCACAGTTGCTGAGGCTACGTTGAAAATATCAGGATATCCTGATTTCCTTGCCGTCGATGGTGCGGATGTGTGGGTGACGAACACAGATGTAGCGCAAAAACTGTCAACACAAACTAGCAAGCCCATATTGACAGCGGTCGCCCCAGGCATTTGCGGAGCTCCAATCGTCGCGTTCGGTTCGTTGTGGGCCGCCAGCTGCACGGAAAACACTGTACTCAGAATAGATACAAAGAGCGGCAAAATCATTGCCCGCATCCCCTGCCCCGTAGCCGACTTGCAGGGCGAACTGAGTTTAGCGGCAGGTGCCGGATCTATTTGGATCTTGTCTGATAAAAAGGGTATTCTTTCCCGGATTGATCCGAACTCAAATAAGGTTGTCGCTGAAATCCCCGTGAAGGCAAATTCCTTTTGTGCAGACTTCGGTTTTGATGCGGTGTGGATCACCAACACCGGTGAAGGCAAGGACATCGGAAGTGTTCAACGAATCGATCCTCAAACCAACAGTATCGTCGCCACCATTCTTGTCGGGCCAACTCCACGTTTCCTGGCCGCAGGAGAAAATGGGATCTGGACACTCAATCAGGGCGATGGTACCGTAACCCGCATTGACCCTACTTCCAACACCGTCATCGCCACGATCGACTGTCAAACACCCGGCACCGGTGGCGACATCGCAGCAGGGACAGGGTATGTATGGGTTCGTGCCAAGAATGGGCGTATGCTCCAATCAATCAACCCTCAAACCAACACGATAGCTAAGGTATATGGCCCACTGAATGGAAGTGGGGCGGTGCGCGTGGCGGGGGAGCATGTATGGGTTACGGCGCATGATGTGAATAACGTGTGGGTAATTAAATAATTTGAGAATTTGCTGATTTGAGAATTTGAGATTGCTGCCAGCAATTGTATTCTCCGTGTATCTCCGCGATACCTCTGTGCTTCTCTGTGAAATAGCTTTTTGGTTTAATTTTACCTAATTGCCTTGAAATACCCGCACACTTTCCTCATCACACACTCCGGGCATTTTGGATTAGTGGGTCGGCAAGTTTCCCTACCCAAAAATGAGATCGCCATACCCACCTGGCCCCAGTCCCTTTCTGGTAGAATGTCCATCATCTGTTTCTCAAGCTTTTTAGGATCAGTTCCGGTGGCAATACCCAGTCGGGGTGCCACCCGCACAACGTGAAGATCGACGATTATGCCTTCAGCCTTCATCCCCGCCTCACGCATAATCACGTTCGCCGACTTTCTTCCAATGCCAGGCAAGGCAGTCAGTGCCTCCAGGGTTGTCGGAATATTCTTGTCAGTCTTTATTGCCTTCGCCAATTCAAGAAGCCAGTTCGTCTTATTTCTGAAATTACGAACCTTGCTGATGAACAGGTATAACGAGTCAGACTCAGCCTTCGCTAAAGCCTTTATGTCCGGAAATGCCTTAAAGAATTCAGGAGCGATCTTGTTGATGTGCCGATCTGAATCCTGCGCAGAAAGCACCACCATCACGATCAGTTCATAGTTGCTGTTGTAATCCAGCGGGTGCTTCTTACCCTTGTACTTCTTAATCAAGGGCTGTATTTCCTTCTGCCAGTTGGTCTTGGCCATTGGGTAAGATTAGTAGGATAAGCGTATGAAATTAGGGGAAAATAGTTCAGGGTTCAAAGTTCAAAGGTAGAAGCCACAAGCAATGACCCAGTTCCCAGTTACCAGTGCCGAGTTCCTAGTTCCCAGCACCCAGTTACCAGCACCCAGTTCACTACCTTTGCGCCATGCAAGACAACCTGAACGCCCTCAACGTGGAATTTTTAAAGAACCTCTCCATCACTGAACTAAACGAAATGCAGATTGCCACCATCCAAAAGGCGGCTACTTCGCGTAACCTGATGCTCCTGGCGCCCACAGGCTCTGGAAAGACACTTGCTTTCCTGATTCCCTTGGTTAACCAATTAAGACAGCAAGCTAAGGGGGTTCAAGCCTTGATTGTAGCCCCTTCACGTGAACTTGCCTTGCAAATTGAGCAAGTCTTTCGGGCCATGAAGACTTCCTACAAGGTGAGTTGCTGTTATGGTGGCCATTCCATGAAAATTGAGCAAAGTAGTTTGAGCGAAGCGCCAGCTGTAATTATTGGTACGCCTGGAAGGTTAGCAGATCATGTTGCCCGGAAGTCATTTGATCCCCGCACAGTAATGATGGTTGTACTAGACGAGTTTGACAAATCGTTGCAGATGGGATTTCAGGATCAACTGAGCGTCATCTTCGAATCCCTCAGCGAAAAACAACACCACATTCTTACTTCAGCGACACGAAACCAGGACTGGCCTGACTTCCTACCTTTCTCACGGCCAGAAACAATCAACTACCTCAAAGACGAAGCAGATTCAAAACTGAAGTTGAATCTTGTCCATACCAAGAGCACCGACAAAGTAGAGACACTCATGCGCCTGGTGGCTGGCTTTAACCAGGAGGTGACACTGGTGTTTTGCAACCACCGTGACGCTGTTGACAGAATCAGTTCGCTCCTGACGCAGCACAAATTTGCACACGCTATTCTCCATGGTGCCATGGAACAAATCGATCGGGAAAAGAACTTGATCAAATACCGGGGCGGCGCGGCCAACGTTCTTATTGCAACGGACCTCGCTTCCCGTGGCCTGGACATTCCTGAAATCAGACATGTGGTTCACTATCAGTTGCCCTTACAAGAGGAAGCATTTCTTCACCGCAACGGACGCACTGCCCGTATGCATGCCGAAGGTCAGGCTTACCTTGTGCTAGCCGATGACGAAAAGTTGCCGGAGTACATTGACAAATCGGTAGCCGAACTGGTCGTTGCACGCAAGTTGCAACTCCCTCCCCCGCCACATTATTCATGTCTGTATATCAGCGCCGGAAAGAAGGACAAGATCAGCAAAGGTGACATCGTAGGTCTTCTCACAAAAAAGGGCGGCCTTCAAAGCACAGACATCGGCCTGATTACGACGCTCGATTTCTCTTCCTACGTTTCCGTCAAGCGTTCCCTCGTGGAAAAGACATTAGCCAATATCAAAAATGAGAAGCTTAAGAAGTCGAAGGTGAAGATTGAGGTCGCGAACTGATTGCCTCTTCCTTCATTCCCAAATTCTCAAATACCCAAATTCCCAAATCAACTCACAGCGCCTTTCCTGACTCCAGCGTTTTTACCGCCTGCTCCATAAACTTTTTCATTTCCTCGTTAGGTGCCTGTGCGGCGGCCTTTTTGGCATACTCAAGTGCCTTCTTCAAATCGCCCATGGCCGAGTAGCCGCGCATCATGCCACCGTTGGTAGGCCAAGCCCCATTGTTTTTTTTGTAGTTCGTTTCAAAAACCACCATGGCCTCCTTCACCTTTTTTTCGTTCAGTAACTGACGACCGTACTGATGCATTTCCATGACGTTGGCATTCACCAATGCCGCTTGCATAACCTTATCGGCCTCGGCTTGCTGGTTCAGCTTGGCAAGCAAACCCGCTTTCGTTGACATAGCGCTGAACGTACTCACACGCCCCATATTCGGGTCTACCGCCACATTGATCCATGCCAACGCTTCCGCATAGTTGATTTGGTTACGAAGGCACCAAGCAGCTGCTGCCTCCAGACTGGGAGGATCAAAACCCAATGCACCGCTGAGCTGCGTCCTGAGTGATGCTAATGACGTGCCCACGAGATCAACCTCAACAGCAAATGGAATTCGCCACCGCTCCCACTCCACGCCTACCTCAATCGATCGATCCGTCTCCTTTAAAAAGATATAGTCAAGTCTTTCACGGCTTTCTTTCAAGTCTTTTTGCTGTCTGGTGGAAACACGGAGAACATCCAGGTCTTTGTTGTAAAAGTAACTTCCCCATCCGTGGGTATTCTTGTTAAAGATAAGTGTGCATGAATCGGCGTACACGGCGATGAAGAACCCGTAACTGCCCGCCGCCAATTTCTTTCCGTTTATTGTCACATCGGTAGAAAACGAAATGGTCGTACTCTCGTTGGCGCCCGCACGCCAGGGTGACTCGACACTCGATCCAAAACCAAGCACACTGAATCCGTACCACGCAACAGGTGTTCCCCAAATCTTGCCCTCACGACCCTTTACGCCGGGTGCGTTCCAGTTGATCTCAATGTCGGTCACACCCACGCGGGTACCCGTTTTGCGTTTTAAGTTGGTTCCACCCTCGGGGAGTTGGATGGCTTGTGCCAATACGGCTGCCTGAATAGTCAGCAACAAAAGAGCCGAAAGGATTAATCGCGTATGGAGCTTCATAGAAATGTGGTTTGGTGTTAGGGAAGTGGTCTGAACTGTTCGTTTTTACGTACAGCCCTGTATAAAGTTGGGCAAAATTTCCCCAAAGTCGCCAGTTCCCTCCCTTCAAGAACCGATATCCCCCAAGATTGGTGTGGCCAGCGTTAGTTTGTATCTTTGACAATGCCCTCCCACTTCCCCGTGCCTGCGCAAAGCTTCGGCCTCGCTTCGCCAAAACGCTTCGCGAAGGCAAGCAGGCAAGCCGGCTCAGGCGACGTCAACTTCCAGCCCATCTAAGTTATGCCGTCATTAATCCCCGGATACGAATACGATATATTCATCAGTTACCGCCACAAAGACAACAAAGGCGATAAGTGGGTGACGGAATTTGTCCGGGTATTGAAGACAGAACTCGAATCCACCTTCAAGGAAGATATCTCCATCTATTTCGACGAGAATCCGCACGATGGCTTACTGGAAACGCATCATGTGGACAAGAGCCTGGAAGGAAAATTGAAATGCCTTATTTTCATTCCCATCCTCTCCCAGACATATTGCGACCCAAAGTCGTTTGCCTGGCAGCATGAATTTTGTGCGTTCAACAGACTGGCCAAACAAGATCAACTTGGCAGGGACATTAAACTAAATAACGGCAACGTGTCGAGCCGGATTCTTCCGATCAAGATCCATGACATCGACGCCGAAGACAAAGCCATCCTTGAAACTGAAATCGGTGGCGTGCTGCGGGCCATTGACTTTATTTACAAAGAGGCGGGTGTTAATAGGCCGTTGCGGTCAAATGAAGAGAACCCCGCTAAGAATCAAAACCAAACTACCTATCGCAATCAGGTCAACAAAGTAGCCAACGCCATCAAGGAGATTATATCAGCGATGAAGGCCCCCGCTTCATCTTCAACGCCATCAATTGAGCTAAAAGAAGATCTGCACATTTTTAAATCTCATCGGATCCGGAAATCAATCATTACAGCAATCGTTCTTTTCCTCGTCGTCTTCCTTTCGGGATATTATTTCTATCCAAAGCTGGTTTCGGACGAGGAACCAATTGACAAATTCATCGCTGTTCTCCCATTTTCCGATATGAGTCCTGAGCACAATCAGGAATATTTTGGTGATGGCATGGCAGAGGAGATTATTAATGTGCTTGCCCAATCAGAAGATATCAAAGTGATTTCGCGATCTTCTTCATTTCAATTTAAGGGAAAGAATGAAGACTTGCGTGTCATAGGCAATCAGCTTGGCGTTTCGATGATCCTGGAAGGAAGTGTCAGGAAGCAGAATAACAGCATCCGGGTAACAGCACAGCTCATCCGGGTATCCGACGGCAGCCACTTCTGGTCCAAGACGTTTGAGGAGCCAGCCGATGATGTTTTTCGAATTCAGGATGAGATCGCCGCAGCGATTGCCTCGGCGATGAAGGCAACCTTGAAAGAGTCTACCAATAAGAGCCGTGAAATTCCATGGAATGAAGAAGCCAAGCGCCTGTACCAGGAAGGGCGATACTTTTTCGACAGGGATGCGCCAGGCGATCCACAAAGAGCCTTCGATCGATTTAGCAAATCCATCGCACTTGATTCAAATCACGCAATCTCCATTTCCTACTTTTCTGCTGCTGCAAATAATAGCGGAAATTACGGATTGGATGAGTTTACAGACAAGGCCCTGGAGCTTGATCCGTTCCTTCCAGAGGCAAATGCACTCAAAGCACTGAGATACACACAACGATTCGATTTCAATGAAGCGAATCGGCACCTTCAGATTGCTTTGAAGTATGGAAAATCAAGCACCCAGGCCTTGCGAATTGGCGGAAGGATTTACAGCGGCTGGGGACGGCACGAGGAAGCCATCCGGTATTGCAAGCTGGCCTTTGAATTGGATCCTTTGCAATCCCGTGCCGTGGAAAACTTGGGAGATGCATTCTATTTACAGAGAGATTACAAGCAGGCCCTACATTATTTTAATCTTCATAAGGAAATAACCACTCGCGCGGCTTTCAATGCATCCCTGGCACTTCTGTTAGATAATCGAGCGGATGAAGCGCTGAAGGAATTAAACAATTATTCGAACCCTACTCAAAAACGCTACGCATCATTTTTTGTTATTGCAAAGCTTGGCCAAAAGGCAAAAATAGATTCTTTGATTCAATCAATGGCCTCAATCGCAGGAGAGAAGCCTCTGGCATACTTCACGGCCGTAAGGTACGCGAATCTTAACGATGCCGACAAAGCATTCACCTACCTTGAAGAAGCGTACAAAGAGAAGTCAATTGGCACAGCCGAAACTTGCCTTACTGATCCCTTGCTCGATCCCATTCGCAGCGACCCGAGGTGGAAGCCGTTTATTGAGAAATTGAATTATCCCAAGAAAGATTCAAAGTAACCGTTACCTCCGCGCAACTCCGTGATTCCTCCGTGGTTCTCCGTGTAATAGCTATTTCGAGGAAGTGAAAAGTGAACTGGACCTAAAACAAATTCGTGAGGAAGCGAAAAAGCCTTTCAACCTGGAAGAACTGTTGACGAAACTGGAATGACCGTCAGAGGATGCTGTGCGGCCGCGTGATGGTATCCAGGTATTTTCGAAACATCTCTCCGCTCAATTCCAGCGACGCCGTATTCCGGTTCGGGTGAAAATGCAATACTGGAGCCTCCATCACTTCCCTATCAATCCATAACTCCACGTCGCCCTGCGAATTGTTCAACAAACCAAACGGCGACACAGCCCCGGGTTCCACGCCAAGTTTCTCTTTCAATGTTTCCGGATTCACAAATGAAAGTTTACGCTCACCCAATGATTCTCCCAACTTCACCAAATCCGTCTTCTTAGCCGCCGGCAAAATCACCAGGAAATACCGCCGCTTTTTCTGATCTCGTAAAAATAGATTCTTGCATGACAATCCCGGAATGGAATACTTCGCTAACTCCTCACATGTAAAAACAGGGGGATGGGAATGAACCGTGTAAGGTATCCCCAGAGAGTCAAGATGGGCTTCGACAGGAAACATAAGAAAGTTTAAGGTCGAATGTTTAAGGTCTAAGGTTTAGCGTTCCGGGTTCGAAGTTCCGAGTTGACTAGCCACTATCTACTTTTCACTTTTCACTATTCACTTTCCCAAGGGCTTAAATCTGGCTTGGAAAAACCTCAAATACTTCGGTTCATATACCATCTTCAGTCCCTTGATCTTCTTTCGGCGATCATGCACAGACATCACCGCTTCCGCTACCACGTCCATGTGGGCCTGTGTGTAGACACGGCGTGGGATCGTCAACCGGACGAGCTCCAGTTTTGGGTACCGGTTCTTGCCCGTCTTCGGATCTCGGCCGGCAGAAACCACGCCACGCTCCATGCTGCGAATACCGGATTCGATGTACAACTCGGCGGCAAGCTGTTGGGCAGGATAATGCTCCTGATCGATATGCGGCAGAAAAGAAGATGCATTCAGAAATACACCATGTCCACCAACGGGCTTAACGATGGGTATGCCGGCATCAGCCAGCAGCTTGCCGAGGTACAACACCTGTCCTACGCGTGCATGCATGTGATTGTATTGAATGGATTCCCGGATGCCGATGGCCATTGCCTCCATGTCACGGCCCGCCAGTCCACCATAGGTATGAAGGCCCTCGTATACAACAACCATGTTGCGTGCTGCCTCAAAGACATCAAACTCATTCAATGCGAGAAAACCGCCGATGTTCACCAACGCATCTTTCTTGGCACTCATCGTTGCGCCATCGGTATACGAACAAATCTCATGGATCAGGGATGCGATAGTACGGTTACTGTACCCTGGCTCGCGCTCTTTGATAAAGTAGGCATTCTCCGCTACGCGCGTCATATCGTGGATGATGCGAATTCCATGCTTCCTGGTCAACGCCCGAAGGGCCTTGAGGTTCTCCATAGAAATGGGTTGACCTCCAGCCATATTTACCGACGTTGCCATGCATACGTACGGAATCTTCTTCGCTCCATATTTCTTGATTACCTCCACAAGTTTTTTTAGATCAATGTTCCCCTTGAATGGATGCTCATTTTTTGGATCATGGGCTTCAGGAATAATCACATCCACAAAGTGCCCACCGGCGAGTTCCTGGTGCAGGCGCGTCGTTGTGAAGTACATGTTTCCCGGAAGGATATCGCCACGCTTGATCAGCAGCTTGGAGATGATGTGCTCGGCCCCGCGGCCCTGATGAGTTGGGACCACATATTTGTACCCATATGTTTTCTGTATTGATTCCTCCAAGTGGTAGAAATTCCTACTCCCCGCATAGGCCTCATCACCCATCATCATGCCCGCCCACTGCTGGTCACTCATCGCAGAAGTCCCGGAATCCGTCAGGAGATCAATGTATACCTCGGCAGACCGGAGGAGAAAGGTGTTGTATCCCGCTTTTTGGATGGCCTTCAACCGCTGAGCACGGGTGGTCATCTCAAGCAACTCCACCATCTTGATTTTATAAGGCTCAGCCCAGGCTTTAGGATGTCTCATACCGTCTAATTGTAGCGCAAAGCAATGCACAATCAGGTCACGGTTCCATGACTTCTGTCAGGTTTGGATGCGGTCGCCGGCCAAAACATATCAATTTTGTTGACCAGTACCTAACCCACAAACAAAGGCACTTAAATCCTGACTTTGGTCATTTTCATTCATCCTCATTCTGGCTAAATCGTAGAAGGAACCCCAGATTAACATCATGACCGACCGCACCAACCAAATCATCCAGTCGCTCGACACACGTTCAGTAGAGTCTGTCACGCTTGCCCTGGATTCAATCAAGGGTATTCCGGATTTAACATCTGACGAAAAGATTTGCCTGACGGAAGCCTTGTACGATGTACTGGCCCACGCACACCACCATGCGGATTCAACCTTGATGCCCAAACTTGCCGTGAGGCTAGGCAAGCGAATCGCCAAGTTCGGACCTGAAATGATCCCCTTGCTCTTCAATCACCTGATTGAAGCTGACAGCGAAACGGGTGCCTATATCGGCAAAGCATTCGCGCGGAACGGTATTGAAGGATTGAACTACCTGCTTCCAAAACTGAACGAGCATCGCGATAAGGAGCACGACTTGATCAACCTGATCCAAGCCGTTTCCTACTTCAAGATACCGGAGGCAGCCACTGCGGTTCCGTTTATTCTCAGCGCTTCACAACATGTCAATCACCAGGTTACTTCGACCGCACTTTACACCGTAGGCCGGCTAGCTCAGAAACTGCCCGCTTCAGCATTTAGTGAAGAATTGCGGTCATTTATTTTTAATTCCTGTTTTCGCTTCCTGTCTCACGCCCAAGGGCTGGTAAGAAAAAACGCAGCACGTACGTTGGGAAAGATGCTCCGCAAAGGGCTCTTGTCCGACGAGAATGAAAAAAAAGTATACAAAGCTTTCCTGTCAATCACAGGACGCGATGAACATCATAATTGGGACCGTGCCTTTATCGTGCGGCGAGAAGCGGAAGATTTTCTTCCCTTCTTTCACCAGGAGTCAGTGCCTGTTCGTCGCTACACACAGAGCTACAAGGTTGTAGCCAAGAGGCTACTATGCCCAAACACGTACCACTTCTCCCTCGACACGCCCCTCATCGCCAGTAAGATCCAGGCAGGGCAATTTGTGATCGTCCGTCCGCATATCTTCAGTGAACGGGTGCCACTTTCCATTTGTTCATGGGATCCAGAGAAAGGAACCATTGATATTATTGTTTCCGCTGTCGGAAAAACAACCACCGAGATCAACGCCATGAATGTCGGCGATGCCTTTCAGGATGTGGTTGGACCCTTGGGCGAGCGTTCATCGCTACCTGCCAATCCTGGCACCTGTGTCGTGATTGGAGGCGGTTATGGAACCGGAGCCATCATACCTACGGCGCGTGACATCAAAGCAACAGGCAATAAGGTGATTGGTATCGTTGGCGCGAGAAGCAAGGATAGTCTGATCATGATACAAGAGTTGAAGGAGGTCTGCGACGATGTTATTCTCACCACCAATGATGGCTCGGCTGGCATGGGTGGCATGGTTACCGACGCGCTGCGTGACATCCTCCTCCGCGAGCATGTAGTTTACGTCTTGGCCATCGGCCCGGTGCCGATGATGAAAGCCATCAGTGAAATGACCCGGCCTCAGTCGATTCCCACCTTTGTTTCCCTGAACGCCATCATGGTCGATGGAACCGGTATGTGTGGCGCATGTCGTGTCACTGTCGGTGGTGAGACAAAATTCGCCTGCTTCCACGGTCCGGATTT
This sequence comes from Cyclobacteriaceae bacterium, assembly GCA_043750575.1. Lineage (GTDB taxonomy): Bacteria > Bacteroidota > Bacteroidia > Cytophagales > Cyclobacteriaceae > ELB16-189. The sequence goes on from JAYVBH010000043.1 coordinate 23,544, forward strand.
CGACGGACACAAAGTGGATTTTGAAAACCTGATGAAGCGTCAGAAAATGTTTGTCAAGGAAGAAAAACTCGCATTCGAGAAATTTAAAGTATGACAGAAGCCACGCCTACACCCGCGCCACGCGGCATGAGCAATAGAGAACGGATGAGCCTTCCTCATCAAGAAATGCCCCTGGCAAACCCGGAGGACCGAGTAAAGTGTTTTGATGAAGTACCAATCGGGTATTCGGAAGGTCAGGCCAAAGCAGAAGCTATGCGGTGTCTGCAATGCAAAAAACCAGCTTGTATCGGCGCCTGCCCGGTAGGCATCAATATCCCGGCGTTTATCAAGTTGATCGAACAAGGAAATATCGGAGCGGCTGCCAAGAAGATTCGTGAGACCAATTTCCTTCCTGCGGTCTGCGGCCGCGTTTGCCCTCAGGACAAGCAATGCCAGGCGGTCTGTGTAGTAGGCCGTAAAAATATCCCCGTAGGTATTGGCAACCTGGAACGATTTGCTGCGGATTACGAAAGAGCAAACCATCTCCTTGAAATTCCATCCATCGATATGCCCACAGGAAAACGCATCGCGATTGTAGGATCGGGGCCCGCAGGTCTTTCTGCTGCCTACGAACTGGCGATCCGCGGCCATGAAGTCGTTGTCTTTGAAGCTTCACACCGGGCCGGCGGCGTTATGGTCTATGGAATTCCGCGCTTTCGGTTACCCTTGCGCATCATCGATGATGACATTCGTTTCCTCAACCGTCTCGGCGTTAGGTTTGTATATAACATGGTCATTGGAAAAATACTGACCATCGAAGATTTGATCCACCGCGAAGGATTCGATGCCGTCATGATTGGCACAGGCGCTGGTCTGCCACGAATGCTAAATGTACCTGGCTCCAATGCCAACGGTGTCTATTCGGCTAACGAATACCTGACCCGTATCTACCTCATGGACGCAAACCATTTCCCGAAATACAGTACTCCAATTTCGTCCGGTAAGAAAGTAGCCGTCATCGGTGCTGGAAATACCGCCATGGATGTTTTGCGCACCGCCAAACGACTGGGTGCGGAGGTTACATGTTATTACCGACGCTCACACGATGAGGCGCCTGCCCGATCCGAAGAACTCAAACACGCCGAGCAAGAGGCCATAGGATGGCGTTGGTTATCCAACCCTGTGGAATTCCTCGTCGATGAAAACAATTTCGTCAAGCAAATCAAGTGCGAACGAATGACGTTATCCGAGCCTGATGAGACCGGAAGACGGAAACCGGTTGCTACCGGAGAGTTTTTCGTTGAAGAGTGTGACACGGTGGTAATGTCGCTTGGTTGTAGTGTGAATCCGATTATTCCTTCGACGGATGCCGAGATTCATACCAACAAGTGGGGTGTCATCGTGGTCGATCCAGCCACATGTCAGACCAGCAAGAAGGGAGTTTTTGCGGCTGGTGATGCCATCACTGGAGGATCTACTGTCATTCTTGCTATGGGACAGGCTAAGAAAGCTGCCGCAGGCATACACGAGTACCTGGTCGGAAAATCAGAAGCACTACCCAATGATTCTCTTAATTCCGAAGAAAAAGCGAGAGAGCCAAAGCTGGATTTGGCAAAGGCCGTCCACTAACGGCGTTGAAAAACAAATTTCAAATACTTGTAGGAATAGCCTCGCTGAGTGGTGACCTTTTGTCATTGGTTCAATTCCCGGAATTAAGTGTATGAATGGTGGAGAGATAGTCGCGATGGTCTTAAAAGAGGAGCAAGTGAAATTCTTGTTCACTCTCTGTGGTGGTCATATCTCGCCCATACTCGTAAGTGCAAAAAAGGCGGGCATACGCGTAATCGATACAAGGCATGAAGTCAATGCTGTATTTGCCGCCGATGCCGTAGCCCGATTGACAGGAATTCCAGGCGTAGTGGCCGTGACTGCAGGACCGGGTATCACAAATACCATCACCGCCATCAAGAACGCCTTCTTGGCGCAGTCCCCGGTTGTACTATTAGGAGGCGCTGCCCCCACGCTATTGAAAGGCCGGGGCGCTTTGCAAGATATTGATCAGATGAGCCTGATGAAGCCCAACGTCAAATGGGCGATGGCGGTACGCAGGAAACGTGATATTTACCCCGCGCTTAAAAAAGCATTTTTGAAAGCGCAAGAAGGCGTACCAGGGCCAGTGTTCGTGGAACTTCCAATTGATGTGCTGTACGAAGAGTCAATCATCAGGCAGGGTTATTCAAAGGTGACTTCTACAGCGACCTCACTTAAGCAACGCATCACTGCCTGGTATATTAACCGTCATTTGAATGATGTGTTTAAGGATGGATCTGATCAGCGCGGCCCTCAAGTCAAGGGTTCAGTGAAAACTCATTCAACCGTTCAACGGGAAAAAGTAGCCTTGTTGCTGGCATCCGCCAACCGCCCAGTCATACTGATTGGAAGCGGAGCGATGATGAATCCAACGTTGGCGGCAAAACTGGCGGAAAGTCTGACCGCGCTCGGCATTCCTGCCTACCTGTCAGGCATGGCCCGCGGGCTGCTCGGCAAAGAAAGCAGTGTGCAATATCGTCACCACCGCAAGGAAGCGCTTCGCGAAGCTGATGTAGTTCTGTTGGCTGGAGTACCGAGTGACTTCCGATTGGATTATGGAAGGAACATCAACAGCCGAGCGAAGTTGATTGGTGTGAATAGAAGCGCCATCGACCTTAACAAGAACCGGAGACCCGACCTCGGCATTCATGCAGATCCCATGCATTTTCTCATCGATCTTTCCAGTAGCGTTGGCAACCGGCATTCAGGCAATTGGGAACCCTGGAAGAAAGTGCTAAGCGATCGCGAGACAAAACGTGAAACTGTGATAAGAACAGAAACGGCTAGCACCGGCCAGGGCATAAATCCCGTGAGGCTATTCCTGGATCTGGACAAAGAACTACCGGCCAACGCTGTCATCGTTGCCGACGGTGGAGATTTTGTTGGAACTTCTTCTTACATCGTCAAGCCAAGAAGGCCATTATCCTGGCTCGATCCGGGGGTCTTCGGAACGCTGGGAATCGGTGGCGGCTTCGCGCTGGGTGCCAAACTCTGCTCCCCGGATTCAGAAGTATACATTCTGTACGGAGACGGCAGCGCAGCTTATAGCCTAATGGAGTTCGATACATTTGTCCGACATGGACTGCCGGTGGTAGCCATCATCGGAAATGATGCAAGCTGGTCCCAAATCGCCCGTGATCAGATCGAAATGTTGAAAGATGACTGCGGCACCGTTCTGGCTTCTTCAGACTACGAGAAGGTGGCGCATGCTTTTGGAGCGGGCGGAAGGAAGGTAAGTACCCTGACGGAATTTCATGCCGCTTTAGGAGAGGCCCGCGCCAGTGCCAAAGGGGGCATACCCTACATCATCAATGCGGTGCTGGAAAAATCTGATTTCCGAAAAGGGTCATTATCGATGTAAAAAAGTGCCTAAACACCGATGTTTATTTGCTCGATCTTTTCTTTAAGAATCTTGAACCATTTGACCACAAGGGTGTTAAAAGAGTATGTTCAGCCTATTCAAAAAAGACCCTCTTGAAAACCTCCAAAAGAAGCGCAAAAAGCTTCTGGAAGAGGCCATGCTCACACAACGTTCCGGCAACCTCCGCCTGTACGCTGATAAAATAGTAGCCCTGGAAGACCTGGAAAAAGAAATTGAGCGTCTGCAGCCTACAGCAAGCACAAAAGCGGGTTGATTCCAAAACCACGCTATTTTGGTTTCGGCGAGACCTGAGGCTCGAAGATAATGCTGGCCTCTTTCATGCGCTGAAAGAGAACATTCATGTCCTTCCCATATTTATTTTTGATGAGGCGATTCTGAACCAACTGGACGATACCGCCGATGCCCGCGTTTCATTTATTCATCAATGCCTGCTGCAACTCCAGGAAGACTTGAAGAAACTGGGGTCTTCGCTGCTAGTTCTTAAGGGTACTCCAAAGGCCATCTTTTCAGCATTGAACCCCGCCGCAGTCTATACCAACCATGACTACGAACCCTATGCACTAAAACGGGACAAAGCAATAGCGGATGTCCTGAAAAAGAAAAAGATTCCTTTCCGCACGTTTAAAGATCAGGTGATCTTCGAAAAAAACGAAGTCACCAAGGATGACGGAAAACCATATACGATATTCACCCCGTACAGCCGAAAGTGGAAAGAGCGACTGTCAACAATCTCACTTGTCCAATATTCCACAACCGATTATCTGGGTAGCCTAAAAAAAACAGATCCAGCTCCGTTCCCCTCTCTTGCTGATATCGGATTCATCCCGTCGGTTATCCCTTTTCCAAAGCGCATAATCCGTACCACCGTCATCAAGAAATACAGCGAGCAGCGTGACTACCCCGGTATCGACAGTACCACACGATTGGGCGTCCACCTCCGGTTTGGAACAGTCAGCATCCGGGCCCTGGTAAAACTGGCCAGGAAAACAAATGAGACGTGGCTCAACGAATTGATATGGCGTGAATTCTACCATATGATTCTCTGGCATTTTCCGCACGTCGCCACCCGGTCATTCAAGCCCGCGTACGACCGTATCATCTGGAGGAATGATCCTGAAGAATTTACAAAATGGTGTAAGGGAAATACGGGCTATCCCATTGTCGACGCCGGCATGCGTGAACTCAACACCACCGGCTTCATGCACAATCGTGTTCGGATGATCGTGGCCAGTTTTCTATCCAAACACCTGCTCATCGATTGGCGGTGGGGCGAAGCATACTTTGCGAAAAAACTGCTTGACTTTGACTTGGCTGCCAACAACGGCGGCTGGCAATGGGCAGCAGGAAGCGGATGCGATGCAGCGCCCTATTTCCGGGTATTTAATCCCTATCTGCAATCGGAGAAATTTGACCCTGACAACGTCTATATCAGAAAATGGGTACCCGAATGGAATACGCCGGGCTATCCTTCCCCTATTGTCAACCACGATCAAGCAAGAAAGCGGGTGCTTTTGGCATACAAATCAGCTCTTCAATAACAGAAAAACGCAACGCAGGAACAATTCAGGCAACTCTCTTTTCTCCCAGCAATGAAAATCTACACGCTTTACCGCAAACAGTTCCTTCCCATAAGCCTGCAAACGGCATGGGATTTCTTCTCCTCACCGAAAAACCTGGGAGAGATCACACCGAAGCACATGAATTTTACCATTGTGTCACAGTCGGGGGGCGAAAAAATGCACGAGGGCCAAATCATCAAATACAAAATCACGGTGCTTCCGCTGATCCGGGTTACGTGGATAACCGAGATTACCCGTGTAAACAGCCTCGTGAGCTTCACCGACGAACAGCGCGTCGGCCCATACGCCCAATGGCACCACACACACACTTTCGTGGAAAAAGACGGTGGCGTTGAAATGACTGACGAAGTGAAATACGCCATTCCCCTGGGGCCACTGGGGCGGCTGGCCAACTGGTTTTTTGTAGGGCGTGAAGTAAACCGTATTTTTGAACATCGCTTTCAAGTGTTGGAGGCTTATTTCAAGAACAAATGAACCAAATAGATATTTCTACAATTGCGCTTTGCTCCCTGATCACCATCGGGACATTTCTCTTCTGGGAGTTTATTGCCTGGTTCACGCACAAATACGTCATGCATGGTTTTCTCTGGATTTGGCATCGATCACACCATACCGTTCACGACCATGCCCTGGAGCGCAACGACTGGTTTGCCGTTGTCTTCAGTATCCCCTCCATCGCGCTCATTTACTATTTCAGTCTCGTCAAATACAGTCCGTACGGAATCGCAGTGGGTCTGGGAATCTTCTGCTATGGCCTTTTTTATCTGGTCTTCCATGACATTATTGTTCACCAGCGTTTCAAGTGGAGGCCTGAAAAACGTAGCCAGTATTTGCAACGAATGATTCACGCTCACTACATCCATCACAGCAAGCACACCAAGGAAGGATGCGAAGCCTTCGGCTTTCTGGTTGCGCCAAAGAAATACGAACCGAAGTCGTTTACATTCAAGAAAGATCGTCAGGAAACTCAATAACGGTCCACTCCTATATGCAATCGTACGTGTACCTTTCTCTGGATATTGCTTCTGTACTCTTCCCATTGATCTTCAGCTTCTACCCCAAGGCGCACTTCGCCTCGAAGTGGAAGGCCTGGACCCCCGCCATCATTGTCCCCGCTTTGATCTTCATTGCATGGGATGAATGGTTTACCCGCATGGGGGTATGGGGCTTCAATCCACGCTACCTCACCGGAATCTCAGTCGGCAACTTGCCACTCGAAGAGATATTGTTCTTCATTTGCATTCCCTATGCTTGCTTGTTTACATATGTGGCTGTGAACTACTTCCGCAAATCTGAACCGCTACCAGACCAGGGAAAGCGTATTACCTGGATTCTTATCATTGGCCTGCTCGCCACCGGAATCAAATATTATGATCATTGGTATACTGCCGTTACATTCATCGGCCTCTCGGCGTTCTTGTTGATCCTAATCACCGCAATCAAGCCTTCCTATCTGGGTCGATTCTATTTCAGCTATCTCTTTATCCTGATTCCGTTCTTTATTGTCAACGGAATCTTAACCGGGACGGCCATTGATCAACCGGTAGTTTGGTATAACAATGCGGAAAATCTCGGTGTACGAATGGGGACCATCCCATTTGAAGATACATTCTATGGGATGTTATTAATTCTGATGAATGTGGCTATTTATGAGCACCTATTAAAGAAGTTCAGGAATGAAGGAAAGCAAATGGGCTAAAGCCCGATTGAGTTTGTTTTCCTTGTCCACACCCTAAAGGGTGTGGCAATCCTCCTTGGGCTATGAAAGATCAGGTTTTTGCCTTGCGCTCTGGTTAAGAGAGGATGACTCGGAGAAATCAGGTTTTTGCCTCGCCTTTTAAGGCGAGGATATGAAATCAAAATAAGAACTGGACTTTAGTCCCCTTCTCTCAACCCGAAGCAACTGTGCTTAGTTCACCTTCATCTTCTTCCAATCGGCATTTTGCTTGAGCAAGTTAAATGCCTTCTCCACATCGAGCAATTGCTGGTTGGTAATGGCATAGACCTCCCGCTGCTGATCCGTTGGCGGACTATCGGCGCTTGACACAATGCCCTCCTTGCCCATGGCGAGGAAGCGCTCCAACACCTGGGGCGGATTGCGGAAGATATCCCATCGCGCACCAGTAGCGTGAATGTCGAGCAACTTCGCTTCAAGCTGATAGATCTTGTCCTCCAGGGCTGCTGCCGACTTTGCCTGCTTCGGATCCTTCGCCATGGCAAGCAATCCCGAGCGCCTGCGCTCCATCTCGTCGATTAACCTCAGGGTTTGTTTAATGGAGTTGTATAGCACGACGCCGTGGTCAAATTGACCCTGAATGTCGGCAACGGAGGATTTCGTGTTCGGGTCTTTAAGCACCTGGACAGTGTGTCTGGATTCTTTTCCATGCGCTTTTAATACAACCGTATACTCCCCGGGCGGTGCCATGGGGGGAGTCAAGCCTGGTCCAATGTCAAGATCAGGCATGAACAAGTCGCGGGTACCCGCTGTATCCAACGGCACCCAATCCTTTCCGCGCGGCTTGGTGCGTAGCCTTGGCATTTCAAATGCCTGCAGCCGAAGATTCCAATACACGCGGTTAATCCCTGGCCGGTTCCTGCCCTTGATGGTCTGAACGGTCTCCCCCTTTTGATTAATCACCATCAGCTGCACACTGTCGACTGACTTTGACTTAAGGTAGTAATTGATGTCAGCTCCGTACGGAGGGTTTTGTCCAGTAGAAAGACCGCCTTCTGACTTAATTGCATCCTGATCCTGAAAACGATACGCTGGACGCAGCGAGAACAAGTGTGCATCTTCCCTTTGCACAGCTTCGGAAAACTCCCGTATGGGTGTAAGGTCATCAAGGATGTAGATGCCTCGCCCGTAGGTTGCCAGCACCAGGTCGCGGAAATTGGGCTGCACGGTGATGCCGTAGATCGGAACTGGAGGCAGGTTGTTCTTCAGTCGAATCCATTGCTTTCCGTCATCTGGAGAGAAATAAAGTCCGTTGTCTGTGCCAAGCCAAAGTAAACCCTTCTTGCCCGGATCTTCAATAAGCTGATGGATAGCATTTGAATTTGAAGGTGGCAAATCAACAGTCAGGCGAGTGAACGTCTTGCCAAAATCCGTGGTCTTGTAGGCGTACGTACCAAAGTCACCGTTCTGCATTGCATTCACCGCCACGTAACAAGTGCCGGCATCAAAGTAAGATGCATCAATGTGTCGTATGGTAGCCCACTTCGGAAGTCCAGGCATGTTGGGGGACACGTTGGTCCAGGATTTTCCGCCGTCCTGAGTGACACTGAGTATTCCATCGTTACTGCCCGTCCACAGTATACCCGCTTTAACAGGTGACTCCGCCATCGAATAAAGCGTACAGCCATCCCATGTCATTAGGTTGTCACTCGCCATTCCGCCGGAATTCTGCTGATGCGTCTTGTCGTTGGTGGTAAGGTCCGGACTAATGACCTGCCAGTTTTGTCCACGGGCATTTGTCTCATGTACAAATTGGCTACCCACCCAAACCCGGCCGGGTGTGTGGCGCGAGAGTACCATGGGGAAGTTCCAGTGCCACCGGTATTTCGCGTTGGCCGGAGTGTTCCCAATTTGGGTTTGTGGCCACACGCGAACATCACGCATGTGTCTCGTGGTCAGGTCAAAGATATCGAGCCCGCCATCGTAGCAGCCGGACCAAACGATGTTGTTGTCAAATGGGTCTGGCTGAGCAAATCCACTTTCACAACCTCCAACACCATGCCACATGCCTAGTGGAATGGACCATCCCTCCAAGCTCCGACTGGGGCCGCGGTATGACCAGGCATCCTGTCGGTTGGAATACACGTAATACGGAACGCGGTCATCCACAGCGATGTGGTACATCTGAGCAATGGGCAGGTTGATATTTGTCCAGGTTTTGCCGCCGTTGAAAGAAAGATTAGCACATCCGTCGTGGGCAACCATGGCGCGATCGGGGTTTTTTGGGTCGAACCACATATCATGGTTGTCGCCGCCTGCCGACCATTGGTTAAATGTCTTATCAAACGTCTTGCCGCCGTCAATTGATTTCTTGATTCCCACACAAATGGTGTACAATTCATTTTCATTTCTTGTAGAAACGCGCAAGCGGGTATAGTAACCGGCACGCTGACCCATGGAGTTGTCTTTCTGCATCAGCTTCCAACTGTCACCGCTGTCTTCGGAACGATATAAGCGAGGCTCAGTATCTTCCACGAGCGCATAAACAACTTTGGGATTTGTGTAGGCAACATCAACTGAAGTCTTTCCTACCGGATGTGTGGGTCCGCTTTCAAGGCCATTTCTAAGAGGCTGCCAGGTCTTGCCTCCATCTTTAGAACGGTAGATTCCACTTCCGGCACCGCCACTCTTGAGGTTCCAGGTTTTTATCTCCACCTCCCACATGGCGGCGTAAAGAATATCCGGATTACTGGCATCCATCGACATATCCGAGCTGCCCGTGTTCTCATTGACGAAGAAGACGCGTTCCCACGACTTTCCACCATCTACTGTCTTATAGATACCCCGATCTTGTGATGGCCCATGCGCATGGCCCATCGTGGCTACGTAAACGATGTTTGTATCGGTCGGGTGAACAATGACACGACTGACCAGGAATGTCTTCTCCAGCCCCATCTTCTTCCAGGTTTTTCCGGCGTTGGAAGATTTGTAGATTCCATTGCCCACTGCATGAGCTGGGCGAATCAGGAAAGTCTCCCCGGTTCCGGCCCACACTTGCTTTGGATTTGAAGGCGCAATGGCGAGGGCCCCAATCGATGAATCATCCGTCTGATCGAATATTGGTTTCCAATGGAAACCCATGTCTTCCGTTTTCCATATCCCTCCGGATGCTGCGCCGATGTATGACACGTTTGGATTGCCGGGGTCACCCACAACAGCTATGGCCCGGTTTCCGTCAGGGCCAATAAATCTAAAATTGAGTTGGGAAAAAGTTTTTGGTTCTGTCGTCTGCGAAACTGCAGTGATGGAAACAGCGATCAGGATAATCAGAAGGATTTTTCTCATGAGTCAATGGTTAGGTGGGAAAGATACCATTACAAGCATCAAGGAGAAAGTTGAAATCCGTCGCCTTAAGGTATGATGGGATATTCGGCAAAAAAAGAAGCCGGCACACGAATGCACCGGCTTTAACTATGGCAAAACTCTTATAAATCGCTTCGGAACGGATCAGGCAACTTGTGCCACTTCCACAGGCTCAACCTTCGATTTCTTCGGCTTGCTGCGCTTGAACTCCTTTTTCAGAAGGTAGGAAAACTCGTTCGCCATTTTCCTGGCCGTACGACTAATAATCTTCTTCACCTTCTTGTTTGGCTGCGGCAGTTCCAAAGACACAATAGACTGCTTAACCGAGTCTTTCAAGAGGTCGCGGAGGGCTTTCTTAGATACTTTCTTCTTTTCCATGGGGGTCATATTAATAGCTTTTCAAAGCTACAACCCTGTCCGCAATAGTCACAGGTTGCAACAAGCCAAGAAGTGAACAATCTGTCAACAGTTTCAATCAACTGGTTTACAATAGATTACATACAATAATGTGGACAAAAACCCTTTGCCCTAACGAGGACGAAGTCTTATTCGTAGCGCAAAGATTTTACCGGGTCAGTAGATGCGGCCCGAATGGCCTGGTAAGAAACAGTTACCCACGCAATAACAATAGCTGCAACAGCACATCCTATGAACAGAAACGGGGAAAGTGTTATTCGATAAGAGAATGAATTCAGCCACCAGTTGGCCGTGTACCAACCGCCGATAACGGCAGGCACAAGAGCGATGAGCACCAACCGGGTAAATTCTCTTGATAATAAAAACGTCAGCATAAACACTGAAGCTCCCATGGCCTTCCTGACGCCAATCTCTTTGGTCCTTTGCTCGGTAGTAAAGGCAGCCAAAGCAAACAATCCCAGACCTGCGATGAAGATTGCCAATACGGAGAATACTGTAAAAATGTCACGAAGACGCATTTCAGTACGGAAGAGTGCATCAAACTCCTGATCAAGAAATGAGTATTCAAATGGTTCGCCGGCCGCCATTGCTTTCCAGTGGTTTTCAATCCCGGCGATTACCTCCCGTGGATCTCCCTGATACCGAACCGTCAATTCCCTTCCGCTTTCAGAAAATCGAATGACCATCGGCCTTACCTTGTCTTTCACCGACTCAAAATTGAAATCATTGACAACCCCAATGATCCGCACATGCTGTGGTGCCTCGTCGACGCTGAAGTCCGTCAGTTCTTTCCCAATCGGACTATCCATGCCATACTCCCGCACCGCTGCTTCATTAATAACGGCGGACAAACTATCTCCCTTCGTATCAAGTGAAAAGAACCGGCCCTCTTTCAGGGTGATCTTCATCGCCGCAAGATGATCCCAGTCAGTGGAATAAAGCCCGACCAAATGATCTATCTCAGATCCTTTTTCACGAACCACTGTCGTATTGCCTACACCCGGAAAACTGTTGTTGGTTAAACTGGCGACCAGAACACCTGGCAAGGCCTCAACAGATGTTTTGAAAGCATTAGCATTTTGACCCAAGCGCCGGGCACCTTTTACCGTGATGACATTATGCTGATCCAAACCCAAATCCTTCTCCTGCATATAGTTTAGTTGCTGAAAAACAACCACTGTGGCGATAATGAGGAATGTGGAAATTGCAAACTGGAAGACCACCAGTGAACTGCGAACTCCTTTGCTCTGCATGCCAGCTCGCATTTTGCCTTTTAACACTTCCACCGCTTTGAATGAAGTCATGTAAAACGCAGGGTAGCTCCCGGCCAATAATCCAACAATGACAAGTAATGAAAATGCTGCAGCTACAAATTCAGGTGATCGAAGTGCAGCCAAAGTCAACTGCTTCCCTGTCAATAAATTGAAATAAGGAAGCATGAAGTATCCCACCGCAATGGCCAGAAGCAAAGCCACCAGGCTATAAATAAATGATTCAGACAAAAATTGACCGATCATCTGAGCGCGCTGAGAACCCAGGGTCTTTCGCAGCCCCACCTCCTTAGCACGGCCAGCCGAACGGGCCGTTGACAGGTTCATGAAATTGATACAAGCGATCAGCAGAATGAATAGACCAACGCCCGAGAAGATATACACATAGGTTATGCTGCTTCCGGGTTCTATATCATCCGGTAAGCCGTTCAAATGAGAACTGGCAAGTGGATACAGGAAGTAACTGTAGATACCACCCTTCTTCTTAAAGTCCTCGAAAGAAATACCCATTCCTTCTTCAATTTCCTTGCCCATGTATTTGGCGACAAGCACATCGAGCTTAGTATTGATACCAATCACGTCAGCAGCTGCTGTTATACGTGCATAGGTTTGCCAAGAATTACCTCCCCATCCATCAAAATACTCCTTCTCGACTGTAGCGAAAGAGATGACGCCACGAAAATGGAAATGCGAATTGGATGGTGCTTCCGCCGCAATGCCGGTGATCTTTATCGCCTTCTTGTCATTACCCACAACCAGCGTCTTGCCGATTGGATCTTCTGAACCGAAGTATTTCGCGGCCAGCTCTTCCGTAATTACCATGGAATTTGGTTCACGTAAAACCTGGCTCGGATCTCCTTTCAAGAGTTGGAATGAAAAGAATTCAAAAAAATTTGAGTCCGCATAGAGGATCTTCTCTTCCGTGAAAATCTTTTCTTCATGTCGCATGGCAAGACCGCTTCCACGTGTTGACAGTTTCATCCGGAGGTATTGCTCAACGCCCGGAATCTCGTTCTTCATAGCTGGACCTACTGGAAGACTGGAACTTGATGTCATGATCTCTTGTCCGGAAATCCGCCCATGCAGCCCAATGCGGTAGACATGCTGATAGTCTGCATGAAACTTGTCGTAGCTCAGTTCATCCTGGACATAGACAAACAACATCAGGCAACAGGCCATGCCAATAGCAAGTCCGATAATGTTGATGATTGAGAAGAACTTATGCTTCAGGATGTTTCTGACGGCAATGGTGAAGTAGTTTCTTAACATAAAGGATGGTTAATAGCCATGCAAGGAATTCCTGCCCAGTTAAGCAAGTGTAGAAGCTTCCTCCAGGTTCAGGATTTGCTACTTAGACGCTGCCTCCTATGTGAATGTTGCACCACTGGGTGAAAAAACAGGACTATTCGTCGCGAAGCACATTGGCCGGATTAAGCCTTGCCGTACTGTACACTTTGTACCCAATCGACAGTGCCGAGGTCACAAATAGTATGGCTGCAGAGATCGCCACGGAAGCCACCGTTGCCGTTTGATAGTACTTCCAGATGCTCTGCATGAGCATCCCCGCCATATAGTTGCCCAGAACCCCACCCAGGACAGAAGCAATCAGAAGAATGATGACAAACTCTGTATTAATAACCCTGGCTAGATTTCCCATGGAGGCCCCAAGCACTTTACGGACGCCGATTTCCTTCATTTTCTTGATGATATTCAAGGAAACCAGGGTGAATAACCCTGTTGCGGAAAGCAACATGGCAATGGTCCCCAGGAAGACAAACATGATAACAATGTTCTTATTCGTGATATTCGACTCCACCATCTCTTCGTTCATATAACGACCGTTGTACAACCGGTTGGGGAACAAGACCTTCCACTTGGCCTCCATAAATTCGTTTACGGAGCTTAACTTATCCGATGGCGCCTTTACCAAAATATGGTTTACCTGGTCTTTGGATCCGTACCGGAACATGATCGGATCCATCTTTTCCCAAAGTCCATTGTTATAGATATCCTTGACAACACCTACGATATAGTAGCGCACCGTATCCATCCAGATAACTTCCTTGCCAATGGGTTCCTTCATTCCGAGTTCCCTGGCAAAGCCTTCCGTAACAATAACTGACTCTTTCCGGTCCGTCTCTGAATCCTGAACAAAGTTTCTTCCAGTTACGAGCGTTAATCCAACTGTTGGCACATAGTCTTCACCCACGTCCATAATATCCACTTCGATCTCCTTGTCTTCATGCTTGATCGGATCATTGATCACCGACGAATAGAGGTGGTGCTGTGAGGCAGCAATGGAAATAATGTCCCTGTTTTCCGTCAATGCATTGCGGTATGTTTCGTACTCAGAACGGTTGTTCACGTAGGTAAAGACCAATCCCTCCTGGTTGAATCCCAAGTCAAATTCACGCTGATACTTTGCGTTATCTGTGAAGGCAAAACTGCAGACAATGCCAGCCAATGAAATGGCAAATTGCATGGTCAGCAGGATGCGTGTAAAGTAATTCGTGCCGCCGAACTTAAGCTTGCCTTTGAGGATGGTTGTCGGTTCAAATTTCGTAATGTAAAAGGCCGGATAACTTCCCGCCAACAAACCGGTAAAGAGCAAAGCTCCGCCCATAAAGAGAATGAAGTTAGGCCGCTCAAAATAGCTTGGTTCAAGTTTGAGGTCAGGCCACAGATCATTGAAGGCCGGGAGCAGAAGCCATTCACCAATGATCACCCCCAACACTAAGGCTAGAAAACAGGTAACGGTAGTTTCTCCGATAAACTGGATGACCAGGTGCTTTCTGCTGCTACCCATTACCTTGCGGATGCCAATCTCCTTCAGACGACGTGAAGAAATCGCCACCGCCGTATTGGTCAGGTTGAAACATGCTATCAGCAGAATAAAAAGCGCCATTACACCAAGACCTATGACAGCTGCAACAGGGGATCCTTCCCGTGTCCATGTCCCGGGTCGCTCACTGTAGACGTCATCGACGGCCATCCCTTTGAAAGACATTAGCGTAAAAGCCCGAATCAAAAAGTCTTCGCGGATTTTGTTGTTGTTTTCAGTATACGGCTTCAGTTGCGCTTCGATGGAAGCAAGTCGGGACGCATCCTTGACTTGAATGAAAAGCGTATTTCGGAAATACCATGCATTCTCCTGGTACTTCGGGTCGCTGCCAAATTGGTTCTCATAGCGGGAAAAGGCAGGATCGTTAAAACTGGAGTTAGATGGCTGCTTTTTGAAAACACCCGATATGATAAAATCTTTCGTTTTTCCACTGTCGAGTACCTGAATCATCATTTTGCCCAGGGCACTCTCCTTGCCAAAATATTTGGCAGCTAATTCATCGTTGATGCAGATCTGTCCTTTGTCTTTAAGCTCCCCGTTGCCTTCGATGAATTCAAAAGTAAACAACTTGAAAAACCCAGGGTCTACGTTGGTAACGTTATTGAAAAACAATTCCTGACCGATTCTAAAGTTTCCTCCTCCAGGGCTATACCGCACTACTTCGTCAACGTCGGATACATTTTGCCGGATTGCATTCCCCAAGGCAATGGGTACATAACCGTAAGTGGTTTTGTTTCCCTGAAATTCACGCACCGAATTTACCCGGTAAATGGTACTGGCATTAACATGATTCTGGTCGAAACTGACGTTGAAATCGTAATTGAAGAATGCTACAATACAGCAGGCGATCGCAATCGCCATTCCCACAATGTTTATGGAAAGAAACAGCTTGTTCTTCAGCATGCTCCTCAGGGTAATCAGCAGGTAGTTCTTTATCATGGAATGCAGGTATGGGGTAAAGACGGAAATAGTTTGATAAGGATGCACCAAGCGCCCAACAAATGTGCCAACCAAACCACGCATCCAAAATTCGATGATTTGGATTTTAAAGTGTTCACTCATAAACACTGCTACCGCACAGGTTGATACACAGAGAAAGACAAAACCCACCCTGATTCAACTAGGTCAAATCGAAGATGGGTTTATCTAACCTAAACCTAAACTATGAAGAACAAATCAGATCATCAGATGTCTGAACTCTTTGCTTCCCGATGCTTCGCATGGAAAGCCCAGTGACTAAATATGGAAATGTTCTTTTATGTTTTCCGTGACCACCTTACCGTCGAAGAGGTTGACAATGCGGTGTGCGTAATTGGCGTCATATGGAGAGTGGGTTACCATCACGATGGTAGTACCCTCCTCGTTCAGCTGAGAAAGCAGCTTCATCACCTCTTCTCCGTTTGCGGAGTCCAGGTTACCCGTAGGTTCATCCGCGAGAATAACTTTAGGCTTGGCCACGATAGCCCGGGAGATTGCCACACGCTGCTGTTGACCACCGGATAACTGCTGGGGGAAATGGTTTCTGCGGTGCATGATATTCATACGCTCCAGCACTTCTTCCACACGTCTCTTGCGCTCAGGCGCAGGAACCTTCATATACAAGAGTGGTAATTCTACGTTTTCGAAAACCGTGAGCTCGTCGATCAGGTTAAAGCTCTGGAATACAAATCCGATTGAGCCTTTGCGCAATTGGGCGCGCTGACGTTCACTGTATTTGGCGACCTCATGCTCGCCAAAATAATACTCTCCGCTGGAAGGGTTGTCTAGCAGTCCGAGAATGTTCAACAAGGTCGACTTTCCACAACCAGACGGGCCCATGATGGCTACAAATTCTCCGTCTTTAATCTCCATGTTGATGGAGTTGAGAGCAGTGGTTTCCACTTCTTCGGTGGTGTACACCTTCTCAAGGCCTTTTAATCGTATCATAGTAGTAAGCGTTAAGGGTTAGATGTTCTTCAGTCAAAAATAGTTTTATAAAATACTCTCTTTAATCTCCATTGTTACAGTTCATTAGACGCTATATGAAGCAAATGGTTGCATTACTTGAGGATTAATACCTCATTGGTGCCAAAGTTCTCATATGAAGAGGTAATAACACGATCCCCGGGCTTCAATCCTTCCAGAACTTCAAAATACTCCGATCCCATCTTCCGTCCCAGCCGAACATCACGCTTCACTGCCTTGTCCGCTCCATCCAGGATAAACACCCAGTTTCCACCGGTATCTTTGTAAAATCCACCCATGGGAAGCAAAAGTTCTTCGGAAGGCTGCCCCAGCTCAATTCGAAGACGTAGTGATTGCCCGCGGCGTAAGCCTTGCGGGGTTTCACCTTCAAAATTCATATCTACTTCAAATCGACCCGCGGTAATGTTAGGGTAGACATAGGTGATTGTCAGGGTATACGTCTTCCCGGCAAAGTCGGTGGTGGCCTGCAAGCCCGTAGAAATACGCGGGAGGTACAACTCATCAATGGGTACACGAACTTTATAACTTCCTACGACATCTACCTGGCCCAATCGCTGCGCCGTATTAATAGCCTGTCCGATTTCCCAGTGTGACGTCGAAAGTTGTCCGTCAATCGGTGCTTTGATATTCAGATTTTGAAGTATGGTTCGAACGGAAATAAGATTTTGTTTCATCCGATCCTCAGAGACATCAATATCTTTCAGCGATTGAATGCGACCGACGGAATCACGTCTATAGGCTTCATAGGTAAATTTTCTACGATCGACGTTGTACTTGTAGTCTGCCTCGGTCCGCTCAAAATCCTGTTTAGCAATCAATCTCTTCTCATACAATATGGTCTGCCTGTCATGCTGGGGCTTGAGGATAGCAAGTTGATTGTCAATTTGTGCGAGTGTCTGACGTTGATCCAGGTCATTTCGCAAAATCCCCAATCGCGTGTCGCGTGAACGGTTAATGCTTTCAACCAGCTGAGCTTCCTGTTGAAGTACAGCAATCTCGCGGTTCAGGTTAGAGATCTCCATGATGAGATCACCCTTTTTTACCATTGCTCCACTTTCCCTTACAATGTGCTTGATGTTTCCGCCTTCCAGAGCATCCAGGTAGACTGTCCTGCTTGGTGAAACCTCTCCAGTCTGTGGTATGTACT
Source organism: Cyclobacteriaceae bacterium (assembly GCA_043750575.1). Classification (GTDB taxonomy): domain Bacteria; phylum Bacteroidota; class Bacteroidia; order Cytophagales; family Cyclobacteriaceae; genus ELB16-189. The sequence continues at coordinate 41,255 of JAYVBH010000043.1, forward strand.
CCTTAAACTGTCCCATCCTGATCTCAGAGATGGTGATCTTGTCTTTCTCAACCACAAGCTTGGACCGGCGGTCTGCAAAAATAAATTGATAGGCAATAAACCCAACCAAAAGAGCGATTCCCCCATAGGTCGCAACTCTCTTCACTGTCCACGTTTTCTTAACGAGCTTCTTATCCATCCTGCTGACGATTTCCTGATTTTGGGTGTCTTCTAAGGGGTCTGGGTGATATCCCTTTGCCAACTTCCGTGCCAACGGGTAAAAGGCCAATAAGGTTATCCTTTTTGCGAAATCTACGTTCATAGCTGAACGTCGCTGTCCGATTGCGGACAAAACATGGCTAAGTATGGACACTCTTTTAACGAAAAAATGCCTTCAGGCATCTTTCCTGGAACGGTACCAACTTTGCCGGATGTGGCTAGCACGATGCATAAATGAATCCTTATGACTGACCAAAAAAGAGGCAAAATCCTGATCGTCGACGACAATGAAGACTTGCTGAAGGCCGCCAAGATGTATCTCAAGCGGCACTTCACGCAAGTAGACATTGAAAAGAATCCGGAGGCGATACCGTCACTCATGAGCAACGATGACTATGACGTCATTCTCCTGGACATGAACTTCACCAAGGATGTGAGCAGCGGCAGTGAGGGCTACTATTGGCTGGAGAAAATTCTGCACTTGGATCCTTCCGCTGTCGTCGTACTGATCACCGCCTATGGGGATGTTCAAATGGCCGTAAAAGCCATCAAGGCAGGTGCAACCGACTTTGTTCTCAAACCCTGGGAAAACGAGAAACTCCTCGCCACCCTCTACTCTTCCATGCGCCTGCGTGAAACGCGTGATGAGGTGAATACGCTCAAGATCAAGAATCAGGAAATCAATCAGGCCATCAACAACCGATATCTGGAAATTATTGGAACAAGTCCGGCCATGCAGCGCATCTTTCAAACCATTGATCGAGTAGCACACACAGACGCCAACGTTCTGATTCTTGGCGAGAATGGCACTGGCAAGGAATTGGTAGCGCGGGCCATTCACCGCAATTCACCTCGTAGCAATGAAACGTTTGTCAGTGTTGACCTTGGGTCCATCACAGAAACTTTATTTGAAAGTGAACTCTTCGGCCACAAGCGCGGCTCTTTTACGGATGCAAAGGAAGACCGGCCTGGCCGCTTTGAGCTAGCCAACCGGGGCACGCTTTTTCTGGATGAAATCGGAAATCTCTCCATGCCGCTGCAGGCCAAATTGCTTACCGTCCTTCAAAACAGGAAAGTGAGCCGTGTAGGTTCCAACAAAGAAACACCCATCGACATTCGACTCATCTGCGCAACCAACATGCCGCTCTACGACATGGTGAAAAAGAACCGGTTCCGGCAAGACCTCCTCTACCGCATCAACACCATCGAAATGGAAATTCCATCCCTTCATGACAGGATGGAAGACATCCCGTCTCTTTCCAATCATTTTCTCAAACACTATTCAGAGAAGTACGCAAAGAGTGTAATGAAAATAAGCGAAGGAGCCATGAGCCGCATGAACAAGCACCCCTGGCCTGGAAATATCAGGGAACTTCAGCATGCTATTGAACGTGCCGTTATCCTTTCTAACAGCTCGGTACTTCAGCCGGAAGATTTCACTTTCAACACGCAATCCAACAAGGAAAGTGATCAGCCGCTTAACCTGGATCAATTTAATCTAGATGAGGTCGAAAAGCTGCTGATCCGCAAAGTGCTGAAGAAATACAATGGGAACATTACGCAAGCGGCTTCTGAACTCGGCCTTACCCGCTCCTCCCTCTACCGCAGGCTCGAGAAGCACGGGCTGTAGCCAATTGCGACGCTTTGTAGTTGTTTTTCTTCGCTTGCCAAACTAGTACATTCGGTTTCTTGTTATCTCGCTGATGAAACTTTTTCGTGACTTTCGCTTTCGGGTTGCCTTCCGGGTTGTGTTGATCGGACTGGTTATGTCGCTGTTTGCCTACATGACCAGCCACGCCAATATGATCTTTGCAGCTATTCTTACGGGGCTTATTATCCTGGGTCAACTGGCAGAGTTGTACAATTTCACCTCGCAAACCAACCGCAAACTGACGCGGTTCCTCGAGTCGGTTAAGTATTCAGATTTCATTTCAGGATTTACAGCCGACAATTCGCTGGGCAGCAGCTTTCGTGACCTGAATGTAGAATTTAATGAAGTGCTTGAAGCCTTCCGGAAAGCACGGGCGGAAAAGGAGGAACACTGGCAGTACCTCAACACGGTAGTTCAGCAGGTCCGAACGGGCATTCTGTCGTTCGATCCTGAAGGCAATGTCCAGCTCATCAATGCCAATGCCAGGCGGTTCATGGGCGTAAACGCGATCAAAAACATCGAAGAACTCCGTGACAAAAATCCGGCGCTCCTGCAAGCCATCCGGGACGTCGAACCAGGGAAGAGCACACTATTCAAATCAAATCAGGATTTTCAGTTGACGATCCAGGCAACGGAGTTGCGCATTCGTGGCAATGCGATGAAATTGCTTACCCTGCAAAATATCCAGAGTGAATTGCAGCAGCAGGAAATTGAAGCATGGCAGAACCTGACCCGTGTGCTCAGGCACGAAATCATGAATTCCATCACCCCCATTTCTTCCCTGACTTCAACCCTGCGTGAGATTCTTGATCACGACATGACGAAGAAAAGTACACACTACGAACTGAAAGATGAAGGTGCAGAAGATCTTCGTGAGGGACTAAGTACCATTGAAAACCGCAGCAAAGGACTTATTAAATTCATTGATGCCTATCGCGAATACACCTCCTTGCCCCAGCCCAAAATCAAACCAGTCATTATCCGTGACTTCCTGGACCGCGTGAGTCAGCTGATGAGAACGGAGATAAAGAGGACATCAGTGGAATTAACCTGCACCTGCGAATCAGCGCACCTTACGGTAAACGCAGACGAAGAAATGATTGAGCAAGTATTGATCAACCTGGTGAAGAACTCCATTGAAGCACTGAATGAAACGCAAGGTGGACTCATCATGGTCACTGGCTACTACACCGGGTCTCACGTCGGCATCGACGTTACAGATAACGGTCCGGGGATTATCAAGGAAGCGATGAACAGGGTATTCGTACCGTTTTTCACTACCAAGAAGACCGGCTCTGGAATTGGATTGAGCCTTTCACGTCAAATCATGCAGATGCACAATGGCAACCTGACCGTGACATCAGATCCAGGCGTTAAGACTACTTTTACAATGAAGTTTTAGATCAAGCGAGAAATTCATCCCACTCCTTCTGGTTCATTCCACTCAAGTCGCGCAGGAAGAGCGTATATGAAGGCTTGAAGGGATTTTGCCGGATAGACATATCAGCCTCTTCAGGGGTACAGTCCCCTTTCCGGGTATTACACCTTTTACACGCTGTCACCAGGTTAAGCCAGGAATGGGGGCCGCCCCGTGAACTGGGAATAACATGGTCCAGCGTAAGCTCTCGTTTTGTACCGCAATACACACACTCAAAACTGTCGCGCTTGAAGATATTCTGTCGGGTAAGGTTCACCCCTTTGTAAGGCGCGTTCACATACCGGTTGAGACGAATTACGGAAGGCATAGGAAAACTCCGGCTTATACTTCTCAACTGGTGACCATTAGCGCTGCGCACCATCTCACTCTTGTTGAGGTAAACCATCACGAAGGCACGCTCTACTGAGCACACCATCAGTGGGCTGAAGTCCTGATTTAGCACGAGAACCCTGCTATCCATGCTGAAAAGATAGCCTCAAACAGTTGATTCTGCAACAATTTAGGCGCTAGGCAATTACACGGCGTATGGAATGCAGTAAATGCGTGTACACCTTTGTCTCAGAAATAATGATCCCCTCCTCTGTGAGGGTGTCAATCCGCACATGGCCCGCAGCATGGATTACCTTCTCCTCACCTAGCGAGATTCCGCAATGCGTCACCGTATTGCCTTTGGCCGCAAAGAATACCAGGTCTCCGGCGCGTGCTTCATCCACAGACTTAACCTTCTTGCCCTGATTGGCGAGCTGCCTGAGATCACGCGGCAACGGATACCCGGCAATCTTGAAAACCATTTGAACAAACCCTGTGTGGTCAATGCCAAACGGGCTTTTGCCGCCTGCCTGATAGGGAGACGACAGATATTTTCTGGCAGTCACCTTGACAAAATCAACATCTCTGCGTTGACCTAACCCTTTCGACTCACCATTGAAGGCAAACTGTTCTTCTATCTTAAAGAGTTCCGAACTGGAAATTGGAACCACACTTCCCATGACAATGGCTAACGGTGACTTCTTGTAAAGGACAACGGAAGCCACTTCCGTAGTAATCTTGTAATCTGTTTTGTTTATCTGCTGAAAATATTCCTCGGAAATCGCGTGATGCTGCCTCCCGTCCATCCATCCCTCACTTTGGTCGGCATATATCCGGATGTTGGCCCAATGGCGGTCGGGGGTCATCTCCAGAACTTCGTAATGATCACCGAAAAGCAATTGCGTTACTTGCTCTGCAGCATGCTTCGGATCGCTCCGAATGGGAACCACAGACAATCTGCAAACACCATATTCCAGTACACTCATGAAATCTAATCTACCTAAAATTTAATCCTTTGCAATTCCCGCTTGATGTCCCGCTCCTTGATGCTGTCCCGTTTGTCATGAACTTTCTTCCCACGCGCCAGGGCAATCTCTAACTTCGCATACCCCCGATCATTTATAAATAGTCGTGTGGGGACAATCGTCAAACCTTTCTCCTCAGACCTTGATTTGAGTCGGGTAATCTCGCTCTTCTTCAGGAGTAGCTTCCTGTCGCGTGCCGCCTCATGGTTGTAGTGGGTTCCCTGCGTGAACGGTGAAATGTTGATTCCCTTTACAAATGCTTCATCCTTGTTAAAGTACACATAGCCATCCTGAAGATTGACTTTCCCCTCACGGATCGATTTAATCTCCGTGCCTTTGAGCGCCAAACCTGACACATACGTATCAAGCAACTCATAGCCAAAGGAGGCCTGTCGGTTCTTGATGTTTACAGTCTTTGAAAATCTGTCCGTTGCCATCTTAGGGCTTGGTAAATAGCGCTTTCAATCTTTCCTTTTTCAACATTTTCTGACCTGTCATTCCCTCGGCAATCACACGGTCGCCCACCTGAGCCGAAATCGTGCAGGTCAATTCGTTTCCCCGCAACGTGTCAACCGTAGCCGTAATCACTATCTCCTCGCCGGAGAACGCAGGGCCTTTGTGGTTGATCTGCAGAAATGTACCCACCCCCTCCTCGTCCGCTTCCAACATATCTATAAAAAACAACCTCGACGACCATTCGAAGTCTCTCCCCATGGCAAAGGTAGAGTAAACCGCGTGCAAACGCTCACCGAGGAAGATCGCATGGTCCTCATCCGTGATGATTCTTCGATAAATCTTCTGGTCACCTTTTACAAACAGGGGCTTCATACGATTAGCTATTCATGTGAAGATTGGGTACAGGTGAGATGTCTGGGGGCGCAAACAAGCCTTGGCGGAATTTGAAATGGGCAGCCATGGCAATCATCGCGGCATTGTCAGTGCAATATTGGAATTCAGGGATATAGGTCTTCCAGCCAAACTTCGTCGCCCGTTCGAGAAGTTCACGCCGCAAGCCAGAATTCGCCGAGACTCCGCCTGCAATGGCGATCTCCCGGATTCCTGTCTGCACACTGGCCTCCTCCAGTCGATCGACCAGCATACGCACCAGCTTATGTTGGAGGCTGGCGCAGATGTCTTGGATATTTTTCTCAACAAAAGAAGGGTCGAGCGCTTTTTGGTCCCGGACAAAATAAAGGAATGCTGTCTTGATGCCGCTGAAAGAGAAATCCAAACCGGGCATTTCCGTATCCGGAAACTTGAAACGGAGAGGATTACCTTCACGGGCGTACTGGTCGATCAGCGGCCCGCCCGGATACGGGAGGCCTAGAATCTTTGCAGCCTTGTCAAACGCCTCCCCTGCCGCGTCATCCTGGGTCTCCCCAATAATGTTCATCTCGAAGTAATCGCTGACCACCACCAACTGTGTATGCCCTCCGCTGACGGTCAGGCAGAGGAAAGGAAAGGATGGCGTAGGTTCATCAATGAAATGCGCAAGGATGTGGGCCTGCATATGATCAACATCGATGAGTGGAATTCCTGCTGCCCAGGCCAGTCCTTTGGCAAACGATCCTCCCACCAACAAGGCACCCATCAATCCAGGGCCGCGGGTAAATGCCACTGCATCCAGGTCAGTCGGAGTAACGCCTGCCGTGCGCATGGATTCATCGACGACTTCAACAATCTGCCGCTGGTGCGCACGGGAAGCCAACTCAGGGACAACCCCTCCGTATTTGTGGTGCACTTTTTGCGAGGCTATAATATTATTCAGTACCTTGCCGTTCCTTATCACGGACGCGGACGTCTCGTCACACGAGGATTCAATGGCAAGGATCGTTGGCCGCATATTGATCTAAATGATTTGGCAAGTTATCAAAATAAAGATTCTGCAAAGACTGAAGCGGATCATCCTCTACGGTCTTTACGGAACCTTGGTTTTTTTCGTCGTTGGCTTCGGTATCCTTCAGATTCCAGCGGTTCAGAAAGTTCTACTAAGCCAAATCACTGACCGGTTCTCGAACCTGTCCGGGTTCACAGTCGAGTACGACCGATTCTATCTATTGTGGTACGATCGGCTGGAAATTACCAACCTGAAGATTACAGACCCCCAACAAAATACGCTGATCGAAGCAGGGCGTCTCTTTGTCAATTTTCGAATCAGAACTGTCTACGAGAAAAAGAACATCTACCTGGACGCTGTGTCTTTGCAAGAAGGGAGCGTAAACCTGGTCACCATTCCCACGTCTGACTCAACGAAGGAACTCAACATCGATGTGTTCATCGCCGAAATCAATCGGCGACTATCCTCCGGGAAAAGTAGCGGAGGAGGTGGTGCAAAAATAAACATTGGGGAGGTGCTTATCGAGCAAACACGGTTCTCTCTAAACGAAACAGATGACGACTCGATTGCCGTCGGTTTTGACCCGAGCCACTTCCAACTCGCGTTGGATGATGGAAACCTGAACAATTTCAAGATCATAGGTGATACCATCGAATTCAACCTTACCTCTCTCCGCATCAAGGAGGCAAAAACCAACCTGACGGTATCTGAGCTGCGCACTTTCTTTCGCATCAGCCAAACATCAATGGAATTCCTCGGGCTCAACCTAAATGTCAACCAAAGTCACGTATCGGATACGATCATCCTTCTCTATTCCAGCCAACGTGACCTTAGTGATTTCAATCAGCGGGTAACCATCGACGCGCGGTTGCGGAATACCCAAATTCATCCGGAAGACATATCTCATTTTGCGCGAGGCCTTGAAACGTGGAAGAAAACCGTGACCCTAAACGGGCGCTTCCGTGGCAAAGTGAGCCGCTTCACATTCCGTCCGATGAAGGTCGCCATTGGTTCGACAACTATTTCCGGAAGTCTCGAAATGGACGGTCTCCCCGCCATTCAGGAAACATTTATCAATGCCCGGCTTAATCCATCCGTAGCATATAGTACCGACCTAGCTTTTCTCTTTCCGGAATACATCAATAGTTCGCTTATCCCCTTGGGGAAACTACAGTTGAAAGGAAATTTTCTGGGCTTCACGAATGATTTTGTTGCCGACGGTGACTTCATTACTCGCTTGGGCCGAATCACCTCGGATATCAACTACAAAATCAGTGAAGGGAATATAACGAAGTCATCGTATCGCGGAAACCTCGTTTTAAGTGACTTCCAGCTTGGCCAGTTTCTCAAAGACACGGTAAGTTTTCAAAAGGTAAATCTCAAAGGCAATATCAACGGCAAGGGATTTACCAAACAGACTGCTGACTTCATCTTGAAGGGGGAAATCGCCTCCATCGGCGTGAGGGGGTATGACTACGTCAATATTAGTTCGAATGCACGGTTTGCAAATGAGTTCTTTCAGGGTAACCTCACGATCGATGACCCCAATCTCCAGTTTAGCATAGACGGCTCAATCGACCTAAGGGAGAGCCGGGACCTTATCAAAATTAAAGCCAGGTTGGACACCGCCCTTCTGCACAACCTCAAGCTCACCAATCACAAGATTTTTCTTCAATCCTATGTCGACATTGACAGCCGGGGACTGGAACTCGACTCCATCATTGGAAATGCCTTGTTCAAAAAAAGTATCCTGCAAATTGATGATGAGTCTTTGCTGCTCGACTCGGTTCACGTCATCTCCGAAAAACACGCCGATGGCCGGGCACTCACGCTTCGCAGTTCCCTTGCCGACCTCTCTCTTACAGGGAATTTCTACTACTCCACCCTGTTCAATGACATTCCAAAGCTTGTGAATGAATTTCTGCTGAACCTCCGCAACGATCCGGTGGCAATAAAGGCTTATTACGATGCCAAGCCACTAACGGAACAAACCTACAAGGCAAAGATTGATGTGAATATTCACGATGCCAATATTCTGCTCAGCACACTGGATGTGGATTTGTTTGTTTCCCCGGAAGCAAACATTCAGGGAGAATTTTCCAACAGCACATTATCAAGATTGCACGTCTTTTCGCACCTTGACAGCATCGTATATGCTGGCAAATCGTTCCTAGACAATGAAATAGAGTTCAACGGGTCAAAAATCAGAGACAGCACACAAGTACTTGCCCAAATTACCATCACCTCTGCCCGGCAATTCCTGAATCCAAAGGTGACTACCCGCAATCTTTTTGTCGAGGGCATTTGGAACCTGGATCACATCGATTTGAGTCTTGATGTGGAACAGGTGGGGTATGACAACCTCGCGCGCCTCAAAGCGGAAATTGATTTTCTTGAGGATAGCACCAAAATAAAATTGCAGCCCTCCACCCTCCGCCTCCTGGGTGAAGACTGGGAGACCCATGGCCAGAATTATACATTGGTGAAGGGGCGAGAGTGGAGCCTCCATCATGTTGGATTCTACCATGAAAATGAGTCGGTCAAAATCGATGGGCAAATCTCAAAAGACTCAACCAAAACCCTGGTCATCGACATTCGCGACCTTGACCTATCCCTCTTAAACGCCATCAGCACCGAAAAATTCAGCGGTCGGCTAAATGCCGAGATTATCCAGAAGGACATCTATGACGATCTATTCATAGAGAATGTTCTCCAGGTAGACTCTCTCGTCATCAACAAATTCCTGGTCGGCGAAGTGCAGGGGAACAATACGCTGGATCCTGTGACCGGATTTTTTAACATTAACCTAACCGTTGACCGCTTAGATAATCGTATCGTCGACGTCGAAGGATACTATGATCCAGAAGACAAAGAAAATCCCCTCCACGCAAAAGCCATCCTGGACAAGGCCAATCTGCGACTTATCGAACCAGTTGTCAGGGATCTCTTCTCCCAATTGGATGGCACGATTACGGGCGAATATGACATTAGGGGCACCTTTGCTCAACCCAGAATCAGCGGGGAAGCGCGCGTAGAGAACGGACAAATCATGATCAACTATCTCAAGACGCTGTACCGCGTGTCAGGCACGGTGGCCATGATCCCTACTCAAATCCAGTTTAAGGGATTCACGCTCACGGACATTTTTAAGAACACCGCAAAGCTCAAAGGAAACATCTCGCATCAGAATTTCGCGCGCATGGCGGTAAACATAGAAGCAGCCTTCACCAATTTTCACTTGCTCAACACAAACTTAAAAGACAACGAATTGTTCTATGGCCAGGCGTTTGGAACCGGCGTACTGAGTATCGCCGGGCCCATCAGCAATATCAAAATTTCGGCGACCGCTGCAACCAATAAGAACACACGCGTCGCCTTACCGCTCGGCGGCGGGAGTTCTTCCCAGGAAAAAAAGGAGTTCATTCAATTTGTTTCATTCTCCAAAGACATAAAAAGCCCGAAAAAGCAGGCAACACGCAAGCGCGAACTGTCGGGACTAACCCTTGATTTGAATATAGACGTGACCCCCGATGCTTATACGGAGATTATCTTCGACATCAAATCCGGTGATATTATCCGCGGACGCGGACGCGGAGACCTGCGCCTCCAGGTTGACACGAAAGGGGAATTCAACATGTTCGGCCGGCTCGACTTCACCGAAGGGGCCTACAACTTTACACTTTATGATATTATCAATAAGGAATTCCAAATCAAGCCGGGCAGCAACATTGCGTGGTACGGCGACCCCTACGAAGCAAATCTGAACATCACAGCCAGCTACCGCCAACTAACTTCCATGGCTCCGATCCTGCAAGATCAATCCGTTGTCAACGATCCCAGCATTCGTCGAAAGTACCCGGTAGAAGTATTACTAAAATTGGAGGGACGCATGATGTCACCACAACTCACATTCGACCTGGCAGCCCGGGACTTGCCCGATAACGTGATTACCTCCGATGGAAAATCCGTACGTCTCCGATTTGAATTTGAAGCGTTTAAGACCAAACTGGATGAACAAGAACTAAAGCTTCAGGTCTTCAGCTTGATTATCCTGAGAAAGCTTTCACCGCCCAATGCGTTTGCAACAAGTGCGAGTAGCAATATTTACAATAGCGTTAGCGAACTATTGTCAAATCAGCTTAGCTATTGGTTGAGCCAGGTTGACCAGAATCTTGAAATAGACCTTGACCTGGGTACGCTGGATCAGGAAGCATTCAATACTTTTCAGTTGCGCCTCTCCTACTCATTCCTGGGAGGTCGTCTGCGCGTGAGTAAGGACGGAAGCTTCGGAGGCAACCAAACAAACCGATCTGACCTTGCCACGATCGCAGGAGACTGGACCGTAGACTACTTGCTAACACCAGACGGGAAATTCAAAGTAAAGATGTACAGTCGCTCAAATGTGAACCAGCTCCAAAGCTCACTCAACACACAAACTGCGGCGGTTACAACAGGGACCAGCCTGCTGTACACGGAGAATTTCAATGAGTTCAGCGATCTGCTGCGGTCGGCACGGGAACGGCGAAGGCGCGAATTGGAACTCAATCCCTCCCTGGCCGACCCGGAGGATCCGAAAGGCAACAAATAAATAGGATTCCCAGTGAAGCCGATGCCCATTCAGGATACAGAAAGACGACGACGCTTGCGGTGGGTCCTCCTGTTCTCCACCTCGATATATGTGGCAATGATGATGGGGCTCGGCTATGCCTGGTACTCACCCCAGTGGATATCCTCATTCCACCTCTTTGATGATTTGGGGGAATGGAAGCAAATGGACAAAATTGCTCACTTCTTTTGGGCCTTTCAGACAAGCGCTCTTGCCACCAGACTCATGCGTTGGGCGAAATTGAGCGATGGACATTCAGCGCGTGCCGGAGCAGGACTTGGGTTCCTTTTTGTATCGGGTATTGAGGTTGCGGATGGATTCTCACAGGCTTACGGCGCATCCCTATATGACATTGTCGCCAATGGGCTCGGGGCAGTCTGCTTCCTGGGCCAACAGCTGATCTGGAAACGCATTCTTGTGTTGCCCAAATTCTCTTTCCACCCAACTTCCTTCGCACCCCTGCGGCCGGACGTCCTGGGCGATGGTATACTGGAGGAAGTGCTTAAAGATTACAACGGGCAGACCTTCTGGTACAGCTTCCATGTGCCCCGGCTACACCTCCCCCCATGGCTAAACCTGGCTGTAGGTATGGGTGCTGATGGAATGATCTACGGGCGGATTCATGAAAATGAAATCATGGGGTTTGATCCACAACGCCGTTACTTTATTTCCCTGGATATCAACTTCGCCCATGTCAAGACCTCCTCGCGTGCCCTGAAGGCATTGCTTTACATTCCAAACATCATCAAGATACCCGCACCGGCGCTGGAAATTTCAACCCAGGGAATTCGTTTTCACCCGATATACTTTTAACACTTACAATTGACAGGAATTGCCTAATTTCATGGTAGAATTTTACCCTATCCTATGGACTTGACTGCCTTCATGAAACGATATGCCGACGAAATCCGTGGGCAGTATATTGAGTACACGCAAACCCTTTCAGTCATCATTGTGCCCGTTGCCGGAAATCGCTTTCAGACGGTAATGGGAACCATCAAACAAAGCAGTTTGTACAACCGCAAGGTGATTATCTTCACCTCCAAGGTTTGTCCGATGAACGATACCATTGATTTTAAGATGCTTTTGGAGCAGACGGCCTTTTTCAATTATTGCCGGTTCATGATCAGCGAAAATTACCTTCAGGTAGAGGCGGTATCATCCCTCTCCGGTGTCAATGATGAAGACATCAAGGAGATGCTGCAAGAAGTGGCCAATCTCGCCGATCAGTATGAGATGAAAATTTCAGGTACGGACATCCACTGAGGTTGTAACCGGTAATCAGTAAGCGGTAACCAGACGGTATTCGGCACCAACTCGCTTAATGGCTGAAGGCTGCAACTAGCCCTCCAACGAAACTTTAACTTAAATTCTCATACCTTTGCCCCGCAGGCTGTCCTATCGCCCCGACGAAAGTCGGGGAGGAAAGTCCGGGCAACATAGAGCGTCGTACTTCCTAACAGGAAGGACCCCGTACCTGGAGACAGGATCGGGGGCCAGAGAGTGCCACAGAAAACAGACTACCCCCCTGGATTTTTCCCGGGAGGAAAAGGTGAAAAGGTGGGGTAAGAGCCCACCGCTCCGATAGTGATATCGGAGGCATGGCAAACCTTACGAGTTGAAAGGCCAAACAGTCCCGGTCAAGAGAACGGCTCGTTCACATCCGATCCCGATAGCTATCGGGGTTGGGTATCGGGATGGGTAGGCTGATTGAGCCCGTCAGTGATGACTCGGCCAGATAAATGATAGGAGTCCGCCTCGGCGGAGGACAGAACCCGGCTTACAGGCTTGCATTTTTTAACATGAAACCTGTTGCGTGAAAGCGCAACAGGTTTCGCTATTTTTGCCCTATGCCAAAGATCCTCATCATTGAAGACGAAGCCAGCATCCGGGCCGTGCTGAAAGACATTCTCCTGGACCAGAAAGAACTCAAACTGGAAGTGGATGAAGCCAAAGACGGAGTCGAGGGACTTCAGATGCTTGAGGCCACCTCCTATGACCTTGCCTTTTGTGATATCAAAATGCCCAAGATGGACGGCATGGATGTCCTTCAAAAAGCGAAGCAGAAAAATATCAATTGCCCTTTTGTGATGATCTCAGCACACGGCACAACCGAAATGGCTGTTGACGCCATCCGCATGGGTGCGTATGATTTCCTACAGAAGCCACCAGATCTGAACCGCCTGCTGATCACCGTGCGCAACGCCCTGGATCGTCAATCCTTGTTGAAGGAGACCAAATCCCTGCGCAAAAAAGTGTCGCGCAAATACGAGATGATTGGCAAGTCAGCGGCCCTTGAACAAGTGAGGGAGATGGTGGAAAAAGTCGCGCATACTGAAGCGCGTGTGCTCATCACCGGACCCAATGGTAGTGGGAAAGAACTCGTGGCCCGGGCGATTCACGAAAAAAGCAATCGGAGCGATGGCCCCTTTGTTGAGGTCAACTGTGCGTCGATCCCGAGTGAGCTCATTGAAAGCGAACTCTTCGGTCATGAGAAAGGCTCCTTTACTTCCGCGATCAAGATGCGCGTTGGAAAATTTGAGCAGGCTGAGGGAGGAACATTGTTTCTCGACGAAATCGGGGACATGAGCCTGGCAGCGCAAGCGAAGGTCTTACGTGCCTTACAAGAAAATAAGATTACGCGGGTGGGCGGCGAGAAGGATATCCCGGTGGATGTACGTGTATTGACTGCAACCAACAAAGACCTTAAAAAGGAAATTGCGGAAAACAGGTTCCGCGAAGATTTGTATCACCGCCTTGGTGTCATCCTGATTGCGGTGCCCTCCCTGGCGGAGCGGAAGGAAGACATTCCCATGCTGGCCGAAAAGTTTCTAAATGACGTTTCGGAGGAATATGGTTCGAAAAAGAAGAAACTGGACGGAAAAGCAGAAAAACTGCTGGAAAGCTATACTTGGACTGGAAATATCCGAGAACTGAGAAACGTGATTGAGCGCCTCGTCATCATGGCCGGAGAGACCATTAATGCTGAAGACGTAAAAAAGTACCTCTAGGAGGCCTAGATACGGTTCTCTACAGGCTTCTTAACCTCTTTTTTGCTGTAGGTAGGGCAAGTGTACTGGCTGCAGGAAGCCAGGAACATCACGATGGCAGCAAAGGCAAGTACTTTCTTCATAATCGTAGGGTTTACTTCCAACAAAAATAGGAATACTGACCTTTTTAACAAACTCAACGTATGTTTTTGTCGATTTGGCGATAAAAAAGGTCATTCCACCAGGAGATTACACCCCCTGGCATCGCTGGTATCTATACGGCCAAGTACCTCAAAGTGACCCCTCTTGCCCATCCTCCCTAAATCCTGGGTTTCGATAAATGCGCAGGAATGGAAATTTGCGAGGTCAACCACATTTATTGTTCCGGCAGCCCGCATTTCAGTCGAAAATGGGTCATTGGTCTCCTTGAAGATCACCCGCATGGAAGCCGGGCAGTGAAACAACCCATCCCCCGACGAATAAGCCTGCGAGAGCAGTTCGGTCATCCCATATTCAGAATGGATTTTCAGAACGTTGAAGTTCCTCTTTAGAGTCTCATGGAGTTCCTCACGCGTGATCTCCGGTCTCCGGCCTTTCATTCCTCCAGTCTCCATGACAATGCAACGACTCAGGTCCACTTCATATTGCTCTGCTAATTGGAGTAAGGCAAAGGTGACACCCAGCAAAAGTACCTGCCTGCCATCCTTAACGGCTTCCAGTTGGGTGACTAAACGATCGTAGTCATTGAGAAAAAATCCTGATACAGGGGAATTACTCGCTGCAATGAAGTGACTGGCCATGGCCACCAGCGACGAACCTGTGCGCTCCAGGTATGAAGGAAGCAGGCAAAACACATGGAATTGATTCAACGGACCATAACTATCTTCAAAGATCCGCTGACAGTGCCTGAAGTAAAACTCACGTGAGGGGATGGCGTGGCGGCTAATTAACTGACCGGTGGTTCCACTGCTCGAATAAGTCGCTTCGGGCTCCCATTGACCGGTTATGATGCGATGGGATTTAAACAGGGTTATCGGGAGAAAAGGTATTTGAGAAACCGTGGTTACGCGCTCAGCCGCTACCCCGATATAAGTGAGGTATTGTTTATAAACTGGGTTACCTTCGGCCTGGAAACGAAACAAGCGCAACGCAATTTCATTGAACGCGTGATCGTTAAGAGGATATAAATCCGGTACAAAACTTTCAAAAGTCTGCAAGCGTATACAATTTTACAGGTTTGCAAAAGTATAATAAATGAAGTCGCTGGGAAATTGGGTCGTATTGGCGTTCGGGTTGACCATACTCCTGGCATCTTGCTTTGACCCGCCGGTATACTCCCCCACACCTACCATTGAGTTTGAAAGCGTCGCTTTTAAGGATGTAGCCGACGCCTCCGAGTTCGACTCCCTTATCCTCACGATCCAGTTTAAAGACGGGGACGGTGACATGGGCCTGGATGAAAATGATCCATCCGATACTTTATACCCCTATCAAAGCCGAACCTTCTTTGATACCATCCCAGGCAGCAATATAGGCTACTACTACCCTTACTCAGATGGACCCTTCATTACCTACAAAACAAAGCGGACAAACATCAATTACGATACGCTACCGGCTTTTGTCAAGCCCTACAACTGTGTCAATTGGGAAATCCTTACCATCGGAACCAAGATTGATACATTCTATTACCAACGCAACATAAATCACTACAACATCTTCGTCGAATTTCTTGTCAAAAATAACGACGGTACTTTCACTGAGTTTGACTGGACTAAAGAGTTTGCTTATCCCCAATGCGGAATTACTTTCGATGGACGTTTTCCGGTCCTATCAAAAGATCTTAGTCAGAACGCTGCGCTTGATGGGCGAATCCGATATGGGATGACCTCTAGAGGTTTCCTGATCTTGTTCAGTATCAAAACGCTGAAACTCCGGGTTACCATCCAGGATCGAACTTTGCGAAAGAGCAACACGATCGAGACGCCCGAATTCACCCTTCAACAAATTAAGTAGTACAACTAGCGATTGCCGTACAGGGAAGGATAGCGCTCCGGATCACCTTCTTGCATCAAGGCATAAATCCGATCAACCATTTCCTCCACGTTGGGTTTTGAAAAATAATCACCATCGCTGCCATACGCTGGGCGGTGCTCTTTGCTTGTGATGGTAAGGGGTGCAGCATCCAGAAACCGGAAAGCACCCTGCTTCTCTACCACCTGCTGCATCATGAAGGCTGTGGCCCCTCCAGGAACATCCTCATCCGCAAAAACAACTCGGCTGGTTTTCTGAATTGACGCGACAATCGAATGGTGCACATCAAACGGAAGCAGCGATTGAACATCAATCACCTCACATGTAATACCGAGCTTCTCCAGTTCTCCGGCAGAATCCATGGCTATGCGGCACATTGAACCGTATGTAACAATTGTAATATCCGTCCCCGCGCGAAGAACCTCAGGCGTACCCAATGGCACTGTAAACTCCCCGATATTCTCCGGAAGATGCTCTTTCAGCCTGTATCCATTCAGGCATTCGATGATGAGCGCCGGATCATCCGATTGAAGCATGGTGTTATAGAAACCGGCTGCCTGCGTCATGTCACGCGGAACCAGAACGTGAATCCCGCGGAGGCTTCCGAGGATCATCGCCATGGGTGATCCTGCATGCCATACGCCCTCCAGCCTGTGACCACGTGTACGGATGATCAGCGGTGCCTTCTGCCCCCCCTTTGTTCTGTACTGAAGCGAAGCGAGGTCGTCAGATAAGATTTGAATTGCATAGAGCAGATAGTCCAGATATTGAATCTCAGCAATGGGCCGCAAGCCACGAAGCGCGAGACCAATGCCCTGACCAAGAATCGTGCACTCGCGAATTCCCGTATCCGTCACGCGCCATTCGCCGTATTTCTCCTGCATGCCGGCAAGGCCCTGGTTTACATCGCCAATTTTTCCAACATCTTCACCAAAGGCAAGTACCCGGGGATCGCGATCAAAGGCGGCTCGGAAACAATTCTGCAGCACTTCGCGGCCGTCGACCAGCGGAGCGTTTTCCCCAAACTTCGCTTTCACTTCCTGAACCTTGAGCGCAGACGTACCCGATTCACTGAACAGATGTGAACTGAATCGGTCATAATTTTCGCGCTCGATGCGCTCCACCCAATTGCTGATGTTGTCACGTGCCGGTGACGATTCTCCCCGCAACAACCAAAGCGAACGCTTCGCCGCTTTCATGGCATCCAGCCGAAGGGGGTTAATCGTAGAAACAAGCTTTGATTTCAATTCCAAAATTTCAGGAACCAACACCCCGCCGTCTTCCAGGAAGCCTTCCAATTCGCGCTGATCATTCTGGATATCTACATTAAATGATTTCCAGGCCGCCTCGCGCTCTGCTTTCGCAAAAACTTTCGCCTCCTTTTCCAATTCATCCAATTCGGAAGAAGTTGACATATCATTTTCGAGAATCCATTCCCGCATTTTTTTGATGCAGTCAAAAGCGGCCTCCCATGCAAGCCGTTCTTTGCTCTTGTACCGCTCGTGAGAGCCGGAGGTAGAGTGGCCCTGAGGCTGCGTCATCTCGGTGACATGGATGATCACCGGGACATGCTCCTCACGGCAAAATTTTTCAGCTTTCTCAAATGCCTTGCACAATGCATCGTAGTCCCAACCGCGAACGGTCAATATCTCAAATCCCTTTTCCTCTTTATTGCGCTGGAAGCCAGATAGAATCTTTGAGATGCTGCTTTTCGTTGTCTGGTATTCGGCAGGTACAGAAATTCCATAGCCGTCGTCCCACACAGCGGTGAGCATCGGGATCTGCAGCACGCCGGCAGCGTTGATGGCTTCGAAGAACATGCCTTCCGAAGTCGATGCATTACCGATCGTACCAAAAGCAATCTCGTTACCCTTGTTTGATAAATTTGTGAATCCGGACAGCCCCTTATTTTTTCTGAAGAGCTTGGAGGCGTAGGCAAGACCCACGAGGCGCGGCATTTGTGATGCCGTAGGAGAAATATCCGCAGAGCTGTTTTTCAGCTTTGAAAGATCTCTCAGTGCACCTGACTCATCGAGCATGCGGGTGGCATAATGGCCGTTCATCAACCTGCCAGCAGAAGACGGGTCAGCCTGAATATCCGGATGGGCATACAACTGAGCAAAGTATTGCTGTAGCGTAAGCTCACCAATGGCCAGCATAAAAGTCTGATCGCGGTAATATCCTGAACGGAAATCACCAGCCCTGAATACGCGGGCCATCGCCAGCTGCGCCACTTCCTTGCCGTCACCAAAGATGCCGAACTTGGCTTTGCCCATGAAGACCTCCTTACGGCCGATCAGGCTCGCCTCGCGGCTGGCACAGGCCAACCTGTAATCGGCGAGGATAGCAGCAATCTTCTTTTCAGAAAACGGGGACTTCATTGTTTTTGTCTGGCTCATGTTGGCTGCTGTCTCCTGAATGGGTGATGAACGACGATGAGGTATTCAATCAAAATTAGGGAAAATCAGGAGAGCCTTCAAACCTGTTTTTTCAGTCCAAATAATCTAGGGAAACGCGAATCAGGTGCCAAAGAATTTCACCCAATCTCCTCCTTCTACCAAAGGTTCGGGTCCCGTCTCCGAATAGAGATATATGCCCGTTCGTACACCGTGAATATCTACCTCATCGTAGTAATATCCCACACTCAGCTCCAGCTCATGGATCGCCCGCTCTACGGCCGGGTCTACAATCTTGTAAACCTCAACGACCGTGATGTCCGATTTAAGACCGGTTTTCACCGCATAGGGATAGTGACGCATCGCGTGCAAACGGTACCCCGGAAGCAATTCTACAAAAAGGTAGGATAGTCCGTGGTCAAACCTTTGATGGTTGCTCATGCCTTTGCGCAGGGAGCCGTAAAACGCATATAAACTGTCAGAATTCAAGCGTGCCAAATTTGGGATTGGAGCCGTAAAACTACCCTGAATTATTCTAACTTTGGGGCCGAAAAGAAACAGTCAGGAGTCAGGAGCGCTCCGCACATAGGCACTTTAGCACCTCAACACTTTAACAAGTAATTCCCATGATCGTCGGCGTACCCAAGGAAATCAAGAATAACGAAAACCGTGTAGCGCTCACTCCTGCTGGAGCTCAAGAGTTGACGCGTCGCGGGCATAGCGTTTACATGCAGACCCAGGCCGGGGAGGGAAGCGGCTTTACCGATGAAGAATATGTCCGCGCAGGAGGAAAAATCCTTCCAACAGCTGCAGAAGTATTTAGTATCGCCGAAATGATCATCAAGGTAAAGGAGCCAATCGAACAAGAGTATGGCCTTATCAAGAAAGACCAACTTGTATTCACCTATTTTCATTTTGCTTCATACGAACCCCTCACCCACGCCATGATCAAGACCGGCGCGGTTTGTCTGGCATACGAAACTGTTGAGCGTGTGGATGGAAGCCTGCCGCTGCTGATTCCGATGAGCGAAGTAGCAGGCCGAATGGCGATTCAGGAAGGAGCGAAATATCTGGAGAAGCCATTGAAAGGGCGTGGAATATTGTTGGGCGGCGTTCCCGGTGTGATGCCTGCCAAGGTATTGATCCTGGGCGGTGGTGTTGTCGGTACGAATGCAGCCAAGATTGCTTCGGGTATGGGTGCAGATGTGATTATCACCGATGTAAACCTCAACCGCCTGCGTTATCTGGACGATGTAATGCCAAAGAATGTTCATACCATGGCGTCAAATGATTACGTACTTCGCGAACTGGTAAAGACTCACGACCTGATTGTTGGCGCTGTCCTAATCCCTGGCGCCAAGGCGCCCAAGCTGATCACCAAAGACATGCTGAAGACTATGCGTCCCGGTACGGTATTGGTGGACGTTGCAGTCGATCAAGGCGGATGCATCGAAACTTGTAAACCGACTACCCACGAGAATCCTACTTACATCATTGACGACGTAGTTCACTATTGTGTTGCCAACATGCCGGGCGCAGTTCCCTACACGTCAACGTTGGCCTTGACCAATGCTACGCTCCCTTATGCGATCAAACTTGCTGGCAATGGCTGGAAGAAAGCCTGCCAGGACAGCATGGAATTGCGCAAAGGACTTAATGTGATCCAGGGTAAGGTGGTGTATAAAGCCGTTGGTGAGGCATTCAATATTCCGTATACGGAAGTAAAAGAGTTTCTCGCATAGGTGGAAGTTTGGCGGTAAGCAGCCGCACAAAAGACTTTCCCTGTCAAAATGAATCGGTATATTCGATGACATGAGAGCCTTGTTTCTTCTTCAGGTCCTTCTTTGGTTGATGACCCGGGCGGCTGTTTTGATAAAGTTTTTGAGCATAGCAGAAATGGCAATATGAGATATACGGCTGTAGGAAATAACGGTTCTGGATTCTGCCAGTGTCTGAGTGTCTAGGTCACTGAGTGTCTAGGTGACTAAGTGTCTGGGAGGCTTCAAGTCCATTGCCAAAAAAACTATAAGTGAACCAGCATTTTCGACAGGTATCATCCTATATTACTGAAGCATTTGCATTCACCTGCAGCGTGGATCTGCCGTTGGTGGTTTTCAGGCATCAGGCGGTATTTTGGCTAACCACGCAGGGGAAAAAAGCTAATAATTAGCGTCCCTGCACACTTTTTTTGTCCACAGACTTGTAGATCAGGTCAAAAATCCAGAAAATAGAGGTAGTAGACCGAACGGTAGCTGAACAGTCGCTGAACGGTCACTGAACGGTAACTGGCTGGTGTCATGATACATCCATTATACTGTCTGTAGGCACAATCGAGTAGGCGGCCCCCAGAATTAGCTGATGGGGTGCGCCTCTCACACCACCGTACGTACGGGTCGCCTATACGGCGGTTCGTTAAGCACACTGCAATCGCTCTTTCCACCGATCTCAGCTTTGATCTACATTTTACGCAAGGCTAGTAAACTCGAAGTTTAAACCTCCTTGCAGCATTTCGATCAACTTAACGTTCAGTTCTTCATTGCACGTTAGTCCTCCGCCTTGTTCCTTCCGGTGACGGCTCATCTTGCAACTAATATGACCTCGGCTGACTTCTCTTATGCCAACGTAGCACAGAGATCTCCCCAGAGCCTGTCCCGATTCTCTATCGGGATAAGGTACTTATCCCTGCCGGCAGGTTTTCATCTATTGCTGTAAGACACAAATATTGAGTGGATATCTCCGACCGAGATGACAACCACAAGTGATCCATGAGAATAACGGAGAATAATGCTTACCTTGAAGGATAACTCCATCCACAAGTGAAAAATATCTTTCTTGCCGAAGACGATGCGGATGATCGCATGCTCTTTGAGGATGCCCTCAAAGAAATCAACATCCCGAGTCAACTTACCCTTTCAAACAATGGGTTAGAGCTGATGAGCAACCTTGAAACTTTAACGGCACATCCACCGCCTGATGTTATTTTTCTCGACCTGAATATGCCATTGAAAAACGGATTCGAATGTTTGAAGGAAATCAGAGACACTCCAAAGCTGAAGGATATTCCCATTGTCATATTTTCTACAACCGCCAACCAGAACGCAGTAGAGGCAACTTATTCCCTTGGCGCAAATCGTTATCTCCGCAAACCTAATTCCCATCAACTTTTAATGAAGACCATTGAAACGGTATTGAAGCTTGACCTTTGGGAACAAAATCAACAGCCTCAAAGAGATAAATTTCTCTTAGAAATATCGTGAAACAATAATTCAGCATGATTGAGAAATCAAAACATTTCGGGATAACAATTCTTTTCGTTATCGCAATCATTGCTTTGCTTGCTCTTTCCTACTTCTCATACAGCAGAATCAAAACTCTTATTGAGGAAGCCAATTCGGTTAATCATGCCAACTTGGTAAAGATCAGCCTTGAAAAGTCTTTTGCAGCGCTTAGAGAAAAGGAATCAGATATGAGGGTATACATGTTTTCAAAGGACTCTGCTTACCTGTCGTCATATCTTGTAGCCGACACCAGCATTCTTTTAGAACTCAAAAGACTTGACTCACTCATAAGTGATAACCCTTTACAACAACAAAATGCAATTGCATTGAAAACCGTAATTGACGCAAGAATCGAAATGATGGAATACAATTTGGCGCTGTTTCAGGCGTCAAAGGTTTCCACAACAGAAAGGTTAAAAGGCAACGCATTAATGGTTGCTGTTCGCTCACATATTGATAAAATGGAAACTGAAGAAGACAACCTGATCAATATTCGTTCAGCATCATTCGGCAGATCAGCATTTGTAACACCTTTGTTTACCATTTTTCTAATCATCGGCTCCGTTACACTTCTTATAGTGTCGTACTTTAAAATTTCGCAGGCGCAAAACAAATACAACACGCTTAGTTCAAATGTAGAAAATCGCGCAGAAGAATTAGTAATTGCCAACTATGCCCGAAGTTTAATTGAAGCAAGTTTAGACCCTCTTGTCACGATTAGTGCCGATGGAAAAATAACAGATGTGAACGCTGCCTCCATAAAAGTTACTGGCATTCCACGTGAACAACTGATTGATACTGACTTCTCAAATTATTTCACAGAACCCGAGAAAGCACGGGAAGGTTATCTTGAGGTTTTTGAAAGAGGATTTGTGTCCGATTATCCGCTAACGATAAAACATAAAGACGGGAATTTAACAGATGTATTATACAATGCTTCTGTGTATAAAGATAACAAAGGAAATGTTCTTGGAGTTTTTGCAGCAGCCCGCGATGTTACCGAGCAAAAATGGGCAAAGGATTTGCGAGTTGCTAATATAGAACTTGCGTATCAAAACGATGAGAAAGAAAAACGTGCAGCAGAGTTACTAATTGCCAACAACGAACTTGAATCATTTAATTACATTTCCAGCCACGATTTACAAGAGCCATTACGAAAAATTCAAGTCTTCGCTTCGCGTCTTATTGCTGATGAATCGAAAAACATAACTACTAAAGGCAATGATTATATTTTTCGAATGCAGGAGGCAGCCAGCCGAATGCAAGCGCTAATTTCTGATTTACTTGCATACTCCCGCACAACTTCTTCGGAACGGAAATTTGAAATCATTGACCTCAACACAGTAATAGAATCTGTAAAAAAAGATTTTGCAGATGCCCTTAATGCGAAGAAAGCCATAATTGAAGTAGCTGAAATGCGCGATGTACGTGTCATCCCTTTTCAGTTTCGCCAACTCCTAGACAATATTATTGGAAATGCACTAAAGTTCACAAAACCCGGTTTACCACCGCACATTATAATAAAGAGTAGCATTATAAAAGGCAACGTAGTCAATAGCCCAAAACTTTTATCCGAAAAAGAATACTGCCACATTACTATTACTGACAACGGCCTCGGCTTTGAACCACAATATAAAGACCAAATATTTGAATTATTTAAGCGCCTTCACGACAAAGACAAAATAAGCGGTACCGGCATTGGTCTTTCCATTGTAAAAAAAATTGTAGATAATCACAACGGTTTAATTACCGCCACTAGCGAACTAAACAAAGGAGCAACTTTTGATATTTACATTCCCACCAATTAAAGAAGCTAATCACCATGCTAAGTGAACCCGCTTCACTTACATTGGCTCACTCATGAACAAACAACTCATGAACGACAAAACAAAACTTTCAACTATTGTGTTCTCAGTCTATATTCTGTTGGGTTTTTATGTCTTTGGTGGAGGTGTAGTAAATTCCCTGGTTGCTTACAGGACCTGGCGCGCAGTAGGCGCTAATGAATTTCCTGAATTTCATCATATTGATAGTTCGCTGATTATCCCGCTATTTGTTGTCTTCTTTCTCTTATCCTTCATTCCTCAGATCTTGTTGTTTTGGTTTCGACCCATGGTCATCCCCAAATGGTTAGTCTGGTTGGCGGTACTTTTTAATTTTATAACCCTTGTTTCAACAGTAACCATTCAAATCCCAATTCAGGTTGAGCTCGCTAAAGGATTTTCTTCAGAACTAATTGAACGACTAATATCAACCGACATGGTTTTTAGAAGAATCCCAATGTTTCTACTGGCAATCGCAAATTTTATTATGTTGTATAAAGTAGTTGCCAATTCCAATACCAAACTGCAATCCGATAATCAATAGAAGCGCCAGGAGCTTCAAAATCACTTACCATGATGTCTATGAAATTCATTTTGCTCGGTATACTCATGTTTGCCTCTTCAAACATGGTCCAGTCACAGCCCAAGCCGTTTGTTCCGTCGGATTTTAAAGTTCCCCATATATTGGAAACTGCGCAGTTCAGAATAAGAATGCTTACCGTAAATGACGTCGTGAAAGACTATGATGCCGTAATGACCAGCATTGAACATCTGCAGAAAATGTACCCATCATCAAGTTGGCCAACGAAAGAATTAACTTTCGAACAGGACCTCATTGACCTCGGATGGCACCAGAAAGAATTTCAGATCAGAAGGTCCTTCGCCTATACCGTCGTTAGCCTGGATGAAAACCAGGTTATTGGCTGTCTCTATATCAATCCAACAACAAAGGGCAGCTATGACGCAAGCATAACCATGTGGGTACGCGCCAGTGTACTGGATCAGGGGCTCGACACAATTCTGTTCACCGCTGTAAAGCAATGGATTGCAAAGGATTGGCCGTTTAAAAAAGTAGCTTATCCCGGGAGAGAAATAAAATGGGAAGATTGGGAATCCATGAAATAACATCATGATCAAAAATTGAGCTCTCCGCATGAACACAACTCTCCAATCCATTCATTAGACATATTATGAATATGATCAGCTGGATATTTGGCATAGCTGTTTTTGCAGTCGGCCTGGTGAATACATTCTGGGGGAACGACCCTGGTTTCGGGATTTTTCTGTGTCTCCTTTCACTCGTCTATTTTCCTCTTGCAAATACTATTCTCAAAGAAAAGACCGGTGTGTCCATTCCTCGGTCTGTTAAGATCGGCTTGGGCCTGTTTATTATCTGGGCGACCTTAGGTGTGGGTGAATTGTTTGATAAGATAGATCTTATGATGATGGATTTATGAAGCGGAAGCCCTAACTACTTTACCGCCCCTTAAAAGGTACTTTAACAATCACCGTCTCCCCTTTTCCCTTTTCATTGGCGATGCTTTGTATCGTCCACAGAACGAAATATTTCCTGGGATATGGCTCATCGTAAAAGGGTTTAATGGATCTGCTATCAATTCTGACAAAACGAATTGTTGAGATAACATCGACTCCATAACCCTACAAACCGCCCACAACCCAAGCCATACCAAAGAGCCGCATCGCACAATTTCCGAACAGGGATTAAGGTTTCTAAAAGAGCGTGGAGTTCTCTCCACATATACCTCCTGTCACATTCACCTATTGTGTCAATTTGATTCTGATTCAACGCCCTACTACGTGGCTCATATATTGCCATTCCATAGATTCACCAACAATCTACCCCAATGGCTTACATCAAAATAAACTCGGTAAGTCACACGGATTCCATCAATATTTTTTATCAGGAATATGGCACAGGCACACCTGTCATATTTATACATGGCTGGCCACTCAATCATGAAATGTGGGAATATCAATTATTGGAAATCTCCAAACACAATATTCGCTGCATAGCCTATGATAGAAGAGGGTTTGGAAAATCTGACCGGCCCTGGCAGGGTTACGATTACGATACACTTGCCGAGGACTTACACGAATTGATTACCCAACTGAATTTATCAAAAGTTGTGCTTGTAGGTTTTTCAATGGGTGGAGGCGAAGTTGCCCGATATATTGGAAAGTATGGTGCGGCTAAAATAGCCAAAGTGGTTTTTGTAAGTTCTGTTACACCCTTCCGATTAAAGACAGAAGACAACCCTGACGGCGCGGAGAAAACAACATTTGATACTACGATACTCAAAATTGAAACTGACCGGCCAGCTTTTCTATCAGCCTTTGGCAAGACATTCTACGGAGTCGGCAAAGTAAGTTCATCTGTCAGCCCTGCCTTATTAGAATGGAATCAGATGCTGTGCCTTATGGGTTCGGCAAAAGCAACAGTTGATTGTGCTCGCTCCTTTTCAGAAACCGATTTTAGGGACGACTTGAAACAATTCAAGATTCCCGTTCTAATTATTCATGGTGACGCTGATGATATTGTTCCTATTAAGGCATCGGGAGATAAGACCGCAGCAATGATTCCACACGCCAAGTACATTGTTTATAAGGGTGCTCCCCACGGACTATTCATTACGGAAAAAGAAAAACTAAATACTGACTTAATAGCCTTTATTTCCGAATCGGACTAAAACTTAAATCAATTCACAAATACTTTTTGATCACCATTTACTAAACCAATAAATATGATTCAGCATTTAAAAGATTTACCCGCAAACATGGTGGGTTTTAAAGCCACCGGCGAAATAACCGAAAAAGATTTTACCGAAACGGTAATGCCGAAAGTAAAAGCCCTCATAGATAAAACAGATCAATTGAATTATCTATTGGTGCTTGAAACTTCGGTGAACAACTTCACCATAGGTGCCTGGATGAAGGACGCTATGATGGGCATTAAAGCTTTAACCAAATGGAACAGGGCCGCCATCGTTTCTGATGTAGAGGCCATACGAACTTTTACAAAATTCTTTAGCTACCTCATGCCTGGTGAGTTCAAAGGGTTTGAGCACAAAGACCTGCAGCATGCCATTGATTGGGTTTCGGAAAAAGTAGAACAAAACCAATTACATCAAAAGCTCACACATGAATAAATTAGAAAACAAAACTGTATTTATTACAGGCGGTTTATCGGGCATTGGCAAAGCATGTGCAATAGCGGCAGCCAAACAAGGTGCAAATATTGCCGTGGCTGACATGAAATCCGACAACAGTGAAAAAGCATTACAAGAAATAAAGAATGAAAACCCTACAGCCATTTTTATTGAATGTGATGTTTCCAAATTTGATCAAGTGCAACAAGCCATTGCAAAAACAGTAAGCGCATTTAAAACTTTAGATGTTGCACTCAACAACGCGGGCATTGGTGGTGAGCCAAACAAGGTTGGCGACATGACTGAGCAAGCATGGCTCAAAGTTATTGGTGTAAACCTCAACGGAGTGTTCAATTGTATGAAACATGAGCTAACCCAAATGGCAAAACAAAAGAGCGGAGTTATTGTAAATATGTCATCGATACTTGGCAAAGTAGGTTTTGCATCTTCATCACATTATGTTGCTGCAAAGCATGGCGTAATTGGATTAACCCAAACCGCAGCATTGGAATACGCACCCGAAGGCATTCGCATCAATGCCATTTGCCCTGGGTTTATTGATACACCATTATTGGTTAAAGGGGGGATTAGCGAGAATTCTGATGTCAAACAACACATCATTGATTTGCATCCCATGAAACGCCTGGGAAAGGCAGATGAAATTGCTAACGGCTTCATTTTTCTCGCTTCCGACGATAGTTCATTTGTATCCGGAACTACACTTGAAATTGATGGTGGCTATTTAGCTATTTAATTGTTTACAATTTAAGATATAGAAATGTCACATATCGCCATAATATCATCAAGCGTAAGAAGAGAACGAAAAAGTCACCGGGTAGCCTTATACTTCCAGCACTATTTACAAGAAAATAAATTAGCTACTTCCGACATTTTGGATTTAAAGGAATACAACTTTTCAGTTTTTGAAGACACGATAAAAACACTTCAAAACCCTTCCGAAAAGGTTTTGGATTTTGCGAACAAAATAAAAGAGGCAGATGGAATTATCATTGTAACACCTGAATACAATGGTGGCTTTCCCGCCAGTTTAAAAAATGCAATAGACCTTTTGTATGATGAATGGCACAACAAACCCATTTCCATCAGCACAGTTTCAGCAGGGATTTTCGGCGGCACCCAAGCCTTGGTTTCATTGCAATTTATTCTTTGGAAAATAGGTGCAAATGTGGTTACCAATATGTTTCCAGTTCCAAATGTAGCTAAAGCATTTGATGTAACTGGTAAAGCATCAGATAAAGCAGCTACAGATAAATTAGCAGAATATTTTGTGGCTGAATTATTAGAAAGTATGGAGGCAAACAAACTAACCGCTGCTTCTTAAAATGTTTTCATTCAAGGAAAACTAAAGAAGAATTTAAGGTTGTCACCTCTTCTGGAAAGGCACTTTAACAATCACCGTCTCCCCTTTTCCTTGTTCATTGGTGATGCTTTGTATCGTCCACAAGTCGAGCAAATTGTCGCCATCCACAATACTGCCACTGTAATCTCCCCACGCTACCCCGTCAGCAGCCCCCTTCCCCTCGCCTGCACTAATGATGGGACGCAAGGTACCTGGCGCATCTTTTGACTTTCTGAACGCAAACCGTGGGCTAACAAATGAATTTGCACTCGCCTCCTGGAATCCCACCAGGACATCCTTGTTCTTATTGACCGCAAGTGTTGTTTGAATGTAGTTGGACGTTTCACTTTTTATCAACCCGGTCTGCATAATCTTACCTGACTTAGCGTCTATCTGATGCCACTGCACCGCCGAGCGTCCATCACAACTTACCGCCTGCGAAAACCAAATGCTGCCATTCTGAAATACGAGGTTCTTCGGATTCCGGTCACCACTGGATATCTTTTGCGCTGTGCCCTTCTGGGGAGATTGCGGAGGATAGTCTATGTATTTAAGGTTATGGAGCTTAGTCGACACTACCTCACAGAATGGCTTACCGTCTGCACCCTCCGACACTCTCCGGATGACATACTGGATGCTGTCGATATCAAAGAAATACAAATCATCGATCGCATCCTGCATGAAGACCGGGTGACCGAGGCTTCCTTTAAAATGATAGATTGTGGCAGGCTTACCCGACTTTGCCTCGGCCATTCTCAAAATAAACGTATTCTCTTCCCCGCCCGGATAGGAATAGCCAATCCACTTTCTGCTGTACCCGATTCCTCCCCCGTCCACTTCTTCCGTTCTCGAAATGGGGTATGTATTCCAGGCACCCGTTGGGTTGCTGGTCTCTGAGACTGAAATATTAACAGGCTTGGTCTTCTCCTTATCGTAGTACCACCACAGGTCAAAAACGAATACTTTGTTGTGTATGTCAAAAAACATTTTCGGGTCTATGCCATTATTAAAACACTTTTGAGAAACACCCTGCACAAACTGGCCCTTCTTGTCATAGATGATTAACCCACTGTTCGTCCCCTCCAATATATACCCACCCCCAACGGCGATCTGCGGATCCACCTGGCGGTTGCCGTCCATGGAGCCGTTAAAAACCTGATAGCCATTGACCATGGTAGGATTCCCGCCTTGTTTGCGCTCCGGGCACTGGCCTTCATTGTTGAATGAGGTTTTGCGGATGGCATTCACCACTTCAGTTTTTGAAGGATATACCTTTTCATTGCCGCGCTGCGCCCTGGCAGCCCCAAAGGGCAGAGTAAGAAGAAGAATCAAAACTAACTTTCTCATTCAGATCAATTTGGTATGCGATTTATAACTATGTGGTCTTGACTAACGGCGCCATGATCAAAGTAATGCAATTAAAGGCAATAAATATACCCCTTCACCAGGCATCCACGTCGCAACTGCAATTTCGGGTAAGAGAAACACATTCCGTATCTTCGATCACGGACCGCCAGTTTCCGTATATACCATGATGAGAAATTTCTATCGATTGAGTATTCTGATTCTGCTCCATACAACCCTCAGCGGTTGCCAGGGGCAAAGTAATAGTACGAATAGCATTCCCACACGCGGTGACAAGGGAAAACCTGTCGGTGGTGGTTGCGATGGATGCGAGCTGATGTTTGAGGGTATGCCGGAAAAGATGAATGCCACTGATACCAGCGCTGGCTGGACAGAAGCCGGTCAAAAACTGCTGATCACCGGCACCGTATTCAAGCGAGATGGAAAAACGCCCGCTTCGAATACCATTGTCTACTATTGGCAGACCGACAACAATGGATATTATTCTCCGGGAGTCAAAATGAACCAACAGGCTAGTCGGCATGGACATATCCGGGGTTGGATCAAAACTGATGATACCGGCAACTACTCTATTTATACTATACGACCCGCCCCGTATCCGAACGAAGACATCCCTGCCCACATTCATACGTCGATCAAAGAGCCTGACATTGCCAATGAATACTACCTTGATGAATTTGTTTTTGATGATGACAAACTATTGACCGGGCAAAAAAGAAAGGCGCTTGAAAACCGTGGTGGCAGCGGGGTATTGAGGGTCTTGATTTCCGAAGGGGTACAGGTTGCTGAGCATAACATCGTCTTGGGCCTCAACATCCCCAATTATCCCGAGGGCGCAAAAGCCGGGAAACAATCCGGTCTGGAAATAGGAGAAGACAACCCGTCATTTATTCCATATCATGCCTGGGGACCAGACAAAGGGACACGGACTTGTCCAGTGTGCAAGTATGGGCGCTATCATGGTATTGTCTACTTTGTTGGCAACAAGCCGAACTGGGATGAGATAAGGAAGTGGTTGGCCTACCTGGAGCAGGAAAGTGTAAATCGAAAGTCGTATCTAAAAGCTTACTTCGTCTATGGCAATGACCATAGCTACAGCGAAACAGCAAGACGAAAGGAACTGGAGAAAATCGGAAGCGAATTGAAGCTAACCCATATGGCGCTCACATTTGTTCCATCCATGACCGACGCAGAAAGTGAAGTGAACCTGAACAAAATTAATCCTGAAGTGGAAAGCACATTTGTGATCTATCGTCATCGAACGATCGTAGACAAATTCATTGACCTTGAACCAAATCCGCAAAATTTTAATTTGATTTCTACCACGCTCGATAAGACAAAAGGTAACTACTTTGAATTGCCTGAACCCAAGCACGATTGAGTGGTGGACGCACACAATGACCGACCCGCAGAAAGATCACATACTGCCTGAACCATCGCTCAAGCGAGCGCTGGGACTTTTTACAAGCACCCTACTTGTTGTTGGCTTATTGATCGGCAGCGGTGTCTTCAAGAAGATAATACCCATGGCCCAAACTGGCCTGGGAGAGACCGCCATCCTCATGGCATGGGCAGTAGCCGGTCTGATCAGCTTGTTCGGCGCATTCACTGTCGGGGCGCTGGCCTCGCTCACCGAAGAATCAGGGGGAGTCTATGAATATCTGAAACTATCCTTCGGAAAATTTCCGGCTTTTCTTTCAGGTTGGGCTGACTTCATGATTATCGGTCCGGGCGCCATCGCTGCCATCGGTTTTCTCTTTGCACAAATCGTCAATTCGATCATCCCTCTTCCTAATCCGCTTCAGGCCTGGGAGCACGTATCCATTGGAGGATTTATTTATCCCTTTGCTCAATCCGGGGTGAAGGCCATGGGGATGGGCGCCATCGTTTTGCTGACAGGAATAAACTGGCTGGGCTCACGCGAAAGTGGTGTCATCAACAACATTATCACATCGGCTAAAGTGGTGGGCATTCTTGTTCTCATTTTTCTCGGCATCACCTATGCAGGAGCAGTTGATGAGCCAATGATCAGTTCAACCCCTGCACCCGAAGGAATGCTCTTCTACAGTGCTTTTCTGACCGCCATGCTAAGCGCTTTCTGGGCATATAACGGATGGGATACCGCAGCCAGCATCTCCGGTGAAGTGATAAACCCGACACGTAATGTACCGCTAGCCATGGCCTACGGAATCCTGATTGTCATGGCTGTCTACATCCTCGTCAACTACGCGTACATGAATGTGCTTCCGCTGGATACGCTCAGGTCTGTCGATGAAAATGAAATTGGGGCTCTGGTCGTGGCTGAAACCTTGTTGGGCAGTTTCGGGAAGGCGTTCTTCATGATTCTGCTGATCGTCTGTGTCTTTGGCTGTCTTAACAGCAACATCGTTGTTATACCCCGCAAATATTTCAGGATGGCGCAGGAGAATGTCTTCTTCAAAAGCGCGGGTCATGTTCATCCCCGTTTCCGAACACCGCATATCGCCTTAACCTATAGCATGGTCTGGAGTTGTATTCTTCTCATTTCCGGCTCCTTCGACATGCTCACCGACATGGTCATCTTCGCCAGCTTCCTGATCTACGTAGTGCTTTCTTTTGCAGTATTCAAGCTAAAACGAAACGGTACGATCAAAGTAAAAATAATCGGATATCCATTTATTCCTCTCGCCTTCCTCCTGTTCTCTGTCGCATTCACGATAAATACCATTTGGGTTCAGCCTAAGCAGTCGTTGCTGGGGGTGATGTTGATTCTTGGCGGGGTTCCTTTCTACTACTACTTCAAGAGGGTTAATAGATCGCAGTCGATAGACCACAGTCGATAGTCGATAGGACCGCAGTTTAACACGGTCCTATCTGTGGTAATCTGTGTAATCTGTGGCAAAAAAAGGTTAGCCACGGATGACACGGAGAAACACGGATAAGTGCAGGCCTGTTTCTAACGCTCTCTCATCTGTGGCAATCCGCGTAATCTGTGGCAAAAAAAGGTTAGCCACGGATGACACAGATGAACACGGATAAGTGCTGCCTGGCGATAGAAGAATTCATTATGTTCATTTCTCATC
>JAYVBH010000044.1:0-3410 GCA_043750575.1 Cyclobacteriaceae bacterium
TGCCCTTCGCAAGTGGATGCAGTCCAACAAAGACCTGGAAATCAAGATTCGTCAATTGGAAGGCAAGTACGATCAACAGTTTAAGATCGTCTTTGACGCGATACGCCAACTGCTTCGTGAAGACAGCAAGGAGCCGAGGCCGATTGGGTTCAAGATTAAGTCAAACCGAAAGTAGTTGCATCGCGCGGCCCCCTTTAGGGGTAGGGGTGTGCGCGGGAGCGGGTGCACGAGTATGTATTTGTATGGAATTGAACGAGCGAAGGTCGAAAGTTGAGATTTAAAGTTTAAAGTTTAAGGTTTAAGGTGCTGTGCCAAAGTTCGTGATTGGTGGTGACGGGTGGTATCGCGCGCGGCCCCCTTTAGGGGTAGGGGGTGCGGGGACGAAGCGCGGGATCCTTTAAACACAAAGCTAAAAAAGGAATTTGCGCCGAGATCGTTAAGTCGACGGTACTCGATGAAGCAATTCGTACTTTCAAATCAGGCTCTCAACGGGCACGCGTTGCTAACGCGCGCCATAGTGGCCTCGTTGGCTGATTTTCTTTTTGAAACATCTTCCGGATCAAGATCTGTGGGAAACAAATTGTCTGGTTTTCCGTCAAGTTTATTCTGGGTTACCCGCCAGCCACATTCCTAAATTGGGGATCACTAAACAACCAAGGATAGACTGATATGCTATTAGGACAACGTTTGTCAGGCCTTGTGGAAACCCTTCATTTGTGGTTACGCAAGGGTTTTGTACATTTGTCATGCGTTGCATTACACATGACAAGGCCAGAATAGAAACCAGACAAAAATTGATTTACAGCAAGAAGAAAATGAAAGTAAAGCGTAAGTTCATTCAGGCCAACCCCCCTCACCCCGGTGAGATATTGGCGGAATTGTACTTTGAGCCTTTAAAGCTCACGGTGACTGATGCGGCTGAAAAGCTATTGATTGCAAGACCCAATTTATCGGCGATCATCAATGGGAAGACGGGGATTTCCGCATCCATGGCGTTGAAGCTGGCGAAAGCATTCGATACCAGTCCTCAGTTCTGGCTGAACTTGCAGATGAGCTATGATCTTTGGCAATGCTATGAGAATGACAAGTCTGTAGACAGTGTTAAGGTGTTGGTATAGAAAGGGTTTTTCGGCAAGAACCCGCGGTCAAGAAAACCACCTTCTCACGCAACCACCAGATTCTCCTGCGGCAGGTAATCCGTATATCCCTTTTCATCCGCAGAATAGAATTGATCCATGTTGAGGTAGGTCGCCAGGGGCCAATGGTTGGTGAACCGGGCAACGAGGTCGGGGTTGTTGATGAAGGGACGGCCAAAAGCAATGAGGTCGGCCCTGCCGCTTTGAATATCTTCTTCCGCGCGCGCCTGATCATAGCCGCCGCACAGGATAATGGTCTTCTTAAAATTCTTGCGGATCAGTTCTTTCATTTCAACAGGGACAGGTGGGGCGCCCATGGCGGAATGATCGACCAGGTGGATGTGCGCCAGGTCGAGTTTGTTCAGTTGACCGGATAGGTAGTGATAGGTATCGTGGATCCTGGGGTAGTGCGGCATGTCACTGGCCGTGCCATAGGGGGACAGGCGAATGCCAGTTTTTTCCTTGCCGATGGCTTCGGCAACGGCGGTGGCTACCTCCAGCACAAAGCGACAGCGGTTCTCAATGCTACCACCGTATTGGTCTGTGCGGATATTGCTGACAGGTGAAAGAAACTCCTCCAGCAGATAGCCGTTGGCGCCATGCAGTTCTACGCCGTCAAAGCCGGCACGTATGGCATTCCGCGCGGCATTCTCAAACTCTTCTTTCGTACTGACGATTTCATCCGCAGTCATTTCTTTTGGAACCACAAAGTCCTGAAGCTGTTTGGCATCGGTCCACATCTGGCCTGCAGCTTTGACCGCTGAAGGCGCCAGGATCAGCGACCCGGCAGGCATGTTCAACGGATGACTGATCCTTCCCGTATGCATCAGTTGAATAAAGATGGTGCCTCCGTTGCTATGTACCGCCGAAGTTATTTTCTGCCAGCCCGTGACCTGTTCTTCGCTGAAGATTCCGGGAATCCGTGCATAACCCAATCCATTGGGTGAGGGAGAAGTTCCTTCGGTAATAATCAGTCCGGCACCCGACCGCTGGGCATAGTATTCCGCCATCAGGTCATTGGGAATATTTCCAATCGCGCGGCAGCGGGTCATCGGTGCCATCACGATCCTGTTTCTTAAAGTTGCTGCTCCGATGGGAGCGGGGTTAAGTAATTGGTTCTTGGTTTGAAGCATGGTTGGTTGGTGGATTATTGGACTGATGGAATCTGATTTATTCAAATGATCCTGGAACGGCTTCAGTCACCTTTGTCTTCTTCCAGGTCTTTGTGATTCTCACCGCCGAGGCTATAGGCGTTATTTTCTTCATCCTCGCTGCCCAGTGCTTCCTGCGCATCATCCAGTTCTGCCCCGGTAATATCCAGGTCGCCGCCGGACACATCATCTTTGAAGTCCTTTTCGTTGGAAGAGCCTTTGCCCTCGTTGGCTGATTTTCTTTTTGAAACATCTTCAGGGTCGAGATCTCCTTCTTTCTTGTCGTGGTTGAAGATGTCCTCGCTGGCCGGATAGTGCGGATAGCCGGGCAGGTTGGTAATGGGGCTGTTCGTGGCCGGGAGGTTGGGTTTGGGTTGTTTCTTTTTCATAGGATGAATGGGTTTGGAATGGAGGGAGCATTTCGCTCCCGCCGAATTCGTGTAAACCACCACCTAAAAAAGGCTTGCCAGCGACGGAGCCTGATAATTGGGGAAGTCGCGCCCGGTTGTACTGAGTGTTGTTGAGAATAGTACTCAAATTGCCTCGTGGGCGACTGGTTTCTCGTATAGGTTATTGCTTTGTGAGAATCTTGGGAGTGCTCAGTTCCCCTTTAGGGGAGAAAGGGGTGGGAAGGAAAATGAGGCCGGCCAAAAATTTCCAACATCCAATAATGAACACCGAACATCCAAGTGAGGGGGCTCCAAACTTCGTTATTGGATATTGGAAGTTTGTGATTGCAGAGTTCCCCTTTAGGGGAGAAAGGGGTGGGGAGGAAAATGAGGCCGGCCCAAAATATCCAACATCAAATACCGAACACCCAACATCCAAGGGAGGGGGCTCCAAACTTCGTTATTGGATATTCAGTGTTGGATATTGGAAGTTTGGGAGTGCAGAGTTCCCCTAAACTTGAAATCACAATTTGTGATATCAAGTTGGGGTGGTCGAAGGAAGTTGCCATTGGCATTTACCGAGCAAGGTATTGCCATGCTCTCAAGTGTTTTGCGCAGTGATCGGGCAATTGATGTCAATATTGCGATCATGCGCACATTCGTTGCCCTTCGCAAGTGGATGCAGTCCAACAAAGACCTGGAAATCAAGATTCGTCAATTGGAAGGCAAGTACG